>JBBEAV010000001.1:0-49261 GCA_040882655.1 Acidimicrobiales bacterium
CGAGAGTTCTCCCGGGGTGGCCTGGGTGTAGCGATCACCGAGTGGAAGTTGGAGCCGAAGCATGTTGTGGTGCACTCCCAAGATGGCCAGGGAAATCCGATGAGTGGCCGGTGGGGGCAGCCTGGTCGCCACGCCACGGGGTTGTCGGCCTCGGGTTTCAATTTGGTGCCGGAGACCAGGCCGGCCTCAAGAGTCTAGGCATGGAAGAGGCCTCTTGGCTCGGTTCACCCGTACGATGTTGACGATGGTGCAGAGACCGCCGGCTGGCACGATTCCTGACGAGCCCGGCTCGTATCAGTTCAAAGACGTCAACGGCCGGGTCATTTATGTGGGTAAGGCCAAAAGCCTGCGTTCCCGGTTATCGAACTATTTCCAAGACCCAACGCACCTAGCCCCCCGAACCGCCCAAATGGTGGCGACAGCCGAGTCGGTCGAGTGGATTCAAGTTCGGAACGAACTCGAAGCCCTGATGCTCGAGTACAGCCTGATCAAGCAGCATGAACCACGGTTCAATATTGATCTTCGCGATGACAAGAGTTACCCGTTCCTCGCCGTGACCGTGGACGATCAATGGCCTCGAGCCACTGTGATGCGAGGCGATAAGCGCAAAGGCACTCGATATTTCGGACCTTATGCAGCGGCGTGGGCTATTCGTGAAACTCTTGATCAACTTCTCCGAACGTTTCCGGTTCGAACTTGTTCTGACGCCAAGTTGGCACGGCACGAACGTTCGGGACGGCCTTGTTTGCTGTTCCATATCGAAAAGTGCAGTGGTCCGTGTGTGGGAGAGATCTCGCCGGAGAACTACGAAGAACTTGTCCGAGATCTGATCCGCTTCCTTGATGGTGATACCGATGAGGTCATTTCCCGACTCGAAGTCGAGATGCAACTTGCGAGTGATGAACTCGAATTTGAGCGCGCAGCAAGATTGCGAGATCGTCTAGGTGCGGTCCGCAAAGTCATTGAGCGGCAGCAAATGGTTTTAGAAAAAGACGAAGATCTTGATGTTGTCGGCCTAGCCGGCGACGAACTTGAAGCATCGGTTCAGGTCTTCTTCGTGCGCAGGGGCCGGGTAGTCGGCCGCAAGGGCTACGTGCTCGATCGCAAGGAGGATCTTGCCGAAAACGAACTCATCGACTGCATCCTCGAGCGGTTGTACGGAGACCCGCCACCACTTGGGGTTCCGAAGGAAGTTTTGGTGCCCTTCGAGAGCGCAAACCCATCGCTCTACGAAGAGTTTCTAAGCGCTCAACGTGGATCGAAAGTCACTATTCGGATTCCGCATCGAGGTGACAAGCGCGAGTTGATGGCGACGGTGACTCATAACGCTTCCGAGGAGTTTTCCCGACACCGTCTTAAGCGAGCTGCTGACCACAACAGTCGAGCGCGCGCCCTCAACGATCTCCAACAGCACCTTGGTTTACCCGAAGCGCCACTTCGTATTGAGTGCTACGACATGAGCCACATTCAGGGGAGCGACTATGTGGGCTCCATGGTGGTGATGGAGGATGGTCTTCCCAACAAACGGGAATATCGTCGATTCAAGATCAAGGGCAACCAAGGCAACGATGATTTTGCTGCCATGGAGGAGGTGCTCACTCGTCGATTAACGGCGTATCTCGAGGAACGCGACAAGCCGGTGGCAGAGCGGTCAGGAAAGTTTGCTTATCCACCGCAACTGCTCTTGGTCGACGGCGGTAAGGGTCAACTAGGTGTCGCGGTAAAAGTTCTTGAGGAACTAGGGCTTGATGAGGAGATCCCTGTGGCTTCTCTGGCGAAACGCTTCGAAGAGGTGTACTTGCCGCACCGATCAGAACCGGTGGAGGTTCCGCGGGGGAGCGACGCGTTGTACATGTTGCAACGCATTCGCGATGAAGCCCATCGTTTTGCTGTTTCTTTTCACCGCGAGTTGCGTGGAAAGCGCATGACAAAGTCCGTGCTCGACGACATCCCTGGCCTGGGCGAGGTCCGCCGCACGCGTTTAGTGAAGGAACTCGGTGGAGTAACAGCTGTGAAGCGCGCGACCGAAGAAGAGCTCAAGGCGTTGCCGTGGTTGCCCGATTCGGTCGGACAGGCAGTTTGGGACAAGATTCACGTGCCTGCTCGTCGAGACTCGCGCTAACTCGGAGGACCCGTGTCTGAACCTGATGCCAATGCCCAACTGTGGGAGACCCACGCGGACTGGTGGCAGCGCGAGTTCACCGATGGTGTCGATCCTGAATACACCGAGCAAATCATTCCGTTGATCTTGGAGTGGACGAAAGGTTTCGAACGCGTCCTTGAGGTTGGAACTGGTGAAGGCCAAGTGGCGCGGGCGATTGCCTCCGTTCACGGGGCGGCGGTAACCGGCATAGACCCCACAGTGAACCAAATTGAAGAAGCCATACGCCGCAGCGGTGGGCCCGACTATCAGTTAGCCGGCGCAGAATTACTTCCGTTCAACGACGACTCCTTCGACGCAGTCGTGTGCTGTTTAGTGTTCGAACACATTGATGCAGTTGATGAAGCGTTAGCCGAGGTTGCTCGTGTTCTGCGGCCGGGTGGTCGGTTTGTGTTTTGCCTAAATCATCCACTTTTACAAACCCCAGGATCGGGTTGGATCGACGACCAAATCCTTGATCCACCGGAGCAGTATTGGCGTATCGGTCCCTATCTCACCGAGCAGTCAACGATCGAAGAGGTTGAGAAGAACGTGTTTATCCGATTCGTGCACCGACCATTGAGTCGTTATGTCAACGCCATGGCTGAATGCGGACTGATGCTTGAGCGCATGATTGAACCCGCTCCACCGCCGGGCTTCATCGATCGTGCACCGGAATACACCGAAGTCACCACGATTCCTCGACTCCTGACGCTGATCGCTCAGCGCCGATAGCGTTACTTCTGTGAGTGACTTTGTGGTGATTACGGGGCTATCGGGTGCGGGGCGCTCTCAGGCCGCGGACGTGCTCGAAGATCTGGGCTGGTACATCATCGACAATCTCCCTCCAGCGCTCATTGGCAAAGTCGCTGACTTCGCTGATGCCTCTGATGCAACAATCACCAATGTGGTGCTGGTTGTCGGTACTGGCCCGTATCACTCCGAGGCCCTACCAGCGCTCGACGCCCTCCGTCGCCAAGGAAATCGTCTCCGAATTGTTTTCCTCGAGGCCGCAACCGATGAACTTGTTCGTCGATACGAAAGCACACGTCGTCGTCACCCTCTAGCGGCCGAAGATCGCTCACTGGCCGAGTCGATCGAGGAAGAACGCCGTGTGCTGCAGTCGGTCAAGGCAGAGGCCGACGTGGTCATCGACACCACTGATCTCAACGTGCATCAACTTCGGGCGCGCATGCTCGATCTTTTTGCTGCCGATGCGCCCGCGGGCGGCATGCAAACCACGGTGTTGTCTTTTGGCTACAAACACGGTTTGCCGCTCGATACCGACCTTGTGATCGATTGTCGGTTCTTACCCAATCCCCATTGGGTGGAATCGCTCCGACCCCACACCGGTCTCGATGAGCCGGTGCGGGATTATGTGCTTTCGCAGTCGCTCACTAGTGAATTTTTGGGTCAGATCGATGGGCTCTTGGCCACGTTGATGCCTGCTTATGTGGCTGAGGGGAAGAGCTATCTCACCGTGGCCTTTGGTTGCACGGGGGGACGGCACCGATCTGTGGCCATTGCCGAGGCCGTTGCCCAAGCGCTTCGCGACCGTGGTTTTCACCTCCGGGTCGCCCACCGCGACCTCGACCGCTGATTTCGCCCCTGATTCGGGCAAAGAACCCTCGCGGTCTCGCCTAACGTCTCCTCACCACGGCGCCGTTGACAAACAACGGCATATCTAGGAGGCAGTGCCAACAATGACGATTCGCGTCGGCATCAACGGATTTGGCCGCATCGGCCGCAACTTTTACCGAGCGGTGAGAAAGTCAGGTGCCGATATCGAGATCGTTGCCGCCAACGATCTCGGTTCCATTCCCGCTATGGCCCATCTACTGAAGTACGACACCGTCATGGGTCGTCTTGACGCGACCGTCGAAGCAACCGAGGACGGAATCTTGGTTGACGGGAAGTTGCTGAAAATCACCGCTATCCGTGACCCCAAAGATCTCCCGTGGAAGGAACTCGGTGTCGACATCGTGGTTGAATCCACTGGTTTCTTCACTGACCGTGACAAGGCAGCGGCCCATCTCGAAGCCGGCGCACCGTTTGTCATTATTTCGGCGCCCGCCACCAATGCCGATGCCACATTTGTTGTTGGAGCAAATGACGATACGTTCGATCCCGCCATCCACAAGATCGTTTCGAACGCCTCATGCACTACCAATTGTTTCGTTCCCATGATCAAGGTGCTTGACGATGCCTTTGGTGTTGAAAAAGGCCTTATGACCACCGTTCATGCCTATACCGGTGATCAGAATCTTGTTGATGGTCCCCATACAGACATGCGTCGTGCGCGTGCTTCGGCTGCCAATATCACTCCTTCCTCTACCGGAGCTGCTCGTGCCACAGGACTCGTGCTTGAGGCAATGAAGGGCAAGCTCGATGGCACCGCCCTTCGCGTGCCGGTGCCCGACGGTTCGATCACTGACTTTGTTGGTGTCCTCAAGCGGGACGTGACTGCAGAAGAAGTCAATGCAGCATTCAAGGCGGCGGCCTCCTCAGGTCCGCTTTCAAAGGTCCTCGTCTACACCGACGAGCCCATCGTTTCCTCAGACATTGTGGGCGAATCCGCTTCCTGCACATTTGATTCCGGACTCACAATGGCCATGGGTAACCTCGTGAAGGTCCTTGGTTGGTACGACAACGAATGGGGTTATTCCAACCGCTTGGTGGACCTTGTGCAGGTCATGGCCAACGCAACCGAGTAGCTCCTGTCGATGAGCGTCCCCACTCTCGAGGACCTCGGCAATGTCTCCGGACGCCGGGTTCTTCTTCGTGCTGATTTCAATGTGCCGATCCTTAACGGTGAAATCGTCGATGACTTCCGTATTCGCGCCGCGTTGCCCACAATTGAGTGGCTCACCTCTCGTGGTGCAACGGTTACGGCCTGCACCCATCTGGGCCGCCCGAAAGGCGTACCAGATGAAAAGTATTCGGTAGAGCCGGTTCGACGCCGTTTGGCCGAACTCGCCCCTGGCGTATCGCTGCTTGACAATCTCCGTTTCGACCCGGGTGAAACGGCGAATGATCCTGCATTCGTTCAGAAACTCGTTCAAGGCCAAGACCTCTTTGTGAACGATGCGTTTGGCGCCTCGCATCGGGCCCACGCTTCCATTGTTGGCCCGCCACAGTTTCTTCCTTCCGCTGCCGGCCGATTGCTCCAACGCGAAGTCGATGTACTTCTACCTTTGCGGTCTGAACCTAAGCGCCCATTTGTAGTGATCCTTGGTGGATCAAAAGTGTCTGACAAACTTGGGGTCATTGATGCGCTTTCAGAAGTTGCTGATTCGCTGATTATCGGTGGCGGAATGTGTTTTACATTTCTTGCCGCACAGGGTCATCGAGTAGGTGCCTCACTGCTTGAAGTTGACCAAATCGAAACCTGTGAGCGTCTGCTCGCTTCGGACATCACGATTCACATTCCGCACGATGTCACCGGCCTGAGTCCTGATGGCGAAATTATGAATCCAGATGCTGGGGGAGAGGTGCGTCAACTCGGCACATCAATTCCCGATGGCTGGAGGGGTCTTGACATCGGTCCGGGAACGGCGGCGGAGTTTGCGGACATCATCGGCGAGGCCAGAACAATCTTGTGGAATGGCCCAATGGGCGTATTCGAAGACCGGCGTTTCGCTGCCGGCACCCGTGTTGTGGCCGAGGCGATGGCCGAAGCCCGTGGGTTCACTGTTGTGGGCGGCGGCGATTCGGCCGCAGCAATCGACATGTTTGGCCTGTCATCGGAAATTGATCACGTTTCAACTGGCGGAGGTGCGTCGCTTGAACTTCTTGAGAACGGCGATCTCCCTGGACTCGAAGCATTACGAGGAGCAGCAAATGTCTGAACGAAAACCACTCATCTCTGGTAATTGGAAGATGAACCTCAATCACTTCGAGGCAACTGCAACACTCGACAAACTTCGTTACCTCCTCTCGAAAGATGACTACACGGCAGTCGACGTATCGGTACACCCACCATTCACCGACATCCGTACCGTGCAAACGTTCATAGAAAGTGAAAAGGTACCGATTGCTCTCGGTGCACAGAATTGTCACTGGGAAGTTAGTGGCGCCTACACCGGTGAAGTCGCTCCGAGCATGCTGGCCAAACTCAACGTGTCGTACGTGATTGTTGGCCACAGCGAGCGACGTGAGTTATTCGGCGAAACCGACATCACGGTGGCCCGCAAGGTCAAAGCGGTATTTGAACTCGGTATGACCCCAATCCTGTGTTGCGGCGAAACGCTGGAAGAGCGTGAGGGCGAAGCAACGCATGGAAAAATCACCGGTCAGATTCACGCCGGGATTGATTCGCTGACCCCCGATCAGGTTGCGTCAATGGTTCTTGCCTACGAACCCATTTGGGCCATCGGCACGGGACGCACTGCAAGCGCCGAAGATGCACAGCAGGTATGCAGCTGGATTCGGGCCAAGGTGAAGGAAATGAAAGGCGCCGAGGCGGCCAAAGCGGTACGCATCCAATATGGCGGCTCGGTGAAATCGAGCAACGCTGCCGAACTCATGGGTCAGCCCGATATCGACGGTGCGCTTGTTGGTGGTGCTGCCCTCGACCCCGAGGAATTCGCTCGAATCGTGCAGTTCCGCCTCTCCTGATAGTTTTTCCTCGTGCTCATCGTTGTCCTCATCATTCAGGTGCTCTCTGCCCTCTCTGTCATCCTCCTTGTGCTTCTTCATAGCGGACGCGGTGGCGGACTTTCCGATATGTTCGGTGGCGGCTTGGGAGCCTCTGCAGCCGGTTCAACGGTGGTCGAGAAAAACCTTGACCGCCTGACAGTGGTCGCTGGGGTGGTCTTCATCTTTGCCTCGGTTGCACTGGCCCTTCTGCTCGACAAGTAGGTCTGCATGGGTCTTTCCGACCCACTCGCTCTTTCACTTCGCGACATAACGCTCATTCGGGAAGGGCGAGCCATTCTTGACCGAGTGTCATGGAAGGTCGCTGCGAACGAACGTTGGATAGTCCTGGGTCGCAATGGCTCTGGAAAATCCTCACTTATGAAGATTGCATCGCTTTATCTGCACCCTTCATCTGGAGATGTTGATGTTCTAGGCGAACGCCTTGGTGAGACTGATGTCCGAGCCTTACGGAGGCGCATCGGAGTTGCGAGCTCAGGAATGGCTGATCAACTTCGCTCCGACCTGACTGCTTGTGACGTCGTCATGACGGCAAAGAACGCGGCGCTTGAGCCCTGGTGGCATCAGTATGACGAAACTGACCGGAAGCGTGCTTCGGATTGTCTCGAACGGATGGAGGTCGGAAGGCTCGCGTTGCGCAGTTTCGCCACGTTGTCGTCAGGTGAGCGTCAGCGGGTGCTACTCGCCCGCACGCTTATGCCAGAACCGGGTCTGCTGTTGCTTGATGAACCAACCGCAGGCCTTGATCTTGCTGGCCGCGAGGACCTCGTCCGGACATTGGGTGCGCTCGTTTCAGGGGATGAAACACCGGCCACTGTGCTGGTCACCCATCATGTTGAAGAAATCCCGGAAGGTTTCACCAATGTTCTGCTGTTACGAGAGGGCAAGGTCTTCGCCTCTGGCCCTTTAGAGAAGATCTTGACCGAGGAAAATCTGTCAGAGTGTTTTGACATGAAACTCGGCCTTGAACACCGGCACGGTCGATGGTGGGCATGGGGTGACCCGGAATGAATCCTGCACTTGGGCTCGCTGCTGTTGTCTTTCTGATTATCGCGAATGGATTCTTTGTTGCGGCAGAGTTCGCACTCGTTGCTGTTGACCGCGCCAAAGTCGAGAGTGCAATTGAGGGGGGCAGTCGTCGAGCAAGAATTGCCAATGGTCTTCTCGGGCGCTTGTCCTTTCATCTTTCAGGGGCACAACTCGGAATCACAGTGACCTCTCTGGTGATTGGTTTTCTGGTCGAGCCAGCCGTTGCTGAACTTCTCTACCCCATTATCCAGCCCCTGATCGGTTCGGCTGCAGTCACTGGAGCGTCGTTGGTGATTGCGATTTTTCTGGCCACAGTGGTGCAAATGGTTGTGGGGGAGTTGGTGCCCAAGGGACTAGCGATCGCCCGGCCCGAAACCACGGTCTACTTGCTAGGTCCGTTAGTCCGCGTCTATGGCATCGTTTTCGGACCGCTCATCCGACTGTTAAGAGGCGCGGCAAACCGAACTGTGCGACTCATGGGGGTCGAACCGACCGAGGAACTTTCCCATGTTCGAACGCTTGCCGAGTTGCAGATACTCGTCAGCGTTTCCGCTGAAGGCGGAGAACTTGACGGGTCAGCTTCGAAGTTACTTACGCGATCCATCCGTTTTGAAGGTAAAAGCGCCGAGGATGTTCTCGTGCCCCGAATGGCGATTACCGCTTTGCGCGGCTCCGATAGTGTCGAAGAACTTGTGGTTGCTTCTACAACGACAGGTCACTCGCGTTTTTTGGTCTACGGCAAAGATATTGACGATGTCTTAGGCAGCGTTCATGTGCGGACCGTGCACAGTGTGCCACGCGATCAGCGCCGCTCAACTCTTGTCTCCTCGCTCATGCGACCGGTGCTAGCGCTGCCTGAAAGTCGCGATCTCGCCGATGTGTTGTTTGATCTTCGTAGAGAAAAGACCCACCTTGCCGTTGTCGTCGACGAATACGGCGGGACGGCGGGGATTATTACGTTGGAAGATATTCTTGAAGAGATCGTTGGCGAAATTGGCGATGAACATGATCGTCGAATTCCTTCGACAACCCTGATCGGGCGCCGCAAACAATGGTCACTCTCCGGAGGATTGCACCCGGACGAAGTTGCCGACCAAATCGGCTGTGTTCTGCCCGAGGGCGAGTACGAAACGTTTGCCGGTTTTCTTCTTGTGCAACTTGGGCATCTTCCTTCTGTCGGGGAAACAGTGACCTGGGACCTCTGGACTTTTGAGATTGCAGAGATTGACCGCCACCGGATTGCAACGGTGACAGTCCGAATCGCAGCACTTGACGATACGGCCAAAGTTGTGAGCAATTCGGAAAATGGTGATGACTGAAATGTGGCCGTTTGTCATGATCGTTGTATTGCTTGCAGTCAATGGTTTCTTTGTTGCTTTTGAGTTTGCCTTAGTTGGCTCGCGACGCAGTCGGCTCGAACCTATGGCTGCCGCCGGTGATCGATCGGCAGGGCGAGCGCTTTTTGCGATGAAGGAACTGAGCATTCAGCTTGCGGGAGCGCAGTTGGGGATCACGGTCGCTTCGCTTGTTTTGGGACTCGTCGGGGGGCTAGCAGTAGTAGAGGTGCTTGAGCCGCTTGCTCAACGTATTGCGTTCATCCCCGATGGTTGGACCCATTCCATCGCCACGATCTTGGGCTTGCTGATCATCGTGTTCGCCCACATGGTGATCGGCGAGATGATCCCCAAAAATTTGACACTGACTTCTCCCGAATCCGTATTGAAAGTCCTTACCGGCCCAAATCGTCTGTATCTCTTCATTGCTCGCCCATTGCTCATTGTCCTGAATTGGTTTGGAAATGTTGGTATTCGCTTGTGTGGAGTTGAACCCAAAGACGAGTTATCGGATTTGCATTCAGCCAAAGAACTTGCGCTTTTAGTTTCAGTCTCTCAAGAAGAAGGTGCGATCCCTGATTTCTCCGCAGAGTTACTTTCCGGCGTACTCGACTTTTCACTTCGAACGGTGGCTTCGGTAATGGTTCAGCGAGAGTTCGTTGCTGCGGCGTCAGTGAGCGCAACCCCGAATGAACTCGCCGAAATGATCCAGATTGTTGGTCACACGCGTCTGTTGCTAGTCGGAGAGAGTGGTATCGATGATGTGCAGGGATTCCTTCACACCAAGGATCTGCTTGCGGTTCTCGACCACGATCTTGATATACCGCTCTCCTCACGTCTTGTGCGTCGTCCGCTAGTCACCGGTCGGGAAGAGTCTCTTGAAATCCTCTTGGAAAGAATGCAGTCCACCCAAGTTCATTTCGCAGTTGTGGCGAATGACGACGAGTCCACCGCAGGCATCGTCACCCTTGATGATCTTCTAGAGGAACTTCTGAGCGAACTCACTGACGAGCCGTTGGTGAACGAGTAAGAAACTCGCTGAGGCGAGTGTTAGGCCCCGGTTGAGTGGTAGCCGCCATCGACATGAATGATTTCGGCTGTGGTTTGCGGAAACCAGTCGGAAAGTAGGGCAACGCAAGCTTTTGCTACGGCGCTTGAATCACGAACATCCCAGCCAAGTGGCGCTCGTTCATCCCAGACGTCTTCGAAGTTTGAAAAGCCAGGGATTGATCGGGCTGCGACCGTCTTGATTGGTCCGGCGGCCACCAGATTGACTCGAATTTGTTGGGGACCGAGATAGCGAGCCAGATAACGAGAGGTCGATTCGAGCGCCGACTTGGCTACTCCCATCCAGTCGTAGGAGGGCCATGTCACGGTGTTATCGAAGTCGAGACCAACGATCGATCCGCCCTCGGTCATGAGCGGAGCTACAACATCGGCGAGTGCCTTGAGTGAGTAGGCAGAAATATTCATTGCTATAGCGACGTCATCCCAGGTGGCCTCCATGAAAGATCCACCAAGGCAAACAGGAGGAGCGAATCCGATCGAGTGAAGGGCACCGTCGACCCGACCCCACTTCTGAGCAAGGCGGTCGCGCGCGGCATCAAGGTGCTCGGGCACTGACACGTCGAGTTCAATGACCTCAGGTTCGAGATCGAGTTTCTTGGCGGCCTTGAGGGTGTGTTTCATGCCATTGCCCACGCCAGTCAAAAGAATCTCCGCCCCTTCCTGCTGGGCGAGACGAGCGACGCCAAAGCCAAGCGAGGAGTCGTTCAAGACTCCGGTCATTAACAGTCGCTTGCCGTCGAGCAGTCCCATAAGTCCTCCGTTTTCGTTGTGCTGTGAGACGTTAGGTTGCCAAACACGGCAATCGGGGGAGCAGCGCGAAGAAGTGACCTCCGTCCGCTACGGTTCGCTAAATGCAAATCGGAATTGTGGGCGCTACTGGCCCAGCAGGGAGTGCGCTCGGGATCCGACTTGCTTCGGCTGGGCATCACGTCATTTTGGGCTCTCGCAGTGCCGAACGGGCGGACGAGGTCGTCAAAGGGATTCTGGGAAAATGGCCCGACCGCAACCTCGAAATCACCGCTGGTGATAACGCAGCGGCGGCGGGTGCTGAACTGATTGTGATCGCTACCCCGTGGGACGCGGCATGGACAACAGCCAAGTCTGTCTCTGAACTCCTCGAAGGCAAAGTTGTCATTTGTATGGCCAATGCTCTTATTCGAGTGGGTCACGAGTTCCAGCCGCTCGTTCCACCCCGCGGCTCAGTCGCCGCCAGTGTGCAGGCTGCAGTGCCGCGTTCTCTTGTTGTTGGTGCGCTTCACCACGTACCCGCCAAAGAACTCGCTGATCTCAACCATCCCATCGAAAGCGATGTGTTGGTGTGCTCAGATCATCCCGTCGCTAAACGTGTCTCGATGGATCTCATCAATGAGATGCCAATTATGCGTGCACTCGATGCTGGCGATTTAACGCAGGCCGCCCCCATTGAGGCGTTCACCGCCGTACTGCTTGAACTCAATCTGAAGTACAAGACCCGCGTTGCGGTGAAGTTCACCGGGATTGATCCCGAAAAACTTCGATGAACTCGTTCACGTCATCGGGTCCAATGCGTCTGTATGACACTGCCAAACGTGGGGTCGTTGCGTTTGAGCCCGGTCCCACGGTGCTGATGTACACCTGCGGTATCACGCCGTACGATGCGACCCATCTTGGCCACGCCGCCACCTATGTCACCTACGACGTGTTGCAGCGGCGTCTGCGCGATCTTGGGCACGAAACGCGTTGTGTCCGCAATGTCACCGATGTTGATGATGATCTTCTTCGCAAAGCTCGCGAACTAGGGGTGCATTATCTCGATCTCGCGGCTGCAGAGACAGCCCGCTTCGATGCCGATATGGAAGCGCTCAATGTCATCGAGTGTTGGAGCGAACCTCGGGCCACATCGGCTATCGCCGATATTCGCGGGTTCATCGGCATGGTGCTCGATCAGGGTCATGCCTATGAAAGTGGCGGCTCGGTGTATTTCGATGTGAGTTCCTTCGATCGTTTTGGTCAGCTATCGCATTACAGCCGCGAGGAAATGATCGATCTAGCGCGTCAGCACGGTGGTAATCCTGACGACCCCAACAAACGCGATCCTCTCGACTTTGTTCTTTGGCAACCCTCTGCCTCCGATGAACCAAGTTGGGAATCGCTCTGGGGTCCCGGTCGTCCGGGCTGGCATATCGAGTGCTCTGCCCTCGCTCTTCGTGAACTCGACACCACCATCGATCTTCACGGCGGCGGTTCCGATCTGATCTTCCCTCATCACGAGTGCGAAGCAGCGCAGAGTGAAGCGGCAACGGGCGAACCATTTGTGCGTCACTGGATGCACCAGGCCATGGTGCGCATGGACGGCGAGAAAATGTCGAAGTCTCTGGGCAATCTCGTGTTTATAAGTGAACTGCGAAAGTCCTGGGACGTGCGGGCGATCCGTCTTGCCATCCTCGCTCATCACTACCGCAATTCATGGGAATGGCAGAACGAGATGATGCCTATCGCTTCGGCTCGTCTTGAGCGTTGGCTTGAGGTCACTCAATCAGGCGCGCCCGAGGGTGTCCTGGTGCTGGCGGAAGTCCGAGCCTGCCTCGACGAGGATCTCGACACGCCCGGAGCGGTCGTTGCCATCGACTGCGCCGCCGAGCGAGGCGAGGGCGTTGTTGCTGCCGCAGAACTCCTCGGTATCTTCCTCGCCGGTGAACCTAAGCGCTGAGTTCCACTCTCGGCCGGCCAACGACTTCTAGAGCCCCAGACGGGCTCGGGTACGCTCAGCGCTATGGCAGATGAAATCACGATCACCCTCCCCGATGGCTCTGAGCGATCAGTTCCCGCCGGTACCACCGTTGCCGGGTTGGCCTCATCGATCGGATCTCGTCTCGCAAAGGCCGCTGTCATCGGCGCAGTTAACGGCACCGAGCGTGATTTGGTATGGCCCCTTGAAGCAGGCGATGCCGTTTCTGTCATCACCGAAACCGATGAGCGGGGCCTGTTTACGATCCGTCATTCCACGGCTCATGTGTTGGCCCAAGCGGTTCTCGATCTGTTCCCAGGGGCAACGTTTGCTATCGGCCCACCCATCGAGAACGGCTTTTATTACGATTTCGAATTGCCCGATAGCGCCACGTTCACTCCAGACGATCTCGACCGGCTCGATGCCCAGATGCGCTTGATTATTTCGGAAAAGCAACCGTTCATTCGTGATGAGATTTCCGAAGATGCTGCACTCCAACTTTTCAGCGGCCATAAATACAAGTGCGAAATCATCCGTGGAGCCGCCGAAGACCCAATGTCTGCCACCGAAACAGGTCTGGTTCGTACCTACGAAAACCCTCCTCGCTTTATCGATCTCTGTCGTGGTCCGCACGTGCCTGATACGGGACGGCTGGGCCACTTCAAGTTGATGCGAGTGGCTGGCGCCTATTGGCGCGGCGACGAGCGCAACCCGATGCTTCAGCGCATCTACGGAACGGCGTGGGCCTCAAAGAAGGAACTTGAGGCCTATCTTTTGCGGCTTGAAGAGGCGGCCGAACGTGATCATCGCAAACTTGCCACTGAGCTTGATCTTCTGAGTTTCCCTTCTGAACTCGGGGGCGGTCTTGCGGTCTGGCACCCAAAGGGCGCGATTGTTCGCAAGTTGATGGAGGACTACAGCCGTGATCGTCACGAAAAAGGCGATTATCAGTTTGTGGTGACTCCCCACATCGCAAACGCAAATTTGTTCGAAACCTCAGGGCACCTCGATTTCTATAAGGACGGGATGTACCCGCCTATGGAAATGGATAACGGCTCGTACTACCCCAAACCCATGAACTGCCCAATGCACTGTTTGATCTTCCGCAGCCGGCAGCGCAGCTACCGCGAGCTTCCTCTTCGATTGTTCGAACTTGGGACGGTGTATCGCTACGAGCGTGCCGGCACGTTGCACGGCCTCATGCGCATTCGTGGCTTCACCCAAGATGACAGTCACATCTACTGCACCGAGGAAGAGTTACAGGACGAAATTGCGTCGCTACTCGATTTCGTCATGAGCGTGCTGCGCGCGTTCGGATTCACCGAGTTCACAGCAAATCTCAGTACGAAGAATCCAGATAAGCACGTCGGAAGCGAGGATATTTGGGACAAATCCACAACGGCGCTTCGAAGTGCTCTGGAAAAATACGGACTCGAATACTCGGTGAAGGAAGCTGACGCCGCCTTTTATGGTCCGAAGATAGATATTGACATTAAAGATGCCATTGGGCGCGTATGGCAGCTCAGTACGATCCAATGCGATTTCAATCTCCCCGAACGATTCGACCTTGAATACGTTGCCTCAGATGGCACGCGTAAGCGACCGATCATGTTGCATCGCGCGTTGTTCGGTTCGATCGAACGGTTCTTCGGTGTGCTGCTCGAGCATTATGCCGGTGCTTTTCCTGCATGGCTGGCTCCATTGCAGGTTCGCATCCTCCCGGTTCGCGACGACCACGACGCGCATGCGCGCTTGCTTGTCGCAAGTCTCCGAGCACGCGGCTACCGCGCCGACATGGTTGAGGCCGACGAACCACTTGGTGGTCGAATTCGAAAAGCAAAACTTGACAAGCTTCCGTACGTGCTCGTGATCGGCGATGACGATGTGGCCCACTCCACTGTCGGAGTCAACCCTCGCGGGGGAGAGGTCGAGCGAAATGTGGCCTTCGAGTCATTCGTTGAGCATCTCGCTGCTGACGTTGCCGGCCACTCCTGATTTATGGTCGATCCTCCGCGCCTCGATCACATTTGGGCTGGTTGGCGTTTGTCGTACATCACTGCGGTAACGCAGCCCGACGACACTTCACTCGACCCCGATGAGAACGGCTCTTTGTTCGAGCGGGTGCTTGCGCTCCCCGGTGATCAGGGAATGGTCGTACATCGCGGTACAAACTGTTCCGTACTTCTCAACGCCTACCCCTACACAAGTGGTCATCTCTTGGTTGTCCCGAATCGTGCCGTTGCGGAACTCGAGGATCTCCTTGATGGAGAACTTGAAGAAATGTCTCGGCTGTCTCGTGATGCTGTGATTGCGTTGAAGGCGGCTTATCGCTGTGATGGTGTCAACATTGGGCTCAACCTAGGCCGAGCTGCAGGCGCTGGTGTGCCTGACCATCTCCACACTCATGTTCTGCCCCGGTGGGATGCGGACAGCAATTTCATGTCCGCCGTAGCGATGGCTAGAGTGTTACCCGAACCGCTCGATGCAACACTGGAGAAGGTCCGATCAGCATGGCCAAACTGAAGCATCGGAGCTGCGTGGTATCTCTTGCCCTCGCGGTTGCTCTCATCCTCTTTGGCGGCGCGTGTTCCTCGGGCTCAACCTCATCTGCGTCAACAACCTCGGAAGCGCCAGAGCCGCGCGGGTATCAGCCGACTCCGGTGCGCGTCACCGGCGATCTCGTGCTGCCCGATTACGCCGCCAACCCCGCCGGAGCGGACTTTGCCCTAAAGGCATCGCCCGGTGATTTGTTGGTGATCTTTTTCGGGTTCCTGAGCTGCCCAGACATTTGCCCAGTGACGATGGCCGATATCGCCGCCGGGCTTGAAGAGGTGGGGCCAGAAACTGCTGATCGGATAGAGATCGCTTTCGCTACGGTTGACATTGAGCGCGATACCGGGCCGGGGATCGTGGAGTATCTGAATAATTTCTTCCCCGCCTCCACTCTCCGTGCACTTCGTGCAAATGATGCGGTTCAACTCAACGAAGTGACCCGTGAGGTCGGGGTGCAATGGATGGTCGATCCGCACGAGCCAGGAGCGAGTTCTTACGGGGTTGCCCACTCTGGGTCGACGTACGTAATTGACGATAACGGTCGCGTGGTATGGGAATGGCCATTTGGTACGGCAGGCCCTCAGGTTGCTGCAACACTTCATCAACTCATGGACACGGTATATTCCAAATCTTGAGACCGGCATTCGCCGAATAGCGATCAAATTCCCCCCCCCAATAATGGAGACACGATGAACCCCCGTTCCCTTTCACGACCAGTTGCGCTCAGCGCGATTGCCTTGGCTACCTGCGCGGCGCTCCTGTTCACTGCTTGTTCAAGTTCAAGTTCCTCTTCAGCGACGTTCAAGCGCAACAACATCGTTGTGAGCGATGTTCAGGCTCGTGAATCAGTAGCCGCATCCGGAATGGGTGTTGTCTATTTCACAATTGAGAACACATCGGCAACAGCAGACAAATTGTTCTCTGCTTCGGTATCGAAAGATTTTGCCAAGAGTGCGTCTATTCACGAAACCGTTCTGAGCGGTGGCGCAACAGCGACCACGATGGCCTTGGATTCTTCAAGTGAAACAACCATGGTCTCTGGCCAAGCAGCGATGATGTCAATGCAGCCGGTCAACTCCGTGACGATCCCTGCGAACGGAACCGTGACCTTTGAGCCAGGCGGCCTTCACATCATGCTTGAGGGCCTGGTCGCCCCGCTCAAAAACGGGCAAACCTTTGACCTCAACCTCGGATTTCTCAACGGCGGCGTGATCAAGGTGACAGCGACCGTCAAGGCCTCCTGATCTTGGGTGTGCGACCGCAGCCAAGAGGGCGCTACGGTCGCTCTCGATGGCCAACACGAATGAAAACTCTGAACCCGCATCATCAGCGCCGTTGAGTGACGCCGAGATTCGCGACTCGTTGCCCGAGGACCTCAACGCCGCTGGTTATGTTGGCCCCTATCTTTTTCCTAACAACAATCGTCGTCGTATCCCCGCCTACTTTTACTGGGGAATCTCTGCGATTTGTTTGGGGATCTGGTTTTTTGGTGGCGGAAATGATTCGGTTTTGATGAACGAGGGCGTGCTCATCGCTGCGATCATTCTGGCGTTGCTAGGGCTCTACAGTTTTGTCGCAGGCTGGAATCTCAAGATCGATGAAAACGATGCACTCGTTGCGGCCACAAAGCAGGTTGGGTTCCCTGTGGGCCACGCCTCTGCACAGATGGGATGGCGCGGGCTGCTCAGTCGACCAACCTGGCGAATCTTGCTCTACAGCGCTGATGATCCTCCGGAGACACGAGGTCTCGTGCTCGTCGATGGTGTCGATGGTTCCATCGTCGAGTGGTTTATCGAAGATAACCCCGAAAACTGGGATGAACTCCAAGCCTGAGTCGCCGGTTCGTTGTTGTTCTCTAAGACTCAGCGAAGAGCGGCGAGCGTTCGATCAATGGCTCTGAGGTTGTCGGCTCCAACCCGAACGGCCTCGTGTACAACGTCGAGAGCAGTGAGCGTGCCACCTCCGGCAACGCTTGCAGTTCGCAACCAGTCAGTCGCAGGGGTTGCCGCAATGACTTCGGCAAATGATGCTGCGACATCATCAATCTGATCGAGCACTGTTTCGAGGGTTTCGCTGCCCGTGGTGTCCCAATGTCGCGCGGAGGCCTGAGCAACGGCGGGGTGCAGCGTGGGGGAGTCATTGAGCCGGATATCGTGCAGGGCTCTCTCGAGCAGAATCCAAGTGCGGACAGAATTCACGGCAAGATCAAGGGCAGAAATGCCATCGGGGCCCATACGTGCGGCCCATTCGCCCAAATCATCATCCAAGAAAGGGGCGAATGCACTCCGATAACGCCGAGGCCAGGTAGCCATAGCCACGGCGGCATCTGATGGCGAAAGGGCACTTGCATCGTGATCGGCCATTCCTGCACGCTATCTGTAGGGGTGTTCCGAAAGATTGAATGACCTGCTGCTAGCGTTTGATTGTTCGAGATTGTCGTTTTGAAGCGCCTAGCAAGGCGATTGATCGATAATCACCGCCGCTGCAACCCTTGCGCGGGGAGTTCTCTTCTGGAGGAAGCCATGCTTGACGGTCGCTGGCGTACCAACATCGAAAAAGGTCTCAAACCGGTCGGAGTGAAGTTGCTCGGTATCGGTTTCACTGCCGATCGACTGACAACGCTCGGCGTTGTGATGTCGGCATGTGCTGCCGTCGCTATCGCTGCCGGATTCTTACCCCTTGGTCTTTTGCTTCTCGTGCTTACGGGCCTTCCCGACGCGCTCGATGGCGCAGTCGCCAAAGCCGCAGGCACCTCAGTCCCCCGCGGGGCATTCTTTGACTCGGTCGCCGATCGAGTCTCTGACACGATGTTGTTGGGTGGTGTGGCGTGGTATCTGGCTGATACTTACGGCGGACTCATGCCGTTGCTGCCGATGGCGGTTCTGGGCGCTTCGCTGATCATTTCTTATGAACGGGCCAAAGCTGAGGCACTTGGATTCAACGCCAAGGGTGGAGTTATGGAGCGAGCCGAGCGAGTGATCTTGCTCGGTCTTGGTCTTTTGTTCCCCGTACTCTTGATTCCAGTTCTTTGGATCATGCTGGTGCTTACCGTCGTTACCGCGGTGCAGCGGTTTGCCAAGGTGTGGCGTCAAGCCTCACAGGAACGGCCGGTTGTCGCCCCTACGAGACGAGCCTCCCGGCGGCGCTCAACCAGAGTGGCACGCGCAAGCTCCTCGCAGTGGCGCCAAAACCTCCAGGCTCGTCGACGCCGTTAGGCGCGCATGGCGCTTGATCTCGTCACCCCGGCCTATCGCGCGGGCGCTTCGTTTTCGCAAACAGTGCCGCGGCCGGTCGCCGAACTTGCGGCGATGGGCCTCAGCCGTTTGACAGCATCGTTGTCAAAGGAACGTCGAATGCTTGTCGCCCGACATCTTTGTCGTGCGGACCCAACCCTTGAAGGAAAACGTCTTGATCGGGCTGTCGACGCGACGTTTCGTAGTTACGCGCGCTACTGGATTGATTCATTCCGACTCCCGCAACTCTCGACAGAGCAGGTTGACTTCGGTTTTGGAATAGAAAATTTTGCTCACTTCGCAGATGCACTGGCCAAAGGAAAAGGCGCCATCGGAGTGATGCCCCATCTTGGAGGATGGGAATGGGCCGGTTTTTGGCTAACGCGTGTGATGAAGGTCCCCGTCACTGTGGTGGTAGAGCCGGTTGAACCGCCGGCACTTTTTAGTTTTTTCGCAGACTTTCGTCGCAGTTTGGGCATGAACATCGTTCCATTAGGTCCAGATGCCGGTCGCGAAGTACTCCAAGCGCTTGCTGCAAATCATATTATTTGTTTGCTGGCTGATCGCGATATCGGTGGCGATGGAATCGAAATGGAATTCTTTGGGGAAACCACCTCACTCCCTGCTGGTCCGGCAACATTGGCGTTGCGAACTGGAGCAGCACTCATCCCGTGTGCGGTGTATTTCGAAGGAAAGAACGGACATCGGGCCGTGGTGCAGGATCCGATCAACGTCGAACGTGAAGGTCGGTTTCGCGAAGACGTTTATCGGATCACCTCGGAACTAGCCCTAAGGCTCGAAACGTTGATTTGTCATTCGCCAACTCAGTGGCATCTGCAGCAGCCGAATTGGCCGAGTGATTACGAAGAACTTGAGCGAATTGGTAAACCACACCAGCGCCCGTTGCGCGGGCCCTCTTCACTCGCAGCCACGGATAAGGCCTGACATGCGTATCGGAATTGTCTGCCCCTACAGCCTGACTCTGCCGGGGGGAGTCCAAGGCCAGGTGCTCGGGCTGGCTCGGGCACTGCGTGAGCGAGGTCACGACGTCCGTGTTCTTGGCCCTTGCGATGGTCCTCCTCCCGACGCGGGAGTCACGCCCCTAGGCGACAGTCTTCCAACAGCGGCAAATGGATCGGTCGCACCCATTGCCCCCGACCCATCGGCGCAGTTGCGGACGATTCGCGCGTTGCGCGACGAGCGATTCGACGTGGTGAATATCCACGAGCCCCTTGCGCCGGGTGTCACCAATACGGCACTGTTATTTAAATCACAACCGATCGTCGGAACTTTTCACGCTGCCGGCGAAAGTGCGGCCTATCGCTGGCTGAATCCGCTCGTGCGGTGGCTCGCAAGTAAAATTGATGTTCGTTGCGCGGTATCGGTTGATGCACGTGATATGGCGATTGCTGCGGTTGGTGGTTCCTATGAGTTGATGTTCAATGGCGTCGAGCTTTCTAACTACAGCGGCCCCGCTGTTGCGCCAGTTATTCCCCGTTCCATACTGTTTCTCGGTCGACACGAACCGCGCAAGGGTCTTGCCGTATTGCTCGAGGCAATGGGTGAACTTCCCTCAGGAATTCGACTGACGGTGGCCAGCGATGGCCCGACGACAGAAGAACTGCAACGGAGCGTGGCCGGTGACACGCGCATCGAGTGGATCGGTCGAATTTCCGAATCAGAAAAGATCAACAGGCTGCGATCGAGTGATGTCTTCTGCGCCCCTTCGCTGAGCGGCGAGTCGTTCGGAGTTGTTCTACTCGAGGCTATGGCCGCAAAAGCGGCGGTAGTAGCTAGCGATCTTCCTGGCTACGCCAATGTCGCTCGAAGAAATGTCGATGCGTTACTCGTTCCCCCAGGCGATGCTTCAGCTCTTGCGGACGCGATTCGACGAGTGATTGATCAACCGGCCTTACGTGATTCGCTGGTTCAATCAGGGGCCGAACGGGCCAAAGAGTTTTCCATGGAGCACCTCGCTGAACGATACGAGGCAATCTTCGAGCAAGTGGCTCGGCGCCGGTAGTCTCTCGATGTTCCATTCCCTGATCAAAGGCATCGCGTGACCTCCACTCTCGAGCAAACAGCGCCTCGTTCAGCAAACTATGCATTGGCCTCTGCGCTGCCACTGGCCTGCAGTGGACTCATTCTCAGCGCGTTACTCACAATTATTGTTGGGCTCATCGGGCTTGTGGTCGGGCTCGTGATTACGGCAGTTGCCGTTGTCTTTCGCATGCGTACGTTCGCAGCCGGAACCGATGAAGATCTCTTGGCTCAGCTTGGTGCTGTTCCAGCAGTTGGCCCAGCAGCGGCAGGGTTCCGTAATATTGCCGAAGGACTCTCCGCTAGTTCAGGCGTACCTCTCCCGCAACTGATGGTTCTTGATACTCCTTCAGTCAACATGTTGGTTGTCGGAACCGATAGCGATCACGCCGCAATTATCGCAACATCGGGCTTACTCGGTCAGCTCACTCGGGTTGAGCTTGAAGGAGTGATCGCAAGGGCGTTCGTTTTGCTCCGTCAAGGTGATGTTTTCGCAGTGACGATGGGTATTTCCCTTGAACGAGCGCCAATGACGCGTGTCTTTGCGTCAATCCTCGGGCATCAAATTGGTGGTGGAGACCCGGATCGAGAAGTTCTTCTCGATCGTGCGGCAGTGACGCTCACCCGGTATCCGCCCGGTCTCGAGCGGGCACTCGTAACGTGTTTGCGAGTGGGCACGATGGTGTCGGCGGGTTCGCCTTCGCTCCGTCGGCTCTGGCTTGTTGATCCGATAACTGTTGATGCTGATGCTCTTACTCACCGGATGGAAGCGCTTCGATTGCTATGACTCGCAAAAAACTTTGGCTCATTGTTGGCGGGGCAGCAGCCCTGGTTGTGATCCTGGCTGGCATTGTTTTCGCTCTGACCAGTTCAGGTTCGTCGAAATCTTCTGATTCGGATCCGGCGGAAACGACAACAACGACAACGGCACCGCCCCCTGTGTGGCCTCTCACCGGGTTGCCGGATGTCAATGCGAATAAGAATCCTCATCCGGCAGTTGTGGTCAAGGTGGACAACAGTCCCGATTCGCGTCCGCAGACGGGAATCAATGAAGCCGACATCGTCTATGAACTTCTTGTCGAGGGCATCACCCGCTACGCGCTGGTGTATCACTCAAACATGGTCGACCCTGTCGGTCCCGTTCGCTCTGCTCGCTCGAGCGATATTGAGCTTGTGGCCAATCTCTCAACTCCGCTCTTCGCTTGGTCGGGCGCAAACGGCGGGGTTATGGCCGAAGTGGCTGCCGCGGCCCGCAAAGGCATTCTGATTGATGCCTCAAACGACACGGCTGCGCCGGCCTATTACCGCTCGAATGAGCGTCGAGCTCCACACAATCTTTACGTCCAGTTGCCACAACTCCTTGAGTTGAAGGCCCCTGAGAAGCCAATCGATCCGGCTCCGATCTTCACGTTCCGCACGGCGGGTGCTACTTCGGCTGTGACGCCTTCGACTTCTTCCTCGTCCGTCGCAAACAACTCGGACCCCACTAGTTCAACTTCTTCGCCGGTTGCGACAACGACAACGCTTCCCGGGTTGCAGACTCCGGGTTTCACGCTAAATCTGGGCGGAGTCTCGGTTGACTACGTCTGGAATCCCACGACAAAGGGGTGGTCGCGACTCCAGGTCGATCAAACCCACCCACGAGCCAAGAGCGCAACGCTCGACACTGCCGGGGTTCAGGTCTCTCCTGCCAATGTCATTGTGCAGTTCATTGAGTACGGCCAAAGCCCTTCCGATAGTCGCTCGCCAATGGCCCTCACCGTTGGTTCGGGCAGCGTCTTGGTGTTTACCGATGGTCGAGTCATCGCCGGAACTTGGTCCCGGCCGAGTGCTGAGAAGCCCACGACCTACACCGGGGCTGATGGCCTGCCCATCCTGCTCACCCCGGGTCGCACCTGGGTTGCCCTTCCTCGAGCAGGTTCTGCCATCTCCACCCTCGACGAAGCCACAGCAGCGGCCTTTCTCGCTATCAAAGGTTGATGGCGTTCGACTTCATTCGGTTATGGTCCCCGCCCGTAGACTCAGTCCATGGCTGACATGAACTCTGGGATCGTCTCCCGTGCAACTGGTACCGACCTCGTCAAGCGGGGTCTCGCTGACATGCTGAAAGGCGGCGTCATTATGGACGTCGTCGACCCAGCACAGGCAAAGATCGCAGAAGACGCTGGTGCGGTTGCAGTAATGGCTTTAGAGCGGGTTCCGTCTGACATCCGTCGTGACGGCGGCGTTGCTCGCATGAGCGATCCTGAAATGATTCAGGGCATTCAGGAGGTCGTCAGTATTCCCGTTATGGCCAAAGCACGTATCGGCCATTTCGCCGAAGCTCAGATTCTTCAGGCACTCGATGTTGATTACATCGACGAGTCCGAGGTGTTGACTCCTGCCGATGAAGCCCACCACATCGACAAGTGGGCCTTCGAGGTCCCCTTCGTGTGCGGCGCCACGAACTTGGGCGAAGCCCTTCGTCGAATTTCCGAAGGAGCGTGTTTGATCCGCTCTAAGGGCGAAGCTGGCACCGGCAACGTTGTTGAAGCGGTGCGCCATTTACGTTCGATCCTCGGCGATATTCGCAAGATCACCACCGCCGATCAAGCTGAACTGTTCGAGTGGGCCAAGCGCCTTCAGGCTCCACTTCCGCTCGTGCAAGAAATTGCCGAAACCGGAACTCTCCCTGTCCCGATGTTCTGCGCCGGGGGAATTGCTACCCCTGCCGATGCGGCGCTGGTAATGCAACTTGGCGCACAGACGGTGTTCGTCGGCTCGGGCATTTTCAAGAGTTCTGATCCTTCGCATATGGCAAAAGCAATTGTCGAGGCCACCGCTAACTATCTCGATCCCGATATTTTGGCCAAGGTCAGTCGTGGTCTGGGTGACGCAATGCCCGGACTTGAGATCGGCAAACTCGAAACCCGACTCGCCGATCGGGGCTGGTGAACCGCCGCGCGGTGAACCTCTTCTGATGGCTACTCGTTCATCGGAGCCCCCAGGTGGGTCTTCCTCGTATCGGCGTTCTTGCCCTTCAGGGTGCTGTTGATCTTCACGTTCAGGCTTTGAGTCGACTCGGGGTTGAGTCCATTGAAGTCCGCCGAGCGGAGCATCTCACTGAGATCGATGGGTTGATTTTGCCTGGTGGCGAATCAAGCACCATTTCGAAGTTGTTGGTGATCAACGAACTCTTTGAGCCCCTTGCCGACCGGCTCAACGCCGGGATGCCAGCGTTTGGAACCTGTGCCGGCATGATCATGCTGGCTTCGGAAATCCTTGATGGGCGGGAAGATCAAGTCTCATTCGGTGCAATTGATATTTCTGTGCGAAGGAATGCCTTCGGACGTCAGATTGATTCATTTGAAACGGATCTCGATGTGACCGGTCTGCCTGAATTGCCGCTGCATGCGGTGTTTATTCGTGCGCCAGTGGTTGAGCGGGTGGGACCCGGTGTTGAAATTTTGGCAACAGTCGATGAAGGCCGGCCAGTTGCCTGTCGTCAAGGTCAGGTGTTGGTGACCTCATTTCATCCCGAATTGTCGCCCGACCTTCGACTCCATGAACTTTTCATTAAGGGGATAGCAAAATGACTGCACTCCTCAGAAACTCTGACAAGTAGGCGAGGCACTGATGTCCGGACATTCCAAGTGGGCGACAATCAAACATAAGAAGGGCGCTGCCGACCAAAAACGCGCCAAGGTTTTTGCGAAGTTAATCCGTCAAGTCGAGGTAGCGGCGCGTGAAGGCGGCGGCGATCCCGCAATGAACCCAGCACTACGAACGATGTTTCAAAAAGCGCGTGACAGTTCGGTTCCGATTGACACCATCGAGCGAGCGATCAAGCGGGGCACGGGCGAACTTGAGGGCGTTGTTTATGAGCAGATTACCTACGAGGGCTACGCCCCCCACGGTGTCGCCATCCTGATTGATGTACTTACCGATAACCGCAATCGCTCGGGCAGTGAAGTGCGCACTGCGCTGAAAAAGACTGGTGGCTCGTTGGCTGAACCCGGTGCAGTGTCATGGCAGTTTGAACGCAAGGGCGTCATTGTCCTGCCTCGCAGTACCGAGGAGGACGACATCATGATCGCTGCGCTCGATGCCGGCCTTGAAGACGTAACCGAGGAGGGTGATAATTGGAAATTAGTTTGCGCCCCAACTGATTTAGCTGCGGTACGCGCTGCCCTTGAAGCGGCCGGAATCGCAATTGAATCGGCCGATTCCACCATGGTGTCGACCACCACGGTGATGCTCGACACCGCCGAGGCGGCAAATTCGGTCTTGCGGGTAATAGAAGCGCTTGAGGATGATGATGATGTCCAGGATGTGTATGCCAACTTCGACATCTCCGAGGGCGTTCTGCAGCAACTCGTCACCTAGATCTGGCTGTTTCTGATGCTCTCGACCGATTCCCGACCTATGGCCTGTTCGCGTGTTTCGGTGGGTCATTATGGTGTCATGACAGATCAGAGCGAAGAGTCTGAAGAAAACCTCGGATCACCATCTCTGCCGCATACTCCGGCATCGGAAGAATTCCCACCGGGGAAGCGCAATTGGTTTGTTCTTGGCCCAACAACCCTGTTGTATTTTGTAATGCTTATTTATATATTCCGCTCTCAAGGATTCGTTCAAGGCTTCGGTTTTTTGGCATTGCCTTTGGTAATGTGGCTTGTAGTGCGTCGTTCTGGCCTGCGGAACGAGCGGCCGTAACGGTGCAGCGCATTCGATGCTGAAGCGAAAGGACCGTTTGTCATGATCGGAGTGGGCGATGAAGCACCCAACTTCGTTCTTGAGGGTGTCAATGGAGACGGCACTGGTCAGCGTACTTTTTCGCTCGAAGAGTTTCGTGGTGCGCCGGTCGTCTTGGTGTTTTATCCATCGGACTACTCACCTGTGTGCACGGCACAGTTGCGTTCCTATTCCGACGACATGTCCTCGTTTGCCTCAATTGGTGCTCAGGTTCTAGCCCTAAGCCCTCAGACGATTGAGAGCCATACTGAGTTTGCAATTGAAAATGACGGCTTCGGCTTTCCTCTCTTGTCTGATTTAGAAAAGTCGGCGGCAAAGGCATACGGAACCCTTGGTCCCCTGGGCTTCTATCGCCGTTCTGTGTTTGTGATTGCTGCTGACGGGGTCGTGCATTGGACACGACGGGCTGCTGCCGGCCTTACATTCCGTCCGGTCGACGAGATCGTCGCGGCGGTGCGCTCAATCGGGGAGTAACCGGTTCGCTGGAATCAGTTTCGGCTTCGAGCCGTCTCCATTGGTCAACCCGTTCGCTGTTCAATTCTCCGGCAGCTAAAGCAGCGGCGATAGCGCAACCGGGCTGACCTTCATGTTGGCAATCAGCGAAACGGCATGTGCATGCGATGTCGTCCACATCAGCAAAGGTTTCGGCCACACCGTCATTGTCGGCCAAAAGGCCGACCGCACGGATGCCTGGTGTATCGATAAGCACGCCGCCGCCCGGGAGCAAATGCAGTTCGCGCGTTGTGGTGGTGTGTCGGCCTTTGCTATCGCTCTCGCGCACCTCGCCAGTTTCCGCGACTTCGTTTCCGATGAGCGCATTAACAATGCTGGATTTTCCCGCTCCTGATTCACCGAGAAGGGTCACAGTGTCTCGTCCGATAATGGAGCGGATCTCATCGATGCCGATACCTTCTTTAACGGAGGTGACGATCACGTCGATTCCGGGGTTCGACGAGCGAACTTCGGCAGCCGCGCGTTGAGGATCAACATAGATTTCTGAATCACGTGACGCCTTTGTGAGAACAACTACTGGTATGGCGCCAGCATCACGACTTATCGCAGTGCCCCGCTGAATCCTTCCGTCTTTCACTGGGCGATCGAGTCCGCAGACCAACAACACTTTGTCGATATTGGCGCCAAGTTGTTGCTCTCCATCTCCATGGGCATTGCGACGGCGCAAAAGCGACCTTCGGGGCAGTACCGCAACAGCCTCTCCGTTGCGGACGGCAATCCAGTCACCAACCGTTGGTTGAGGTTCAAGGCGCGTTGTGAGCATGAGGGTTTCGGTGCGGCCGGGTAATGCCAATACCAGCGCCACTCCGTGATGCTGAAGAACCCGACCCGCTTCAGCACCACTTTCGGTTGCCGCCAGAGTGTTAGCCCAACCAGGATCCCAGCCCAGTGGGACCAACGAGTCGTAGGAGTCAGTCACAAAGTCAGTTTTCCGGCACGTTCCCGGTTGTGACGTAGGTGTCAAGGCGCTCGAGGGTCTTTTCCATAGAAACAGGGTGCTTCTGCGGAATGTTATTTCGTTCAAGGAGCCACGGAAGCGGGCTCGGACGCCAGTCAAAGGTTTCAGTCACCTTTGTTCCGCCGTCAACTGGCTCTAGTTCATAACGCCAGACATGTTGGCCAATATGACGCCAGCCAATCTGTTTTCCATCTTCGAACTCCACGACTTTGTTTCGCATCGTGGCGTGAAAACTCATTTTCATCCCGAACTTCGCGCCGAGGAATAGCCGTGGCGGGTTTCCCTTGGCGCCAACCAACGTTCCTGAACCATCAATGATCGGATGCTTCGCGGGATCGGCAAGGACATTGAAAATCGCTTCTGCCGGAGCGTAAATGACTCGGCTTACCGATACCTGACGTTCAGCTTTAGGGGTGCTCATTCCTTCAGTCTCTCAGGCCGCCACTGCCGGTGTAAGAACATCGGTCAGGGCCTTCTCAATCGTGGGGTGAGTAAAGGTAAATCCGCTCGACTCCAATGCTGCTGGCAGTACCCGAGTACTGGTGAACAACAGGGCGTCGGCAAGTTCTGCCCCCAACAGCAGTTTTGGTCCGAAGGCAGGAACGGGAGCAAAGGTCGGACGGTGCATGGCGGCACCGAGGGCCGCAGTGAACTCTTTGTTTGTCACTGGAGTCGGGGCGGTGGCGTTGACCGGTCCGCGAATGTCATTGGTGAGTAGCCACTGAATGGCCCGAACCTCGTCGGTCATTGAGATCCAACTCCAGTACTGCGCACCCGAACCCATGCGGCCGCCGAGGCCGAATCGGAAGAGCGGAAGCATCTTGGCCAACGCTCCGCCTTTTGCACTTAAGACGATGCCGGTGCGCAGAAAGGGAACACGAATACCGGCTGCAGCCGCTGGGGCGGCAGCTGCTTCCCATTCCACACAGACACTGGCAAGAAAATCGGTTGCCGCGGGAGCTGATTCATCGACGGCAGTAGTACCGGTATCGCCATAGAAACCAATGGCTGAGCCGCTGACCAATACCGATGGGGGCGCATCGAGTGAAGCGAGGGCAGTAGCGAGCAGCGCCGTGCCCATGGTTCGGCTCTCGAGTATCTCTCGCTTATAGGACTCTGACCAGCGGTGGTCGCCAATGCCGGCCCCGGCAAGATGAACCACGCCATCAATCCCTTCAAATTTTTCGGTCTCGATGGTTCCGGAGGCCGGGTTCCACTCGATTACCTCTGCTGAGGCCGAGGTGGTGGAACGAACCACGGGGACAACCTGGTGGCCGTCGGCGGCGAGAGAGGCGGAAAGCGCTTGGCCAATGAGGCCCGACGCTCCGGTGATGGCGATCTTCACAGATGCTCCTGATGGTGGGGGACGAAAGGGTGCAACACCGAAACCCCGTTGACTATGCCCAATTTGTGAATTGAATGGTTCGGGGTGCGGTGGGGTCCCGATACGCTCAGTCTTTCATGAGTACTCGGAAATTAATTCTTCTTTCGTTGGCCTGCGGTCTGGCGATTCTGGCCGCCGCGGCGGCGCAGTTATTCCTCGCTACGAGGTAACGAACGCAACCATTTGGTGAGGCGCTCTTCACGCTTGTGACCCTGAGATGAAGGCCGGCCGAGATGGGCGCAGGTATCGGTCAGGACTCCTGCTCGGCGCCGGTAGGCTGAGGATCCCCGTTGCCGTATTTGAGGTGGTCCGAATGGCCGAAAACTTCGACGTTGTCATCATCGGCGGTGGACCCGCCGGTTATGCCGCAGCCTTGTATGGAGCCTCTGCCGGGCTCAACATCGCACTTATCGAAAAGAACCGAATCGGCGGCACCTGCCTCAATGTCGGTTGCATTCCGGCCAAAGAACTTCTCGAAACGGCGTCGGTTCGAAGGGCAATAGAGGGTGCCGCCGCCTTCGGCCTTACGACATCGGCCCCCGAACTCGACTTTTCAGTGACCCAAGCCCGAAAGCAAGGCGTGGTCGATGGTCTCGTAGGCGGTCTTACCGGTCTACTCAAAAAGCGCAAGATCACGGTGTATGACGGTCTCGGCACGTTGCACCCCGGACATCTCGTAAAAGTCTCCGGCGGATCCTCCGGGGATATCGAGTTACATGGCACCAACATCATTCTCGCTTCGGGATCAGTGCCTCGAACCATCCCCGGCTTCGAGGTCGACGGTGTCACCGTCCTTACATCGGACGAATTACTTTCAGTTCCAAAACTGCCGGCCACCGCCGTCGTGATTGGCGGCGGAGCCATTGGCTGCGAGTTTGCATCAATGATGTCCGATCTCGGCACTGAGGTCACGATTCTTGAAGCTCTCCCACAGATTCTCCCCGGTTGCGACGACGACATCACACGCGTGGTGCTCAAGTCATTCAAAGATCGCAACATCACTGTTCGCACTGGGGTTGCTGTGCAGGGTCACGATCTCAAGTTTGGCACCGGCACCACCGTGAAATTTGGCGAAGGAGAAACCATTGACGTCGACATGGTGGTTGTGTCAGTAGGCCGGCGTCCGCTTTCGGAAAACCTCGGTCTTGAAGGCACTGCGGTTGGCGTGAGCGATCGTGGCCACGTGGAAGTGGATTCTCACTGCCGCACCGGCGAGCCCGGAGTCTGGGCCGTTGGCGATCTCATTGCCACGCCGGCACTTGCGCATATTGGTTTCGCCGAAGGCATGCTCGCCATACGCGACCTGCTTGGCGAAGACCCGCAGACAATCGATTACTCCAACGTTCCATGGTGCATTTATTGCCACCCCGAGGTGAGCTTTGTTGGTCATACCGAAAACTCGGCCAAAGAGGCTGGTTTCGATGTGATCGTAAGCAAGCATCGCTACTCAGGTAACGGTCGTGCGCTCATCTTGGGTGAAACCGAAGGCATGGTGAAAGTAATCGCCGAGAAGCGTTCCGATGGAACCGGCGGGCGGTTGCTTGGGGTGCATATGGTTGGCCCTTGGGTCACCGAACAACTTGGTCAGGCCTACCTAGCGATTAACTGGGAAGCCAACGTCGACGATGTCGCCGCCTTCATTCAACCCCACCCCACGCTGAGTGAACTGTTCGGTGAAAGCGTTCTTGCGCTCACCGGTCGCTCACTTCACGGCTGACTCTCGGAGGATTCCATGGCAGAGATTCAACTCCCTCAACTCGGCGAATCGGTGACTGAGGGAACTATCACGAAGTGGTTTAAGGCCATTGGCGACACGGTTGCGGAAGACGAGGTGTTGTTCGAGGTTTCTACCGACAAGGTCGACTCCGAAGTGCCGTCGCCGGTGAGCGGAGTGCTCACGGAAATTCGTGTGGCCGAGGGCGACACCGTTGATGTCGGCACCGTCATTGCGATTGTGGGAGACGGTGGTGCTGCTCCTGCTCCTGCTCCTGCCCCGGCTGCGGCTGCTGCGCCGGCACCAGCTGCTCCGACTCCGACTCCGACACCTGCACCGGCTCCGGCTCCGGCTCCGGCTCCGGCCGCGGCTCCTGCACCGGCAACAGCAGGCCAAGTGTTGTCGCCGATTGTCCGTCGCCTCATCGCTGACTACGGCCTCGACGTTTCTCGTATTGTCGGCACTGGTCCCGATGCTCGCATCACTCGCTCCGATGTCGAGGCCGCCATTCGTTCAGGCGTCGTCTCAACGGCCGGCAGTACTGCAAATGCACCTGTGATTTCAGCACCAGTGGGGCCGAGCGCTCCCGGTGCGCAGGCTCAACCTCGCTCCGCTCCTGCGCCGCGATCAGGTACCGGCGACACCGTCGAACCGCTCAACAACATTCGCCGCCGCACCGGTGAACACATGGTGATGTCGAAGCAGGTTTCTCCGCACGCTTACACCATTGTCGAAGTCGATTATGAAAACGTCGAACGGGTTCGCAGGGCACATCGTGATGCATTCCGCTCTGAAGAGGGTTTCGGTCTCAACTATCTGCCGTTTATTTCACGAGCAGTTATCGATGCTCTGCGTAACTATCCCCATATGAATGCGTCAATGGGTGATGGTGAACTCATTGTTCATAACTATGTGAATCTTGCCATCGCCGTCGATCTAAATTTCACCGGGCTACTTGCTCCCGTCATCCACGAAGCCGACGACAAGCGTCTGCGGGCAATCGCACGCGACATCAACGATCTGGCAGCTCGAGCCCGTTCCAAGCAACTCTCTGCCGACGAGATCACTGGCGGCACGTTCACGCTTTCTAACTCCGGTTCATTTGGAAGTCATCTCGTCCTGCCGATCATTAATCAGCCGCAGGTGGCGATCATCTCCACTGATGGCATTCACCGCAAGCCAGTTGTGGTCAATGGTGTTGACGGAAGCGAATCAATCGCCATTCATTCAGTGGGCATGCTGGCTATGAGTTGGGACCACCGAGCATTCGATGGCGCTTACGCCGCAGCGTTCCTTCGCGATATAAAGGAAATCATCGAGACCCGCGATTGGGAAGCCGAACTCTGATCATGACAGCGGCCGGGGCAACTCCCACCGTCGCTGCTGCGCCTTTACGCGTTCGCTGGTTGGGCGCAGTCCCTTACGTCGAAGCCTCTGAACTTCAACACGCGCTGTTCGACTACGGCCGCGATGACTGGTTGTTATTACTTGAACATCCGCACGTGTACACGATGGGGGCAAACGCCGACCCATCGAATGTCCTCGTGGAACCGGCATCGGTTGGTGCCGAGTGCGTGCGTACCGACCGCGGGGGCGATGTCACCTATCACGGTCCTGGTCAGCTGGTTGGCTACCCAATACTTTCAGTGCCCGGCAAACGCGGTGGGGGAATGGCCGACACCGTTGCCTACGTGCGTTCAGTTGAAGACCTTGTTATTGGGGCGCTCAATGATCTTGGGCTAACCAGCGTTGGTCGCCTCGAGCAGTACCCCGGCGTATGGGTCGATCCAGAGTCGTCGAACCCTCGTAAAATTGCCGCCATCGGCGTCCGTTTGACCCGCGGCCGTTCTATGCACGGTTTCGCCATCAATGTCGACCCCGATATGTCGATGTTCACTCATATCGTTCCCTGTGGCATCACCGACAAGTCGGTGACCTCGCTGAAACAAGAGGGCATCGGGGCATCAATGGCACAAGTTGTCGACGCTGTCGTGGCCCGGGCAACGGCGCTGTGGGCGTCGAGCAGAAGTGTCGATCGAGCCGACATCGTTCGCCGAACAAGTAGCGGTGATGAAGATCTTTCTCCCTTCAGTCGGGGAGAAGGTGCGGGTGCACCGGTCAAATCCGGCGCCGACCATCGAGCCGGCCCCTCGCTACGTCTCACTGGTCGTCTCGCCGAAGCCGGTGTTGCCGGTGGTATCGATGTCACCGAACGAAAACCTGAATGGATGAGGGCCCAACTCAAAATCGGTGGTCGTCCTCTCGAACTAAAAAAAACGTTGCGCGATCTTCAACTTGTCACTGTTTGTGAAGAAGCGGGATGTCCCAATCTTTCCGAATGCTGGTCAGACGGAACGGCAACGTTCATGATCAACGGCGAGCGTTGCACCCGTAAATGCGGATTCTGCTTGATTGACACGCGCCTGCCACAACCGCTCGACCCCGGCGAACCAGCGCGTGTTGCTGAAGCTGTTGCTCAGATGGGGCTTGATTTTGCCGTGGTCACGACAGTCGCCCGCGACGACCTTCCCGATGAAGGTGCTGGGGCAATGGCCGCAACTGTCCGAGCCATACGTGAGCGCAACCCCGGTGCTCAGGTAGAGGTGCTGATTTCTGATTGTCGGGGTCAAGGCGCAGCCCTTGACCTCATTTTCGAGAGTCGGCCCGATGTGTTGAATCACAACATGGAAACTGTGCCGCGGTTGCAACGTGCCGTACGACCATCGGCTGGTTATGCGCGTTCTCTGGCTGTGCTTGCCCGGGCTAAACGAGCAGGACTTCTCACAAAGTCAGGGCTCGTGGTCGGCATGGGTGAGACCGATGAGGAAATCGCCTCGGTGCTGGCTGATCTTGCGGGCATTGGCGTTTCAATCGTCACCATTGGGCAGTACTTGCGCCCGACATCAACGCATTTGCCCGTCGACCGTTGGGTGACGCCCGAACAATTCGAGTCCTATGCCCGGATTGGTCAAAAATTGGGCATCTCCCATGTCGAGTCGAGCCCATTGACTCGGTCCAGTTTTCACGCAAAGCAGGCCGCGGCGGTTTCAGGCACGCCTGTCTCAATCGGTTGACCGGTAGCCTCAGAACGTGTTGAGCAATCGTCTTGATCGAGTACGAGTCGCAATGGTCGAGCAAAACATCGACGTGTGTTTGCTTTCGGTCGGCCCCGATCTTCCATGGCTGACGGGCTACGAAGCAATGCCGCTCGAACGGCTCACCATGTTGGTAGTTCCCGTCGATAGCGAGGCCACTCTGGTTGTCCCGGCTCTTGAAATGCCTAGGGTCGTGCCCCGTGACGAACTCTTTTCGATTCGCCCTTGGGGTGAAACCGATGATCCGATCGACATTGTTGCAACTCTCATAGGTGCGGCATCGAGTGCCGTTATTGGCGAACGCACTTGGGCCCGGTTCCTTGTTGAACTTCAGCGAGCCCGCCCCGACTTGGCCTTCACCAATGCGGGCACAGTCATTGGGCCGTTGCGCGCAGTGAAAGACGCAGCTGAGATTGCGGCGTTGGCTAGAGCGGCAGCCGCCGTCGACCGAATCGCAGCAGAACTTCAAAATGGAGACATTGCGCTCATTGGTCGCACCGAAGCGCAGGTGTCGGCAGCGATCGGTCGTCGCATTCTTGACGAAGGCCATCATCGTGTGAATTTCGCCATCGTTGCTGCGGGTGAGAATGCAGCCAGTCCGCACCATGAACCGAGTTCCCGAGTGATCGGCCCCAACGAAGCCGTGTTATGTGATTTCGGTGGAACCATGGCCGACGAGTTTGGTATCGGCTACTGCTCTGATATCACCCGTTGCGTGGTAACGGGTGAGCTTTCGCCAAAAATGCGCGAGGTCTACTCGGTATTGCATGAGGCTGAGGCCGTTGGCGTAGGCGCCGGTGGCCCCGGAGTCCCAGCCGAAAGGGTTGATGCCAAAACTCGCGCTGTTATCGACGCCGCCGGATACGGCGAATGGTTCATGCACCGAACCGGTCACGGCATCGGTGTCGAGGAACACGAAGATCCCTACATCGTTCTCGGAAATACTCGGCCCCTCGAAGTTGGTAACGCCTATTCCGTCGAGCCGGGTATCTATTTGCCGGGCGAGTTTGGTTTCCGCCTTGAAGACATTGTGGTGGTGACCGAAACCAGTTCAGAGTCTCTGACCAATGCCGATCGGTCATTGGTCTCTGTCGAAGCATGACAAAGTGACACAAGATGATTGATTTCGATGCTGCCTCAATGTTCCTGCAATGGGCAGCGGGTGGTCTTTTGTTCTTATGGGTCACCACCCGCCGCCGTGAGGTCTCATTGGGTTACGGCTGGCTCATGCGGGGCACCTATCTGCTGATGGCCGGTGGAGCGGCCTACATCGGCCTGTTCGTTATTGAGCCGCTGCTGGTGCGCGACTGTGCTTCTGTTGGTGTTGTGCTCGCCTCGGGTTACGCCCTTGCCTCTTCGGTGATTCGGCGCAAGGCGGGTGTCTCGGGCCAACTAGCACTTGCCGAGGCTCGTTCTGATCGGGTTGCGGCCATGACGGGCATCGACCGAGGAGCTGCCGAAAAAGTTGATGGCGCTCGCGAATTCGATCCCCGTCTCGATTTGATTGCGCCGATCATTGGGTTCGTTGGGGTCATTGCCGCCGGCCTCGACGCCGGCGGACCGACCTGGCTGGCAGTTTCACGATTTGTGGTGGGCGCATTGTTCCTTGGAGCAGTGACCGACGCCATGTTGTTGGGGCACTGGTACCTCGTGCAGCCCGGTCTCGCTCGTGGCGCGCTACTTGAACTTGTCTACTGGACGGGTTGGTTATGGCTTCCCGAAGTTGTCTTGCTGTTGGTGCCCACCGGAATGGTGTCGGCCATCAACGGAACTATTGATGATGGCTACAACGGCCTGCTCACGTGGTTTTGGGTCATGTGCACGGTTACGACCATCGGCTTGATCATCACAACCCGACTTGCGTTGAAGGAGCGCTCGTATTCAGCAGTCATGGCGGCCACCGGATTGCTGTATTTGGCAATCCTCACCGCATTCGGCGTGGATTTGGTGGCAAGAGCGTTGCTCTCCAATATTGGTTAATTAGCGGGCGACAAAGTATTTGGATTGTGGGTGGTGGCAGATCAGCGCTGAAGTGGTTTGTTCCGGCTGGTACTGAAAGCCGGTTTCTTCGTTGACTTCGATGCCAATGCGGCCGGCATCAAGAATCTCGGCCACCCGCTCATTGTCTTCGAGGTCAGGACAGGCCGGATAACCCCACGAGTAGCGACCGCCGCGGTATTGCTGACGGAATAAACCAGCGAGCGAAGGGCCGTCGTCTTCGGCAAAGCCCCATTCCTCACGCATCCGCCGGTGCCAGTACTCGGCAAGGGCCTCGGCCATCTCAACCCCAAGACCATGAACCAGCAGGTACTCCTGGTAGCGGTTCTCTTCGAAAAGTTTGGCTGCAACATCGCTAACGCGCTGACCCATAGTCACGATGTGGAAGGCCGCGTAGTCGATTTCGCCTGAATCGATTGATCGAAAAAAATCGGCGATGCACATGAATGGCGCAGCCTGCTGGCGCGGATAGTGGAATCGTGTGAGTTCGGCTGTGCGAGTGGCGTCGGTCCAGATCACAAGATCATCGCCTTCGCTGTTCACTGCGAAGTAACCGTAGACAAGTTGGGGCAGGAGCATGTCGGCCTCTTTTGCTTCGGCCAACTGGGAGCGAAGCGTGGGGCGAATTCGATTCTTGAATTCCTCGTCGGTTTCAGTAACGCCATCAGTTGTTTCGGGGCGGAACTGCCATTGATTTCTAAACAATGCGGTTTCGTTGATGTAGGCGGCAATGTCGTCAATGGCGATTCCCTTCACCACCTTGGTACCAAGAAATGGAGGAACGAAGAGTTGGTTATCGATGGCAACATCAGGCGAGCGAAGCGGAAGGTCGGCAGCGGCGGTAACCGCTTTAGTGCCGGAACGGGCGGGCACGATGCTTTCGCTGGGTACGCGACCCCAGTCGGCATCGTCGGGTACATCGCCCCGTTTGATCTCGCCGAGCCTGTCCATAACCCGTAAGCCTTCGAAAGCGTCCTTGCCGTAAAACAATCGACCCTCGTACACCCCACGAAGATCGCGCTCTACGTAACTGCGAGTAAGCGCCGCACCACCGAGCATCACCGGAATGTTGGAGAGATTGCGAGAGTTCAATTCTTCAAGGTTCTCGCGCATGATAAGCGTGGACTTCACAAGAAGGCCACTCATGCCGATGGCATCGGCGTTGACTTCAACAGCCTTTTCAATCATTTGGGCAATCGAAATCTTGATACCCAAGTTGATGACTTCATAGCCATTGTTGGTCAGAATGATATCGACAAGGTTCTTGCCGATGTCATGAACATCGCCTTTCACCGTGGCCAGCACGATTCGGCCCTTGCCGCCATCGTCGGTTTTTTCCATGAACTGTTCAAGGTGGGCAACGGCGGTCTTCATGGTTTCGGCTGATTGCAGAACAAACGGAAGTTGCATTTCGCCGGATGCGAAAAGTTCGCCGACAACTTTCATGCCGGCGAGAAGAACATCGTTGATGATGAAAAGCGGTTCGAGGCCATCTGCGCGGGCCCGATCAAGATCAGTCTCAAGATCTTCGCGTTCGCCGTCGATGATTCGCTGGCTAAGAATCTTCTCAATTGTCCAGTCACTTCGGTCTTCACGAACCACCTCTGTTGCTTGAACATCAGAGAAAATGTCGAGCAACTTCGTGAGCGGGTCATACCCTTCACTGCGGCGGTCATAGATGAGGTCAAGACACACTTCGCGCTGTTCATCGGGGATTTTGTTGAGCGGCATGATACGTGCGGCGTGCACGATGGCGGAATCCATACCTGCTTTCACACACTCAGCAAGAAACACCGAATTGAGTACGTGGCGGGCGGCGGGCTTGAGGCCAAAGGAAACATTAGAAACACCCAAGGTCGTGAAGACCCCGGGAAGTTCGGTCTTAATTCGGCGAATCGCTTCGATGGTGGCGATCGCATCGCCGCGCAGATCATCATCGCCAGTTGAAAGGGGGAAGGTGAGCGCATCAAAGATCAAGTCGCTCGGTTCGAGACCGTAGCGATTCACGGCAAGGTCGTGAATGCGGTGAGCGATGCGCATCTTCCATTCGATGTCGCGTGCCTGGCCTTCTTCGTCAATAAGGAGGCAAATAACCGCAGCACCGTATTCGGCGGCCAGTTTCATGACTCGGTCGAGCCGGCTGCCTTCGGTATCGCTGTCTTCAAGGTTGGCAGAGTTGAGAATTGCTCGGCCACCGAGCCAAGAAAGGCCCGCTTCCAGTACCTCAGGTTCAGTGGAGTCAAGCACCAACGGAACACTCGACTGAGTTGCGAGAAGTTTGGCGAGCTCGTCCATATCGTTCGCGCCGTCACGGCCGACATAGTCAACACATACGTCAAGAACGTGAGCCCCTTCACGCACCTGGTCTTTGGCCATCTGCACGCAAGTGTCAAGATCAGCATCAAGCAAGGCATCACGGAACTTCTTCGAACCGTTGGCATTGGTGCGTTCGCCGATAATCATGAATGACGTGTCTTGTTCAAATGGCACGAGTGAATAGATCGAGGTAGCCCCAGCCTCGTGCATCGGTGCGCGTTTTGCTGGGGTGAGGTCGCGGCATCGTTCGACAACAGCGGCCATGTGTTCCGGGGTCGTTCCGCAACATCCACCAATAACGTTGATGCCGAGTTCGGTTACGAATCGCTCGTGGTAGTCGGCTAATCCCTCGGGGGAGAGGTCGTAATGCATTTGGCCATCGACAACGCTAGGCAAGCCGGCATTGGGAATGCATGAAATGGGCATACGGGCATGAGCAGCGAGGTGACGGAGGTGCTCGCCCATTTCTACTGGCCCGGTTGCACAGTTGATGCCAATGACATCGGGGTGAAGGGGGTCGATGGCGGCTAGCGCCGCTGCGATTTCGGTACCCGGCAGCATGCGGCCTGTGAGTTCCATGGTGACCTGCACCTGAAGAGGAAGTTCGCGTCCCTCGGCTCGCATGGCGCGGCGGGCCCCGTTCATGGCCGCCTTCACCGTGAGAAGGTCGAACATGGTTTCAATGATGAGAAGGTCGACGCCACCTTCAATGAGGGCCCGGGCTTGGGCCTCGTAGTCATCGCGCAGTTCGGCATAGCGAATTTGGCCGAGTGAGGGGAATCGGGTGCCCGGTCCAATTGATCCGGCAACCCAGCGGGGCCGATCTGGAGTCGAAAAATCTTTGGCTACACCGCAAGCGAGTTGAGCAGCAGCCAGATTCAGTTCATACACCCGCTCGGCAATGTCATATTCACCTAAGGGGATAGCAAATGCCCCAAAGGTGTTGGTTTCAATGACATCGCAACCAACTTCCAAGTAGCGGGCATGTACGTCGGCAATGACATCAGGTCGGGTTACAACTAAAAGTTCGTTGCAGCCTTCAAGGTCAGGTCCGCCGAAGTCCTCGGCGGTGACGCCACTGGTTTGGATGCACGTGCCCATACCGCCGTCAAAGATGACAACACGTTCGTGGATGGCTTCGAGAAAGGTGCTCATCATGAATCTCCTGATGATGAAGTGGGCGCGGGGCGAAAATCGAGTGTGATTTCGCCGCAAGCCGGGGCATCATGCCCTACCCATCAGGTCAGCTACGACTTCGTAACAATAGCAGAGCGCTATCGGATTCCAACGTTGATACGGGACTTTTGCCACTTGGCCCCTAAGATCAAGGCTGTGAAAATCTATACACGCAAAGGTGACGACGGCACGACCGGCCTGCTGTACGGCGGACGTGTTTCGAAAGATTCAGCGGCCCCCACTGCCTACGGAACCGTCGATGAGTTGCAGTCATTCATTGGTCTGGCACGGGCAGAAGCCGATGCTGAACTGGGAGACATCCTTGTTCACCTCGAACGAGACCTCTGGGTGCTCATGGGCGAACTGGCCACCGATCAGGGAAGCCGCGACAAACTTACCGCCGGAGCAACCCTTGTCACCGAAGACATGATCACCCACCTTGAAGATCTGATCGATGCAACAAGTGCAAAGTTCGATCCACCCACCGAATTTGTGGTGCCGGGCCAAAACCGCATCGGGGCGTTACTCGACGTTGCCCGCACTGTTGCCCGCCGGTCCGAGCGTGACAGTCTTGCCGCAGCCGCTCCCGGCAGCGCCGTGGTGCCGTATCTCAATCGGCTTTCCGATCTGCTCTGGACTTTGGCTCGCTGGCAGGAGGGCACCTCGTTGCCCACCCGGTCGGTTCAACCCTGATTCATTCGCGGTACTCACACTTTTTAGACTGAGGTCATCGTGTCGTTGAAGATTTCTCCTGCTCGTTCCACGCCGGCTGCTGTGGACTCAATCGTCATCGCTCTTGCTTCTGAAGCCTGCAGCGATCGTGCGTTGAAGGCTCGTGGCCTCCCGGTTGCGGCGTTGAAAGCGCAGGGCTTCTCCGGCGCTGTCGATCAGGTCGCCTTCGTCGCCGACGTCACTGGCCGCTCAACAATCGTTCTCGGCGCTGGTCCCTCGAAAGAGGTTGATGGCAATCGCCTTCGTCGCCTCGGTGCCCAAGCGGTTCGCGCCGGTTCTCGTTCGAAGCGAGTCTCCGTTGACGTACTTGAACTTATGGCCAAGGCCACACCGACCGCGCGCTCTGCAGCAATTCGCTGCGTAGCCGAAGGCATTGTGCTTGGTTCTTATCGCTTCACTGAGTATCGGTCCGACCCCAAGCCGGTGGTACTCGCTGCCGTCACTGTTGTGGGTGTTAGCGGCAAAGCCGCAACCGATGCTTTTGCACAAGGCCTCAAAATTGGTGAAGCACAAAACTTTGCTCGAGATCTCGTAAACCGCCCTGGCGGCGATCTCACGCCGGCGGCACTGGCAGAAGAAGCACAGAATCTTGCTCGTCGTGAACGTCTCAAAATCGAAGTCCTCAACCTCGCGCAAATTCGCCGTCAAAAACTTGGCGGCCTACTTGGAGTCAATCGGGGCTCAACTAATGAACCGCGGTTTGTAAAGATCACCTATACCCCTCGTTCGCCGAAGGGCACGCTTGCGCTTGTGGGTAAGGGCATCACGTTTGATTCGGGCGGTCTTTCTTTAAAGACCGGCGAAGGCATGATGACCATGAAGATGGATATGGGCGGGGCGGCGGCGGTGCTTGGGTGCTTCGCCGCCATTCGCGCTGTCGCGCCGAAATGTCAGGTGGTCGGCTACATGCCCATGACCGACAACATGGTCAACGGCGATGCCACGCGGCCAGGCGATGTGCTCACCATTCGCAATGGCACCACCGTTGAAGTTCTAAATACCGATGCTGAGGGTCGTCTTGTGTTGGCTGACGCGTTGTCGTTGGCCACCGAGGATGCACCCGATGCAATTGTTGATCTCGCGACGTTGACCGGTGCAGTAGAGGTTGCTCTTGGCGGTCGAATCGCAGCAGTGATGTCCAATAACGTCACCTGGCTCGGTGAGGTTGGAGCTGCAGCCGAGTCGGCTGGTGAACGCATGTGGGCGCTTCCTCTTCCCGCCGACTACCGGGCTTTCATCGAGTCTGATGTTGCCGACCTTCGCAATATTTCAAAATCCCGTGGCGGCGGAACAATCACTGCGGGGCTATTCCTGCAGGAATTCGTTGGCGACGGTATTCCATGGGCTCATATTGATATTGCCGGCACGGCGTGGTCAGCAGCTGATGATGGCGAGACCGCAAAGGGCGGCACCGGTTACGGAGTGCGCACATTGCTCGAACTTGCTCGCACGTTCACGCCGCGTCGTCGTTCATGACTTTGGGTTGAACACCCGGGGCGCTGGCGCATACCACCCCTGAAGTTGCAGTGCTTAAAGCCGGATGAGCAAGCGCCCAGCGCAGCGCATCGTGGGCAATAGCGGGGTGAAATCTCCATCGATGTAACTGTCGTTCGACACTGATGGCATCTTCGCCAATTTGCACCATTGAGAGGGCCAGTGAACGTGCTCTGGTTTGCATTTGTTTGAAGGTTGGAGAAACACGAGGGTGGCTGAGCCACTGCTCATGTTCGGAGCGTAACGATGCAGGCAATCGTTCCGTCTGCGATCGGGTGAGGGGGGCGAGGCGGCGGCGAACGGAAATGATTGATGGGCCGGCCATTCGCGCCGCACCAAATCGGCAACAGCGCTCGAAGGTTCGCAGCAGCGGCGCATTGCGACCGCCGCTCATGCCAACGCCAAGCGATTGTGCGGTATCGACTAGGTCAAGGTCGAACCCGTTGGGGTTGCGGTCGAGGCCATCGGCCAGCCGACGCAGCAGCCACACCGATGAAGGCCCCAGGATCGGAAGCCAAAACTTTTCGACATAGGCCGATCGTGGGTCATGGCCGAGCAGATCAATAACTGGGTCAGACCATGTTTCGACGGCATACACCGGCATTGGGTGCTCGGATTCGCTCGTGACTGTCACTACCCCTCCTGAAGACGTCGTTACCCATCACGACTTTTCGTGATCTTTCGGTGACTTTCGTCTTCAATCTGCATTAGGTCAACGGGTCAGATGGACCGTTCTGTATCACCCTCGGGGTCTTCCTCGCTGGCATCAGTTACTTGTTCTAACTCCGTCACTCGAAGCCGCAGCAGAGTGAGTTGTTCGGCAAGTTCACGGGTGCGGTTTTCCGAGCGAGTGAGCTCATAAGAAAAGTGCACAACGATCAACAGCAAGAGAGCGAGCCCAAGCAAAATCAGCAACGTGGGCTGGTAGTAAATGCCGAGTTGGTCGGCAGTCCAGTCAAGTAGGCCAGGAACGGCAGCAATCACGACCATGACTGCGCCAAGGCTTAGCCATAACAACGAATACTTTGCTTTTAAGTGTCGTTTGCGAACAAGCACGATGATGCCAATGATGGCGAGCGCCACAAGAATGGCCAGAGAGATGTGGGCGCGAAGACTCATGCGCGATCGGCCTCCGGGGTGCGTGAACGGCGCGGGGTATTTGCCAGTGACACCAACACCCGCAAGTAGTGGTACACGAGGCGGAAGCTTCGGTTTGATGCCTGACCGCCGGCCCGTTCACGCATCGTGACCGGCACTTCGCGAACATCGAATCCGGCTCGGCAGGCAATCACCAGCGCCTCTGCTGAGTCCATGTACTCAATGGGATAGTCGGTGGCAAACATTTTGAGCATGTCGGCATCGAAGGCACGAAAGCCCGAGGAGGTATCGGTGAATTTTTGTCCGGCCAAACGGTGAATTGACCAGCGCAAGATGCCCATGGCCACGCCTCGGCTTCGGCCTACGTGGTAATCGCCAACACCGGCGAAGCGAGAGCCGACGACCATATCGGCCCCGTCATCGAGGGGTGCAAGAATCGCCGCAATTTGCGAAGCATCGTGTTGGCCGTCGGCGTCAAACTGAATGGCTCGCCCGTAGCCCCGTTCAACCGCAAACCGAAAACCGGTTCGCAGCGCCCCACCAATGCCGAGGTTGAAAGGAAGTCGAAGACAAAGTGCGCCATTGGCCTCGGCCAGGTCGGCAGTATCGTCTCTTGAACCATCGTCGACAACGACGACGTCAAACTGGGGGACAGTTTGGCGTAACTCAGCCAGGGTCGAGGGCAAGGTCTCGTGCTCATTGAACGCGGGAATGATGACGAGCACTTTGTTGTGATTGTCGGCCCTATCTCGCATCAACAGTTCAGGCTACTCCAGTCCGTTTTCTCCCCTCGGCTCTCAGTTGGCCTTCAGAATTGAGCCACAATGAGCATGTGGAAGACGCTTCACGTTCGCCGAGCGAGGCCCGTTCAATCGAAATCGCCGGGACTGTGCTCGGACAAGCAGCCTCGGTAGCAGTGCTGACGGGGGCGGGCATCAGCACTGATTCGGGGATTCCCGATTTCCGCGGACCAAATGGCGTTTGGACTCGCAACCCAGGGGCAGAAAAGCGTTCGACGATTCACCACTATTTGGCCGATCCGCAGGTGCGGCGCGACGCGTGGCAGATCCGTGTTGAGTCCGACATGTTCACTGCAGTACCCAACGATGGTCACCGTGCGTTGGTCGCCCTCGAGCAATCGGGGAAGTTACACACCTTGGTGACACAAAACATCGACGGGTTACATGTCCTTGCCGGAAGTTCGCCAGGAAAGGTGGTCGAAGTACACGGCACCGTGCATCGCTGGGAATGTGTCGATTGCGGTGGAAGAGGCCCAATGACCGAGGCCCTCGATCGTGTACGGGCGGGGGAGCAAGACCCACCGTGTTTGTTATGCGGTGGAATTGTAAAATCGGCCACGATTATGTTCGGCCAATCGCTAGTGCCTAGCGATTTGGTGCGGGCGGAGGTCGCTGCCTCGGAAGCCGATGTGTTGCTGGCCATCGGCACGAGCCTCACCGTGTACCCGATCGCGGCAATGGTGCAGATCGCCCTCGAATCAGGCCGGCAGGTGGTCATCGTGAATGCTGAGGCCACCCCATTTGACGCTCAGGCCTCTGCGGTGGTGCGGGGCTCGGCCTCGCTGGTGTTGCCGGCGATCTTGGCCTAGGGCTCGCCAAGGGTGGCGGAAAGCCGACCTACTAGGTAGGGTTTCACCTGCGAGCGAGTCTTTCGTTCAGTCCCCCGAGCACCAGAGGCAGATCATGGCGACCTTCAGAGACCTTCTGTCGCAAACCAAAAGTCAGATCATCGAGATCGAACCGGCCGAGGCCGCCACGTTGCGGGCCCAGCCCACCACGGTGTTTCTTGATGTTCGCGAGCCCGATGAGTTCGAACAGGGCGCCATCCCTGATGCGGTGTACATCCCCCGCGGTCACCTCGAGGCGCAGGTAGAAAGCCGCATTCCTGATCGCGATTCCAAGATCGTGGTGTTTTGTGCCGGCGGTATCCGCTCTGCTTTCGCCGCCAAGACTCTTGGCGATTTGGGCTACACCGATGTGCTTTCTATGAATGGCGGATTCAACGCCTGGAAAGACCAAGGACGTGATTGGTCCGCACCGCGCACTCTTTCGGCCGAACAACGCAATCGCTATCAGCGTCATCTTCTTCTTCCCGAGGTCGGCGAAGAGGGCCAACTGAAACTGCTTGATTCAAAGGTGCTGCTGCTTGGTGCCGGCGGTCTTGGTTCCCCTTCGGCGCTGTACCTTGCGGCCGCCGGTGTCGGAACTATTGGCATCATCGACATGGACGTTGTCGATGAATCAAACCTTCAGCGCCAGATCATTCACAACATCGAGCGCGTCGGCATGCGCAAGGTTGATTCCGCCGCTAAAACGCTGAAACTTCTGAACCCCGAAGTCAACGTTGTTACCCACGACATGCGACTTGATGCCTCGAATGTTGTTGAACTGCTTTCGCAGTACGACCTTGTAGTTGACGGCGCCGACAATTTCCCCAGTCGTTACCTTCTCAATGACGCGTCGCTCAAAACCGGTACGCCGGTTGTACACGGATCAATTTTCCGATTCGAAGGACAGATGACGGTCTTCCTTCCTCACGATGGCCCCTGCTACCGATGCTTCTTGCCCGAACCGCCGCCCCCGGAACTCGCTCCTTCTTGCGCCGAGGCCGGAGTGCTCGGGGTGCTACCGGGCATTGTCGGTTCCATTCAGGCCATCGAGGCCATCAAGTTGCTGCTGGGTCTTGGGGACTCACTTTCGGGCCGACTCATGGCCTATGACAGCCTCGAGCAGTCGTTTATGACCTACAAGATCAGGCGCGATCCCAAGTGCCCGGCGTGCTCAATCGAGCCCGAGGAAATCGTCATCGCCGAATACGATCAGTACTGCACCCCGCACCACCAACGTTGAGGCCGATAATGGGCGAGGGTCGTCGCCTGCACAGGTTTCTCGTGGAATCATGGTGGTCATGAGAGCAAAGTTCGCTGCCGGTGCTGCAAAAGTAAAAGATGCGGTACCAGTTGGCACTGGGTCTTTGGGCATCGGCATCGCGCTTTCGGCTCTGACGGGCTACATCTTCGTCATTGTCACGCTGAACTCGCTCGATACTGGGGCCAAAGCGGCATTTTCGGCGTTTTGGGCGGTTATTTTTGTTGTCGGCCCTGGCTTCTTTCTTCCTATTGAACAAGAAGTGGGCCGCGCCATTGCTCATCGCATAGCAATAGGCCAAGGAAGTCGGCCACTCGTTGTCAAGGCCTTTCGATTCGGCGCTGTCATTACCGCTGTCCTCATTGTTGCGGCCATTGCTGGAGCGCCACTTCTCGGCGCCGAAATTTACGACAGCGATCAACTCTTCACTGTTGCCCTCTGCGTGAGTTTGCTGTCTTTCTTTTTGCTGCATCTCACAAAAGGAGTTTTGGCCGGCACGGGACGGTTTCGGCCCTACGGCGAGGTTCTCGCCATCGATGGTGTTATTCGTCTCACCATGGCCATTGCCCTTGCTGCATCCGGAGTGACTTCGGCTGGCCTTTTTGCATTGTGCATTGGTTTATCGCCGCTCGTTGCCCTACCGATTGCCATGCGCAGTCAGCGCAAGATTCTTGAACCTGGCCCCGATGCTCCGATGCGCGAACTCTCGGCCAACATTGGCTGGCTCTTGGCGGGTTCGGTGTCAATGCAGTTGTTGTCGTATTCGCCGTTGCTCGGCGTGAATCTGCTGGGTGGAGAAGCTGACGAAGTAATTGTTGCGGGCTTTGCCTCGGCATTCTTTATTGCCCGCATCCCAGTTCTGGCATTCCAAGCGGTGCAGGGCACCTTGTTACCGAGGCTTGCGGGCTTAGCGGGGCAGGGCAAACACGACGAATTTAAATCTGGTTTACAGAAACTTTTGGTGCTCGTGATTGCGGTTGCGTTATTAGGCGTGGTGGGGGCGCTTTTGTTCGGGCCCTTTGTCGGCAAAATTTTGTTCAATGATTTCACTATGAATGCCGGCGGCTTAAGCCTTCTTGCAGCTGGTAGCGGTGTGTTCATCATTGCTCTCACGATGGCCCAAGCACTGATGGCGCTGGGTGGTCATCGAATGACCGCTGTTTCCTGGGGTGTCGGCGTGCTCGTGACAGTTGCAGTTATGGCCTCGCTGTCCGATCTTGAACTGCGTGTTGATCTTGGTTTCCTCGCTGGCGCGATTGCCGCAACGATCATGATGTTTGTGGCTGTCTATCGACGCCGGGCCCAGATGATTGATCTTGGAATCGGCGGTCTGGTCGAAGCTATTGAGTCAGAGCCGATTGAGATTTGAGCTTTCATGGATAACACTGGCGATTGGGAGCGCAAGCGAGGCAGCGAGGACACCTCAGGAGAGTGGTACACCGATCGTCTTCAGCAGATTGCGGGCCGGGGTTGGAAACGATTCGTACCCGACCCTTATCGATTGCATATTCGTCGATTGAACCTTGGCCGAATGCTCGATGTCGGTTGTGGGATTGGTCGCTGCTTGGCCTTCAACGATGGGATTGGCGTGGGGGTGGATCACAATCCCACTTCAGTTGAGGTCTGTCGTAAACGCGGATTTGTAGCCTTCACCCCCGCTGAATTCGATTCTATTGATCACGGGCCTTTTGATTCGCTGCTGTTGTCGCACGTACTCGAGCACACGGCACCAGAGCAATCAACGGAAATTTTCCACCGTTATCTGCCACTCGTTCGACCGGGTGGGACAGTGGTTGTTATTACGCCCCAGCCTGCCGGTCAACGATCTGATAGCACCCATGTCCGATACCTGAGTCGCGAAGCACTGCACACGGAACTTACTTCGGTAGGGGCCGTTGACATCCGCACTCGCTCTTTTCCGTTTCCCCCAGTGGTGGGCCAGATTTTTCGCTACAACGAGAATATTGCAGTAGGACAAATTCCGACTGCCGCTTGATTTCTAGGGCAGGCTGCTAAGGTTTCAGAGGGCGGAGGCTCGGTTCTACGCGGTCACTATGGGGTGTTCCTTGTGTCTCTCGATTCCTCCACAGTTCTAGATGAGGCTTCACCGCCTAAAGGCGGCGCCAATCGTCGTTCCTTTTTTCGAATCCCAGCTCTCTCTCTAGGGCTCCTCCTCGTTGCATTTCTCGCTACGGGTTGTCCGATGCCAGAACTGTTAAATCCGTCGAGCTCTGGGCATTCGTTTGGGAAGGGCCCCACCGATGCGATTTTTGATGCAGCGCACGAGACAACCCATTCCGGGCCTTATTCAAGTTGTGGACTTGGCGCCACCGAGTTGGCCGCCATGATGATGACTCCGACCTATTTTGAGGCGGGTGGTCCGGTACCATCTCCGATGGCCCTCTCTCGATGGGACAACATTTCGGTACGGCCGGAAAATAAAAACCTCTTCCCTTTTGGAGATACAAATGGTCCATATGTTGGAGCATTTTTCAGCCCTGGGGTGGGTCTATGGCAATTTGATTCTGCAGGGCCTTGGGATCTGACCGCCGCAGATGCAATCGACACGGTAACCGCCGCAAGGGCGGCTGCTTCGGTGATTGCCTACCGGTGGTGCAGTGCTCCACAATCCAAACTCGAAAGTGCAGCTCGTCGTCTCTACTCGTGGGGGCCATGGTTCGGCTGCGGTTTTAGAGCCGGCTTTCCGTGTGAGTCTCGCTACCAACAACTCCTGACTAATGGCAGTGTCAATGCGTCACAAGATTTTGGTGTCGATCGTTTCGGTGGTATGCAGCAACGCACGTGCAATATTGTTGGAATCGGCACCGGGGTTACATGTTGGTACGTCAATCCCGCCAACTCTAAGGGATCTTCAGGTTGGAAGAGCGGCTCCTATGACCCTACGCGCACTGACGGAGTCACCCCGCTTCCGAAACCGTTTTATGTTGTCCGTGCGAACGGTCGTGAATACCGCTATTGGGTGAAAGCTGATACCGGTTTTGCAATTGGAATCACAGCTTCTCGGCCAGTAACGAAGAATGCGCGCACAACTTTGGTATGGGAGCAGCAGGCGGCGCTTTGCGATACGACGATGAATCGCGGGGAATGCGGGCCGATTCCACCGATTGGTGTACTCGATTCAGCGACGGTGACCCAAGGGTCTACCGGCTCGCTTCGTGTAACCGGGTGGGCATGGGATAGGGACACAACTGGTGTTGTACCGATTCATGTGTATATCGGAGCAGTAGGGAACGCGGCAACGACCGGTAGTGGTCGAGCCGATGTAGCTGCTGTCTACCCAGGGGCTCCGGGAAATACGGGCTTTGATATCACGTTGCCATCTGCTGTTGGATCTCAACGTGTTTGTGCTTTTGCTATTGACGTTGGCGGAACTCTCGGTAATCCGCAACTCGGTTGCCGCGATGTTGTGGTGACGTCAACGCCTCGCGGAATTATCGACAGCGTCGTTGTTCGTCCAGGCGCAATCGATGTCTCGGGTTGGTCGGTGATTCCCGGTGACCCATCGAGCGCCGCAATCATTTCGGTGAATGGCGTTGTTCAGTCCCGCATGGCTCGCACCGTGAGCCGCCCAGATGTCCAGGCAGGTATCGCCGGGGTTGAACTGAACACCGGTTTCAGCGGATCAATTGAAGTAACTGGTGGACGGCACGTCGTATGTCTGACGACTGGTACGTTGCCCCTCGGAGCACTCGGCTGTCGGGTTGTCACCTCTCCTGGTGGCTCTCCCTTCGGGGCCCTTGACGTTGTGGCCCCTCGTCTTGGCGGAGTGAGCGTCTCAGGCTGGGTTGTGGATCCTGACATTGCGTCTGCGGTCACGACTCACATTTACGTTAATGGCGCTGGCTATGCGGTCACCGCAAATGCGAATCGGCCCGACATCGGTGGCGGTCTTCCTGCCTACGGGCCGGCACATGGATTCGTCGCTGATCTGCCAGCGCCTGGTGGCGCAGTCACTGTTTGCGCATACGGCATCAATGTGGGTCTCGGCGCGCATTCGCTACTTGGTTGTCGAACGACCATGGTGCCGACGGGTTCGCCATTCGGCGTGATCGACACTCTTGCCCGATCAGGCAACTCGGTGACGGGCTCCGGCTGGGTCATCGACCCTGATACCGCCGCGTCGATCCCCGTGCATGTCTATGTGGATGGCGTTGGCTATGCCCTGACAGCCAATGGCAGCAGACCCGATGTGGCTGGTGTATTTCCCGCCTATGGCCCAGCATACGGCTACACGTTCTCCCTCCCTTTCGCTGCAGGCCCGGCGCGGGTCTGCATTTACGGGATTGAGATCGCTGGGACCGGGGGCAATGTGCTCCTCGGTTGCCGAACCGTCTAGGGCCGCTTTGGGGCGTGAAGCGCTCAATGCTGGGTGGGTGGAAG
>JBBEAV010000002.1:0-46413 GCA_040882655.1 Acidimicrobiales bacterium
CGGCAAACTGCTCGGGAGTTCCCCCTGGTCGCCGACGGTGGGAATGTCGAGCCCCATCACCACCGCCACGATCGTGAGCAGCACGATGACCACAAGAGGTGCCGGTACCAGTCGCGACACCTTCGGCAGGAACACGAGGATCACGAGACCAACCGCCACCATCGGGTAGACGATGGCGGGAACGTCAATCAACTCCGGCAGTTGCGCGGTGAAGATCACGATCGCCAATGCGTTGACGAATCCGACCATGACACTGCGCGGCAAGAACCGCATCAGTTTCGCGGCACCAGCGAGACTCATCACCACCTGCATCACACCGGCCAGCAGCACCGTCGCGATCAGATAGTCGAGGCCGTACTCCTCTGCGACCGGGGCGATCACGAGTGCGATAGCGCCGGTGGCGGCCGAGATCATCGCTCGACGACCACCGACAATCGAGATCGTCACCGCCATCGTGAACGACGCGAACAGCCCGACCTGAGGGTCGACACCGGCCAGAATCGAGAACGAAATCGCCTCAGGGATAAGCGCCAACGCCACGGCAACGCCGGCGAACAGTTCGATCCGTAACCGCTTCGGCGAACGCAGCGCGCTCAACACGGTTGCGTCCTCATCAGCTATCGGGTCGGCGAGAGCAGGCGAATCAGTCGACAAACGAAAATCCAATCAGTAGTTAGGAGCCGATCGAGCAGAGATCCGCAGACCCAGCAACCGATCAGACTGCGCAATGCAGCCGTCGTAAGAATAGTGGGACGTCCGGCCCGGACCGGTGCCTGGTCGACTGCGGATGCTGCAGCCAAACCATAGTTGTCAACTGAGCCCAGCGCCCGCACCGGCCACACCAACGAACGAGTCATCCTCGACATTCGCCCCAAACCAGTCCGCGGAACATCAGATGCCACCGTCTTCACCGAAATGATCAGCGATCTGCTTCCGCGAATACCTGGTATGCAAGCCACCTCTTATGACATGGCGTTCACTGCCCGCCACGCCGACACAATCCTCAACATGGGTCTGCTCCCGATCACGAAGATTTCGTTGCTTCAGGGCGGCAAAGCCGCAGAACGCCATCTCGGCCCACAACCGTTTGTCCTCCCCGACGGATCCAAAGATTCAATTCCCGTCGACGCCATCGGGGGTGCACCATTCATCTATGTCACCTTCGAAGGCGAACACATCGCCATTCAACTCGAGATGCGGAAACTCGATCGTGAACCCAACCGGCGCAGCGGCTACCGCGTCTACGGCAAATGGCGCATACCTGACCGGCCTGAAGTACCGAAACGGCTTCGCGGAGCTCTCACACGAATCCGACACAACTCAACCGAAGACGAGATCGCTATTGGTCGTCGTCGAACTCGAGCACTTCGCCCAATCGCACCGGATACTGACGAGTTCCACCGACTCTTCGGCCTTCGTGAAGACTCCGAGTCGATGCACCACCACCTCAAGTCACATCTCATCAACCGTCGTGCACGAACCGTCGGTCTACAGCGCCAGCAACTCAACATGCACGCCTACCAGGCAATCACTGCAATCAAAGCGTTGATCGCTCACTCGATCCGCACCGGCGCCTCCATCGATGAGTTCTTCGGGAACTGGCGCCCACCCGACAAGACCTAAACCAAAAGCCACCCGAAACCTCGGATCGGGTGGCTTCGCCGCGCCCCAAAACCCGTTTCCGTTTCAGTTAGATCTAACTGAACTTTCGACCGGCCCAGAACCCCCGAACTACCCTTCACTCATGGCTTCCGGGCCGTTGCGCCGAGTTTCGCGCCACGTTCCGGTCCATCCCCGCCCTCGTAGCTCAGGGGATAGAGCATTGGTTTCCTAAACCATGTGCGGTGGTTCGAGTCCACTCGGGGGCACCAGTGCTAGCAACGGAAGTTGAGTCGCCCATGGCCAATCTTGATGAAGTGGGCGAACACGACAACTGGCGTTGCTGGTTATGCGACCAACCCGTAGACCCAGAAAAGTCGGTGAATGACTCACGCGGCCCCAGCATCGACTCTATGACGACGAAATCAAAAACTAAGGGCAAAGGCGCCACCGATGTCTTTGGCGCCGAGCGTCTTGCCCATCGTGATTGCAACACCAAGAAAGGGGCTATTGCTCCTGTTGTGGCATGGCCCGATCATCTCTTTGTTGTCGATCCGGCTCCCATCTTTGGCAGCGTCGAACGGCTTGCCCGAAAAGGCGGGCGCGAAGTCGTTGCTCGTTGCCCCTCGGAACAAGATGCAACCGAAGCCTCTACCTGGTTGCTTGATCGGCTCAGTCGGCTCGCACCCGATCTTGCCTTCAGCACACAAATTGATTCGGGCGGTGGGCAATACCTGCTTATTCTCCGCTCCTAAGCGGATACTGCGCCTCGAAAAAGATCGAACGCTCACAGAATTGCTGCCGCTGCCAAAACAAAGAGCGGCCGCCGGTTTTCCGACAGCCGCTCTTGATCGTTCTTGCTAGACGCCGAAGCGTCAGCAGTTATTTACCCGCTTGTGAAATACGATTGGCATCAAGTTTGGCCCGATCAACTACTGGCCCGGTGAGTTTGATCAGATACTTCGGATCACAGGACTGAGTACCAATTGTGGTTGGCAGCACCTGCGCATAGGCAGTTCCTGTCAGTTTTACGACAAGACCGCAATCACCGGGAATATTTTCGCCGGGATTTGTCGGGGACTGCAAGCCACCAGCATCAAATTTGTTGACCTTTTTCAGAGTCTCAATCACACAGTCACTTGTAAGGGTCGTGCCGCAGGCTTTCGCGCCTTGGGCCCACAACAAAAATGCCGCCGAAGCCTGCGCGCTCAGAAGACCGGTAGTGGCGTTATTGGCCTTCATGATTTCAAGGTACTTAGCAACGGCAGGAACCTTGTCGGCCTGATCGAACGGAAAATAGCTCATGCGCACATAAACGTTGTCGCCATTGCCAGACATATTCCACTTTGCAAAGTTTGAGTCATAAAAATTGGCTTCAAGCATCCACATGGGGCTGTAGCCAATTGCCTTTGCAGCATCGAGAACATTCTGAAAATTTGGATTAGGTGAACCGGAGAAGTACACGATCTCGGCACCGCAATCTTTCAGACGCTGCAGAAACGGTGTCCAGTTCGACTCGCCGCCAATGTTGTACACCTGATCACAACTGAGGAATGTCCAGCCAGCCTGCTTATAAGCAATGACTGCCTTCTCGGTTGAGTCCACTGTTGCGGCATAATTCGCATACATCGTCGCCGCTTTCTTGACCGCCGCCGGGTATTTGTCGGCGAACATGAATGCGTTTGCTGCACCGTAATAATCGGCGGGATTAGGCGAGGGCTGCACCATAAGCGGCCCATTCGCGAACTGCGGCGACACCGTGTAGGTCGGTACAGACGCCATCTTGCAACCGACTCGAGTCTGTTCTTGAACCGAGTCAAGTGAGAAGCCCTGACCCACAAGCATAAACACCTGCGTACACGCTTCGGTCATACGGTTGTTGGCTTCCATGATTGCGGCGTCGTAGTACTTGCCTACGACCTGACGACCGTTAATGCCACCTTGATCGTTACACCACTTAATCATCGCCCGAACTGCCTCTGACATTTCCTTGTTTAAGCCAGGGGCGCCGGCATAACCGGCATCGTCGCCATAACCAATAGTGATTGACGTGTCTGTCACTCCCTGTTGAGTTGCACCCTTGGCATCGCCGGCACCACAAGGCGAGACCATCGTGCCAAAGTCATTTGATGACGTGGCCTTGGTCGTGGCCGTGCCCCCTGATGAATCCGATCGCCCACCGCCGCAGGCCACAGCAAAGAGGCTGAACACGGCAACGAGCGCTAGTACCAGCACGGCACTGCGCGGGCGGCGCAAAAACGTTTTTGAATCCATAAATGTTCCCCTTTGTCTATCTCGGGCCGAAACCCGAGTCCCCTAAGTGTGAGCCAAACCTTTGAAGCACCTGTGGCTAGTTAGGTGGCTCTCGCAGCGTAACCAATGAATTCAATTGGCCCCTTTTCTCCGGCACCTTGACGCGCTGAGGGCGGTTGCCAGTTTCTTGACAACCGCCCTCACTCACATTTCAAGGCGCCGAAGCGCTGGTTATTGCGCTACTTCAGCCAGCCGCCCGAGAAATTCGGTTGGCGTCAAGCTTGGCGGCATCAACAACTGGACCGGTAACGCTGCCAATGAACTTCGGTGAGCATTCCATCTCAGCCTTTGCTTTCGGAGCAACCTGTTCGTAATCGGTGCCCTTGAGTTTGACGAGCATTCCGCAATCAGGCGGAAGATTGGCACCCGGGTTGGCATTGGCATGAAGACCGCCACCATCCCACTCGGTGATGGCCTTCAGTTTGCCGAGGATGCAGTCAGAGGTGAGCGTGCTGCCACACTCCTGCGCGGCTGAAGCCCAAAGCAGGAAGTTTGTGGTTGCCTGCGCACCAAGCAGACCAGTCTTGCCACCCGAGGCCTTCAGAAGGTCGAGGTATTTCTGGGTTGCTGGGTGCTGTGATGCCTGCTCAAACGGATAAAACACGACGCGTACGTAAACATTGTCGGCGTTACCGTTTGTGTTCCACTTCGCCAAAGAAGGGTCGTAGAAATTTGAATCGGTGTACCACTTCGGCGAAAAGCCGATGGCCTTTGAAGCGTCAAGGACGTTCTGGAAGTTCGGAGCCGGTGAGCCCGAGAAGAACACAACCTCGGCGCCACAATCCTTCAGTCGCTGAACGAATGGGGTCCAGTTGGACTCGCCACCGATGTTGTACAGCTGCTCACAGTCAAGGAACTTCCAACCGGCAGAGGTGAAGGAGGTCTTTGCCTTATCGGTTGAGTCCTTGGTTGCTGCGTAGTTGGCAGTGAAGATCGCTGCCTTCTGAACTTCTGCGGGGAAAAGTTCAGCCATTTGATAGGCACCCGAAAGAGGGGTTTTATCAATTGGGTTCGGAACGGCCTGCACCATGTATTCACCGTTAGCAAATGCTGCGCTCACCGAGTAGGTGGGAACTGATGCCATCTTGCAACCAAGACGGGTCTGTTCCTGAACGGAGTCCAGAGAGAAGCCCTGGCCGACAAGCATGAACACCTGCGTGCAGGCTTCGGTCATGCGGTTATTGGCTTCCATGATCGCGGCGTCGTAGTACTTGCCTTCGATCTGACGTCCATTGATACCGCCCTGATCATTACACCACTTGATCATGGCCTTCATGGCGTCTGACATTTCTTTGTTAAGACCAGGAGCTGCTGGGTAGCCAGCGTCGTCGCCGTAACCAATGGTGATTGCAGTGTCGGTGACACCCTGCTGGGTTGCACCCTTGGCCTCGCCGGCACCGCACGGTGAATCAAGTGTGCCGAAGCTCGTTGCCGTTGACTTTGCTGTGGTGTCTGAACCACCCGATGAATCGGATCGACCGCCGCCACACGCTGCAGCAAAAAGGCTGAGCACGGCGAGGAGCGCCACGACTAATACGGCGCCACGTGAGCGGCGCTTGGGTCGGCTGTTCGCCGACGCAGTTTCATTGCCTTTAGGCACTGATTTCCCCTTTGTAGATGACTGGAATCCCGACAAACGTCGGATGGTTCACTCGGTACAGCAAGTGGGACCGGGACTACGGCGCACTCGAACGAATGCAGGGTGGGCCGTTACGACCTCCCCCGGTGCCGCCACCAAAGCGACGGCGGAGAAGAACGTTACTGTCCCTATTCGGAAGTGACAAGCGTCATGCGCCGAAATCACTGGGTTTTTGCGATCCCAGGCGCCAATCGCTGCCTATGCGTCTTCGAGTTCGGGCCATTCACCAGGATGAGGTGCCTCCCGTGACTCCAGATCCGGCAGAAAGGCGAAGGCTGCGATCGATCCGACGAGGGCCACACCGGCACAAACGAAGCACCCGAGGCGCATTCCTTGCATGAAGGAGTCTGATGCGGCCGTTTCGAACAACTGCCGCACCTCTTCAGGAGCTTGGGACGCCACGACGATGGCGGCCGCCATTGACGCCTTGGCGGCCGCAACGGCATCGGCCGGAACCTGCGGGAACTTCGTGAGGAACTCACCGATCTTGGGTGCGTAGACCGAAGCGAAAACGCTTCCGACAACAGCTACTCCGAGGGTTCCACCAACTTCACGCGTGGTGTCGTTGACAGCAGCACCGGCGCCAGCCTTTTCTTTCGGCAACGAGGACATCACTGCGGCTGTCGATGGGGACGTAACAAGTGAGAGTCCGGTTGCGATGAACGCCATAGAAATCACGACTGGGCCAAAGTACGCAGTATCGGCATCGCAAAAACCAATGATGATGAATCCGATCATCATCGTGAGCAGACCAGTACCAACGACACGACGTGGTCCGAATTTCAGCGCCAGTCGTGCAGCGTTTGGCGCGGTGATCGCGGCGAAGATCGCGAACGGCAGTGTGTGGAGGCCCGCTGACAACGTTGAGTAACCGCGCACGAATTGGAAGTACTGCGTGACAATGAAGATGAAGCCGAAGAGCGTGAAGAATGCCGCTGCGATCGCGCCGGCAGCTGCACTGAAGCGAGCGATACGAAACACCCGGACATCGAGCAATGGGTTTTCTCGGCGAAGCTCGTACCAAACGAAGAAAGCGAGAAGCGCCGCCGAACCGATGAATCCGCCGATTGTCCTGAACGACGTCCAACCCGCATGCGGTCCTTCGATCACGGTGTAAACGAGAAGGCCAATAGCAAGGATTGATGTAACCGTTCCGACCCGATCGAACGCACCGGCATCGGGATCTTTCGACGAAGGCACAAGAAGCCAACCGGCAAGTAGTGCAATCGCAACAATGGGAACGTTGACAAGAAAGATCGAACCCCACCAGAAGTGCTCAAGAAGGAAACCGCCGGTGACGGGTCCGAAAGCGACCGCCATACCGGAAACGGCTGACCATGCACCGATCGCCTTCGCTCGTTCAGTTGGATCAGTGAAGACATTGGTGAGAATTGCCAGCGTTGCCGGAAAGACGAGAGCCGCGCCGATACCCATTGCCCCACGAGCGGCGATGAGTTGTCCCGAAGTGGTTGCAAACGCTCCCCAAACGGACATCGCAGCAAAGACGATGAGCCCAACTTGCATCGTTCCTTTTCGACCGAGGCGATCGCCGAGACCGCCTGCGGCAAGCAATAAACCGGCAAAGACCAAGCTGTAGGCGTCGACGATCCACTGGAGTTCTGTCGTGGATGCTCCCAGGTCGCGACTGAGCGTAGGCAGTGCAACGTTCACGATCGTGTTATCGACGACAACGAGAAACACGCTCAGCGCAAGTACAACGAGAATCCACCAACGACGGCGGTAGACAGTTTCAGAATCCATTTACACTCCATCTGCAATCGCTTTTTTACTTCTTTATTGGATCATATTTGCGCTCGCTGATTCCGATGAGACCTACAACTCGCTTTTGGTTTCGCTGCTGCGCGGTCTTCTGCTCAATCCAAAGGAATCTGCAGTACTCGCCTAACACCAGGTTCGAGCTCGGTGACGTGGCCTTTGCCATGTTCGTCTTCAGCCAGAACAACACTGCCTGCCGGCAACCTTCGAGTTTCACCATCACTCGCTGTGATTCGAACCCAGCCATCAAGGAACACGATGAACTGACGTCGAGGAGCATTATGCGGAGCCGGTACTTGGTCAAGCGCCTGCACTGTCAGAAACTGCATTCGAGAAACGTCGACACCGGGAGATACCCATAGTTCAGACACTCCGCGTTCGGCAGGATTAACCACTCGATCCAGAGTGACCTCTTCGAAATGACTCTCACCATTATCATCGGCCCAGATGCGCAAATAATCCACGGACTGAGACTGTCAGGTTCAGCCGAGGCCGAACCAACCCGTCACCGTTTGCACCAACACGACCACAGCCAACGTTGCGATAGCAATCACACAGAGAAGCGCAGCCACACGAAGTTTGGGTCCATTTACTGCGTTGCCGAGCACCGAACGTCGATTGGCCAAAATCAAAATGAATATCAAAATGATGGGTGTCATCAGCCCATTCACAACCTGCATATTGATGAGAAGCGAGATCAAGTTGCCGGGCAGTAACGCAACTGCACTGCCGATCACGATCAAACCAGTGAACATGCCCATAAACAGCGGAGCCTCGCGGAATGTTTTCGATACCGAACGTTCGACACCCACTGCTTCGGCAACGGCATAAGAGGTTGCAAGAGGCACAACCGCTGCGGCAAGCGCCGATGCGCCGAGCAACCCAATACCGAATAACACCTGTGCTGCCGATCCGGCGAAGGGTTCAAGCGCCTGTGCCGCTTCTTTCGCTGATTCAAGCGGTCCAGTTCCGCCAATCGCAGCTGCCGTCGCAATGATGATGGCCATCGAGATGACACTCGCGAAAATTGCACCGGTGATCGTGTCGATGCGCACCATCCGATAGTCCTCAGGCCCACTTCCACTGTCGGCTACCGCTGATGCTTGATAGAGCTGCATATAGGGAGTGATGGTTGTGCCGATTAGCGCGACAACAATAAAAAGAAACTCTTTTGTTCCTAAAAGATGCGGGATGAACGTATTGCTCGCCACCTCGCCCCAATCGGGCTTACCCAGGATTGCGGCGATTGGATAGGTAATGAAAGCGAGACCAAGAAGAAGAAATACCCTTTCGGCGTAGCGGTAATTACCGAAGACCACGACGGCCCAAATGGCCACTGCAGCAATAGGAATGGAGATGTAACGCGAGACACCAAACAACTCGAATGCCGCACCGATACCGGCAAACTCCGAAACAACAAGTCCTAGGTTGGCTATCAGCAGACAAACGATGGCAAATGCCGATGCTCGCAACGGAAATTGCTCACGAATAAGCGACATGAGACCTTCGCCAGTATGTGCACCAAGTCGCGCCGACATTTCCTGAACGATGACTAGAGCGATTGTCACCAACAACATGACAAACAGCGTGCGATAACCAAATTGCGAACCAGCCGATGCGTAGGTAGCGATGCCACCGGCATCATTTCCTGCATTGGCGGCAATCAGACCCGGACCGAGAACGGCGAGCCACACCATCCACCGGCGGCGTCGTTTGGGCGCAGGTGCCTTTGCGCTTGACGCCTTCACGGGATCACTGGTTGATTCGGCCATAGCAAATCAGTTCAGGCAAGCAGTCGAGTAAACGGTCGACGGTTTGATTCGTGTTGGGGAATAAGCGCATCGACAACATCGTCGGCCAAAATTCGACCGATTGGCCGTCCATCATCGTCGACAACCACGATTGAAGAGCCGCGATTCTCTACGAATGACTCAATGACATCGTTGATCGGCGCCTCGGCGGTAACGGTGACCGGCCAAGGGGAACCAATGAGCGATCGAAGCGTGTCTTCAGGAGCGGCCATGAATAAGTCAATCATCAAGATGTCATCAAGAAGCGTGCCATCTCCATCAAGCACCAAGATTGATTCGAGGGTGGCGATATCGTCTGCTTGCTCAAGTAACGCTCGCGCGTCGGCCACAGTGAGATCGGCATTGACGGCAAAAAGAGCAGTCGTCATGAGCCCACCTGCCGATTCCTCGTCATAGTTTATGAGACGTACAAGTACTTCAGCATCTTCTTGATCCATTGCCGCAAGTAACTCTTCGCGAGTGTCGTCATCGAGATCACGCAAAGCCTCTGCGGCTTCATCTGGTTCCATCTCCGCAAGAAGCGAGGCAGCTTGTTCGGGATCGGCATCGCGAAGAAGTACAGTCAACTCCTCTGGCTCCATTTCTTCAAGTGCGTCAGCGGCAGTTTCGGCATCAAGTGCGGCGAGAAGTTCCTGCCTCTGCGAGCGCCCCAACTCTTCAAGAAGATCAGCAAGCTCACCCGGGCGCAGTCGACGAAGCTCGTTATTGGCCCGACTTAGACGCACCGGCTCACCCGGATCAGAAAATGGCTGAATCGCAGCCCAGTCGATGACGCGATCAGGGTGGGGTCGAACTCGCCATCGTGCCGGGCCCAGGCGACGGACAAGGGTTGAGAACCCAACATCGGCGCCCACTAGGCGATAGCCACCCCCCACACTGGCGAGAAACAGGTCGGCAGCACGAAACACTCGTACGCCATCGACGTCGACCATCTGATGGTCAATGACATCGTCAACGAGTTTCACTTCATTATCGCGACGCGAAAAGTCGCGCAGATCGATCTTGGCCGAACGCAGTACAACACGCCGTTGTTCAAGTTCTCCAACTTTGTCGGCTGATACCCAAGTGAGTTGGCGCCCTACCCGGACCACTAAACCGGTGAGTGGCGGATACGGCTCGCCTTCCCAGCGCACAACGAGGTCAACAAGTCGACCGACTTCAATCCCCGAGGAGTGCACCACGGGCGCGCCCGTGAGCCCCGATACGGAAAGAAGGGATTCAGCGACAGCCTCAAGGGCGAGAAGGCGTTTGGTTCGTTGCTTGCGACGTTGCGCAATGGCACGCGATGCATTGAGGGTTTGCGACATACGGGGCTCCAGAACACGAGATCGGACGGACTACGCCCACCCCAAGTCGCTGCCCGTCAGATGCGGGGAGTCAAAGAGACTTGGAGAAGGCGCCACACGACACGCAGTACGTACTTGGGGGTTCACTAGCGGGCATATGGGTCACCTCCTCGAGATATCAACGCCGACGTTCAGTCGGCAGGACAACAACCTTTCTACCATCTAGGGCCTAAAAACTCCCCATCCGATTGCTCAAGGGCAGTGAATTCACCGGTTGTTCAGCCCACAGCCACCGTCAGGCAGGATGGAGCAATGGCGACACCACCAGTGATCCTGCTGCCCCCATCTGAAGGCAAAGCCGCCAGTGGCACGGGCCCCAACGTCAACATCTCTGAACTTTCATTCCCTCAACTCGCAGGGGAACGAAACGCTGTCCTCGCTGCCATTGCTAAAGCAATGAAGGGTAAGGAGGAGTCGAGATCAAAGTTGCTCGGGGTGAAAGGCGCTGCACTCGCTAAATCCACTGCAGCAAACCTTTTAGTGATGACGTCGCCAACCATGCCGGCAATTGATCGATACACCGGGGTGCTCTATGACGCGCTTGATGTTGCGTCGCTTTCCTTGCGTGATCGCAAGCGCTTGCAAAAACAGGTTGTGATCTTTAGCGGCCTTTGGGGGCTTGTTCGACCCGAGGACATGATTCCCGATTACAAGTTGAAAATGGGAGCCACCCTTCCCGCAATTGGCAAAGTCTCGACTAGCTGGCGAACACCCATCACCTCAGTTCTTGCATCGACCGTTGATGGTGCCGTCGTTTGGAACCTTTTACCCAAAGAACATGACAGCGCGTGGGAGCCCACAGCGAAGAGCGCAAACCATTCGGCAATCCCCAGTTCTGTCTTTTCTGTGAAGTTCCTTGACGAAACTTCTCCCGTGAAGGGAGAGCGCAAGTTCACCACCGTGAATCACTGGAACAAATTATTGAAGGGCGCTCTTGTTCGTTTCATTCTTGAAACAGGCGCCGATGACCCCAAAGCGCTCGCAACCTTTCGCCACCCAGAGGGCTATAAGTACGATCGAACTCTTACGCTAGACACCCCTTCAGGCACCGTTCTCAGCATGGTCCGAGCCGCACCCTGAGTAACTGATCGCAAGCGGTCGTAACGTGGGTGGATGGCGAGCGCCACAAATGCACCACCTCTCGATCGCATTGATCTCCCCATTGAGGGGATGACCTGTGCTGCGTGCGCAACCCGCATTGGCAAGGGACTCGGCAAGATCGAGGGTGTCACCCAGGCAGATGTGAATCTTGCCGCTGCTCGCGCAACAGTTCACTTTGATCCTGCCATCACCAACCGCACTGTGTTTGCTGAGAAAATTGAATCACTGGGCTATCGCGTTCCCGAAGTTGATCGTCACGATGAGGCCGAAGCCGCCTACGCCCATACGCTCGGCCTCCGTCTTGTCGTCGCCACTGCGTTGACCTTTCCGTTGCTGCTTATTTCCATGGTGCCTGCATTCATGTTCATGAACTGGCAATGGGTTGCCCTTGCACTGTGTACCCCGGTTGTTTTTTACTGCGGGTGGGGTTTTCACCGAGCGGCGGCAATCAATCTTCGTCACGGTGCCGTCACCATGGACACCCTGGTCTCAATGGGCACTCTTGCGGCATGGAGTTGGTCCACCATTGCGCTCGTATTCTTTAACGCCGCCGACAGCAGTTCTGACTCGATGGGCGCAATGGCAGGCATGTCCTCGGGCGCCGACTCCGCCCACGTGTATTTCGAAACTGCCGGCGTCATTGTTTCTCTGATCCTCTTGGGAAAGTGGTTCGAGGTGCGGGCCCGGCGCCGATCGGGCGATGCTCTGCGCAAACTCGCAGAACTCGGCGTGAAGACTGCGCGCCTTGAGGACGGAACAGAGATTGCCCTCGAACACCTCACTGTTGGTGTTCGATTTGTGGTTCGCCCCGGTGAAAAAGTTGCTACCGACGGTGTCGTCGTTGAGGGCAACTCCGCTATCGACATGTCGATGATCACCGGTGAATCCGTTCCTGTTGAAGTCGGACCGGGTAGCGATGTTGTCGGTGCGACCGTGAACGCCAACGGTCACCTTGTCGTTGAAGCGACTCGAGTGGGAAATGACACTGCCCTTGCCCAGATTGTGAAACTCGTCGACGAGGCTCAGGGTTCTCGGGCTCCCATTCAGCGACTGGCCGATCGCGTTGCCAGTGTCTTTGTTCCCGTGGTCTTTCTCATTGCCCTTGCCACCATTATTGGCTGGAGCATCACCGGCCATTCCGCGCAAGACACGTTCTCTGCAGCGGTTGCCGTGCTGATTATTGCCTGTCCGTGCGCACTTGGGTTGGCTACACCTACTGCCATCATGGTTGGTACTGGCCGCGGTGCGCAGCTTGGCATCATCATCAAGGGAGGCGAGGTTCTTGAACAAACTCGTCTTGTCGATATTGCCATTCTCGACAAGACCGGGACGCTTACCGAAGGGCGCATGGAACTGGTCGATGTCATCACCTCATCAACCACCAATGCCGATATTGCTTTAGAACTCGCTGCAGCAGTCGAAGCAAAGTCAGAACATCCAATTGCTGCTGCGATTGTTTCGGGCGCGAACTCCCACCAAAAGGCCGAGACTGCTACTGCCGAAGTTCGTGGTTTTGAAAATCTTCCGGGCCGGGGAGTCACCGCCACCATCGTCACCGATTCGGGTATCGAGCGGATCGTTGGCGTTGGTCGTCCCTCGCTTTTTGCAACAATGAGCGATGATCTCGATGCGGCCCGCATTGCCGCCGAATCTGCGGGACGAACAGCGGTCATTGTGGGCTGGGCCGATAGCGAGACAGACCTGCTCAGCGCATACGCGGTGTTGGTTGTTGCCGATCGACTCAAATCCACAAGCGCCCAGGCCGTCGCCGATCTTCACGAACTTGGACTTCAGGTCGTGCTGCTCACCGGCGATAACCGACGCACCGCCGAATCAATTGGCGCCGAAGTAGGAGTTGATCGCGTCGTTGCCGAAGTGCTTCCCGCCGACAAGGTCGCAGAAGTGCGTCGCCTTCAAGAACAAGGCCACACCGTGGCCATGGTTGGTGATGGCATCAACGACGCCCCTGCACTTGCCCAAGCCGATCTCGGTATTGCCATTGGCACTGGTACCGATGTGGCTATTGAAGCGAGCGATCTGACTGTTGTGAGCGGCGATCTGCGAGCAGCGGCTGATGCCATTGCGCTTTCACGGCGAACACTGGCAACCATCAAAGGAAACTTGTTCTGGGCTTTCGCCTACAACGTTGCTGCTATTCCGCTGGCTGCGTTTGGTGTGCTCAACCCAATGATTGCGGCAGGAGCAATGGGGTTTTCCTCGGTCTTCGTCGTGACCAACTCGCTTCGCCTACGAAGATTCAAAGGCGTTCGACGCCCCTCCTCCGAAAGGGACAATTCATGACGACTCGCACCTATTCCGTTCCCGGTATTTCCTGTGGCCACTGCAAAAGCGCAATCGAGGGAGAGTTATCTCCACTTGAGGGCGTCGATACGGCGATTGTTGACATCGACGCAAAAACCGTCACCGTGGTTGGTGATATCTCGGAAGACGATGTGCGGGTTGCGGTCGACGAGGCTGGTTACGAAGTTGCTGCTCTTCTGATCTGACCTCAACCCGTGAAGATCGGCACGATGACAGGCGGGTCAACAACAGGTGAGTTGAGAATGTCGTACAACACGCCGTGATCAACCCAACCCAGTCCACTGGCGAAGTCGTAACCATCAACAGCCGGGTAGACGCCCACCAGATGAGCATCGTTATTGCCGAGAACAACGTCGACAATGGCCGACCGTTGTTCAGGTGTTCCGTTCGCAAGCCCGTGCACCAGTGGAGCGATAAACCCGAGACGCGGACGATCTCGTGCGGCCTGAGCCGAGGATTGCAATGCAAACGCTGCGGCGGTCAGTGGAGTTGAGGCCGAGGTGCCACCTACCGTCATCCACGTGCCTTGATAGGCAAGAAAGTAACCAGGCAGTTCATCTGCGAACGCAGCGATGTCTGGAACTGGGCGGAAACGACCCGAGCCCATGCGGGGCTGCCAAGGCTGACGAAGGAAGAACGTGCTTAGACCACCTCCGCCGCTGCCGATGACACCATCCTTCGGAAGCGAGGCAATGAAGTAATTGCGATCGTTCCACGCTCCCGAAGAAACGACGTGATTATCAGCCGACAACGTGAGGTTTGTGCCGCCCACCGCAGTGATCCACCGACTCGAAGCAGGAAACTGCGCTTCAATCGCATAGTTAGGTGTGCCGGGTCCATTTGGATAGCAGCCCGTCGAACCGGTATCACCACTTGAAACAAAGGATCCGATGCCAGAAGCAACACCTGTGGCGATGACTTGATCGAAAAGACTTGTCATGAGCACATAGGCCGGGTCGCCCTCAAAAGCCTCTGTCTCGCAGTTACCGAAACTCGCAGTGATGACATCGGTAGCGATGCCCCCAGTCATCGATGCATCCATCGGCGCAGAGAAGAGCTGGAGATATTTCCCAATCAATGTCGGCAGCGTGGGCTGCACACCAAACCAATCAATGCGATCGGCTTCCGGAGCAATCGAGAGCACCGTTTGGATATCAAGAGTGGTTTCATCAGATGTCGCCGAGTCAAACACCGGAGCGCCAATCAGATGGTCAGTGACTGCTGTGCCAGAAAGACCGAAGCACTGACGCCAAGCTTCGATATCAGCTGGCAAGTAGGTACTGAAATCGACAATAGAGATTCGCGCCCCCTTGCCCCGGAAGCCGGCGTCCCAAAGATGATCGATGCCATAGGCAGTACGAAGTTGAGAAGGCGAAAGACCAACCCGATATGCAGGATTGCCAAGATCGAGTGCCTCGGCCTCTGCACACATCGCGCCCGCTGTACCTGTTCGCCACGGAGTACCGCCGGCCGCGGGCTGCACAGGAAGCGAGGAAGGTTGCACCGCGCTCGCTGCTGCCTCAGGTATCGCAGCCGGAACAAATTGCTGGTTATCTGATGTGTCCCAAAGCAACGTTACCCCACCGACGCGATCGACAGCATCGCCCAATGAATCAGCAAGCGAGTTCACTTCCGTTGTCGGCGTTATAGCGACAAAATCCGGAGGGGCACCAGCAACGGCGTAGGTACCGAAGGTTGCGCCCGTCATTTGTTGTAAAACAGAAATCGGTACATTGGCGGTGGCGTACGAACGTGTCGGATCTACCGTCAACGTGACAGAACGAGCATCAAGCCAGTTAGTGAGTTGCGTTATATGCGAGCTCGAACCATTGAAGGTTGCTCCGTTCTGGGCAACTGATTCGTAGGCGCCGTAGTCAGGTGAAACCGGATCAGATACCGCAAGCGCCCGCTGCTCAAGCCCCACATGATCTGATCGGAACCCAAACACCATCGCTAGTGGAGTGGAAAGCGGCACCATTGTGGTTGGAGTCAGGGCGCCGCCTGCCCACACGGCAACAGCCGCCGGCCCAACCGCCCCGAAATCAACGACCTGAACAGCACTGGCTGGGGTTGCAGTGCGGTCAACCGAAACCGCCAGCACTGTGGCTAGCAACGCAAGAACGACTATCGAACGAACGAGTTTGTTCACCAACCGAGTCACAAACACTTCCCATTATTGAGTCCTACAAACCGTAGTGCAGGAACCTCGCTTAGAGCGTTCCTTCTGCAATCCTCACTCGTACTTCAGTGCCGCGTTCTTGCACCGCATCGAGATCTTTGAGTTTGCGCATTGAGCCCATCGGGATGCTCAGTCGATGATTCGACCGCAACGACGGTTCATTCCGAGCAAGAAAATCCCAATACAAGGTGGTGAAAGGACAGGCTTTTTCGCCGGTGCGCTTTTTTGGGTCGAAGTAACACGAGGAGCAATGATCGCTCATTCGGTTGATGTACGCGCCCCCCGAGGCATAGGGCTTGGTCGACATTTGACCGCCGTCGGCGTAGAGGGCCATACCGATGACATTGGGAAGCATCACCCATTCAGCCCCGTCAATGAACGATTTCCACATCCATTCTACGACCGCTTGGGGATTCACTCCCGAGGTCAAAGAAAGGTTGCCAAGAATCATTAGCCGTTCTATGTGATGCACCCATGCTCGGTCATCAATGCTGGCAATCGTGTGCGAAACACACGCCATCTCGGTCTTTGCTCCAGTGAATGAGGCCGGTAAGGGACTCGCAGCATTGAGCATGTTGAGGTCTCGATACTCGGGCATCCACAACCAATAAAGACCCCACACGTATTCGCGCCAACCAATGACCTGACGAATGAACCCTTCGGCTGAAGCAATTGGAATGCGACCCTCTTGGAACGCCGTATGAGCTGCCTCAACCACTTCGATCAGATGCAATAACCAGTAGTTGAGGTACGGGCTCAACGCTGAGTGAGCAAGCTTCCATTCAGACTGCATCACTGCGTCCTCGTGCGGCCCATAAAGCGGAAGCACCTCTTCAATGAAGTTTTGCAGTCTGGCTAGGGCGCCGGCACGCGTAGTGGCCCACAAACCTTCGGGCGAGGCCCCGAATGCCTGCGGCGCACGTTCGGCGATGTCAAGCATCACCTGCTCGTCGATCGCATCTAGTTGCTCGAAGAGAGGCTCGGGCCAAGACCGCCCATCTTTCGGCGGAGGCTCACGGTTTTCAGCGTCGTAATTCCACTTACCGCCAGCGGGAGCATCGCCATCCATCAAAAGATCAAGCTGCACCCGTTGCCATCGATAGAAATCTTCCATCTTGAGGCTCTTACGCGAACCCGCCCACTGCGCAAATGATTCCGCACTACACAGAAACTGATCGTTGTCGACGATGTGCACACCCGCGCGCTCCAACATTTTGCGGCCGTCGTAGGACATTGGTGACATCGCTACCACTCGGCTGGGTTGAAACTCCGCGATGTGCTCACGCAGACCGGCCCGCAACGTCGAGGCTCGGCGAAGATCAACACTGAACCCCTCCAAGCGCAGTTCCTCCGCAAACCGACGCATTGCCGCCAAAATAAAATGCAACCGCTGTCGATGCCACCGACCATCAGCAAACTTTGCGTCACTTTCAACCATCAACACGCGTACCTGGCCGGGCGCATACGCCGCCAATGCTCCGGTGTCACGTCGAAGTTGATCGCCCAAAATCCAAACGGTTTCCACGGACAGAAACTAGGCGTTCAATCTGCTGAAGGTAAGGCTGAGTGCTGACGAATCCATGAGTGCATTGCGATTCCGGCGGCTACTCCAACATTGATTGACCGGGTTGAACCAAATTGGGCGATGGAGCACACCATGGAGGCAGAGTGGCAGGCACTTTCGCTGAGCCCCGGGCCCTCTTGACCAAAAATGAACAATGTGCGCTTAGGTAAGAGGGCAGTCTCTATTGGCGTAGCCCCGGGAACGATGTCGATACCGACCACCTCTAAATGATTCTCTTTCGACCATGCCACGAGTGAAGAGATGTCTTCGTGGTGATGAACATGCATATAACGGTCGGTCACCATTGCACCGCGACGATTCCACCGGCGCTTTCCCACAATGTGAATACCTTCGGCATTGAACGCGTTGGCGGTTCGTACAACTGTGCCGATGTTGAGATCGTGTTGCCAATTTTCGATTGCGACATGAAACGAATGACGACGAGAATCAAGGTCAGCGACGATGGCTTCAGTTGACCAGAAACGATAGTTATCGGTCACATTGCGCTGATCACCGTGTTCAAGAAATTCAGGGTCGTAGCGCGGGCCTTCGGGCCAGGGAAGAGGGTGGGGCCCAACACCCACCTCACGATCGTCTCGCTCGATGAACTCCCCGAGTTGTTCGCCCTGCTGCTCAGACATGGTCGCCCTAGCGGCCAAGCAGGGCAGAGCCGCCTGCATCGTCAAGTAAAAACCTTGCCATGGCCCGACCGGTTGCCTCGCCATCGGCCAATCCGCAACGTCGGGAATCTCGCAACATCGTTGTGCCATCAGGTGCAGCAACGAGCGCACTGAGGACGAGTTCGTTCTCCTCGATCACAACGTAGGCGCCAACCGGCAGATCACAGTCGCCACCAAGTTCGGCAAGAAACGCCCGTTCGGCATCAACACAAACGCGGCTTGGTCGGTGATCAAGCGCGGCCAGGAGTACCTGCGTGAGTTGATCGTCAGTTCGACACTCGATGACAAGCGCGCCCTGCGCAACCTGCGGCAGCATGACTGAAGGCTCAAAGAATTGCACTTCTCGATCATCAAGCGAGATACCAAGACGTTCCAGCGCCGCAGCGGCCATCACGATCGCATCGAAACCACTGGCTTTTTCAAGTCGGGTGGCGATGTTGCCCCGTAGCCCCGAGAACACAAGGTCTGGGCGCAACGAAGCTAATTGCGCTTTGCGGCGGATCGAGCCAGTGGCCACGTGTCCACCGTGGGGTAAGCCGTCAAGGGTGGAGCCGACCAACACATCTCGAACGTCGCCACGTTCGGGCACAGCGGCAATGACGAGTTCTGCTGGTGTGAGGGCGGGCAGGTCTTTGCCGGAATGAACAGCGAGATCAGCGCGACCGTCGAGCACCGCAGCCTGGATTTCTTTTACGAAGACTCCTTTGCCACCCATGGCGTCAATAGGAATGTCGAGACGCTGATCAGCCATCGTCTCCACGATCACCTTCTCAACCAACACCGAACTACCAGCAGCGCCAGCCGCTCGGTGCAAAAGCGCCGTCACATGATCGGCCTGCCACAGCGCAAGTGCACTGCCACGGGTTGCCAAACGAAGTGTCACCGTGTCGGGACCGCCCCCGGTCATGGTGGGCTCAGAGCTCGAAAAGATCGCGAAGAGCTTCGGCCAGTCGTTCGCCACGAGGCGAGCCTGCAGCATCTTTCAAGCGAACTGTCGGCTGGTGAAGCAGCTTGGCCACGATTCCCTTTGTCAGCGCATCGAGTGCTTCGAGTTGACGTTCATCGAGATCGCCGAGACGGGCACGAAGACGATCAAGTTCAGCAACACGAATCTCTTCAGATTGTTCATGCAGACGAGAAACCAACGGTGCTACTTCGCGAGCCGATATCACCGAGAGATAACGCTCGAGTTCATCGGTACACATGGACTCAACCGATGCCACTTCGCGGCGACGTTCGGCCATGCCTACTTCGGCGAACGCCCGAAGGTCGTCCATGTCGAGGATCGTGACACCAGGAATGTCTGCAGCAGCAGGATCGACATCTCGCGGCACGGCAACGTCGACGATCAAAATTGGTCGGTCGTTGCGCGCACCCATGACTCGCTCGATATCGGAATACTCGATAATCATGGAGTTCGCACCGGTGCCGGTGAGGAGAAGGTCGACCTCGGAAAGCGAGGCATCGAGTTCAGCAAGACGGATCGGAGTTCCACCAACACGCTCGGCGAGATCAGCGGCGTTCTCCCATGTTCGGTTGGCGATGCGGATGTCGGAGACACCATTGGTGGCAAGAGCGCGAACCATACCCTCGCCCATTTCACCAGCACCCATCACGAGGATAGAGCGGCCTTCGAGAGAACCAAGTCGTTCGGCAGCCATTGCCACCGCTGCGGTTGACACCGACGCAACATGACGGCCGATGCCGGTTTCGGTGCGAGCACGTTTGCCAACCTCGAGCGCATGACGGAACAGCAGATTGAGTTGTGATCCGGCTGCGCCTTCGGCCTGAGCGATCTCCCAAGAGCGGCGAACCTGACCGAGGATTTCGGCTTCGCCAATTACCGCAGAGTCGATACCCGAGGCAACGCGGAAGAGGTGTCCGGCAGCCGCATCGGCATCGTGCACATAGAGATGGTCGACGAGTTCCTCTGGTGCTGCGAAAGCAAGTTCGGAAAAGAACGAACGCAGGTCGCCGTAGGCCGGATGAAACTTTTCAGCTACGACATAGACCTCGGTGCGGTTGCACGTGGACAACACCACGGCTTCGCTTACGTGATCGTGCGACAACACATCGTGCAGCGCTTTTGGTAAGCGCGCGTCATCGATTGTGACTCGCTCGAGTAGAGCGAGCGGAACGGTGTGGTGGTTCAGTCCAACGACTACGACAGACACGCCTGGAGGCGCTCCTTAGCTTCGGCGAGGCGACCCTCGCGGATGAGTTCCAGCATTCCCGAATCCAGCGCTCCCTGCCAGTCCAGACCCTCGGTCGACGTGCCCTCGGCTTGAAACCGAGCCCGTTGTTCGGTGAGGATCTCGACCAGTACGACGTACTCCGGCCCGAACTCCGGACCATAGCGACGCCGGAGCCATGTAGAGAGAGCGGGCGAAAATCCACTCGTGGAGAACGTGATCAAGACAGGACCTTGGCGAACCCGGGCTGGCAAAGCGAACGCGCAGTTGTCGGGGTCATCAGCGCTGTTGACCCACACGCCCGCAGCCTCGCCTTCAGTGAAAACTTGGCGGTTCACCTCGGGGTCGCTTGTAGCGGTGATGGCCAACCGATAGCCGGCGACCTCTCCGGATTCGTACAGGCGTTTGTGACAAATAACCCCATCGAGGGAAGCGAATCCCTCGACGAATTCAGGCGAAATAACCACGACCTCGGCCCTGCACACAACAAGTTCGCGGGCCTTCGAAAGTGCAACCGGACCGGCGCCCACCACCAGACAACGGCGACCGGCGAGAGAAAGATTCACGGGATAGAGCGGCTGATCGAACGGCATCGTCAACTCACCGCAGTTTCTGAATCAACCGAGACGCCAGGTTCTTCGCGCAAAGACGCACTGAGCAAGTCGCGCTGACCATAGAAACTCAAAACTTGCAGTTCCAGAGCAAGGTCTACCTTTCGCAGCGTTGCGTGTTCGGAAACATTCACCACTGCAGGCGCAAAGTTGAGGATTGAAGTCACCCCGGCGGCGACTAACTGATCTGCGACTTCTTGGGCGCCAGCAGCTGGGGTGGCAATGATGCCGATAGTGATTCCCCGGTCGGCAACCAATGCAGGAAGGTCGTCAAGATGATGAATCTTGTGACCACCAAACAGCGTTCCGACTTTTGATCGATCGGCATCGACCAACGCCGCAACGGGAAAGCCCCGTTGGCCGAAACCGCCATAGTTAGCGAGAGCAGCGCCGAGGTTTCCGACACCAACAATGACAACCGGCCAGTCGCGGGTGAGCCCTAATTCGCGACTGATCTCAACCAAAAGATGGTCAACCTCGTAGCCGACCCCGCGGGTTCCGAATGATCCGAGGTACGAAAGATCCTTGCGGACTTTGGCCGCATTCACTCCGGCGAGTTCGGCCAGACGTTCAGAGGAGATGGTCGAAACCTCATCGGCCTTCACTTCAAACAGGGTGCGCAAATAGATGGGCAATCGAGCCACGGTGGCTTCAGGTATGCGAGGGCGGCGCTCCACAACAACCAACGATACCGACCTTGTTCACTTGTTCACAAAGTCCGGGCCGTGGCTACCGCCTTGGGGTCAGAACCCCTTTCCCCCCTACGCTTGAACCATGCATGCCGCACTAGCCGCCGCCGCCACGCTCGTATCGGTCGCCTTTGCCCTTTCCACCGGTGAGCGCTGGCTTCGAACCCGCAAGCGTCACGAGGCAGCCTGGACGATCTCGCTCGCGATGTTTGCCCTCGGATCACTTTCGTTGTGGTGGGGGGCAAGTGCAGGATGGGACGAGTGGTCGTTCAAGTCCTTTTATCTTTTCGGCGCAATTCTCAATGTGCCGTTTCTCGCTCTCGGCACTGTTGAACTTTTGGCCGGACCAACTCATGGCAAACGCTGGATGGCAATCATCTCGATGCTCGGAGCGTTTTGCACTGGCATCATGGTGGCGACCCCTCTTATCGGCGTCATTGATCCCGAAGTGCTTCCGCAAGGAAAAGATGTTTTCGGACTCGGACCGCGCATCGCTGCAGCAGTTGGATCCGGTGTCGCTGCTCTTGTGATCATCGCAGGAGCGATGTGGAGCTCGTGGCGACTCTTTCGGGTTTGGCGTTCCGATGCCGAAGCACGGACTCGGGCCACTGGTGCACCATCACCTCGGCGCTTAGCTGTCGCCAACCTTTTTATTGCTACGGGCACGCTTATCCTAAGCGCCGGCGGACTTCTTAATTCCGTCGTCAACGAAATGGACGGCTTCGCCATTTCACTAGTTGCCGGCATCTCCGTGATCTTTATTGGCTTTCTCATGACCGCCCGGACGTCGACAACTCAACTTCATGCGGTAGCAGAACCGGAAGTTTGGCGAGCGCCATCAGTTGACGCTGCGTAACTGCTCTAATTCGCAAAGACAAACAGCTGCAGAACTGTTGCCAAAAGAATGACAAAAAGTAATAAACCGACGGCAATTGTGGTTGCAGGACGCATAGTTGTACCTCAGCTTCGGCGTTGGCCAAGTTGGACGGGAGTGATCACACTCGGCAAGCGGGTCTCATCGAACTGCTCAAAGGTCACCGAGGATGCGTTCTTAAGACCAAGTTCCTCAGCGGCCGATTGTTTGTCGAGAACGATAGTGATGAGTCCGTAGGAATCAGTGATGAGCCCGAGTTCGTTGGGATCGAGTTCGGCAAACGTGGAAACTCGGCGGGCTACACGAGTGCCGTCGTCCATCACTAGACGAACCTGATCATCGAAACTTTCGAGTTCCTCGGGATCAACATTGAGTTGCGCATTGCCGTAGTGATCAACCCACAGCACCTCGGCATGCAGACGACCTTCATCCTCGCGAGTAAGCGGAATCATCAACGGGAACAACGAAATTGGGTCGATGGCAGGACCGAGCTCTGAAAGTTCGACACCGTTACACAAATGGGCAGCGGCTGGCGCGAAGACGTCTCGACCGTCGAACGTTCCCGGCTCGGTCGTAAACCGATACTCAGGGTTCACAATTTCAACTGCTCGATCGGCTCCACCGCACAGTTGCACGACAGCCGCGAGCACGCCGTTATCCGGTCCAACAAGTACCGAGGAACCTCCGCCGATCTCGACGGCAATTGGCCGCCGTGCCGTGCCCACCGTTGGGTCGATTACCGCTACGACAATGCCTGGTGCGAGATAGTTCGCAGCTCGAACTAGCGCTAGTCCCCCAGCGCGCACGTCATAAGGAGCAATGTCGTGGGTGATGTCGATGACGCGAACCTCGGGCGCAATCGAACGAATGACGGAATGTACAACTCCAACGAATTCATCGATGCGGCCATAATCGGAAAGAAAGGAAACGGTGTTGTAGCGAGGCATGGGATCGTCACGTTACCGGCCGACTGGCACGCTCAACCTTGTCCGAGTTCACGAGATCGCTCTGTGGCGGCAGCAACGGCATCGAGAATGGCCGAGCGAAAGCCACCCGCCTCGAGTTCACGGAGCCCAGCGGCCGTTGTTCCACCCGGCGAGGTCACCTGCGCCCGAAGCGAGGCTGCCGCTTCCTCGCTTGACTCAAGCAGGCGGGCCGAACCGAGAAGAGTTTGAACAGCCAGAACTTCGGCGACATCGCGGGGAAGGCCAACAAGTACCCCAGCCTCGATCATGCTCTCGGCCATGACGAAGACATAGGCGGGGCCTGAGCCGGAAAGGCCCGTCACCGCGTCGAGTTTGTCTTCGGGCACGCGAACCACAACACCGACAGCTTCAAGTACCGATGAGGCCCAATCGAGATCGGCGTCAGTAGCGGAAGAACCAGCCGCAATTGCTGCAGCACCGGCGCGCACAACTGCGGGCGTATTCGGCATTGCTCGCACTACAGCGATGCCCTCGCCAAGCGCGTTTTGCAGTGACTCGGTTGTGATGCCCGCGGCAATCGACAACACCCGGGTGGCGCCAGCGGCTGCGAGCGCACGGCAGGTATCGGCAACATCGCCCGGCTTTACAGCAATGACTGCCCCCTCGGCCTCGGTAATGGAGTCGACCACCACAACGCCCGGGAACAGCGCTGAGAGTTGGACTCGGCGCTCGGCCACACGTTCCACAACTGCCAATTCGGCTGGTTCAGCCCAGCGAGCATCAAGAAGGCCGCCAAGAAGCGCTTCACCCATGCGCCCACCACCAACTATTTGAAGTCGAATCATGACAAGACGCTACTCACTACCTCAGTGCGGGCCGCTCAGAATTCGAGGCACTGAGCTTCTACCGAACTGCCTCGGTGCGCTGTGGTCGTTCGGGTGGCCGAGCCAGTGCACGCACTTCCCCGATGAATGCAGCGATTCGAACCACCCGAACGACTGCGACTCTAGAAAAAGCAACCACCTGGGCACATGGGCCGAATGGGCGAAATTCGCAGCAGCCGATGAGCGATCAAGTATCGGCAAATCGCGTGGCAAATCCGATACGCAACGCCGGCAAAAAGAATTGCTCGACATAGCTATAGAGAGAACCAAGAATTCGATCGAGCTCGCCTTCATCAATTGCGTGCACAGGCAATGATCCTGCCAAAAAGATTGCATCTTCTTCGCCGATACAAAATGACATGCCGTTTGTCTTGCGATTACGACGGAGCAGGTGCTCGTAAAACAGTGCGAAGTTCTCATCGGGTGACGGCATCACGTAAGTCTCGAAGTGCAACGTGCGTTGCCGCAGCGTGAACCAAATCGTAAAAATATCTTTGCTTTCGCCAAGAACCCGCACGTACCAACGACGCTCTTCTGGCTCGCCCCGCTCTACTGCAGCAACAAACGGATTTGTTTCGAGCTCATGAAGCAACCAAGAGTCGACGAGTCTCTCGATGCGATCAAGTTCTTTTACATCTGCGATGTCGTCAGCCATTGTCAATCACACGTTACAAGTGCACGAGATGTGAGATCTGCGTACAAGCGACGAAGGCGTGCTGCGGTAGTTGACCACGTGTACTGCAGTGCATTCTCTGCTGCAGCGATTGACATCGAATCAGCTACTGCCGGCGAATCGAGAATGCTGCAGATCGCTGCAGCAAAGTGCTGGGGATCGCGATTGTCGATGAGAAGACCGGAAACGCCTTCCTCGACGAGCGTGAGCAATCCGCCAACAGCAGCGGCAACGACCGGCGTTCCGCAGGCTGCTGCTTCAAGGGCGACGAGACCAAAGGATTCGGAACGACTCGGCACCACACACACATCAGCTGCTCGGTAATAGGTGGACAGCAGATGATGCGGCTGGGGTGGCACAAACCGCACACGCGCATCGAGGCCAAGAGCTGACACCAACGACTTTGCCGCCTCAAGTTCCGCGTGCCCCTCGGCACCGCTTGCACCGCCGACCACGAGAAGAACGGCATCGGGATGGATTCTGGAAAGTTCCGCGAGGGCGGCTATAGCGACGGTGACGCCCTTCAACGGTTGGATACGGCCGGCGAACAACAAGACAGGCTGATCGCCGAGCCCGAGCGCAAACCGTGCGCCGCGTCGATCGCCGGGAGAGAAAAATGCATGGTCCACACCCGGTGGCACAATTTCGATTCGGGACGGGTCGGCTCCATAAAGTTCGACAAGTTGCACAACCTCGGCTTCGCAGTTTGCAAGGATTGCATCAGAACACGCAATCACTTCAGTTTCCGCCTCGATGCGTCGCGCTGGTTCCTCATCGCCGGTTTCGGCCTTTACGCGAGCCAGCGTATGAAAAGTGGAAACCAAAGGCAGTGATAATTCGTGCTTCAGTCTGTGGCCGACAACACCTGAAAGCCAGTAGTTGGCATGAATTGCGTCGGGGCCACCGGCCCGAAGAAGGTGGCGGGCAACGCCGTCACCAAATTGATCCAGAACCTCGGGCAAATCTTCTTTGGCAAGATCGAATGGTCCGGCGTCGATGTGCACCACTCGGAAACCAGGCTCGACATCGACGAACTCGGGTTGATTTTCGGCCGACCGCCGGGTGTATACCTCGGTCTTCACCCCGGCTTGCGCAAGCGCGCCGACGAGTTCGCGAACGTACACATTCATTCCGCCCGAGTCGCCGGTACCGGGCTGGGCAAGAGGTGAAGTGTGGAGCGAAAGCACCGCTAGAGATCGCATAACGCCTCCACGCTACGGGCTGAACTACCCAAAAGGCACGTCTCGGGCTGATTAGGAGAGTTGCTCAGGTGTTCTGAGCCAGATAATTCCCAAGCATCAGCCCCCAAACCGGGGTCACCACCAGCCATACATCGAGTCGCCGAAGGGCAGGCAGTGAAGATTGGGCTGACGGGGCCAGCGCAGACGCCAATGGCGCTCCTAGCGGAGCAAGTACGGCGGCGAGAGAACCGAAAACCCACGCCGCGCCCGTTTCGAAGGGGCCCAGTTGCAGCACCGCAGCGGCGAAGGTCACCACCATTACCGCAGCGATTCCGCAGAGCGGCCCCTCAAAAACACTGCCCGCCTCGGAGCCCATCAGGTAGTCGCCGATTTCATACACACTCACAAGTACCAACAGCACTACGAGAGCGCCCATATCCGCTCTGGCGATAAGCACCACCGACCCGGCCGCAACTGCAGGCAGTAGCGCTGCCCGCAGCCCAACTACGACGTCACTGTGCAAAACAACGCTGCCAAGGATCATCGCTCCAACCAACACAATGAGACCTGCCCCAAAACCGATCGGACCCCAAAGCGCAACGATCGGAACCACTGCAGTAAAGAGCCCAGCAAGCACTGGGTTGGAGCGTTTACCGAACGCGTCCCAGGCGCGGACAGTTTGCATCGCAGCAACGGCACTCACTACCGCAAAGACCACGGCTACCGCCGCCGTTCCGAGCGCACAAGCTGCGCAAGCGAGAATGAACCACAACACCCCAAGTCGCGCATGTGGTCCATCGGGTTTCGGTAGATGGGCAAGCCGCCCGACTAGTGACAGCTTGGTTTGTGAACTACTCACCGAAAGCCACCCGATACCGGAGGGAGAACGGCGACCTCGTCGGCATCACCAACGACAACATCACCAGTTGCAGGTTCTCCGTTGCACCACACACGACTGTTGGAAACGACTTCAGCAAATGTGGCTCCGTAGCGATCAATCGCTGCAGCGAGCACCTCGTTCACTGTCGCCCCCGGCACATCGGCGCGCCCAGTGCCAGCAGCCTCCCGAGCTGATGCGAAAAGACGAAGTACGGCCACGGGCAAAGGTTACGCGTTCATGGCGTCGCCTCGGTCGTGAGCGTCGGGTACCGTCACGCCGTGACTCGTCTCCTTCTCGTCCGCCATGGCCAGTCTGAATGGAATGCCGTTGGCCGTTGGCAGGGCAAGGCCGATCCGGAACTCACCGACTTCGGTCGCCAGCAGGCCTTCCACGCCGCACAGCGCATCGGGTCGGTTGATGTGATTGTCGCTTCGCCACTCGTTCGAGCATTTGAAACCGCGCAAATTATTGGCTCGCAGATTGGGGTCGGACCGATCGTGATTGATCCCGATCTCATGGAACGAGATGCCGGTGAATGGCAAGGTCTCACTCGTGCGGAAATTGAATCCGGTTGGCCGGGCTATCTCGGACACGACAGGTGGCCGCCGGGCTACGAGTTACACGAAGAATTGCTCATTCGCACACGAGCGGCCCTCGACCGAATCCATGCTGACTATGAAGGTGCCGAGGTACTCGTTCTCACCCACGGTGGCGTGATCGGAACGCTCGAGGTGCAACATTCAGAACAATGGCAGCGGATGCCCAATCTTGGTGGTCGCGTCTTCACCCACCATGGCGACCGCCTTGAATTGGGCGAACGCATCGTTCTTGTTGAAGACCACGAGATCACAATCCCAGATCAGATTTGACTGCTCTAGTGACTGAACCCCAGGGCTCCCCGCTTCCTGTTGAGATCGTGCGCTCGCGACGAAGACGCAAAACTGTTCAGGCCACAATCGTTGACGGAGTCATTCGGGTTCAGGCACCGGCATCTATGTCGGCGAAAGAACTTGAGGAGCATGTTCACTATTTGGTAGGCCGACTTGAGCGTCGTTACCGATCTGAATCAGTCGATCTCGAACTGCGGGCGCAGCAACTTTCGAAAAAGTTTGCACTACCCATCGCGACTTCAGTGACATGGGCTGATCAGCGCAGCCAGTGGGGTTCGTGCACACCGGGAACAAAAGAAATCCGAATCTCGAATCGACTCGCCGCCTATCCGCCCTGGGTTCTTGATTATGTGCTTGTACACGAACTTGCTCATCTCGTGGAAGCAAATCACTCCCCCGCATTCAACGCTCTCGTAGCGAAGTATCCATTGGCTGAACGAGCCCGCGGATTTCTGATGGCGATTTCCTTTGGCGATACCGGCATCATCGATGATGAGCATGAAATCGATGATGTTGATGGCATTGAAGAAACCGATCCGATCGGATCTTCGCCGAGTGCTACGGATCACCGGCCCACCCTTTTTTAAACGGTCGGTTTTGTTCCAATTACAACACAATGCGGATGAAAGTAGCCCTTGTCGATAGGGAACAATTTCGTTGTTAGTCCGACTCGCGAAAGTTCAGTTTCGAGTTCCGCAGCCGAAGGAAAGTGCACTTGATCGCCATGAGTTATACGTAGAACTCGGGTCGATAGAAACTCTTGAAACTTGGTAATCCGAGCTTTGAATGCCGGGACGGTGTCAACTTCTTTCACGATCAGAACACCACCAAGAGATAACGCGGCAGCACATGCCTCGAGCATTCGAGATCGGTCCTGGGGCTGCAGTAGATACAGAACGTCAGCGAATACGATCGCATCCCAACCACCTTCGCGAATCGGAATATCTCCTGAGACACGGTGCTCAAACGCAACAGTCGCTTCACCACTTCGCAGTTGCGTCGCTGCTTTCTTGGCAAGCGATATCTTCTCTCCATCAATATCGACGCCGACTATTGAACGATCCGGTGAAGTCAACCCAAGGAACATGCTTAAAACTCCATGACCACAACCAACTTCAAGAATGTTGCCTGATCGGGGCACCTGCTTTTGAAGCGCTTCAAATGGAACCGTCCACCAGCGAATCTGCGTATGCAATCGCGCCGTGGCAGGTAACTGCCCCCAGACCTCGAGTGCCCGTTTGGCCTCGGCCGAACGAGGTCGCCTCACACGCCCCACCGGGGCAAATCGGCAAATGTTCCGAGGCGGAAGCCGAGTTCTTCGATGGCAATGCGCACTGTTTCTGAGCACAAAGCGTTGAACTCGGCATCCCAGTTGTAATTCCAGCGGTAGCGGGCTCTCTCAGGGTCGTGGGGCAAACCGGGGTGAGTGGCCAATTCGGCACTAGAGGCACCTGAGGAAGCGAGCCGACCGACCGCATCGACCATTTCGCCCAGCCCAAATGATCCGGCTTCGTCGAGACCCGTAGCCGCACCTGTCCAGGCCCAGCGCCGTTTTTTGAGTTGCTTTTCAAGTCCTCGCGAAAGTCGACGAACCGTGACCCCGACTGGCCCTCGTGCTTCCGAGCGCATCACGCGAATGGCGTGAACATCGTTGACATCGCCAAGTTCAAGAAGTACGTCGCTCACAGTTGGCCAAAGGTGAATGTTCTGATGCGTATCGAAATGATCAACAACAAGTCCGGCCGAGGTAATCGCCTCGAGCTGTGCAGCAAACTCACGGCGCAGGTCATCGGGGTCGATCCGACCAGCAGCAGCTCGGGGAACAAATGATCTCCAGGTCGGCCAGAACTTTCCATTCTTGTCGACTAACGACGGAATTTCGCGTGCAGACAATAACGGCCGATCTTCACCCACTGCGGTGAAATGCGCGCCGACACCCAACGAGGGAACATCGCGCAGCAACTTTGCCGACGCAACAAATGCCGGAGCAACCGCAATCACCGATGTGGACGTAACAACGCCACGCTCGTGAGCTTCAAGAATCCCTGCGGAGACTCGATCGGTCAGACCAAAGTCGTCGGCAGAAACAATCAGTATCGGCTTTTCGTCTTCGGTAGAACTCACGAGGCTGCGCCGCCGCCTTGGTTCCAAGGTTGGCGCACTTCTATGGGCAACGGCTCAAGCGACTGCAGGTCACTTCGCAGTTCGTATATCTCTCGCAGGATCTTGAAAATCACGGAGTTCGAGGAAAGAGTTGAAATACCACGAGTTCTGGGGAAGTAATCGACACCAAACTGCACGATGCTGAATCCTAGTTTTTGTGCACGCGCTAAAAGCTCGACATCGATAAAGGAACCTTCGCTGCGGAGTTCCAAATTATCGAGCAGGGAGCGGCGAATGAGCTTGAATGCAAAATTCATATCGCGCAGTCGAAGTCCGAACATCATTTGGATGAGGTGGTTATAAACGTAACTGTAAACCAGTCGTCGAGCGCCTTCACCCGTTCGATCAAATCGATAAGCGCTAACGACATCCGCCTCGTAAATACGAATCAGTCGAACTGCTTTTGCAACCTCGGCCATATCAAACGGAAGATCAGCGTCGGTATAAAGGACGATTTCTCCTTTCGCATTCTCAAAACCAGTTTTTATCGTTCCGCCTAGTTTCCGATTGACCTCATGATGAATAACTGAAATGCGGTCATCGGCTGCGGCCATTGCGTCGGCCAACTTGCCGGTTGAGTCAGTTGACGCATCATTCACGATGAGCACGTCGTATCGAGCGATTTCTCCGGACTCAATCAGAGCATCGCCAGCCTCGAATGCAGCGGCAACGGCACGATCAATGGTCTCTTCCTCATTCCACATCGGATAGAAAATCGTGAGGCTTTCAAAGTGCGCCATTCACTTAGGCTACGTAGTAACCGCGACCGAATGCGAAGACCCATACCAGCAGCACAATTCCACTGGCGGACCACCAGACCCATCGCAACCTCGTTCGGTCAGCGAAGTACCCGCCCAGGACAGCAAAACACGGGAATGCCGCAAGGAGATACCGGCCTGCCCCTTGGAAATCCTTCGAGCCAAGAAGTACAAACGCCAACATTGAGAAGCAGTACAGGCCATAGCCCCAGCCGAATTTTTTCCAAACCTGCCAGGCCAAGAATAAAAAACCCAGAACAAACAGTCCTTGGACAATCACCGTGACGGCGTACTGGGCTTTCTCAAAAGATGCCGTATCGCCAGTTTGGAACCAGTCCCCAACCCAGCCCGGCAGATTCTTGATCTGCTGGAACCACGTGATCTTGAACCAGGTGCGGGGCCCCGAACCTTGATCCCAGCCGGGAGCGCTCTGAACCTCATCAAACGCAAGCGGATGTCCAAATCGAATACCGAGAAAGGTCATGTACCCAATAAGTCCGCCGAGGGAAAGCAGAACACCAGCATCGGCAAGTCGTAAACGCCGCCACTGAATCCGAGGCAGCCAGCGCGAATCGCCCGACTCGATTACCCGCCGGCGCCAAAGTGAAACGGCAACCAACCCGATGATCAAGGCAATACCGACAGGCCTACTTGCGGTGGCCACTGCCCCAACGAGGCCAGCAAGGACGGGGTGACCACGTTCGAGTAACAAAAAGGCCACGACAGCCGCAACCAGAAACAATGCATCTCCGTAAACCGCCCCAAATAAATAAAAAACATAGGGATAGAGCAGAAACGTGACCAAGGCGATACGAGCGATGCGGTCGGTGACTCGATCTCGGAACCACTGAAAAATGGCGAGCACCGCGCCGAGGCCACAAGCGATTGTGACAATCGAGCCGAGAAGTTTCACCGACAGGCCCGTCACCGAATGCAGCACCCAAAGAACACTTGGATAGCCAGGAAAAAATGCCACTGAGGATTGTGTATCCGGGCCTGCATACCGATATCCCGAGGTTGCTATTTGGTTGTACCAATTGCCGTCGAAGCGAAACCACCCGCCGAAAAGCGAGGATCCCATGTAGCCCGTGGGGTCGACACCGCCGTACATGGCGAAGGGACCTCGGGCCCCGAACCAGACCGCACCGAAGAGCAGTACCAAGACTCCGGCCCACACCGCAATGGCATCAACCCACGGCGCACGGCCCAAGAGACCCGTCTCGTAGTCCTTGGAAGTCCCGGCTTCCGTGGGTAATGGGCCAGTGCTCACACTGAAACGCTACCCGTGGCGTCGAAGAGGTCAGGGGAGACCGGTAACGTGGCACCTCACGCCTCTGTGGCCAAGTTGGTTAAGGCAGCGGACTTTTAATCCGACGATCGTGGGTTCGACCCCCACCGGAGGCACCATCAAACGGAAAAGCGCCCACTTTTGGGTGGGCGCTTCGTATTTCAACTCATCATCACTCTGATCAAACGGGGGGTTGGCCCGTTCGAGCCGCATCCAGCAACGAGTTCCATTGCTCTTCAGTGATCGCACCACTTGTGCGGTAGACGACCTTTCCCTGAGCATCAGCCACGATGAAGTACGGAAAGCCCGAAACGCCCAGAGCGTTACCGGCCTGATTTTGCTTATCGTCAACGATTGTGGGGACACTCCACTTTTCACGACGTAACCAATCCGCAGCAGGGAAGTTGCCTTTCGCTGCGTCATTCGAAGTAGCGACGGTGACGAGATCAACATCGGCAGGCATTCCTGATGCGTCAAGCCACTTTTGGATGCGCGGTGCCTCCGCCCGGCAAAACGAACACCAATGGGCCATCACCATGATGATGCGAGGCTTGCCATTCGGGGCAATGGTGAGTTGCTCGCCATTGAACTGCTGGCCAGTCACCGTCGGGAACGCCGTTCCTATTGCTGGATCTGCGCCTGATTCTGGCTTCGGCGTAAGCGCTGAACCCGAGATGAGGATCTGGCCGTATTCAAGATTGCCGTTCGGCACCACGGTGCCGCCGCTCGGCGATGCTCCGCCGCCCGATGAACTAGATCCGCGGCCGGCAACAATGGCAACAATGCCAACCGCAATCACCACACCAATAATGGCAATCCAGATCCATGCAGTGGACTTTCCTTTGCCGGCATTTGATGCCTCACGAACCCGCTGCGATGCAGACTTTGATTTACTCGGACGATTACTCACTTCGCTACCTCAACTTCTTCAGCGATATCGGTTTCGATATCGGACGGTGTACTAGCCAACAAAAGTGCAACCATAAACACGGCGGCGGAAAGCGCCATGAACGGAAGTGTGACAAAACTGAATTCATTCACAAACTTTGTGGTGCACGGCGCATCGGCGCTGCAGAACGAAGTGCCGGTTGAGGGCGGGAACCACTGGATCCAAGAGTGGTAGGCCGAGATAATAATGCCGATGCAGAGAACAGGAATTGCATAGATCTTGATTGTGGTGTCGCGACGCCACGCCGCTATCCCGAGCACCACGGACCAAGGGTAGAGACAAATGCGCTGGTACCAACACAATTCGCACGGCTCATAGCCCTGAACCTTCGAGTAATAAAGCGACCCAATTGTTGTCACGAAGGCGATCGCCCATGCGAGTGGTAGCGCGATTTTCCCGACTTGGGATCGGAGTTCAGAGAATGCTTCGGGATCGACGAACCGCCGCACAAATGCACCGATGAGAAGAGCTATCGCCCCGGCCCAGCAGGCCAAGGCAAGTACGGCATAGAAGAACGAAAAGGATTGAACATTCATGCCCCGCCATCCTCGCAGAATCCCGGCGCTCATCCAACGCAGCCCGGGGATTTCGTCCGCTAGTCAATCAGTTCACAAAGCCAGAACCGCGATTCTGGCGCAGGAACTGCCGATCTCTACTCCTGGCGGAGCCGTAGGGTTGGCGTATGGCCTTTTCGCTACCTGGCACCACTGTCATCGCCGCTGTCGACTTTTCTGATCACGGCGAACAAATTTTGCGAGAAGGGTTGCTCCTTGCCCAAGCCGCAGGCGGTTCAATGCACCTTGTTCATGTTGCGGCCGGCGAGCCCATCCTTGCCGGGTATGACAAAGAGGACATCAGCTCTTTCACTCGCTCAGCGCGAGCTGGTGAACTCACCGATGAACATCATCGGGTCCGAGAGTTGGCCCAAACACTGACCGCTACCACCGAGGTTGATGTTCATCCCCTTGTAGTTATGGGCCCAGCAGCAGAAACACTGCTCACCGCTATCGATGAATTAAATGCAACACACATTGTCTTGGGCACTCACGGCCATGGCGGCATGCACCACCTCATGTTTGGCAGTGTGGCCCAGGAATTGGTCCGTCGCAGCAACGTGCCCGTGCTGCTTGTTCCCGTTGTGAAACGCTGAAATTCGAATCACTGCACTCACTAAACACACCACTCGCGGCGGTAACTCACGATATGGACATCCTTCTTAACGGCCTCAGTAGTGCAGAGGTTGCTCAACGCCAAGCCGATGGCCTCACCAATAACGCCACCACTCCGACAAGTCGCAGGGTTGGTCAGATCGTCAAGGCCAACGTCTTCACTCCATTCAACCTGCTCCTCGGAATACTGCTTGTTGTCATTCTCGCTATTGGCGAGTACCGAGACGGCCTATTCGGATTTGTTCTTGTCTTTAATGCTCTGATCGGAATCGTGCAGGAGATCCGTTCAAAACGCTCACTTGATGCGCTCGCTCTTTTGAATGCACCACACTCAACTGTTCGACGTGATGGTTCTGAGTTATCGATAGCTTCCAAAGACGTTGTAATTGACGACATCATTGTGCTGACTCTTGGCGATCAAGTGGTGGTCGATGGTGCCGTCCTCGAAAGTATCAACCTAGAGATTGACGAGTCGCTTCTCACCGGGGAAGCCGACCCCGTAGATAAATCGGTCAATGACACGGTGCAGTCTGGAAGTTTCGTGGTTGCTGGTAGTGGCGTCATACGAGCAACTGCTGTGGGTGCTGACTCCTATGCGTTTCGACTCGCCAGCGAAGCAAGGAAATTTTCGCTCGTAAAAAGTGAACTTCGAACCGGCATAAATAAAGTCATCACCATCGTCGGGTGGCTGATGATCCCGGCGGCGATTCTGCTGATCTCCTCGCAACTCGCGACCGACCAAGGATTTGTTCCTGCCGTTCAGGGGTCAGTCGCTGGGCTTGTCGCCATGGTTCCCGAAGGACTTGTTCTTCTCACAAGTATCGCGTTTGCGCTCGGCGCCACTCGGCTTGCCCGCAAGAAGGTTTTGACCCAAGAACTTGCAGCGATCGAGGGTTTGGCCAGGGTCGACACAATCTGTCTGGACAAAACTGGCACGTTGACCGAGGGATCATTAGCCCTCTCGACCGTCGAGCACCTGGGCTCTGAACATTCTTCTACCGTCGACGCCGTCTCGGTTCTCGCAGCAATAGGCGAGTCTGATAGCCACCCGAACCCGAGCCTTGCCGCCATTGTTCGTCAGTATCCCACTGGTCCTGGATGGCAATGTATCGACTCCATCGCATTCTCTTCAGCCCGCAAATGGAGTGCGGCGCAATTTGCTGATCAAGGTTCGTGGTATCTCGGTGCACCCGACATTCTTCTTGACCAAACCCCAGCCGGACCGATGCGCGAAGCCGCTAACGATCGCTTGCAGCACTTCGCCAGCCGGGGGCAACGAGTCCTGCTTCTTGCCTCCTCACCCGATGGCCTCAACGGAGAAGCGTTACCAAGCATCCTTTTCCCCGCCGCGCTCATCGTCCTTGACGAACAAATCCGAGAGGCTGCACCGCAAACAATCGCGTACTTCGGCGAGCAGGGCGTGACAGTAAAGGTGATCTCAGGTGATAACCCTGTAACTGTCGGTGCCGTTGCAGCCCGATGCGGAGTGCCAGGGGCAGACAACCCAATTGATGCTCGCACCTTGCCCGAGGATCAAGAGCAGCTTGCCGATGTTCTCGAAATGCATTCCGTCTTTGGTCGGGTTTCGCCACAACAGAAACGAGAGATGGTTCATGCGCTGCAGTCACGTGGCCATGTCGTAGCCATGACCGGTGACGGAGTGAATGACACCCTTGCACTGAAAGACGCTGACGTTGGTGTGGCTATGGGGTCAGGTTCTGCCGCAGCGCGCGCTGTGGCTCGATTCGTTCTACTGGCCAATGACTTCTCCGTATTTCCTTCCGTCGTTGACGAAGGTCGTCGCGTAATCGCCAACGTTGAACGCGTTGCCAATCTGTTTCTCACCAAAACGTTTTATGCCGTCATGCTGGCCGTGGCGGTTGGCCTCGGCCGCTTTCCATTTCCGTTTCTTCCGAGACACTTCACGATTATCTCTGCACTCACGATTGGGATACCCGGTTTCTTCCTCGCGTTGTCACAGAACAACCGGCGCGCCCTTTCGGGCTTTCTTGCGCGAGTACTCCGCTTTGCAATTCCGGCCGGCATTATTGCGGCGTTAGCAACTCTTCTCTCGTATCTCATTGCACGAAACGCTGACGTGCCATTAGAGCAAGCTCGTACCGTCGCTGTAATTACGTTGTTCACCATTGCCTTTTGGGTCCTTGCAATCTTGTGCCGTCCGATGTTGTGGTGGAAGTACATGATGCTTTTCGCAATAGCGGTTGGTTTCGTAGGCGCACTTGCAATCCCGTGGCTTCGGGAATATTTCGAATTGCCGTTGCCTGAAGCACGCGACATCGTTGGCGCGATCGGTATCGGCGGCATCACATCAGCGATCATCGAAATCAGTTGGCGGGTAAGGAACCGAACCGTTACCCCGCAAATTGCTTCGAAATAATTAGCGGCCAGTGTGGCCGAAACCACCAACGCCACGATCAGAGTCGCTGAGGTGATCAAAATCGTTCACTAGCACGAGGACTACATGCTCCACTCGTTGAACCACGAGCTGAGCAATGCGTTCACCGCGTTTCACTTCAAATGATTCTTTGGGGTCGGTATTGATGAGCAATACCTTGAGTTCGCCGCGGTAGCCACTGTCAATCAGGCCCGGAGTGTTCAGACAAGTCACTCCATGTTTCAGCGCAAGACCGCTGCGGGGTTGCACAAACCCGGCGTGCCCCTCAGGAATCGCAATGGCAATGCCTGTTGGCACCAGCGCCCGGCCCCCACCGGCCGCCAATATGACATCTTCGCGGGCAAGGAGATCTAGACCGGCGTCGCCTATTCGGGCATAGACCGGTAAGTCGAGATCGGGATCAAGTCGCGTCACGGGAACTTCAAGCACAGTGCAATCGTAGGACGGTGCGTAGGATCCGGTGATGCTCGCTTGGATTGATCTCGAAATGACAGGACTCGACACGGCCAACAATGTGATCGTCGAGATCGCCACCCTTCTCACCGATGACTCACTCGAGATCATCGCCGAGGGCCCCAATCTGGTGGTACATCAGCCTCCTGCGGCCCTCGCCCTTATGGATGAGTTCGTTCTCGCTATGCACACTCGCAGCGGTCTGCTTCCTGAAATTGAGGCATCGACAGTCAGCCTTCAACAGGCCAACGACGCCACAATGGCGTTTCTGCGCGAACACATTGCTGAACCTCGAACTGTTCCGCTGTGCGGGAACTCCATCGGCACCGACCGAAGGTTTCTCGCCATCTTCATGCCTGAAATCGAGGAATTCCTGCATTACCGATCTGTTGATGTTTCGACAGTAAAAGAACTCATCAAGCGTTGGAACCCGACCATCCTCAAAGGTGCGCCCCGCAAGGCCGAGGGTCACAGGGCCCTCGACGACATCAAAGAGAGCGTTTACGAACTTCGCTATTACCGCGACACGTTCTGTCTTCTCTCCCCCGAAGAATCGAATTCCCTCGAGACCGCCAGCGCTGAGCCCACCCCTTAAGGGCAGCCTCCCTGCCGAGCGGTAGTGTCACAACGTCATGGGGGACGCACACAATCACACCGAACACGCACACGGCGCTGAAGCGCCAAGGGTGCCTCGTCAGGAACAAGAAGACGCCTCAACAGAAATCATTGAGGTAGCGCCGGGCGTTTTGCGTTTGCAGTTGCCCACAAACTTCACCGGCCTCGGACACGTCAACACTTACGCAATTGAAGACGGCCGGGGGTTCACCCTCGTTGATCCAGGCCTACCTACCGATGAATCTTGGGCTGCACTTCAAGACCGCATGAGCGACGCCAACATTCCGCTCGCTCGCGTGCATACCGTTTTCATCACTCATTCGCATCCCGATCATTTCGGTGGAGCCCATCGTTTGGTCGAATCAAGCAACGCCGATGTGCTGACATCAACGATGTTTCGGAAGTGGACCGATCTTCTCGATCTCGATGAATCCCCACTCGAGCCCCTTGACCCTGCCGACGCAATCGAGGCCGGAACCATCCTTGATGCCATTGGTTCCTCGGATGAAGCCGAAATGGAAGCCGAGTTTCCCGGATTCAAGGCGTTTCGTGATCGCATCCGTGCCGCGATCGCCGACGGACGCATCGAAGAAGTGTCGTGGATGAAAGCACCTCGCCCCACAATCGTTGTCGATGATTCTCAACGAGTGCGTATGGGGGATCGCGAGTGGGTTGCCGTATTCACTCCCGGCCATACTCATGACCACTTGTGCATGTGGAACCCCGAGGATGGCGTTCTGCTTTCCGGCGACCACGTTTTACCGACGATCACTCCACATATCGCTGGTTTCATGGGCGGGGATCCGCTCTCGAATTACCTGAATAACCTCGACAAAGTCGCCGGGCTTGAAGGCATCACAACCGTGCTACCCGCCCATGGTCACCCATTCAGTGACCTCGCCGGTCGGTGCGAGGCCATCAAGGACCATCACGCCACTCGCCTCCAACTACTTGTTGATGCAGCAGCCGAGACGGGCTGGGCGTTGATTCCCAAATGGTCAGAGTCGCTTTTCTCTCCCCGTAGTCGTGGCCCCATGGCCGATAGCGAAACCTCGGCCCACCTTGAAAATCTTCGCCTTGCTGGCAAAGCCGAACGTCGCGTTGCCGTTGAGGGCTTTGAATACCGCGTCGAATTTTAACGTTCATGACAGCAACACTTTCGGCCAAGCAGCTTCTGCGCACTCGATCAGTGGCGCCGTTTCTTTTGGCATCAGCAGCTTCCACTACTGCGACGATGATCCAGATCACTGCACTCGGAAAACAGATCTACGACATGACCGGCCGAGATCTCGACCTTGGTCTGCTGGGTCTTGCCGAATTTGTGCCGGCATTGTTGCTTATGACGGTAACTGGCTCAGTCGCTGATCGATTCAATCGTCGCCATGTCGCATCAATTGGTCTCATCATCGAATTCGTTACAACAGCGATGATGGCGTGGTACATCGCCACCAGCCCGACTGCGACACTCCCAATTTTCGCGATCGTGATTGGGTTCGGTGTGGGGCGGGCCTTCGCTAACCCGGCCACCCGTTCAATGCCCCCCGATATTGCCCCCGACGGCGAGCTCCCCCGGCTGATCGCCTTTCACGTGGGGACTTGGCAGGCTGGCGCCATTATCGGGCCAATCCTCGCCGGTTTCCTCTTTGTCGTTTCACCATCAGCTCCTTTCGTTGCCTGCATGGTCCTCACTTCTGGCGCTGCTGTACTTATTCAATTCGCTCGGCCTCGCCCCGACCGTGTAACCCCAGGCTCAAACTTGGCTCGTGAACAAGACGCAATGCTGGTTGACCTTGGCAACGAATCACGTCCTGCAGAGTTGCTTGACTCTCTCGGAGAGTCGAACGCTGAGCACATTGCCCATAGCTCTATGCAGCCATCGGTAACGACACCCACCAAAGTAAAAAAGCGCACCTTCCGTGAAGCATTCGAGGGGTTCCGCGTCATTCGTCGAAACCCCGCCCTTCTCGGCGCAATTTCACTCGATCTCTTCGCTGTTCTCTTTGGTGGAGCGGTGGCATTGCTGCCCGCCATTGCCGAAAACCGTCTGGGCGTAGGCGCTGTTGGTCTTGGCTGGTTACGGGCTGCGGGCGGAATCGGTGCCGCCCTCGTAACAGTGCTGCTAAGCCTCAAACCGATTCGGCGCCGAACCGGACCAATCATGTTTATTTCTGTCGCATTTTTTGGAATCTTCACGATTGTTTTGGGAATCACGCAGAGTTTCGCAGTTGCATTCCTGAGCGTCATGCTGTTGAGCGCTGCTGATTCCGTCAGCGTGTTTATTCGCAGCACACTCGTTCCATTGGTGACTCCCTCTTCTGCCCGCGGTCGGGTCATGGCCGTCGAAGGGGTCTTTATCGGCGCATCGAACGAACTCGGCGCATTCGAGTCAGGTGTGGCCGGTCAATTGCTGGGTACGGGTCGGGCCGTCGTCTTCGGTGGTGTTGCCACCATCGGCGTCGTCCTCGCTTGGATTGTTTTGTTCCCGGTGCTTTGGCGTTACGACCGGTTCCCTGATCGTCCACCCGACTGATTGCCTTCGGAGGATTCGATCACTGACCAAACTCCTCGGGCGCTAGAGCCTTTGACTTTGTCCTCGTCAGCGAGTTTCCGCAGATGGGCATGCACTGAGCGTTTCGCCATAGGAATGAGAACCGGATCGAGGTCTGTGTAAGCGGCTTCAACGAGTTGGCCGATCCGTGCGCTTCCCATTGCGAGCATCAGGTCGTGCAGCTGGGCTTCGCGTTCGCGCCGGTGCGCAAGGTACCAATCGATGACGGCATCAGGGTCGATGATGATGTGCCCATGCGCAGGTGCGATCGCGTTTGGACGTAGCGCTCGGACTTTGGTCAGCGATTCGAGATAGGAGCCCATATCGCCATCGGGAGGAGAAATCACCACTGTTGAACCCTGCATGATGTGGTCACCGGAAAATAACAGGGCATCGTTTTCCAAGAAGAAGCACAAATGATTGCCAGCGTGACCAGGAGTGTGGACTGCCGTGAGGATGAATTCATCAGCAATGAGTTGATCTCCATCGCGAAGTCGACGATCAGTGCGCAAACCGTTGCGGTTACTCCACGCCATAACCTCAGCGCCGGTTTTCGCTTTCAGGGCGGGTACTCCGGGCGAATGATCGGGATGGGTGTGGGTACAAACGATCCAGCGGATATGCCCGTTAGCAGCAGCAAGAATCGCGTCGGTATGGGCGGCGTCTTCGGGTCCGGGGTCAATTACGACTACGTCGTTGTTGCCCACGAGATAGGTGTTCGTGCCGGCACCAGTCATGGGGCCCGGATTTCCCGCCGTAATTCTCTGAACAAGCGGAGAAATTCTTTGGACGACATCGTGCACCAAAGGAGGTTCCGCAATGAACGTGGCATTTGCATCAGTCATCGGCGGGACCAAGTTTTTCCGGAGTCGCTGCATCTGCGGGGTTAGACGTAACTGGAGGCGTGATATCGCCAATCCACTCCACCTCAATGACATCTGGGCGAGGGCGGGTGAAACCAGAAAATGATGTGAGTCGAGTCCAGCGCCGAACAAGGCGACGACCCACTCGTCGGCGAATCGGTCCGATTAACAAAAGAAGACCAATCGTCCCCGAGAGGAATCCGGGCACAATGCACAACAACCCGGCCAGCGCCAACGTTGCGCCGTCGAGTAGCTGTGCACCAGGAACTTCACCACGGTCGATCGCAAGACGCGTAGAGCGCATCATTCCGAGACCCTCGCGTTTCACGAGCCACACGCCGATAGCGCTCATTGCAATAAGGGCAGCAATCGTGGGGAGAATTCCGATCCAGCCTGCGACCGCGACCACAACACCTAACTCGATGAGGGGGAAAACAACGAACACAAAAAATAGGGCCAGAAACACAGTGACAGCGTACCGGTGGCCACCCTTGAACGAACTTCGCACCGAGTTCAGTTGGTGCCGATCAGAGTTGCACATGACCCCAGAAATGCCCCAGCGCCGGGTCGGACGAACCGAACCCGACGCTGGGTCTGCAGCGAGCGTTGGTCCCCCCGAACCAACGTCGCAGGCCGTTCAGACCGCTTGCTGTGTTAGCAGGGCCTTTCGTTCGAGTTCATTCAGTCCGCCCCAAATTCCGTGCGGTTCACGGATGGATACGGCGTACTCAAGGCACTCTTCGCGCACCGAACACTGGGTACAAATTTCTTTGGCTCGGTTCTCCCGCCTGAGCTTTTCTTCTTTACGCTCAAACTGCGAAGGCGGGAAGAACACGACAGCCTGTGGCCCCCGACACTCCGCCTTCATTTGCCAATCGTCTTCAATCCGCTGGACACTCATTGCAGTGCTGCCCCCTTGCTCCGAAGGGCGAACGTACAACCGGGCTCCCCTTCGACGCAAGAAGAAAAGCGACGAATGTCACATCCCGGTGAATGGGAGAAGAACGGCGTCAGTCAGGGTCCTGACTTCTGCCTGACTCAGAGCCTGAATTCTCAGGAGAATCGTTGTCTCCCTTGGTATCGGAGCCACCTGAGCGATCGCGGTAATCCTTGGCAGCACCGGTTTCAGGCTCGACCTCGAGGACGAGACCATCGATGCTGACAACCCGAACACGATCGAGTTCCTCGATGGGGGTAGCGCGATTTGTTGAGGCCCGCCAAAGGGCATCCCGTATCTGCACAACACCATCGGGGTTGAGCCCAGTGACAGCTCGGCCCATCTCACCAATCATCCATTCACGACCGATTGTCGGCGTGGAAAAGCGGGTGCGCACCATCGATGGCATACCGGCGACGAACGTCAGCACGATGCCGATAACGGCAACAAGGAGGGTGATCCATGACAACGACATACCGTCGAAGACAGTGAAGGAGAACGCCAAAAACAAAACGACTCCGATGCCGGTCCATACTCTCGGAACGCCTGTCTGCACATCAATAGCAAACGCGAACATTGACATCGCCAATAAAATAAACGCCCACCAATGAGTTGGGAGTACCCACATTCCATAGCCAGCGAGAACGAACGAAACTGCTCCGACAACTCCGGCGATGCCGACACCAGCAGTGAAGAGTTCAAACAGAATGAGTGCGAGACCAATGGTGATTAACAAATATGCCACCGCAGGACTTGCGACCGTGTGCATGAGATTCGAAACCAGTGAAAGCTGTCCAAAGCGAACCTGAGTAAGCGGCTCACGCCGAGTTTCGCCGTTTTCACTGACGACTTCTCGCGTCGCTACCCCTGGGAGGTTCACAAGAAAATCCCCAATTGTTGGGGCCTCAATGGTGGTGACGCCAAGATCAGCCGCTTCTTCGGCGCTCACTGTTTTCTCGGTAATCGGTGCAAGTCGTTTCGTATCGAGCCCATCGATAACGGGCGGTCCCGAGTTACCAAGTTTCGAGCCAGGGGCCATACCCACCTCACCGGCTGCGCCCACAAGTTGTGCGGCCAAACCCGTGAGGTGAGACCCTGATGGCCCCACCCACACATCAATCGGTACCGGCGAAGCAAGCATCGCCTCTAACAATTCTGCAAAGACAGAATCGTCAACGACAACGGCTTCCGAATCGACCTGCAACACGAGTGCGAGCGCGCCTTCATCAACGGCTTCGTCAACTGATGTCTCAATAAAATCCACCATCACCGGGTCGAGAAAGCCGCTTACCTTTATTACGGCAACGAAACCATCGGGGCTGCCCTCGTTGATTATGGTCGTCGAAGTTTCGGCGGAAGCTGGGCTGGCGATTGCGCTCACCGCAAACCCGAGAACACCAAGCATCAGCGCTACGACCGCAGTGATCGCGGTAGCGGTGGGTAGTCTTCGCATCTCGAGCCTCCGAGGAGAATATGGACCCTGCACGTTTCTTCGCAGCATCGCGGGTCCTTATCGTGGCCGGGAAGGGAGGCGTGGGCAAAAGCACTATGTCTGCGGCCTTGGCCCGAACCGCAGCTCAGGCCGGGATTTCTACTCTTTTGCTTCGACTCACCCCCGGTGGGCCGGTAGGCCGCCTCTTCGGGCAACAAGAGGGCACCGGCACTGAACAACTACTTCACCCTGGTGGTGGCCCTCACGGCGATGCCGAGGTTAGGGGCCGTGTCGTGACCGCTGACGAGGCCCTCGCCGACTATCTCGTTGACCACGGTCTTGGCCGCATCACTCGTCGGCTCGCCTCAACCGGTGCTGTCGATGTGGTGATCACTGCCGCTCCCGGCATTCGCGATCTTCTTGTACTCGGTCGAGTGAAAGCGCTTGAAACCACCCGGGCCGCCGAGCTCATCATCCTCGATGCGCCCGCCGCCGGGCACGCCGTTTCGTTTCTGCAGTCACCCACCGGCCTTCGCGCTGCAGTAGGCGCTGGTCCGATTGCCACACAAGCCGACGACGTTCTCGAAATGCTGGCTGATCCTGAGCGCTGTCGAGTCATGCTCGTGACGTTGGCCGAGGAAACACCAGTGAACGAAATTGTTGATACCGCTTTTGCCCTCGAAGATGAAATCGGTATCGCTCTTGGGCCCATCATCGTGAATGGACTTGTTGATCTGCCCACTGGGCTCGACCACGAAGCCCTCGCACAGTTCGATGAATTCGCCAAGCGTCAGAATCCGAAATTGTCGAAGGCTTATTCAACATCACTACGCGACGCAGCAAGTTTTCGACTTCGGTGGGCTGAGCGTCAATACCAACAAGTTGAACGCCTCTCCACCTTGTTGCCTCTGGCACAGATCGCCGCACCTCAGTTGTTCACCGCCGCGCAGGGCCCTAACGAACTCCAAATTTTGTCCGACGCACTAACAGGTGGAATTTCGCAGTTGAGTGAGGAGGACACGTGAACTCTCTTGCTTCGCTGCTCGAACAAAAGTCAGTAGTTATTTGCGTTGGAACTGGTGGGGTCGGAAAAACCACCACCTCGGCGGCGCTTGCACTTGAAGCAGCCAAACGAGGACGCCGAGTTTGTGTCGTCACCATGGATCCGGCCCGTCGACTGTCTGATGCGATGGGCTTTGAGGGCGACGAGGCGATCGGCAATGACCCCCAACGTGTTCCTATCGATGCAAAAGGTGAACTTTGGGCCCTCATGCTTGATACCGCCACAACATTTGATGCTCTCATTCGCACCTACGCACTAACCGAGGAACAGGCAAGCTCCATTCTTTCTAACGACTTCTATCGGAATATTGCCGATTCAATGTCGGGCGCCCATGAATACATGGCAATGGAGAAACTCTACGAGCTCCACAACGACAACCGATTTGACCTTGTCGTTGTCGACACTCCACCGACTGCAAATGCCATCGACTTCCTTGAAGCTCCCGACCGCATCAAACAGTTTCTCGACCACCGTCTGTACAAAGTGCTTGTAACCCCGACGGGGAGCATCGCTCGTGCGGTGAATTTTGCTGCGCAGGGCTTGTTACGCACGGTGGCGAGAATCGTCAGTGCTTCAGTAGTTGACGATGCCATCAATTTTTTTGCGACATTCGATGGCATGGAGGAGGGATTCCGTAATAGGGCCGAATCGGTACATGATTTGCTCATCGCTAATGACACCGCGTTCGTACTCGTTACCATTCCGCGCACCGACACGATTCAAGATGCTTCGGAGTTCGTCGCGAAACTTGCCGAGGCAAAGATTGACATCGATGCCCTTGTTATCAATCGTGTTCACCCCCATTTCGGAACTCCCAACACCCGTATCAGAACTGAAGTCGGAACCGAACTCGAACCATTCCTCATCGTGCTCCGCGAGTCTCAAACCGTCGCTGCCGGCGAAGACACTGTGTTGGAAACACTCACCTCCAGCCTGATCGATGGCGTCATGGTGAAAGTTCCATTCTTGGACACCGACGTGCACGACATCGAAAGCCTTGGTCAACTTGCCCGGTGGCTGACTCCTAACGATCCCGCTCACCGCTCATAGTTGGGTGTTACCGCCACCAGCCGGTACTCTTTGGCCGTGCCCACCATCCTTCTCGCAACTGACGCCGACTGGATTCTTGAAGAAGTCGATGCTGCCTTAGCCGAGGATTCCACCAGTGTGTATCGCGTAAGGGCCGGCATTGATGTTCTTGAAGCCATCACCGCTCTCGCTCCCGACCTTGTCATCATTGATGAGCAGATCGGCAACATGGGCGGTATCGCAACCTGCATGGCGATTCGTAATGCCGAGGGAGTCGACGCAATCCCGATCACCGCAGTGATGTTGCTGCTCGACCGGGCCCACGATGTGTTCCAGGTGCAGCGCTGCGAGGCCGATGGCTACCTTGTGAAACCGCTCGATTCACTTCGACTGCGCAAAGCCGCCAACGCGCTTCTCGCCGGCGATGCCTATGCCGACCCGATCAACCTTGCTTCGGGCGACGCCGCAAAGCCAGCCTTTCAGTTCTGAGTCACGGCTTTCATTGCAACTGAGGTGCTCCGGTAAGGTGACCTTCACGGGCTGTAGCGCAGCTTGGTAGCGCGCTTCGTTCGGGACGAAGAGGTCGTGGGTTCGAATCCC
>JBBEAV010000003.1:0-44068 GCA_040882655.1 Acidimicrobiales bacterium
CACTGTCGACGAAGCCCGTAACCGTTGCTACAAGCCCTACAAGGGCAACGGCAGTGGTCTTGTCGACCCTGAAGCCTGATTGCATCCGACCGTGGAGAAACTGTTCCGGTCGGGTGACTTTGAACTTGCTGGGCATCTTGCCCGGCCGCGGATGGCGCCCGGCACGACAGTCCCCGGGCTCCTGATCTGTCATGGACTTCCCAGTTTGAATCAGGGCGGGGCACTTTCTGCTCGCTCGTTTCCTGAACTCGCCGAACGTATCGCCACCGAAATGGGTTGGATGGTATTGGTATTCAATTTCCGCGGAGCAGGCGATTCAGAAGGTGATTTTTCTTTGCACGGTTGGCGTGATGATCTTTTGGCTGCGGCTGCGTATTTGCGCACCGTCGAAGGAGTTCTCGGAGTGTGGGCTGCGGGATACGGCACAGGCGGCTCGCTGTCGATAGCCGCAGCAGCGATCGACCCCGAAATCCGTGGAGTCGCAGCTATGGCCTCGCCCGCTGATTTCGATGATTGGGGAAATCAGCCTCGGCTTTTGTTGCAACACGCTCGCGAAACCGGAATCATTCAAACGGAGTCATTTCCCCAAAATTTCGATTTATGGGCCAAAGAAATTCGTGATGTCCGTGCGGTTGCCGCGATTCGCGAGGTCGCTCCTCGTCCGGTGCTGATCATGCACGGCTCGGAGGACGATCTCGTCCCTGTTTACGACGCGCGAGTTCTTGCCGATGCGCACGGCAGCGCTGATTTCCGTATCATCGAAGGTGGCGCGCATCAATTGCGGCATGATCCGCGTGCAGTTGCGGTGCTTCTCGGCTGGCTTGATCGCCAGCGAGCTGCCGCCGCAGCGGAACGGGCCAGTTAGCCGCTAACTCAAAAACGGGTCGGGGCCATCGGCATCGATTCCGTGATCATTAATCGCAGTAGCCACAATCGCTGCATCAATTTCCCCACTGGCAGCAAGCGCCGCCAACACTGCGATTTCAATGTGAGCCGCATCGATTTCAAAGAATCGGCGTAGTGCTGATCGAGTGTCGGAACGACCGAAACCGTCAGTGCCGAGCGAAATGAATCGTTTAGGAACATAGGGAGCAATTTGGTCGGGTACGACCTTCATGAAATCGGTGACGGCAATAATCGGACCGGGGGAGGAACCAAGTTGCTCTGTGACCTGAGCGGTACGGGGTGCTTCGGTGGGGTGCAGTCGATTCCACCGCTCAACAGAAAGAGCGTTTTCGCGCAGGCGCTTATAGGAGGTTGCACTCCATAGCTCTGCACCGATCCCGCGAGATGCCAATGCGCTCTGTGCGTCGCGTGCTGCCAAGTTCATCGAGCCCGAAAACACGATGGTCGCTTGCGCAGTGAGTCCCTCGGGTGCTTCAGCCCATTTGTAGAGACCGCTCATGATGTCGTCATCGGTGACATCTCCCGGACGAGGAGGCATGATCTGATTTTCGTTGTAAGCAGTGAGGTAATAAAAAACGCTTTCGCCAGCACCATCGGGCCCGCCGTACATGCGGTGAAGGCCGCAATCAATAACGGTGGCAAGTTCATATGCAAAGGCGGGGTCGTAGACCTGACATGTCGGAACCGTTGAGGCCAGTACAGGGCTATGGCCATCTTGATGCTGCAGACCCTCGCCCAACAACGTGGTTCTGCCGGCGGTAGCGCCAATGATGAATCCTTTGGCCTGAGCATCGGCCGCGGCCCAAATGAGATCACCAACGCGCTGAAATCCAAACATTGAATACAGAGTGAAGAATGGAACCATGGGTACGCCGCGTGTTGCATAACTCGTACCCGCGGCGGTGAAACTGGCGAGAGAACCCGCTTCGGTGATTCCCTCCTCAAGCAGTTGTCCGCTCTTTGACTCGACGTAAGAGATCAGCAACTCGTGGTCGACAGGTTCGTACAACTGACCTTGAGAAGCATAGATACCCAGTTCACGAAACAGCACCTCCATACCGAAGGTCCTTGCTTCGTCGGGAATGATGGGTACAACTCGCGACCCAAACCCCTTCGCTCGACACAGTCCGCGCAGGAGTCGGGTGAACGCCATTGTGGTTGATACCGCTTGTGAGCCAGAACCTTTTGAAAATTCCTCGTAGACCGATGGATCGGGAAGTTCGAGCGGTCGACGGATCTGCACCGTTCGATGCGGAATCGAACCATGGAGTTCTGCTCGACGTTCGATTAGGTAGCGAGCTTCGGCAGAGTCCGCAGGGGGGCGGTAAAACGGTGGGACATCACCGTCGATTGATGCATCAGTAATTTGGTTGGTGAGTTGCAGACGGTCTCGGAATTCGATGATTTCGTCGTGACTCAGTTTCTTAATTGAGTGGGTTGCATTGCGGCCTTCGACAGTGGAACCCAATGCCCAGCCTTTGACAGTTTTCGCGAGAATGACCGTCGGCACTCCCTTAGTTTCAGAGGCGGCTTTATAGGCGGCGTAGACCTTTCGGTAATCGTGGCCGCCACGGGGCAACGCTCGTAGTTGGTCGTCAGAGAGGTGTTCGACAAGTTTACGCAGTCGTGGATCGGGTCCGAAAAAGTGATCGCGAATGTACGCGCCGCTTTCGATGGCATAGCGCTGCCATTCGCCGTCAAGAGTGGAGTTCATTTTGGCGAGTAACACGCCGTCAACATCGCTGGCTAAGAGTTCATCCCAACCTGCCCCCCAGACAACCTTGATGACGTTCCAACCAGCCCCGCGGAAGACGGATTCGAGTTCCTGAATGATTTTTCCGTTACCGCGAACTGGCCCGTCAAGACGTTGAAGGTTGCAGTTCACAACCCAAATTAAGTTATCGAGTTGTTCGCGAGCAGCAAGTGAAATTGCTCCCAAAGTTTCGGGTTCATCGGTTTCGCCATCGCCAAGAAAACACCACACTTTGGTTGCACTGGTGTCATCAATCTCTCGATTCAACAGGTACTTGCTGAATCGTGCTTGATAGATGGAATTGAGAGGGCCAAGTCCCATCGATACCGTGGGAAATTCCCAAAAGTCATCCATGAGCCAAGGATGCGGATAACTCGAAAGTCCACCTCCACCTATCTCGCGGCGGAATCGTGTCAGTTGCTCTTCGGTCAATCTTCCTTCAAGAAAAGCGCGTGCGTAAATACCCGGAGCGGCATGGCCTTGGAGATAGACGTGATCGCCAACCAGAGAGCCCTCGCGGCCCCGGAAGAAGTGGTTAAACCCAACCTCAAGCAACATTGCCGAAGACGCGTATGAAGAAAGGTGACCACCGATCCCTTCGGCAGCGTTGTTGGCATAGATCACGGTCATCGCAGCGTTCCAACGTAGATATTGGCGGATGCGTTTTTCGATTGCCTCATCGCCAGGAAACCATGGTTGTTCCTCGAGTGGAATCGTGTTGATGTAAGGAGTCGAGACTTCTGCGGGCGTACCGATTTGAAGTTCACGTGCTCGCTCGGTGATTCGCGAAACCAGATAGCGAGCCCGTGTCTTTCCTGCACTGTTGACCACAGCATCGAGCGAGTCGAGCCACTCGACTGTCTCGCTGGGGTCGGAGTCGGGGAGTTGGCTAACGAACTGATCGAGGTCCACTCTGCGCCTTTCGGGAAGGATGTCCACCCATGATGCCCTGTGAAAATGGTTACCGGTCGGTAGAGGAGATGATTTTTTGTAAACGGAGCATGTTCCGCTGGTGCTCTGACCTGTGAGACGCTGAACAGGTGACAACAGTCGTGTATACCGATGGAGCGTGCAGCGGAAACCCTGGCCCCGGCGGTTGGGCTTGGGCAGTTGTCGACGGCGGGTTTGCCAGCGGCGGCGAAGCCCATTCAACGAATCAGCGAATGGAAATCATGGCGGCATTCGAAGCCGTGAAATCGCATCAGGGTCTGCTCGAAGTTGTGAGCGATTCCACCTACGTTGTGCATTGTTTCCGCGATTCCTGGCATATCGGCTGGAAGCGAAGGGGATGGAAAAATTCTCAAAGAAAACTGGTTGCCAATCGCGACCTTTGGGAGCCATTCATCGATCTAGTACTCGCTCGGGGAGATGTCAGTTTTCGGTGGGTGAAAGGCCATGCCGGTGACCCGATGAACGACCTTGTCGATCGGCTTGCGGTGGAGGCGGCCACCACGCAACGCGAGGCGGCTGGGTCACGGCCGCCTACCGATCTCGGCCCGGCCGACTCCTTCGGAACCGGAGAATCGGCCAAGGGCATCGCGGATGAAGACCGGGCCTACCCCGACGACGACCAGCTTTCGCTTTTCTGATTATTACGGATGCGACGTCGGGGGGGCGGTCACCGTATTCTCTCGCCCATGGAAATCAACGGAATCTCAGCAATCGTTACTGGCGGAGCTTCGGGCATTGGCGAGGCCTGTGCTCGTTTGCTTGCCGCTGGCGGCGCAAAGGTCGTCATCGCAGACCTCAATGACCAGAAAGGCAATGCTCTGGCCACCGAGATCGGCGGGGCATTTGCCCACGTCGATGTATGCAACTCCGATGACATAAAAGCCGCCATCGGTATGGCAGAAGAAATGGGCCCACTCCGTGCGCTTGTGAACTCTGCCGGTATTGGCGCCGCCAGTCGCACAATCGGCAAAGACGGCTCCTATGACTCTGCGTTCAATCTTGACTATTGGCAGAAGGTGATCGATGTCAATCTCACCGGCACGTTTAATTGCATACGACTCGTGGCTACGGCAATGAGCCGAACCGAGTCGGTCAATGCTGATGGCGAGCGAGGTGCAATCGTGAACATGGCTTCAACCGCGGCGTTCGACGGTCAAATTGGTCAGGCCGCCTATTCAGCGTCAAAGAGTGGCGTTGCCGGTATGACCCTTCCGATTGCTCGCGATCTTGCGGTTGTCGGCATCCGAGTGAACACGGTTGCGCCTGGCCTGATCGACACTCCGATCTATGGCGAGGGTGAAGGTAGCGAGGCATTCAAGGCGAAGCTCACCAAGGATGTGCTCTTTCCTGATCGCCTTGGGTATGCCAGCGAACTTGCGTCGATGGTGATCCAGCTCATCACGAACTCCTACATGAACGCCCAGACGATCCGCGTTGATGGCGGGGCACGTTTCAGCCCGAAGTAAGAGGCCTTCAATCGCTAGAAAGGATCCAGCCTTCGGGCTGGGTCCTTTGTTTTGTGGGCCAGAGTCGCTACGATCGTACGCATGTTCGTAGTAGGTATTGACCCCGGGTTGACCCGATGCGGGTACTGCATCCTTGAGGTGCGCAAAGGGGCTTCCCCGCGAGCAGTGGCTCTTGGGGTGATCCGCACCTCTCCTTCGGACGAAGTCCATCTTCGCCTTGCTGAACTTCAATCAGAACTGCGGGATCTGCTCTCTGAATTTCCCGTCACAGCAATGGCAGTTGAGCGGGTGCTGTTTCAGGTCAATGTCAGCACCGCGATGTCTGTTGGCCAGGCCAGCGGAGTTGCCATGGTCGAGGCCGTGAACGCCGGCTGCGAAGTTGTGCAGTATTCGCCCAACGAAGTGAAGTCAGCAGTTGCCGGTTGGGGCAATGCCGACAAAGTACAAATGCAGCAAATGGTGCAGACGCTGCTTGGGCTAGCAGAACCGCCACATCCCTTCGACGCTGCCGATGCCGCCGCATTGGCACTGTGCCACGTGGCGATGGCCCCGATGCGCGCCGCCGCTTCACGAGCGGTGTCGAAAGCGGGCGCATCGTGATTGGTTCCCTGCGCGGCACCTTGCTCGAGCGCCTTCCTTCCGGCGAGGTGCTTCTCGAAGTTTCGGGTATTGGATATCGCGTGATTGTTGCGCCATCGACGGCTGCGGCGCTGGGCGAAACCGGCAGCGCCGTCTTTCTCCATACTCACCACCATCGCCGGGAAGATGCGGAAACGCTCTACGGTTTTCCTTCGTCTGAGCAGCGCGTGGTCTTCGAAGCGTTGTTGTCGGCGCACGGAGTTGGCCCCGCACTCGCTTTGGGCATCATGAGCGTGTATCCGCCGGCCTCGTTGGTTCGGGTCTTGGCCAATGACGATATCGATGCGCTGTGTTTGGTGCCGGGTGTCGGTAAAAAAACTGCCGCTCGTCTCCTCATCGAGTTGAAGTCGAAACTTGAGATTCCTGGCCTCGAGATTGGCGCAGTTCCATCCTCTGATGGCGGTGTTGTGGCCGGAGCTTCTCCTTTGGGTGACGTGCGCACGGCGCTGAGTGAACTTGGGTACGGCCCGGAAGAGGTGGCCGAGGCGGTTCGCGAACTTCCCGATTCGGGAACAACGGCAGAACTTCTTCGCCTCGCTCTGCAACGATTGGCCGCCTAATGCGCGACGAACTTCTTTCGCCTGAACCAACTCCCGATGACTTCGAAACCGATCTTCCTGAGCACACCTCTGGTAGCGGTCTCATCGGTGAAGAGGGCGGGCTTCGTCCTCGGCACCTCGAGGATTTTGTCGGTCAACGCGAGCTGAAAGAGCATCTCGGAATCATCCTTGAAGCAGCTCGCCGTCGTGAACAGGCCGTCGACCATTTGCTCTTCGCCGGACCTCCAGGCCTCGGCAAAACCACGCTTGCGGGCATCGTTGCTGCAGAGTTGCAGGTTGTCCTGCACGTCACATCAGGCCCTGCCCTTGATCGCGCCGGCGACCTCGCCGCCATACTCACCCGTTTGGGCGAGGGCGATGTCTTGTTCATCGACGAAATTCATCGGCTCAGTCGAAATGTTGAAGAAGTGCTGTATCCGGCAATGGAAGATTTTCAACTCGACATTGTGTTGGGCAAAGGCCCGGCAGCGCGTTCTATTCGACTCGATCTTCCACGGTTCACTCTTGTTGGTGCAACAACACGCACGGGCCTCATCACCGGTCCATTGCGCGACCGCTTCGGCTTAGTTGCCCGTCTCGATTACTACGACGCCGACGAACTGCAGTCCATTGTTTCGCGCGCTGGTGGCATTCTCGGTATAGACATCGACGACGGTGGCGCTTCTGAGATCGCCCGACGTGCCCGGGGTACGCCCCGCATTGCCAACCGTTTGTTGCGGCGAGTGCGCGACTTCGCCGAGGTTCGTGGCAACGGTGCCATAGATGAAATCACGGCACACGAGGGCCTGGCGGTCTTTGGCGTCGACGACCTCGGTCTGGACAAAGTTGACCGTGCTGTGCTTTCCAACTTGTGTCAGAAGTTCGGTGGCGGACCAGTGGGTCTTGGCACGCTGGCCATCAGCGTGGGTGAAGCGGAAGAAACTGTGGAAGATGTTTACGAACCGTTTCTCATTCAACAAGGTCTCCTCATGCGTACGCCTCGAGGCCGAGTTGCCACTCCTGCAGCTTGGGCTCATCTCGGGATGTTGGCTCCGGCTAGCGCGCCGCTCACTGCTGATCCTTCTCGGGGTTTGTTCGAAGCCTAAAATTGATGCTCTAGCATTTCGTACTTATGGAGACCAGCGCGTTCGACTACGAGTTGCCTGAAAGTGCAATCGCTCAGAGGCCGTTACCCGAACGTGATGCAGCCCGGCTTTTGGTTGATTGCGGGGCTGGAGTGGCCCCCGAACATCACGTGGTTCGAGAACTCCCTGATCTTCTTGATCCGGGCGATCTCCTTGTTCTCAACACAACTCGCGTTTTACCTGCTCGTCTCGCACTCCGTAAAGAAACTGGCGCTGCGGTTGAGGTGCTCTTACTCGAGCGGCTCGATGGTGGATCCTTGTCCGATAACGGGCGGTCGCGTTGGGAAGCCTTGGTCCGTCCAGGAAGAAAGCTTCCTCCAGGAACAATCGTGCGTCCCGAACGTGGCTCTGGGCTCGAAGTGTCGGTTGACGAGGACCTCGGCGATGGCCGCCGGGTAGTGACAATCGACGTCGAAGGCCCTTTGCTCGATGTCCTTGAGCAATTCGGCGTGATGCCGCTGCCGCCTTACATCACAGAGATGCTGGCGGAGCAAGAGCGCTATCAAACGGTCTTCGCCGAGCGGCCGGCTTCAGCGGCGGCACCTACCGCCGGTCTTCACCTGACGGCGGAGATACTTGAGCGTTGTGCGGAGAAGGGTATTGGTCGGGCCGATGTGGAACTTGTCGTTGGCCTCGGTACGTTCCGCCCGATCGCTTCTGACCATGTTGAGCAACACATCATGCACGGCGAGGAGTTTCACGTTCCCCAAACAACGATTGATGCTTGTATCCGCACTAAGGCCAATGGCGGACGAGTAGTAGCTGTAGGAACAACGGCAGTTCGAGCTCTTGAAAGCGCAGCAGCACTCGGTGTGAATTCAGGTCGTACTGAATTATTTATTCACGGGAACTACGACTTCGTCCTAGTCGATCGAATGATGACGAACTTTCACCTGCCGAAGTCCTCGCTGATCGTGATGATCGATGCCTTCATTGGGCCGAGATGGCGTGAGTTGTATGCCGAGGCTCTGGCTGAGGACTACCGGTTCCTCTCGTTTGGCGACGCGATGTTGCTCACTCACCAACGAGGTTGATTTAGAGAAATTCGCAAAGGTACGCCGATGCAGCCTCGGCTTTGACCTGGAAATGGCTCGAGGCGGGCACCTCGAAGCCAGAGCCCTTGGGATAGATCTCCCAGTCACTTTCGCCATCGACAATCGCCTCGAGAACGCCGGCAATCACCGTCATGCGCTCGGCACCTTCGGTGTTGAAATCGTAGGTTCCGGGGGCGATGACGCCGACAGTGGAACGGCCTGAAGCGTGTTCGAAACCGAGGCTTTGAACGCTGCCGTCGAAGTACGTGTTGTGGGAGGTTTGTGACATACCCGTGACGATAACGCCCAATGCAGCCCTGTTGTGGTTACGTAGTCACTTCTTGTCATAAATTTCTTTAGTCAGTTGATTTGGAATATTCGGAGCACAATCGAATGAGAAAACAGTCTTGAGTGACGCTGATTCAGGATCAGTCCTGCAACTTCGTATTGATGCCACTGATGGAGATGCACGTACAGGTGTCGTCATGACAGCTCGCGGCTCGTTTCGCACGCCGTGTTTCATGCCGGTTGGCACTCGCGGCGCAGTTCGCATGCTCACCTCGGCCGATTTAGAAGATCTCGGCGCCGAAGTCATTCTTGGCAACACCTATCACTTGATGTTGAAACCAGGGGCAGACCTCATTGAGCGTTTCGGTGGTCTGCACGGATTCGCCGATTGGCGCGGCCACGTCCTGACTGACTCAGGCGGCTTTCAAATTTTCTCTCTTGAACCAAAAGTTACTGACGAAGGGGCCAGGTTTAGGTCCACCTATGACGGCAGTTACCACCATCTCAGTCCCGAGAGCAGCGTGGAAGTGCAACAGAAGTTAGGTAGCGATATCCAGATGGTGCTTGACGTCTGTCCACCACTTCCTTCTTCCGACGCAGTCATCCGTGCTGCGTTGGAACGATCAATCCTTTGGGCCGGCCGGGCGAAAGCTGCCCAAGCTCCCGCCCGAGGTCAAGGTTCGACCCAAGCGCAATTCGGCATCGTGCAGGGTGGTGTAAGTGTTGCGATGCGAACTGAGAGCGCGCAACGAACTCTTGAAATTGATTTCGATGGATACGGAATCGGAGGGCTCTCTGTAGGTGAAAGCCGAGCGGAAATGCTGCCAGCGCTTGCAGCCGTTACTGAGATAGTGCCCAAGGATCGCCCGCGATATTTGATGGGAGTTGGCGACCCGGTGAGCATCGTGGAAGCCGTTGCCCTTGGTGTCGACATGTTCGACTGCGTTTTGCCCACTCGTCTAGCCCGCCACGGCACGATTCTGACGAGCGCCGGGCGGTTGAACCTGCGCAATGCCCGATTTGCCGATGACCCCGACCCCCTCGAACCGGGCTGCGGGTGCGAGGCCTGTGCTCGCTGGTCCCGGGCCTATCTGCGCCATTTGCTGATGGTAAATGAGCCCACGGCGGCTCGTCTGACGACGATTCACAATGTCCATTGGTTACTGCGCCTTATGGAGTCCGCTCAGTCATCGATCGCTGCTGGCACCTATGACCAGTTCCGGGCGGAGATCGCCTCAGTTTGGGCCTAACGCTCTAGAAGGGCGAATGAAACCTGAGAGAGGTTGAGGGCTAACCTTCACGCTTCCCGTGCTGATGCCCCAACAAAAGAGTGTTCTCGAACCATGTCCTTCCTCATTATCATCATCTTGTTCGCCATTGCATGGGTCGTGTTGATCCTGCCCAAGCAGCGTGAAGTAAAACGTCACGGTGCCTTTGTTCAGTCCCTAGCAATTGGCGACGAGGTAATGACGGGCTCAGGAATTTACGGAACGCTGGTCGAAGTTGATGACGCCACCGTGGTGTTGCAGGTAGCCCCCGGTTTTGAAATGAAAGTTGCGCGCCGAGCAATTGCATCAAGGGTGGCAGAGCCAGAATCTGTCTTAGACGATGCGGACAGTAGGCAGGCTAAGGAAGAGCCGACCGACGAGGCTCCAGCATCGTGAGAAAAATGCGGGGCTATGGCTCGCTTGTTGTGATCCTTTTGCTTGCGGGTGGAACGCTGTTGTACACGCTTGTCGCTGGTAACAAACCACTGCTCGGTCTCGACCTCCAGGGTGGAGTTTCCGTTGTTCTAAAGCCTGTCGAGGAGGTACCTGAGGACACTATCGATCAGGCGATTGCCATCATTCGCCAGCGAATTGATGCCATTGGAGTGGCCGAACCGGAAATCACCCGACAAGGAAACAACATTCTTATCCAGATTCCTGGAGTCAAAGATAAAGATCGTGCTATCGAACTCGTTGGCCAAACTGCGGAACTTCAGTTTCGCCCGGTACTGGCAAATGTTCCCGTTGACCCGCAATCTGAAACCACGCCAACGACAGGCGATCCTGCGGCTACAACAACTTCGACCGCAGTGGCTACTTCAACAACAACCATCGATCCGACTAAGACGGTGGGTGGCCTTTCGCTTGACGCATGCACCGCTGGGTTAAATCCAGAGGAAATCAACCCCGAGGGCCAAGCGGTATTGCCGCAGTGCGAAGAGGGTGAACTCGTGGGATCGTATGCCGTTGGTCCTGTTGCGTTGACAGGCAGTGCGCTCCAAACAGCTCGTGCATCGCTCAATGAACAAGGCCAGTGGGTCGTCGCTCCTGAGTTCAAAGGTGGCGATGACGGTATCGGCGGTTTCAATGCAATTGCCGGGCAATGCTTTTCGAAAACAACAACCTGCCCCACTGGACAATTAGCGATTGTGCTCGATGGACGCGTGCTTTCTGCCCCCAGTATCAACAGCGCTAGTTTTCAGGCCGACCAGATAGAGATTTCGGGCTCGTTCACTGAACGTACTGCAAAGGATCTTGCGACCTCACTGAAGTACGGCGCGCTACCAGTGGAGTTTGAACAACAGCAGGCACAGATTGTTTCTGCAACGCTCGGTCGTGATGCGTTGCAGGCTGGGCTCGTCGCCGGTTTTGTTGGCCTTCTCTTCGTGACTGTTTTCATAACTGCGTTTTATCGCATGCTTGGCGCGCTGGCGATCGTGAAACTTGGGGTCGAAGGCGCATTGTTGTGGTCGATTATTTCTTGGCTGGGAACAAATAATGGATTGGCCCTCACCCTTGCCGGCATCACCGGAATTATCGTCTCAATCGGTGTGTCTCTAGATTCAAACGTTGTTTACTACGAGCACCTCAAAGAAGATATTTACAATGGCCGATCGCTAAGAACTTCGACGGAAAAGTCCTTTGTCACAGCTTTTTCCACGATCGTGAAGGCTGACGTCGCCTCGCTTATCGGTGCCGGTCTCTTATGGTGGCTTACAGTTGGACCCGTTCGAGGTTTCGCCTTTTATCTGGCCCTTTCCACCGTACTGGACCTCGTCATGTCGTGGTCGTTTATGCGACCAGTGGTGAAATTAAGCACTCGATCGAAGTTCCTTCGAGCACACCCACGGATTCTGGGGCTTCCCGCCGAAATCCCCCAACAACCAGCGCGCACCTCAGGGTCGCGTCCTTCAGTAGAGGTCGCCCGATGAACTGGATGTCAAGGATTAATAGGGGCCAGACCGCAATTGATTTCCTGAAGTGGTGGAAACGCGGATTGGCTATCTCGGCCGTGTTGGTGCTTGTGAGCATCGTGTCGCTTGCCACTCGAGGGCTCAATCTCGGTATCGATTTCGAAGGTGGAGTGTCTTGGGAGGTGCAGGCGCCTGGAGTCTCGGTTGAAGAGGCTCGTGCCGAACTTGGAAAGGTTGGCGAGGGCCAAGCCAAGATCCAAATTGTTGGCTCAGATATTCTTCGGGTGCAGGGTGCAGAAAGCACACCAGAACACACCGTAGAAGTTCGACAAACGTTGGCCGATCTCGCCGAGACTGAAACTTCCGAGGTGAGTGTTTCAACAGTTGGAGCCTCATGGGGTGGTGATGTAACGGCGTCGGCAATCCGAGCGTTGATTTTCTTTGCGATTGCGATCCTTATCTACTTGTCGGTTCGTCTTGAATGGCGTATGGCCGTAGCCGCTGTTTTTGCTGTGGTCCACGACGTTTTGATTTCCGTAGGGGTCTATTCAATTTTCCAGTTCGAGGTTTCACCGGGAACAGTCATCGCATTCCTGACTATTTTGGGTTACTCGATCTACGACACGATCGTGGTCGACGATAAAATCAAAGAGAACGAGGGTTTGGTTGGCCAAAGCGGGCGCATGACCTATGGGCAAATGACGTCGCTGTCTATGAATCAGGTCCTTTTGCGTTCTATCAACACGACGGTTTCATCACTTTTGCCGGTGCTTTCGTTGCTCGTCGTGGGGGCATTCATCATGGGTGCCGTAACGCTTCAAGAGTTTTCGGTTGCCCTAACAGTCGGCTTAATGGCGGGCGCGTATTCTTCGGTGTTTGTTGCGGCTCCCGTCTTGGTGGCTCTGAAGGAGCGAGAGGCGAAGTACATAGCCATTCGTGAACGATTGCAGTCACAAGGTGTTGATACTCGTCACTCTCTACCTCGTGAAATTCGCGCGGACTCGGGTGGTTCGGGGACAATCACTGCGCCGAATTCGGCGACCTCCTCAACCGCTTCGGCGGGAATGGCATCGTCCTCAACGGCTCCGGCTGGTGTGATTCCACCCCGACCGCGCAAAAATCAGCGCAAGCGCTAAGTAGTGCAACGGGTTCGTTGCTCGGCCCCTGTAACGTGGGTCTATGACGAGTCCCCCCGGAACAGCGATCAGAGCGTTGCCGACTAGTCACGTGCGGACCGAAGGCTAGGGGGCTAACGAATGGCGACCGTCAATCGTGTGCTGCCATGGCGACGTCATGTCGCAGCGCCGTCTGAGGAGATCGCCCCACTTGTCGCTCTCTATAAAGGTCACCACCCACGGTCATCGGCCTCGCTCATTACCCGTGCCTATGACCGTTCAGTCGAGTCTCATAGGGGCCAGTCTCGTAAGTCAGGCGAGCCCTATGTAACCCATCCGGTAGCGGTTGCAAAAATCTGTGCCGAGCTTGGACTTGATGACATCACTATCGCTGCTGCGCTTTTGCACGATGCTGTGGAAGATACCGGTTCGACGCTTTTTGATGTCGAGAAGGAATTTGGCGTCGAAGTTGCTGCCATCGTAGACGGTGTTACAAAACTCGATCGCATCAAATTTGACACAAAAGAAGCGCAGCAAGCGGCGACCGTTCGCAAGATGCTCGTCGCTATGGCAAAGGACCTCCGGGTTCTTATCATCAAGCTTGCTGACCGACTCCACAACATGCGCACGATCGCCGCAATGCCGGCATGGAAACAGCATCGCACCGCGCAAGAAACACTGGATATTTACGCGCCCCTTGCACATCGTCTAGGAATGCAAGAACTCAAGCAGCAACTTGAAGATCTCTGCTTTGCGTCACTACACCCTAAGCGTTACGCCGAGATTGACCATATGGTTGCCACCCGAGCCCCCGAGCGTGATGTGTATCTTGCCAACGTGCTCGAAGATGTACGAGGCCGGCTCAGCGAATTGCACATTACTGCCGAGGTCAATGGTCGCCCCAAACATCTTTGGAGTATTTATGAAAAAATGGTGGTGAAGGGTCGCGATTTCGATGATATTTTTGACCTCATCGCCATTCGCGTCGTCGTGGGCACGGTCAAGGATTGTTATGCCGCTTTGGGCTCTATTCACGCCACGTGGAAGCCAGTGCAGGGTCGCTTCAAAGACTATGTGGCCATGCCCAAATTCAACCTCTACCAATCGCTTCACACGACAGTGGTAGGCCCGGGCGGAAAGCCCCTCGAAGTGCAAATCCGAACTCTTGAGATGCACCGCCGTGCCGAGTTTGGAGTTGCTGCACACTGGAATTACAAAGACAATAATGAAAGTTCAGCCGATTTAGCTTGGCTGAACAGGATCGTCGACTGGCAGACGGAAACCTCTGATCCTTCTGAGTTCATGGCCAATCTCAAGATCGACCTCGAACAAGATGAGGTGTTTGTTTTCACTCCTAAAGGCCGTGTTGTCACTCTCCCCAAGGGTGCAACCACTGTTGATTTTGCTTATGCGATCCACACGGAGATTGGTCATTCTTGTATTGGGTCTCGGGTCAACGGACGATTGGTTTCGCTTGATACCGAACTCCAGTCCGGCGATTCGATCGAGATATTTACCTCGAAAGTAGAAAGTAAGGGACCTTCACAGGATTGGCTTCAATTCGTTGTTTCCCACAAAGCGGCGAACAAGATTAAAGCCTGGCATTCGCGTGAACGCCGAGAAGATGCAATTGAAAATGGTTCCGAGGCGCTTACAAAAGCGCTGCGCCGTGAGGGTCTTCCGGTGCAGAAGATCCGTCAATCTCGGGTGCTTGATGAAATTGCAACGGAACTCAGCTACACCGATCTCGATGCGTTGCATGCGGCAATTGGTGGCAACAATGAGTCGGCTCAGTCAGTAGCCGAGCGAATTCGCAGCAAACTTGAAGTTGTCGACCCGGAACGCGAAGAGCAGCTTCCCACTACCGTTCGAGCGCCGCGTCGTTCTGCTCGCGTCGGTGGAAGCCCATCGGGTGTGCATGTCGAGGGTCTTGACGATGTCATGGTTCGTCTTTCCCGATGTTGCACGCCGGTTCCCGGTGATTCAATCATGGGGTTTGTCACTCGGGGTCGTGGCGTATCGGTGCATCGGTCTGATTGCGCAAATGCCCAGTCACTTTCCGGTGGGCAAGCCGATCGCTTGATCGACGTTGAATGGGACACCGATATTTCGGCCACCTTTATTGCCTCCATTGAAGTGAAGGGTCTCGATCGCTCGCGCCTGCTGCGTGATGTTTCCTCGGCGCTCGCCGAACATCACGTCAACATCGTTGCTTGCAACACCATCACTGGTTCCGATCGCATTTCATCAATGCGATTCGACTTCGAACTTGGTGACGTCTCGCAACTCATTTTGTTGCTGTGGTCCATCAAGAAAATCGATGGTATCTATGACGCCTATCGGATTCTTCCGGGCAAGGGCGACTCCGATAGCAACGACGAACGAGATTCTCAGCCTTAAGGCTGCTTGACGCTCGCAAACGCCAAGAAGTGGTTCGTTGCTCGAGGTGGGGCACAAGTAAGATCACCAGTCGTGGCAGAGTCGGCTTTTCCTCGCATCGAACCGTTCAAGGCCCCAACCGGGACGCGTGACGTCCTGCCCCCAGAATCTGACCGCTGGCAGTCTCTCGTCTCGCTTTTTTCGGCCCATGTTGGTGGCGCCGGCTTTGGGTTCGTACAAAGCCCAATGTTCGAGGAAATTGGCGTGTTTTCGCGTGTCGGCGAGGGAACTGACCTTGTTCGCAAAGAAATGTACGAGTTCTTCGACAAAGGCGAACGCCACATGGCTTTGCGCCCCGAAGGCACGGCATCCATCGCTCGCGCGTGGATTCAACATGCTCAGGGCGAAACAAAGCCGTGGAAGGTCTGGTACGCCGCACCATCATTTCGCTATGAACGGCCCCAAGCAGGACGTTTCCGCCAGCATCACCAACTGGGGGCTGAGGCGGTTGGCTCCGAGGACCCAGATCTCGACGTGGAAGTTATCGCCCTTTTGCATGATTTCTATGTGGCGGTTGGATTGAAGCAAGTGACCTTGCTCATCAATTCCATGGGCTCCGCCGACGACCGTCGTCGCTACATAGATGACGTGCGCGATTGGTTGAGTGAACGCATCGATTCCCTCGACCCCAAAGACGCCGAAAAAGTCACAGATCATCCAATGCGGGTGCTCGATTCGAAGCGCCCCCTCACTATCGCTGCCCTCGTTGATGCACCGAAAATCACTGATCGGCTCTCTCCTGAAGCGACCGCGCGGTTTGAACGAGTGAAAGCTGGGCTTAGCAGTCTCGGCATTGCCTTTACTGTCGCACCCCGGCTTGTCCGCGGACTCGATTACTACACACACACCACGTTTGAATTCGTAAGCGATGCACTTGATGCTGCTCAATCAACTATCGGTGGGGGTGGCCGCTACGACGGCTTGATTGAGTCCCTTGGTGGGCCATCGACTCCCGGTATCGGTTTCGGCTCTGGCATAGAACGGGTTCTGCTCTCCTGCGATGCCGAGGGTGTGTTTCCGATTGAATTGAGGCAACTCGACGTCTTCGTTGTCGATACCACTGGCGGAGCTGTGGCCCGTGATCTCACCGTTGAGCTTCGTCGTGCTGGCGTCCGCGCCGACCGAGCGTTCGAGAACCGCTCCATGAAATCGCAAATGAAATCGGCCAACAAATCTGGGGCGGCGTTTGTCTGCATCGTTGGCGAGGATGAGGTTGCTGCGAACACCGTGACCATTCGCGACATGCGCACCGACAGCGGCCAGCAATCTGTCAATCGCTCAGACGTTGTTTCTACTCTCGCCTCTCTGCTCTCTTGAACCCGAAGGACTTTCAGTGACCGATTCTGTCTCTATGCGCACCGACTATTGCGGAACTCTGCGCGACTCTGATATCGGGCGTGATGTCGCGCTTTGTGGTTGGGTGGCCCGTCGCCGCGAACACGGAGAACACTTGGCCTTCATCGATCTTCGTGATCACACCGGTCTCGTGCAGTGCGTCGTTGATGGGGCGGCAGACCTGCGCTCTGAATATGTCGTTCGTGTAACCGGCACTGTGCGTCAGCGACCGGAGGGCACCACAAACGACAACATGCCCACCGGAGCAATCGAGATCGGTGATTGTCGTGTCGAGATTCTGAATTCGGCCGAACCGCCCCCGTTTCAATTGAATGATCGAGTCGAAGTGGATGAAATGGTTCGCCTTGCGCACCGCTATGTCGATCTTCGAACCGAACGAATGCAACGAAATCTTCGGATTAGAGCCAAAGTCAATGGGTCACTTCGGCGGGCAATGGACAATCAAGGATTCGTCGAAATCGAAACGCCGATGCTGATTGCATCGACCCCTGAAGGGGCACGAGATTTCGTGGTGCCCAGCCGCCTGTCACCCGGTTCGTTCTACGCACTGCCCCAAAGCCCGCAATTATTTAAGCAACTGTGCATGGTTGGCGGCATAGATCGGTATTACCAAATTGCGCGTTGCCTTCGCGACGAAGACCTTCGCGCCGACCGCCAGTTTGAGTTCATGCAACTCGATGCTGAGGCCAGTTTCGTTTCCCAAGAAGAGGTACTTGCGTTTATCTCTGTTGCTGTTTCGGCTGCCGTCGAGGAAGTCACCGGTAGGAAAATGGGTGATGTCCCTCGCATGACCTGGCGCGAGGCCCAAGAGCGCTTTGGTTCTGACAAGCCCGATATTCGTTTCGGTATGGAACTCCTTGAACTCACTCCGAACTTCGCCTCTACCGAGTTCAACGCTTTCAAGGCCGATTGTGTGAAAGGCATCGTGGTCGACGGGGGAGCAGAGTTCACTCGCTCCAAGCTTGATGAACTCACCGATAAGGCCAAGCGCTGGGGGGCGAAGGGGCTTGTTTGGATGCGGGTCAAGGAGGGCGGCGAACTTGATTCGCCGGTAGCAAAGTTCCTTTCCGCCGAAGAACTTGCTGGTCTCGTAGCAACCACCGGCGCAAAGACTGGTGATCTTCTTCTGCTGGTGGCTGATGATCGCCCGAAGGTGTGCCATGTTCTTGGTCTGTTGCGGCTCGAACTCGGTCGCCCGCCCGTGACCGAAGGTGGCTTGCAGTTTCTCTGGGTTGTCGACTTCCCATTGTTTGAGTCGCTTGATGAAGCTAACAATCCGGTGCCAGCGCATCACCCTTTCACCATGCCTCATGCCGAGGACGTCGGCCTTCTCGATACCGGTGACCCCACTGACCTGCTCAGGGTGCGCTCGCAGGCCTATGACCTTGTGCTTAATGGATGGGAACTCGGCTCGGGCAGTGTGCGAATTCATCGCGCCGATATACAAAAGCGTATGTTCAGTCTTTTGGGCATTTCCGAGGATGAAGCGCAGAGCAAGTTTGGCTTCTTGCTCGACGCATTCCGTTTTGGAGCACCGCCGCATGCTGGTTTTGCGTTTGGAATCGATCGACTCGTTGCATTGCTGGCCGGAGAAGAAAACATTCGTGAGGTCATTGCGTTCCCTAAGACTCAGTCGGGAACCGATCCGCTCACCCATGCACCTACGCCCATCGACACGGCACAACTCGACGAACTCGGTCTTCGCCTTCTTCCTCAGAAGAAGACGGACTGAGCCTCCGCGGTTCTGACCCTGATACTGGCCTTTATTGGTTGGCCCGAATGCTCGAAGCGGGAGAAGACGCTCGATTCATTGCCCGACGACTAGTCATCTTGGCCAGCGAGGACATTGGTATGGCTGATTCCAATGCGCTCGTGATCGCCGATGCCGCCGCCCGAGCAGTGGAGTTTGTCGGATTACCTGAAGTTCAACTCAACCTCGCCCATGCCGTGGTGTATTTGGCCACAGCGTCCAAATCGAACCGGGTCACTGTTGCCTTGGGCCGAGCCCAAGCCGATGGACGAGACCGGGCGGGGGGAGAGGTGCCTCTCCATCTGCGCGACGGTCACTACAAGGGGGCCAAAAGCCTCGGTCACGGACAGGGGTACGAGTACCCTCATGGGCAACCCGAGGGCTGGGTTGACCAGCAGTATCGGCCGGCCGAACTCGAGGGCCGGGTTTACTACGAACCTTCTTCCCATGGCGCTGAATCCGAGGTCCGAGATCGCATGAATGAGCACAGTCAAGGTTCCAAGGAGTCGCAGGTATGAGCACCGTGGCAGTAGTGCTCATTGTGGTCGCAATTGTCGGGTTGGCGGTCGTCGCTATGGCCGTTCAATCGCTCATCACAACCCTTCGTTCTTTGCGAGTGACCGTCGAAGATCTTCGTGCCGAAACTCTTACGGCTGTAGCTGAGCTACGCGCCACAGTTGCCCTCGCCAACGGTGAGATCGAACGCGTCGATTCACTTCTTGATACCGCCGAGATTGTCGGCGCCCGAGTTGAAGCAACATCTCGTCTCGCATGGTTGGTAATGAGAAACCCACTCGTGAAGTTGGCATCAGTTTCAGTGGCAACCGATCGTCAGGCGCGCCGACTTGCTGGTGTTCAGTCGCGAAACGATGCAGCCGAGATGCTTGTGCTTAACGAAGGTTCGCGTCGTGCATCACGTCGCAAGAGAAGTACTCGGAATACGTCATCTCGACGTGATTCTCGGGCCAGCTGATGTTGAAACGCGTCACATGGTTTACGGTTGGAACTGCCGCTGGTGTGGTCGGAACAGTGGTGGCGTATCTACGGGCTCGTGACCTTGCCCGGCGCCATTTGCCGGAGAATGTCGCCGATGCCGCAGTTCGTGTCGCAGAATTGGCCGATTCTGGGGTGCGTGTGGCGGTCGACCGCGGTACTGATTTGCTTTGTGAAGTTCGGTCGTCGATGACGGCCAAAAAACAGACGCGCAAGCAGGCTGAAGTGGTGCTCCGCCAACAGCTCGAACGCGCTGGGCTTTGAACAGGTAGTTCGCGACAACCCTAAAGAAGCAGTTGAGGCCTTGCGGATACGAATGCATTAACGGTGACCGGTCTTCGCCCTGGCGTGCGCTACTACTTCCGAATTCAGTCCTACACGGTTGTAGGCGACAGTCCTTGGGTCGAGGTGGAAGCGTTCTCCGCCGCTGCACCAAGCGCAGCGGGCATCCCCGTTGTGAGCCCGGGAGATGGATCGGCGACGGTTTCTTGGACTCCATCAGTCAGTGATGGCGGAAGCGCAGTCACCTACCTCGTCGAGCGTTCGCTTGATAGTGGCCTTACTTGGCAGGTGGTGGCGATAACGACTGCCTCATCGTTGACTGATGCACCTCTACAAAACGGCGTTGCGGTTCTGTACCGAGTGACTGCCACCAATATCGTTGGATCGGCATCTCCCTCGGTTTCCTCTCCGACAACCCCACGGGCGGCTGCAGGCCCGGATACTCCGAGAGCGCCTGTCACTCCGGAATCTCCTGTACCTGTTGCTTGGGATAGCGGGGCAACACTGCCCTCGACGGGGTCGAATTCCGCGCTTCCTGTCGGCGCTCTTGGTGGCGCGCTGCTGCTCCTCGGAGCGGGGGCAGTCATTTTGGCTCGACGGCGGGAAACGAACGATTCCATAGCGACGATTGCCGACGCAGCAGAGGGCTGAATTTGGTTTGTCCGGTTCTTGCCGGAAGGATTCCAGTAGAAACCGGACAAACATTATTCGTAACCGGTAATGTTCGGCAATGGCAATCGCCGTTCTCGTCATCGTCATCGGGCTCATCGTTGGGGTCACGATTGAGTTGCTTCTCTCGAAGCGTCGCTCTGTTCCGTTGGCCAAAGGTGATGCGGCAATTTCTGACACGCTGCGGCCAAATCGAGCCGAGCACTCAGCGCCGAGATTCGTTGACGATGGTGAAGGCTTCAGAATCATCGGGCCTGTCGACTATGACAATGGCGAAGCAGAGGTCCAAGAACCCAGCGAGATGGAAACCAAGCCGGAGAATGACGATGGGTTTCCTTCGTCTGCGCACTAAATCAAAGAGTGATCGCCCTAGTCGTTAGGCTGACCTCACCATGAACTCAATGACCGCGAACGAATTGCGCCGTGCCTTTACTTCGTTCTTTGAAACCCGAGGTCATACCGTTGTTCCTTCGGCGAGTCTGATTCCTCACGATCCTGATCTTCTTTTCACCGTGGCGGGCATGGTGCCGTTCAAGCCATATTTCTTGGGCGAACAGCAGCCTCCGTTCACTCGGGCCACGACAGTGCAAAAGTGCGTGCGAGCGGGGGGCAAGGACTCCGACCTTGAAGAGGTCGGCCGTGACGCACGGCATCTTTCTTTTTTCGAGATGCTAGGCAACTTCTCTTTTGGCGACTATTTCAAACACGAAGCCATCCCCATGGCTTGGGATATGGTCACCAACCTTTTTGGTATCGATCCCGAATTTCTGTGGGTCACCTGTCATCTAAGCGACCAAGAAGCTGCTGCTATTTGGCGTGACGAGGTTGGTGTCAATCCCGACCGCATCCAGTTTCTTGATGCCGATAATTGGTGGGGTCCCCCCGGTGGTCCGCCCGGGCCCTGCGGGCCATGTTCTGAGATTTACGTCGATAAGGGGTCGGCCTACGGCCCCGGTGGCGGGCCCGCGTCGGGAAGCGATGAACGTTTTCTTGAAATCTGGAATCTCGTCTTCATGCAGTTCGCCCGTGATACCGATGGCCATGACACCGAACTGCCGAAAAAGAACATCGACACGGGTGCGGGTCTTGAGCGCATTCTTAGTCTGTTGCAGGGCGTCGATTCAGTATTCGAAACTGATGTCCTCGCCCCCCTAGTTGAAACCGCTCAACGTGTCACCAACACTCGTTTGGGGGCGGGGGAGCGCTCCGATATCTCTTTGCGTATTCTCGCCGAGCACGCTCGCACCATGAGTTTCTTGGTGAGCGACGGAGTGTTTCCTTCAAACGAGGGTCGCGGGTATGTGCTGCGTCGCATCATTCGCCGTGCCGTTCGCGAGGCCTACCTGCTCGACGTGGCTGAACTGGTAACTCCTGCGCTTGTCGACACCACAGTCGAGATCATGGGCGAGGCCTATCCCGACCTTGTGAAGCAACAAGACTTTGTTCGCACGGTTGTGGCTCGTGAAGAGGAACGATTCCGTGCCACTCTGAAGTCAGGCACAGCATTGCTCGACACCGAACTTGACCGGCTCGGCCCCGGTGCCACTATTGGCGGGTCGGTCGCGTTTTTGCTTCATGACACTCACGGTTTCCCGCTTGAACTCACCCGTGAGATTGCTCTTGAACGTGGGCATGATGTCGATGAAGAGGGTTTTTCAATCGAGATGGCAGAACAGCGCAAGCGAGCAAAAGATGCGCGCAAAGGAAGTGGGGGCGAAAGTGTTGAACTTTTCGCGGCAATCTCCGCTCAACACGGTCCCACGAATTTTCTCGGTAACGAGAACTATTCAATTGATGCCGTCGTGCTTGCGGTCACCGAGGATTCAATCGTGCTTGATCGCACTTCGTTTTATGCTGAATCAGGCGGCCAAGTAGGCGATACCGGGGTGATCACTTCGGCAACTGGTCGCGCTCGGATTAGTGAAACTGTCTACGGGGCCCCAGGTGTTGTTCGTCACCGGTTTGAAGTCCTTGAAGGCGATATTGAAGTTGGCGAAAGTGTCACTGCGGTCATTGATGGCGAACGGCGCGATGCCATTCGCCGCAATCACACCGCCACGCATTTGCTCCATTGGGCACTGCGAGAAACGCTAGGAGATCATGTCAAGCAACAAGGATCGCTTGTCGGTCCCGATCGGTTGCGTTTCGATTTCTCTCATTATGAAGCACTGAGTGATGATGAAATCGTGGCCATCGAAGATCTTGTGGCCGCAGACATTCTGGCAAACGCTGCTGCTCGTCATTATGAAACCACAATGGCCAATGCCGAGGCTGTCGGCGCTATTGCGTTCTTCGGTGACAAGTACGGCGAGGTTGTGAAAGTTCTTGAAGCCGGACCGCATTCAACTGAGCTGTGTGGTGGAACTCACGTGAGTGCCTTAGGTGATATCGGGCCGGTAAAAATTATTAGCGAAGCATCTATCGGTTCAAACATTCGCCGTATCGAAGCGGTGTCTGGTACCGGCCCACTGGAACGATTGCGCGAAGACCAGCGCAGGATCAAAGCGGCCGCCGAAGCCATGGGCGTTGCTACTGATGAACTCGTTGATGCTGTCGAGCGTCGCGTTGCCGAGGTTAAAGAGTTGCGGTTACGAATCCGAGAACTCGAACGCGAAGCAGCCTCGGGCCGTTCAGGTGAACTTGCCGAACTTGCGGTGAGTGGCATCGTGATTTCACGTGTCGACGGTCTGGACCGTGACGGTTTGCGAGACTTGGCTGTTGCTGTCCGAGATCACGCAGGAATCAAAGCAGTGGTACTCGGCAGTGCCCCCGAAGGTGGTGGCGTCTCTATCGTTGCTGCGGTTGCGGCTGACTCCGGTCTTAACGCCTCAGAACTCATTGCCGACGCCGCCAGAAAGGTCAAAGGTGGCGGCGGCAAGAGCGCCGATCTTGCCGTAGCTGGCGGCAAGGACCCCGAAGCGCTTGACGAAGCACTTGATCTCGTGCGGGCGGCGGTTAGCGCCTAGTGCGGGCACTCGGGATCGATCTCGGTGAGGAGCGAATCGGTATCGCACTCTCTTCGGGTTCGGTAGCTTCGCCCTTAGAAACGGTGCTGCGTTCTGGCAACCACGGCACGGACCATTCTCGGATTTTGGCTATTGCGGCGGAATGGGAGGTCGACACCCTTGTGGTTGGCTTGCCGCTTTCACTTGACGGATCCGAAGGCCCCGCTGCAGTTTTGGTGCGTACGGAAATCGCTGAGCTGGTCGCGACCACATTGCTTTCTGTTGTTCCCTACGATGAGCGGTTCACCACAGTGACAGCCACGCGCCTCCTAAAGCAGGGTGCGGTGCCGGGACGGTCCCAGCGCCAAATGGTCGATCAAGTTGCCGCCGCAGTGATGCTTCAGGCATGGCTCGACGGTCACGTCACACAGTCCGATTCTTGACCGCAACCCACAGAGCGACCCGTGCCCGAACAACCAGATCCATTTGAACTTTTCGGACTCGAGCCTTCGACTCCAGCGACCGAAGGTGGTCCGCCGTCTGCGCCCGCAGGGCGGTCGCCAGTAGCGAACTCAGCGAAGCCGACCTTCAACGCCGAGACTGCAAGATCGCCCTTGCAGGTTTCCGGTGGCGATGACGACTACGTGACCTTAAAAGGAGGTGGGAGTGGTGGACGCTTCACTCGCTGGGCGCTGCTCCTTGGCCTCGGAATTGTTCTTGTGGCCTTCGTTGTTGGTGCGGCGGGGTTTTGGGTTAAGGGCAAGATCGATCCCGGCAACCCTGGCGAGGAGGTGGCCTTCACTGTGACAAAGGGCGCGACTACATCGCAGATTGCCGTCTCGCTCGCACAGAAAAATATTGTCTCCAGCTCGACTGTTTTTGAGTGGTACGTGAAGTGGAAAGGCGGTGATCCTTTTCAGGCGGGCGACTATGAAGGCCTGCGAGTGAACAGTGCGATGGGAGATGTCATCGACGTCCTAAAAGCGGGCCCGCCTCCCCCTAAAACGGTGAGCTTCTTGGTGCGCGAAGGATTGTGGCTTTCCGAATTTAGGGAACTCACCCTCGAAAAGTTCCCGACCATGGACCCAGCTGCGCTTGATGCCGCCCTAGCCAACACCCATCCCTCCTTGCAGCCTGCGGGTTCAACGAACATTGAGGGCTTTCTTTACCCGGCAACCTACGAAATCGCTCAGCAAGACGTTGGTAACGCCCAAAAGTTGATCGACCAAATGGTCGCTGCATTTGGTCGCGTCTCACAGGCCGAGGATTTGGCTCAGGCCCCAGTAAAACTCAAAGGGGTAGCCGGAACGAAAACCATCACCCCCTATGAGGCGCTTATCGTCGCCTCATTGATCGAGTCTGAGGCGAAGATTGACGAGGATCGCGCCAAAATTGCCCGAGTGATTTACAACCGTTTGGCAATTGGAGACATGCTCGGTATCGACGCCTCAGTTCTCTATGCCTTGCAGCAGAGAAAAACCAACATTACGAACTCAGACCTCAGGACTGATTCGCCCTACAACACCCGCCTGAAGCGGGGTCTCCCGCCAACGCCGATCAATTCGCCGGGTCAGAAGTCAATAAATGCTGCGCTCAATCCTGCCCCCGGCGATTGGCTGTTCTACGTGCTCACCAATAAAGACGGCACTCACTATTTCGCCAATAATTTGACCGATTTCAACCGAGCCGTGGCTGACGCAAAAGCCCGTGGGGTTTTCTGATGGCACCAACTGGGTCAACCCGAGTTGCGGCGGTTATCGGTAGCCCTATTCGGCACTCGTTATCGCCCACGCTCATGAATGCTGCGTTCGATGCTGTTGGACTTGACTGGACATTTATCGCCCTTGAAGTTGCTGAAATGCAGGTTCCAGATGCATTCGCCGGTGTTCGGACGCTCGGAATTTCTGGGCTTTCGGTCACGATGCCACACAAGGAAGCTGCAGCAGCTTGTGCAGATGTGCTGACTCCAGAAGCCCAGCAACTCGGTGCTGTGAATTGCATTGTGAACACCAAGGGCATGCTCACCGGGCACAACACCGATGGGGAGGGTTTTGTCCGCTCGCTTGATCATGGGTTTCATTTCAATCCCTTAAACAAACGTTGCGTTGTGTTCGGCGCTGGAGGCTCAGCGCGCTCCATTGTGCTTGCTCTTGCCAATTCCGGTGCGGCGGAAATCGTGGTTGTCAATAGAACGCTTGGCCGCGCTGAGCGAGCCGCAGCCCTTGCTGGCGATCGCGGCGAGGTCGTTGCCCTTGAGGGCAGCCATTCAGATCTTCTTGATGCCGATCTCATCGTGAATGCAACATCTGTGGGTATGGGTGAACCTGGGCTCAACGAGGTTCCATTCGATGCGTCGGTGCTGCATGAGGGGCAGGTTCTGGTCGATATCGTGTATCAGCCGCTCGAAACCCCGCTACTTCGAGCGGCCCGGACAAGTGGGGCAAGCGCAGCAAATGGCGTGGCCATGCTTGCCCATCAAGCTGCGGTGCAGTTTGAACTCTGGACCGGAGTCGATGCGCCAATCGACGTGATGTTGGCCTCCGTGGCCACCCAGTTGGGCTGAGGTGAAGCGATGAGCACGGTTCGACTCCTCGTGTGCATCGCTTTGGCGCTACCTTGCGGATCAATCATTGCAAAGTTATCGGCGAGTTTCATCACTGATCGTCCAATGTTCCAGTCTGCAAATCTGCCACGGGTACCACAACGCACCGTCGTGATTACCGTTTTAACGTTGATCGTGTTCGTTTTGGTTTGCCTGCGATTTTCAGATGCCCCATGGCTTGAGTTTTTCGCTTATCTCCTCGGGTTCTCCGCTGTGCTGCTGGCCAGCGTGGTTGATCTCACCGAATACCGACTGCCCGATGTGATCGTGATCCCCTCAATCGCTGGCGGAGCGGTTTTAGTCGTCGTTGTATCCATCATCGAGGGAGCTTCGAGTCGCATCCCCTATGCATTCGTCGGAGCGCTCCTCGCCTTTGGCGTGCTCTTAGTTGCCCATGTCCTGTCGCCAGAGGGGATGGGTTTCGGCGATGTGAAATTCGCTGCGCTCCTAGGACTACTGGTCGGCTGGCAGGCCAGCACGTATTTGGATGTTCTGATTTTGGTGCTGTGGTTGTTTTTGATTGGTTTCGCTGTAGGCACGGTCGGCGGAATCGTGCTGCTGATTCTTCGCGGCCGAAACCAGTCCTTTCCTTTCGGACCATTTTTGGCCGTAGGAACACTTCTTGCAGTTGTTTTGAGCCAATCGTTGGTCGGTTGAATCACTGCTTTGTCTAAACTGGCGCCTGTTGGGGTCGGGGAGGCCGGTAGATTGGTGGGGTGCTGCGCTATCTGACCGCCGGTGAATCACATGGCAAGGCCCTCGTTGTCATTCTCGAGGGTCTTCCTGCTGGTTTGCCCATTTCTATTGATCAAATCGAGAACGAGTTGGCCCGCAGGCGACTCGGGTTTGGTCGAGGACCCCGAATGAAATTTGAGGCCGACGAAGTCACTCTTCTTTCCGGTGTTCGCCACGGCGTCACGCTCGGTTCTCCGCTTGCCATTGAGATTGGTAATAGCGAATGGGAAAAAAAGTGGACCGAGGAAATGTCACCGCATGCTGGTCAGACATCCCAGAAATTGACGACTCCGCGTCCCGGACATGCAGACCTCACCGGTATGCAGAAATACGGATTCGACGACGCTCGAAATGTTCTTGAGCGGGCCTCGGCTCGTGAAACCGCCGCTCGCGTGGCCGCAGGAGCGGTGGCCAAGGCCTTGCTCTCGCATATTGGCACCGAGGTCGGGTCCCACGTAATCGCTTTAGGGCCGGTGAGCGCATCCTCTGCTGCTCGTCCAGCCCCCGGCGGGTTTGCTCCGGTCGATGACTCCGAAGTCCGTTGTCTTGATGAGGTGGCCGAGGCAGCAATGATCGCTGAAATAAAAGCGGCGCAGAAGGCGGGCGATTCTCTTGGTGGCGTTGTAGAGGTCGTCGCCCATGGCGTACCGATTGGACTTGGTAGTCATGTCCACTGGGATCGCCGACTTGACGGTCTGCTCGCTCAGGCATTGCTTTCGATTCAGGCGGTCAAGGGTGTCGAGATCGGCGACGGATTTGATGTTGCTCGTCGACCTGGTTCGGAAGCCCATGACCCAATCGTTTGGGATGAAGCGGCATCCACCTACCGCCGAACCAGTGCAAACGCCGGAGGCATCGAGGGCGGCATGTCAACCGGCGAGGTACTCGTGGCTCATGTGGCTATGAAACCGTTGGCCACTCTCAACCGTCCTGTGCTGGCCACAGTCGACACCGCTACCAAAGAGGCCGGAGTTTCGTTTCGCGAGCGTACCGATGTCACCGCGGTTCCCGCCATGGGAGTTGTTGCCGAAGCAATGGCTGCGTTAGTCCTGGCGAATGAATCGCTTCGCAAATTCGGTGGCGATTCGCTGCCAGAATTTGTTCGCAACCACAACAGCTTCATTGCTCAGGTACGTGAACAAACTGCAACAATTGATACGGGTCCTGTGGTCGACTCCGACAGAGCCCCCCTGAATTGGGATGCCGGCCAGGCATTTGCCGGTGGCGCAGACGCGTCGAACTCGTGACTCCTGATTTACCGACAGCTCATATCGTGCTGATCGGAATGATGGGAGTAGGCAAGTCAACAGTTGGTCGGCGAGTAGCAAATGCGCTCCATCGACCGTTTCTCGACTCGGATAACGAGGTTGTTGTTAAGACCGGCCGACCGGTCACGGAAATTTTTGCAAACGATGGCGAGGTCGCGTTTCGTGAGATCGAAGCATCAGTCATGGCCCAACTCTTTTCCTCAAAAACTCCAGCCGTGATTGCCGCGGCGGGGGGATCAATCCTCGATTCAGACACCCGTTCGCTTATGAAACGTTCTGGAGTTGTGGTGTGGATGAGCGCTCCGGTCGACGTACTGGTTGATCGAACAACCCGCGGCACACACCGTCCTGCGTTGGCCTCAGACCCTCGCGGAACATTGGCGAAAATGGAAACTGTGCGGTACGACCTTTATTCAGAAGTTGCTGATGTAACCGTTGACTGCACACAACCACTCACAGCGGTAGTGCAGGCCGTCCTTGATGCAGTTCGGGAGGTCTCGTTTCAATGATTGTCATTCCTGTTGAACTCGCTAACCGTTCTTATGACGTCATTGTCGGCGACGGTGTTCGCTCTGAACTTTCGCGTGTGATCCCTGCCAGTGCGAAACGCGTTGCCATCGTGACGCAAGAAGGTTTGGGATTTGATGTTGATCCCGGTCGTGAACACTGCGTCTTCACCATTGGCGATGGAGAACAGGCGAAGACCATGGCCACCGTTGAATCACTTTGCCGACAATTCGCACAGTGGGGACTCACTCGCGCAGATTGTGTCGTAGCGGTTGGTGGGGGCATCGTCACCGATACCGCCGGTTTCGCAGCTGCCTCGTATCATCGCGGCGTACCGGTTGTACACGTGGCCACAACATTGCTCGCTCAGGTTGACGCAGCGATTGGCGGTAAGACCGGAGTCAATATTCCTGAAGGTAAGAATCTTGTTGGTGCCTATTGGCAGCCATCGGCAGTGCTCTGCGACACCGGACTCCTTGCCTCATTGCCTCCCCGTGAGTACCGCTGCGGTTTGGGCGAAATCGCGAAGTATCACTTTCTTGGGGGAGCGGGAATCGGATCGCTGCCCATCGACGAGCAAGTGGCAGCGTGTGTGGCCATCAAGGCTGCAGTTGTAGCTAGTGACGAGCGAGAGGGCGGAGCTCGCGCCACACTGAACTACGGACATACGCTGGCTCATGCCATTGAAATAGCCGGCAATCATGATCTGCGACATGGCGAAGCAGTGGCTATTGGTTTGGTTTTTGCGGCCGAACTCGCCTACCGCCTCGACCGGATAGACGCGTCGCGTGTCGCAGAACACCGGAGCGTTGTTGCCTCTTACGACCTTTCGGCGACACTTCCGGTTGGCCTGTCTAATTCCGATCTACTAGCGCTCATGGCGCGAGACAAAAAGGCGCTCGACGGAATTACGTTCGTCCTTGACGGACCAAATGGAGTTGAATCTGTTACCGGCGTAGCCCCGGAACTCATAGGGGCTTCGATTGATGCGATCCGTGAGCCAGGAGATAGCTGATGGCGTCTACTTCGATTGTTCTTCTACTTTCAGGCGTGAACCTGAATCTTCTCGGCGATCGTGAACCCGAGATCTACGGAACCGCAACCTTGGCCGACCATGTCGCAACGGCAAACGCCGCCGCTAGTGCCCACGGTCTAATTCTTGAACATCTGCAGACAAATTCTGAATCAGAACTGGTCGAGGCTATTCATGGCGCTCGTGGTCGCTGTGCGGCAATCATTTTCAACCCCGGTGCGTTCACGCATTATGCGTGGTCGCTGCACGACGCGCTGGCTGCCTTCAGCGGTCCTGTGGTGGAACTGCATCTGTCTAACCCTGCCGCCCGTGAAGAATGGAGAAAAACTTCGGTTGTTGCTCCGGTGGCAACTGGAACCATTGCGGGCTTTGGTGGCGATGGCTATCGGCTCGCAGTCGATGCAGTGGCTGCGTTACTCAAATGACGCAACCGGCCCTGTCGACCGCAGGTCACTTCGCTGATCGGCTTCGCGAGCTGCCGCCGATTTTGGTCGACAAACGCATCGCGTTGCTTCGCTTAGCGCTGGCCGAGAGCGAACTTGATGCGCTGCTCGTTACGGCGCCAACAAATATTCGCTATCTCACCGGCTTCACGGGAAGCTCCGGCGTTGTAGCGGTGACGGCCGATTCCATGGTGCTCATAACCGATGGTCGCTACTCCGAACAGGCTGCCGCACAACTTTCGGCTTCACAGGCTCCAGCAATGCTTGAGATCACTTCGACGAAGCAGCGTGACATCCTGACTTCGTTCCTGATGACTGCCTCTACCGTTGGCCTTGAAGCCGATCACATCACGTGGTCCACACAACTTCGCTACGCCGATGACTGGTTTGCTAACCGTGATGTGGTTGCCACTTCTGGCATAGTGGAACAACTGCGACGGTCCAAGGATGCTGCTGAGTTAGCCCGCATGGAACTTGCCGCAGCAATCGCCGACGCCGCCCTTGCCGAACGCCGGTCAACCCTTCTTGACGGGCTCACTGAATCACAATTCGCAGTTGCCCTTGATTCGGAAATGCGAGGGTTCGGGGCTTCGGGGACAAGTTTTGACACCATTGTCGCTTCGGGACCAAACGGCGCAATGCCACATGCCCGGCCCACCAGTCGGCGTATCAGCGATGGCGATCTCGTCGTTCTCGATTTTGGTTGCATTGTTGACGGCTACTGCTCTGACATGACCCGAACCGTCGCTATCGGCGAGGTCGACACAACCTGTACTCGCATGCTCGAAGTGGTGACTGCGGCAAATGCTGCCGGAGTAGCCATGGTTCGTCCAGGGGTTTCCACCGCCCAGATCGATGCCGCGGCCCGCGCCGTCATTGCCGCTGCCGGATGGGCTGATGCCTTCACTCACGGAACCGGGCACGGGGTGGGGCTTGATATTCATGAGGCCCCGAGAGTCGGTGGGACAAGCACTGATACGCTCGAAATTGGCGATGTCGTCACCGTCGAACCGGGTGTCTACCTCCCGGCGCACGGCGGGGTCCGCATGGAAGACAGCGTCGTCGTCACCCCCGATGGGTGTCGAACCCTTACTCACACAACGAAGTCTCCGCAGCCCTGACCTCCGTCTCGGTTTCGGCCCAGGAAGGCACCGATGCCCACGATCACCACCAATGACATTAAGAACGGTATGGCCCTCGACATCGACGGGGTGCTGTTTGAAATCGTCGAATTCCAGCATGTGAAGCCGGGCAAGGGCGGAGCGTTCGTGCGCACCACCCTCAAAAATGCTCGAAATGGTGCCGTGGTCGAGCGCACGTTCCGGGCCGGTGAAAAAGTGGAACGGGCCATGATCGACAAACGCGAGATGCAGTTTTTGTATCGATCGGGCGACGACTACGTCTTCATGGATAACGCTACATATGACCAACTCAATGTGGGTCCCTCCTCTTTGGGCGATGCCTCGAAGTATCTCGTCGAAAACGGTGAGGCCGTGCTCAAGATGTACGGAGATGAAATCGTGGGTGTTGAACTTCCCGCTGCTGTTGAACTGAATATCGCCGAAACTGAGCCGGGTATTCAGGGTGATCGCGTCTCGGGCGCTCGCAAGCCTGCCACCCTCGAGACCGGCCTTGTTATTCAGGTTCCACTCTTTGTTGATCCCAACGATCGCGTCAAGGTCGACACCCGCACCGGCGAATACCTGACCCGAGCGTGAGCGATAACCACGGCAATACAACGAATCGGCACGACGCCCGCGAACGAGCATTCCATCTTCTCTACGAGACTGAAATCAAGGGTGATGCCATCACCGATGTGCTGGCGTCGCTGCCCGTAGGTCCCGATGAGTTTGCCGCCGAACTCGTGATCGGGGTTGGCGAAAATCAAGTTGAGCTCGACGACATCATCGCTGCGCATGCTCGTAATTGGGATGTCGACCGAATGCCGGCTCTCGATCGGGCCATTCTGCGACTTGCCACCTACGAACTTCTTCACCGTCCCGATGTCCCGACGGCGGTGGTTATTTCTGAAGCGGTTGGCTTGGCCAAGTCTTACAGCACCGATGACAGCAGTCGCTATGTCAATGGTGTGCTCTCCGCAGTCGCAGGCGCGGTTCGCTAGATCGCGCTATAGTCTTTTTCTGACCGTGAAGCGGGTCCCGTGAGGCCCAGACGGACAGGAAGGACCACGACTGTGGCTGAACGTGAACGACGCTTGACGCCCCCATACGGGGGCGTTTTTGTTCCCCGAACTCAGGTGATGAACGCCGATGACATGCGGCGAGCCACCAAGCGCATGGCCCATGAAATCCTTGAGCGCAATCAAGGACTCGAAGATCTCGTTGTTATTGGATTGCAGACCGGGGGAGTGCCGTTGGCGGCCCGGCTCTGCGAAGCACTTGAACTCATTGACGGTAGCGACGTGCCTCTCGGGTGTCTCGACGTGGCTTTCTATCGTGACGACATCGGGCTGCGTCCCGTCCTACCGGAAACAGTCACCGATATTCCCTGCGATCTTGATGGTCGCACCGTGGTGCTTGTTGATGATGTGCTTTTTACGGGGCGAACCATCAGAGCAGCACTTGATGCCCTTTCTGACTACGGCCGTGCTCGGGCAGTACAACTTGCGGTGATGGTCGATCGTGGTCATCGAGAACTCCCCATTCGGCCTGATTACGTCGGCAAGAACCTGCCCACCCGTCGCGACGAAGTCGTCGATGTCACCGTCAATGGTGTGGAACTCGGGGAGATGCTTAAGTGAATCGCTCAGTGGCTAATCCTCGGCACGGTCGATTGCGCAGTTTGCTTTCCATCGCCGACCTCGGCCCCGATATTGCCAGCGGTATTGGCGAGGTCATGACGCTCACCGATTCTTTTGTCGAGGTCAGTGAACGTAAAATTCCGAAAGTACCGGCGCTGCGGGGCCGAACTGTGGCTTCGCTCTTCTTTGAAGACTCAACCCGAACGCGTCTGAGTTTCGAAACCGCAGCAAAACGGCTTTCAGCAGACATCATGAATTTCAGCGTGAGCACCTCGTCAGTAAAGAAAGGTGAGTCACTTCGCGACACTATTGAAACCATCGAGGCCATGGGCGTCGATGCAATTGTTGTGCGCCATGCATCTGCCGGAGTGCCCCGCCAAATCGCACACTGGGCCACGAGCGCAGTCATCAATGCAGGCGACGGGTGGCATGAACACCCAACTCAAGCGCTTCTCGATTGCTACACCATCCGCCAACGTTTTGGTGATGTGGCCGGCAAACACATCGCCATTGTCGGAGACATACGCCATTCTCGGGTGGCTCGAAGCAACATCGCAGCCTTTACTGCTCTCGGTGCCGAGGTCACGGTGGTAGCTCCGCCCACCTTGCTTCCGCCCAGTCTCGAAGGCTGGCCCGTGAAGGTCAGTACCGATCTCGATTCGGTGCTTCCAACTGCCGATGTGTGTTACCTCCTCAGAATGCAGCGCGAACGCATGACTGAAGCACTCATTCCCAGCATCCGGGAATACAGCAACAGGTTCGGGCTCAATGAAGAGCGTGCCGAGTTGCTCCCTGATCACGCGCTGATCATGCACCCCGGCCCCATGAATCGAGGTGTTGAGATCGACGCTGCTGTGGCCGATATGCCCAACACCGTCATCATCGATCAGGTACGCAATGGCGTTGCTGTGCGCATGGCTGTGCTCTTTTTACTCCTCGGAAGCGGAACCACATGGGGGGGCGAAGCCGATGTCTAAGAACTCGGAAAACAATGAAATCGACCGAAAGGGATTCGTGACCGAATCGGCAGGATGGATCATCACCGGTGGGCTTGTCATTGATCGAACTGGTGAGCGATTAGCCGATATTGCCGTGCGTCCCGACGGAACGATCGCTGCAGTTGGCCTTGGTCTTGATCTCGAAGCACTCGGCCTTGCGCAGGTGCCGGTACTTGATGCTGCAGGTTGTGTCGTTGCTCCCGGATTGGTCGATATCCATACGCATTTGCGTGAGCCGGGCCGTGAGGAGGCCGAAACGGTCGAGTCCGGAAGTCGGGCCGCAGCCCTGGGCGGTTACACCGCGATTGTTGCAATGCCCAATACCGAACCAACCATTGATTCGGTAGCGGTCGTTCGCCAGGTTCTCGACGCCGGCGTTGCTGCCGGCCTCTGCGACGTGCGGTCATCTGCATCGATAACTCTCGGTCGAGAAGGCCAAGCACTTTCACCCATGGCTGAACTCGCCGCTGCGGGTGTGCGGATTTTCACTGACGACGGGTGCGGTGTGCAGAACGACGGACTTATGCGTCGAGCAATGGAATACGCAACAGGATTGCCAGAAAACGTCGTGCTTGCGCAGCATTGTGAAGTGGAGGCATTGAGCCATGGTGGCCACATGCACGAAGGCGAATGGTCGAGTCGGCTTGGTATCCCCGGTATCCCCGCCGAGGCCGAAGAACTCATGGTGTTTAGAGACATTGCCCTTTCGCGCCTCACCGGAATGGCTGTACACCTTCAGCATCTCTCCACTGCTGGTGCGGTTGCCCTTGTACGAGACGCGAAGGCCCGCGGGCTCAACGTGACGGCTGAAGCAACGCCGCATCACTTCACTCTCACGCACGCCGAAGTCGCTTCCTATGACCCCGTCTTCAAGGTAAATCCACCACTGCGAAGTTCCGAAGATGTGGCGGCAGTCAAAGCCGGATTGGCCGACGGAACTATTGACGCCATCGCCACCGATCACGCTCCCCACACCGCTGATGACAAAGAGGCCCCGTTTGACCATGCGCCATGCGGAATGTTGGGACTCGAAACAGCACTGGCTCTGGGGATCACCGAACTTGTTGAAACGGGTGTGCTCACGATGTCAGAACTCATGGCGAAGATGTCATGGAACCCTGCGGAGATCGCACGCGTCGGCGATACCCACGGCCGAACCATCGAGCCCGAGGCACCTGCGCACCTCGTCATTTTCGATCCAGCGCACGAGTGGACAGTTGATCCAAAAACATTTGCCAGTAAATCCGATAACACCCCCTATATGGGCCGGGTTGTGCGCGGAAAAGTTCGACACACGCTGTTGTGTGGCATCCCGACGGTTCTTGATGGAAAGGCACAGCGATGAGCAGTATCGAAGTAGCGCTTTTGGTAATGGCCGACGGCTCAGTCTTTGAAGGTGAAGCAATTGGCGCTCGGCCTGAGAGCGGATTCACTTCAGGGGAGGTGGTCTTTAACACCTCCCTGACGGGCTATCAGGAAATCATCACCGACCCGTCCTATGCGGGCCAGCTCATCACGTTCACCTATCCGCATATCGGTAATTATGGGGTGACTCAGTTTGACAACGAGGCTCGTCGCCCGTTCACCAACGGCATCATCATCCGTGACATGGCCCGCCGCCGCAGCAATTGGCGAGCCGAAGGCGATCTCGGCTCGTTTTTGAGCAATGCCGGAGTTCCCGGTATCGCCGGCATCGATACCCGTCGACTGACCCGACACATCCGAGATCTCGGGGCCATGGCGGGGGCCTTCGGAACGGCATCCGAGTCGGTGCTTCTAGCTGCAGCAAAAGTCGAGCGCGGAACAACTGGTGTCGACCTCGTTCGTTCTGTGACCTGTGCATCACCGTATGAGGTGCCCTTCACCGGCGCTGCAGGCCGCAAGCCCAAGCGGGTTGTGGCTTATGACTTTGGTATCAAGACCACGATCCTCCGTCATCTCTCCGGAATCGCCACCGTTGAGGTTGTACCGGCGGATACCCCTGCTTCAGACGTACTTGCCCGCAATCCTGACGGTGTTTTTCTTTCGAATGGTCCTGGTGACCCGTCTGCAGTGACAGGCGCTCCGCAGATCATTGATGGACTCTTAGGAGCGGTTCCTATTTTCGGTATTTGCTTGGGACACCAATTACTGGCCACGGCTCTTGGGGCTGAAACGTACAAACTTCCGTTCGGTCATCATGGCGGAAACCATCCGGTGCGTCGTCTTGATACCGGAACGGTTGAGATCACTAGTCAGAATCACAACTACGCCGTTGACGATGGTTCGCTTGGCTCCAAGGTTGAGGTCACACACCGAAATCTCAATGACGGCGTTGTCGAAGGACTCCGTTGTCTTGATCTTCCCGCATTCAGCGTTCAGTATCACCCCGAGGCTGGGCCTGGTCCGCACGATGCCGCCTACCTGTTCACCATGTTCGAAGAACTAATGGACAATGCGAAGGGAATCAACTGATGCCGCGTCGTAACGATATCGAAACCATCCTGCTCATCGGTTCAGGTCCAATTGTGATCGGCCAAGCCTGTGAGTTTGATTACTCAGGCACGCAAGCCTGTCGAGTCCTTCGTGAAGAGGGTTATCGGGTTGTTCTCGCGAACTCGAACCCAGCAACGATCATGACCGATCCCGACTTTGCCGATGCGACCTATATCGAGCCACTCGACATTGAAGTCTTAACCCGCATCATTGATCGTGAGCGTCCACAAGCCCTGTTGCCGACACTCGGCGGTCAGACAGCTCTCAACCTTGCGATGGCGCTGGAAGAATCCGGGGTGCTGGCTCGCTACAACGTCGAGATGATTGGCGCTGACGCGTTGGCCATTGCCACGGCTGAAGATCGCGGGCTGTTCAAAGAGGCCATGGCGGAAATCGGATTAGCCACACCCGTATCCGCCACGGCGCACACACTCGAAGAAGCAATGAATGTCGTCGGATCGATCGGGCTGCCAGTCGTCATCCGTCCGGCATACATTTTGGGTGGACGCGGCACCGGCATTGCCTCGACCATGGAAGAGTTCGAAAAGATCGCAGCATTTGGTCTCGAATCAAGCCCGATTTCCGAGATTCTTGTTGAACGATCTATTGCGGGTTGGAAGGAATACGAACTCGAAGTCATGCGCGACCACGCTGACAATTGCGTGATCATCTGCTCGATCGAGAATATCGACCCCATGGGTGTGCATACCGGCGACTCCATCACGGTTGCTCCTGCGCAGACGCTTTCTGATTATGAATATCAGTTGATGCGCGATGCCGCTTTCGCCGTAATGCGTCGGGTTGGTGTCGAAACCGGGGGCTCAAACGTGCAGTTCGCAGTGAATCCCGAGAATGGCGACATGGTTGTCATCGAAATGAATCCGCGAGTTTCCCGTTCCTCTGCGCTTGCGTCGAAGGCAACTGGTTTCCCCATAGCGAAGATCGCTGCCCGCCTCGCGGTTGGGTACACGCTCGATGAGATCCCTAATGACATCACCAAGATGACTCCGGCATCGTTTGAACCGACCATCGACTACGTCGTTACCAAGATTCCTCGTTGGGCTTTTGAAAAATTTCCTGGCACAAGTGGTGTGCTGGGCACTCAGATGCAGTCTGTGGGCGAGGTGATGTCGATCGGGCGCACCTTCCCCGAGTCGTTACAGAAGGGTTTGCGATCACTTGAACAAGGCCGATTCGGTTTGAACTGCGACCCGGGTGAAGCGGCCTATGAAGAGATGCCAATCGATGAATTGCTTGCGCAGGCATGCATTGGCACCCCGGAACGCATCTTTCAGCTCGAAGCAGTCATGCGTCGCGGCAAGTCAATTGACGAGGTGTACGCAGCGACCAAAGTCGATCCGTGGTTTCTCGACCAAATGTCCGCAATTACAGAGGAGCGCGCCCATCTTGCCGAGGTCGGCTTCGAACATCTGACTCGCACCGACTGGCGCCGCGCCAAGCGGATTGGGTTCTCCGATGCTCAGCTCGCTTGGTTATGGGGTCTCCCAGAACAAGACGTGCGTAATCGTCGAATTGAACTTGGGGTCTTACCTACTTACAAGACGGTCGATACCTGTGCGGCTGAGTTCGACGCAACAACCCCGTATCACTACTCAACCTGGGAAGACACCGACGAAGTCGTCCCTTCAGATCGAAAGAAGGTCGTGATTCTGGGTTCCGGGCCAAACCGGATCGGTCAAGGAATTGAGTTCGACTATTGCTGCGTTCACGCTTCCTTTGCGCTTCGGGATGCTGGTTTTGAAACAATCATGGTGAACTGCAACCCCGAAACAGTTTCCACCGATTACGACACGAGTGATCGTCTTTATTTTGAACCGCTTACACACGAAGATGTCATGAATGTCATTGACGCCGAAAAACCAATGGGTGTCATTGTTTCGCTTGGTGGCCAAACTCCCCTCAAGTTGGCGAACATGCTTCCGGTTGAACTAATCGCTGGCACACCGCCCGAGTCCATCGACGCTGCTGAGGACCGTGAACTCTGGAATGCGTTATGCGCCCGACTTGAAATCCCACAACCAGCTGGTGGCACCGCGGTAGACATCGACGCTGCCCTTCAAATCACAAGCAGAATTGGATATCCGGCCCTTGTGCGCCCGAGTTATGTGCTCGGGGGTAGAGCGATGGAGATTGTCTACGACGACGAAGGTTTGCGCACCGCTATGGCGCAATTGACATCGTTTGGAAGCCTTGGGAAAGAGGGCGGGCTGTCTGCCGAACGTCCGGTGCTCGTCGATCGCTTTTTGGAAGATGCCACCGAGGTTGATGTCGACTCCATTCGCGATGCCACTGGTGGTTTCGTGATCGGCGGAATCATGGAACATGTGGAAGAGGCAGGCGTGCATTCAGGAGACTCCGCCTGCGTGATCCCTCCGTATTCGCTCTCCGCTGAAACCATGGCCGTGCTTACTGATTACAGCCAACGCATTGCCAACGCACTTGGTGTCATCGGACTCCTGAATGTGCAGTACGCAGTAAAAAGTGGCCAGGTTTTCGTTATCGAGGCAAATCCACGAGCCAGCCGCACGGTGCCCTTTGTAGCGAAAGCTACGGGCGTACCTTTGGCCAAGATTGCGGCTCGCGTCATGTTGGGTGCAACGCTTGCGGAATTGCGCACAGAAGGACTTCTGACTGAGCCCGTGCAGGGAGACCACATAGCGGTAAAGGAAGCAGTGCTTCCTTTCGGGCGGTTCCCCGAAGCCGATGCGCTTCTCGGTCCCGAAATGCGCTCTACCGGCGAGGTAATGGGTATCGATCTCACATTCGGATTGGCCTTCGCCAAGAGCCAGTTGGCGGCGGGTACAAACCTTCCGAATTCCGGCATGGTGTTTCTTTCGCTCGCCGATCGCGATAAAGAGATCGGAGTGAAAACCGCACAGAGATTCTGCGAACTTGGATTCACAATTGCAGCAACATCGGGCACTGCCGACTACCTGCAGCGTCGCGGAATTGAAGTGGCGACAGTTGTGGCGAAGCTTGACGATCCCAATGGTCAAGATGCGGTGGACCTCATTGAAAGTGGAGAGGTGGTGCTCGTAGTGAATTCGCCCCGAGGTCGCGGTCCGCGAGCCGATGGAGCCCATATCCGGACCGCTGCAGGTAAGTACAACATTCCTTTGCTCACCACCGGAGCAGCCGGTCTTGCGGCGGTTAACGCAATGGCCGATCGCGCCGCTCATCCCCTTGAAGTACGCCCATTGCAGGAATACCACCAAGGTGTTCGAAGCGGGGGAGCTGCGTAATGGCGTTTCGTCATCGTTCACAGTCAGAGGTCGATCTGTCGACAACAGTGGGTTCGTTGACATTGAGAAACCCAGTAATGACCGCATCCGGAACTGCTGGTCACGGCGATGAACTCGGAGCGTATGTCGATCTCGATTCATTAGGTGCCGTAGTGGTTAAGTCGCTTTCGGCAGAGCCTTGGGCTGGTAACGCCGCACCGCGAGTGCATGAAACGCCAGCGGGAATGCTCAATAGCGTTGGGCTGCAGGGCCCCGGAGTGCAGAAGTGGCTTGAGGAGGAATTACCCGCAGTACTCGCTACCGGCGCAACAGTTGTGGCCAGTATTTGGGGTTCGACAATTGAGGACTACGAGCGCGCAGCAACGATGCTCCGCGATGCGCCTGCTGGGGTTGTTGCGGTTGAAGTCAACGTTTCATGCCCCAACCATCACGACCGCAATCGAATGTTTGCTCATTCGCCGGAACAAACCGCAGATGCGCTTCGTGCCGCTTCAGTATGCGGTCGGCCCATGTGGGCGAAGCTCAGCCCAAATGTCTCTGACCTCGCGTCGATTGCTGCCGCTGCGCATAACGCTGGTGCCGATGCCGTGACATTGGTCAACACTGTCTTAGGGATGGCTATTGACCCCGAAACGCGTACCTATCGGCTCGGTGGCGGTGGCGGCGGACTTTCTGGTCCGGCGATTCATCCAGTTGCCGTGCGCGCGGTTCACGATGTGCATGCTGCCCACCCTGAAATTCCCATTATTGGCGTCGGTGGAGTTGCTCGTGGTGTCGATGCAATCGAGTTACTGATGGCCGGCGCCAGTGCCGTGCAAGTCGGGACTGCATCGTTTGCCGATCCCAAAAGTGTTGCTCGGGTTCTTGCAGAGATCCAAGAATGGTGTGGTAGCCACGGTGTGCGAGAGGTTCGCGAATTGATCGGAGTCGTCCATGGCCGGTGACCTCGCCGACCTTTCCGCTGGTGCACCCGAGCCAATCCGTTCTCGCATGGCACTGGCTCTCGACGTAGACGACCTTGTTGAAGCCCGAAGAATTGCCCGGTTGCTCAGACCGTGGTTCGGAGTCGCAAAGGTCGGTCTCGAGCTTTTCAGCGCCGCAGGTCCGCAGGCGATCGAGGCAATGATTTCCGAGGGTTTTGACGTGTTTGCCGATCTGAAATTGCTTGATATTCCGACCACAGTCAACAAAGCCGCCTATGTCATGGGCTCGCTGGGAGTGACGTACCTCACTGTTCATTCTCGTGCCGGAGTCGACCACTTGCGCGCCGGTGTAGATGGCGTCGCTGCAGGCGCAGCAACTGCTGGTCTTGGCGCGCCACTATGTCTTGGCATCACCGTGCTCACCAGCGAACGAGCCGATCTCGTTGCTCTCGAAGAACGAGTTGGTGTGGTGCTTGCCGCTGGTTGTGGTGGCTTGGTGTGCTCAGCGAGTGATCTTTCGCTGGTGCGGTCAGTCGCGCCAAATGTTGTCGCCGTGGTGCCAGGTATTCGACCTGCCGGAGTCGGAGTCAATGATCAGGCTCGACCGGCAACTCCAACTTTGGCGATCGAGTCGGGGGCCGATGTTCTTGTGATCGGTCGCGCCGTGACTCATGCCGAAGACCCCGTAATGGCAGCGATCGCAATCGCAACAGAGGTCGCAGGAGCTGTGCACTAGCGCCCGACTCGGCCACCCGAGCCGTTGTTTCACAGATTTGAGCATCGCCGGACGGCTGTCTGAGGGCACCGGCTATGGTCGTCGCCATGCCGCAGCCACCTGTACTCACTCCCGAACAACGGCAGGCTGCGCTTGCGAAGGCTGCTGAAGCTCGCAGGGCTCGTGCAATTGTCAAAGAGAAATTGAAATCGGGTGAACTTACTTTTGGCCAGGTACTCGATCTCGCCGGCACCGACGAGCTCGTTGCCGGAATCAAAGTGCTGGCAATCCTCGAGTCAGTCCCGGGCGTCGGCAAAGTCAAAGCTCGTCGAGCCATGACTGAAATCGGCATCGCCGATACGCGCCGAATTCGCGGTTTGGGCGATCAGCAGCGCAAGGCTCTTCTGGCTGCCTTCGGTAGCTGATCGCTTCGTTGTGATCATTGTCGTTTGCGGTCCAGGGGGAGTGGGCAAAGGCACTGTTGTTGCTCGACTTGTTGCCGCCGACCCAATGTTGTGGCTCTCACGTTCCTGGAGCACCCGAGAGCGCCGCACGGGTGAGCCGGAAGACGCCTACATCTGGGCATCTCGGGAGTTATTCGAGGCCCACGCAGCCAACGGTGGCTTTCTTGAGTACGCGGAGTTTCTCGGCAATCTGTACGGCACTCCCTGGCCCGAAGGGGTCGAAGGCCGTGACGTGATCCTTGAAATCGATGTTCAGGGCGCTGCGCAGGTACTCGAACGGATTCCTGAGTGTCTCCTTGTGCTGCTCGAGCCACCTTCCCCCGAGGTGCAGGCCATGCGGCTTCGGGGCCGAGGTGACCCTCCAGAGGAGGCGGAGCGCCGCATTGCCGTTGCCCAAACGGAAGTAGCCGAGGGCCGGCGACTCGGGGCGATAGCCATTGTGAACGAGGATCTAGACCGCACGGTGGCCGAGATTCAGGCTCTCATCGCTACTCGTCGCTAGGTCTGAGGTGCTACTCATCTGCAGAACCTCGGGCCCCGCCAACGGCTGCGATGATCAGCAATGTGGTCCTAGCGACTGTCTGCGGTAGTCTTTCAACTCTTCTTCGGGGTGGTTCTTTGCCATCGTCGGAGGAACCTCTCTCCGCTCTTAGTAACGAAGGTGTGCCGTGGCCCAGATCAATGACTCGATGGTGAGCCCCCGAATCGAAGTCCTCCTCTCGAAGGTCGATTCTCGATTCACTTTGGTTTCACTTGGGGCGCAGCGAGCGCGACAGATCAATGCGTACTTCGGCCAGTTGGGTGAAGGGCAGGGCTCGAACGTTCCGCCGCAGGTCACGTCCCTGGCCCGCAAACCGCTGTCGATTGCGTTTGAAGAAATCGCTGCCGACAAGGTCATCCCCGTGCGCCTTGATCCCGCCGACGAACTCCTCGAGGACGTTGCCGATGGCATCGAAGAAACCGTCGCATTGGCTGAGGCCATCGACGAAGCACCTGAGGGCGACTGACCGACCTGTTGTCGGTTCTGCGGGCATGACCCTCGCATCCCGTCGTATCGTCCTGGGAGTCACCGGGGGTATTGCCGCCTATAAGGCGGTCGACGTTTGTCGTCGCCTTGTCGACGCCGGCGCGCATGTTGTGCCGATCATGACCGAAGGGGCGTCGAACTTCATTGGCGAGACCACCCTTTCCGCCCTCGCTTCAGAGAAAGTTCAAACCTCTTTATGGAATGAAACTTCTCCCATTCCCCACACTCGGCTCGGTCAAGATAATGATCTCATCCTCGTTGCGCCGGCTACGGCGCGACTGATCTCGGCCTATGCCCACGGCTATTCCGACGATCTACTTACAGCGACTCTGCTGGCCACCCGAGCGCCGGTGGTTCTTTGTCCGGCAATGCATACAGAGATGTGGGAACACCCGGCGGTGCAAGACAACCTCGCCCTTTTGGCTTCCCGAGGAGTGATCATCGTTCCGCCTAGTGAAGGCCGACTCGCCGGAGGCGATATCGGAACTGGCCGCCTTGCCGAACCGGCCGAAATCGTTGCTGCGGTTGAACTTGCGTTGTCAGCCAACGAAGACCTTGCTGGTGTTCGGGTGTTGATCACTGCCGGCGGAACCCGCGAGGCTATTGACCCCGTTCGCGTCATCACGAACCGATCCTCCGGTAAGCAGGGTTATGCGATTGCTGCTGAGGCATTGTCTCGTGGCGCCAAAGTCACACTCGTTACCACCGCAAACCTTCCCGTCCCCGTTGGTATCGATGTCGTCAATGTGGTGAGTGCTGCTGATATGGAAGCAGCAGTAATGCCTCGTGCCGATGCCCACGATGTGATCATCATGGCCGCAGCAGTTGCAGATTTCCGACCAGCGAAAGTTGCCGATCACAAGATTAAAAAAAACGAGTTTGGGACTCTGAGCGAACTCCAAATCGTTCTGGAACCGACGCATGATTTTCTCGTAGACCTCGGTGAGCGTAAAACCCCCGGTCAGTTGTTGGTCGGTTTCGCTGCAGAGACCAACGAAGTTCTCGATAACGCTCGTGGAAAACTCGTTCGCAAGAACCTTGACCTCATCGTCGCAAATGATGTTGGCGCTGACGGTGTGGGCTTCGAGCACGACACTAATGAGGTCACAATTCTTTCTGCCTCAGCTGCAGACATCGCTGTGGCGCTTACCGATAAGCGATCAGTGGCCAAGGCCGTACTCAACGCCGTAGTAGCGCTGAGATCCGAACAGTAAGGGCCTAAGCCCGACTAGGTTTCTCCCCGAACCAACGACACAGGAGCACCCCGTGACCAGCTGGACCTTCACCTCGGAATCCGTTACCGAGGGACACCCCGACAAGATGGCCGATCAAATCTCCGACGCCATCCTCGATGCCATGTTGGCCAACGATCCGATGAGTCGTGTGGCCTGTGAAACTCTCGT
>JBBEAV010000004.1:0-125435 GCA_040882655.1 Acidimicrobiales bacterium
ATCGTGGAGGTCGGGTCATAGCTCGGCGTGAGCGAGGGCGACATCGGGTCGAGCCTCACAATGTCGGCACGTTTACCGACCTCAAGCGAACCGACCACATCGCTAATCCCGAGGGCTGCGGCCGACCCCATCGTGGCCATGCGCAAAACAGCCGACGCAGGAACTGCTGTCGGATCAAGGCGGCTGCCTTTATGTATCAATGCCGCCATACGCATTGCATTGAACATGTCGAGATCATTTGACGAGGATGGGCCGTCGGTGCCGAGGCCCACCACTACGCCAGCCTCTAATAACTCAGTCACCCTGCAAAAACCGGATGCCAATTTCATATTGGAACTTGGGCAATGAGCAACAGCGGTGCCCGTTTCGGCAAGGCGTGCGATTTCCGCATCGGTCAGCACAACGCAATGCGCAAGAACCGTGCCCGATCGCAGTAACTGATGATCATCAAGAAGTTCTACCGGAGTTCGGCCGTATCGCTTTTGGATATCGGCGACCTCCCCAGCATTTTCTGATGCATGGATGTGGAAGCGGGCTCCCTGAAGCTGTGCCAGTTTGCCTACAACTTCGAGTTGCTCGGGACTCATCGTGTAGGTGCCGTGAGCGAGGATCCAGTTGTGTGGTGCACTGGCCTGTGCATCTACAAGGCGCTGCTCAAAAACGATGTTGTCGGGACCGTTCGATCCGATAAAAATCGGACCGGTCTCAAGGCGAAAACCAGCGCGTGCGGCTTCTTCACTGCTGGCGGAGGCAAACCAGTACATGTCGAGCGCTGCGGTACACCCCGAGAGAAGCGCTTCCGCAAAGGCCGCACGCACTCCGATACGAACGTGTTGATCGCTCATGACCTTGGCCTCAGCGGGAAAGAGTTGGCCAAGGAAATCTTGAAGGTTGACGTCATCAGCAAATCCACGGAACGCGGTCATGGCGAGATGGGTATGAGCGTTGATGAGTCCGGGCATCACGAAACCCCCAGCAGCATCGATCACTTCATCAACCTGTTCCCTCGGTTGAGCATCAGGTCCGAGTATCTCGGCAATGACCTCACCGTCGATGACGATCGTGCCGCCTTCCATCACCGTGTCGTGATCATCGACGGTGACAATGGTTGCGTTCGTGATGGCAGTTCTGCTCACTGGGTCCTTTAATTTGGGAGTTCGGCGCCGAAAGTCTGTCAGCATTGGGGCGAGCCACGATGCCTGCCGTACGATTCGAGCACTGGCCCGGCGAACGTCGCCGAGAAGGGGGAGTCGTGTCCAAGCAGATCCCGATGGTCGACTATCTGGTGCTCGGCGATGCCCCGCATCTAGTTGCCAATGAATGCACCTCATGTGGTGCCCGTTTTTTTGATCGCCGTAATGCGTGTGCATCTTGTGGCGGAACGTCATTCAAGAAGACCGATATCGCCACTGAAGGCGAGATTCGTTCGTTCACGATCGTTACCGCGTTCATCCCAGGAGCCGACAACTACGTACCTGTTGTTGTCGATCTCGGAGGCACAAGTGTTCGCGGTCAGCTCATCAACACCCCTGCCGATGCCGCAAACATTGCACTCGGCCAGAAGGTTCGACTCACTACCTATTCCATCGGTGCCGACACTGCAGGCACCGAGGCCATCAACTACGGCTTCGAGCCGGTCAACTGAGGGGACTGACAATGGCAAACGATGACATTTGGATTCTTGGCATCAACATGACCAAGTTCGGTAAGCATCCTGACAAGGATGTAGTTGATCTTGCATCCGAGGCTGCGCTGGCAGCTCTTGCCGACGGTGGCGTCACCATCAAAGACATGGGCGTTCTCGCCGCTGGTAACCTCATGGGGGCTGCTGCAGGCATCGGTCAGCAATTGCAAAAGCAGATTGGCCAAACCGGTATCCCAGTCTTCAACGTCGCAAACGCGTGCGCCACTGGTGCAACGGCACTGCGTACCGTGATCATGGCCATCAAGGCCGGCGAATGCGATATGGGTCTTGCCGTTGGTGTTGAGAAACTTTCAGGCGCAGGCATGCTTGGTGGCGGTTTCGGAGTCGCAGCCTCCGACGAATGGACACCGGCTGGTCGTTACGGCGCAGTGTCTGGTTTCGAAGGCAAGCTCGGCACCGACATGATGCCCGGTGTGTTTGCGCAGGTCGGCATGGAGTATCTCCATGCCAATCCCTACGATGGCGCCGATTTTGAACTTTTTGCAAGCATCTCGGCAAAGAATCATTTCAACTCAACGATGAATCCTCTTGCCGCGATTCAAAAAGACATGTCGGTCGAGCAGATCATGGCCGAGCCGATGATTGCCTACCCGAACACCCGTGCCATGTGCTCAGCCAATAGTGATGGTGCTGCAGCAGCAGTGGTTGTTTCGGGAGCCAAGTTGCGGACGTTGTCGAAGGAACAGCAAAAGCGCGCCGTCAAGGTTTCAGCTTCGATACTTACGTCCGATCCGTACCAAGAGGCGTGTCAGATTCTTCCCGATGTCAATACGCTCACGCGGGCGGCAGCCAAGCAGGCCTATGAGCTTGCCGGTATCGGGCCGAAAGACCTCGATCTTGTTGAATTGCATGACTGTTTCGCGACTGCAGAACTCGTTCACTATGACAATCTCATGTTGTGCACGGAGGGTGATGCTGTTGATTTCTTTCTTTCAGGCGCGACCACGCGTGACGGTAAAACTCCAGTGAATGTTTCCGGCGGACTTGAGTCGAAGGGGCATCCCATCGCCGCTACCGGCATCGCCAACATCTGGGAAATTTGCTACCACCTTCGCGGTGAAGCTGGGTCACGACAGATTGAGGGAGCAAAGGTCGGATTGGCACATGTCATCGGCCTCGGTTCAGCATGTGGCGTTCACATTCTCGAAAAGTCTGGGCTCTAAGACCGGGCGTTGGTGGGCCATTTCTCATGAGCTTGCGACTTCCTGCGCCTGAACGTCGCCAGCAGCTGCTCGATACAGCGCTGGCGACGTATGCGCGTTTGGGATACAACGATGCGTCGATGAACGACATCGCCGAAGCGGCTGGAGTGACGAAGCCTGTTCTGTATCAGCACTTCGCATCAAAACGTGAACTTTTTCTTGAACTGTTGGCTGATGTCGCCGGTCGCCTGCGTGCCGCAGTCCGAGACGCCGCTGCTTCGGCGGCAACCGGTGGTCCCAGAGCGCAGGTTGAAGCAGGATTCTCGGCCTGGTTTAACTGGGTTGATACCAATCGGGATGGTTTCACTGTGTTGTTCGATAGCGAGGTTCGGCGAGACCCGGAATTTTCTGAGCAGGCCGCAAAGGTGCAGCGAGAAATGGCTGACACCGTTGCCGAGTTCATTGTTGCGGATGGTCTCACCCCCGAACGTCGACGGTTGCTTGCGTACGGAATCGTTGGCCTCGGCGAAAGCACTTGCCGACGTTGGCTCGAAAAAGAAATCGATCTCGACGCCGATGAATTAGCAGTGCAGGTTGGTGGTCTTGCGTGGTCAGGGCTACGCGGCGTTTCACCCACCTGATTTCGTAATTTTTGGTTTGGTCACCGACCGTTTTCGCGGTCCTCGCGTTCAGCGGCTTTGACGGCGTAACCAGCAACAATGGCCGGGGCGAGAAGAAGTGACCCGAGGGCCAAGAGCAGGACAATGATGGTGACGGGCGCGCTGGTGAAGCCAGCAAAGAACCCGAGGAAGAACACCACGATCGCAATGGCGAAGAGTAGGTAGCCAATCCGAGAGGCAAGTGACGCCGCCCGAGCGATTTGGGCTCGTCGGAGGCGTACGGGGTCGGTAGTGAAATCGGGCGGTTCAGTCACGGTAACCAGCCTGCCTCATCAAGGAGGGTCGCAAGTGCGGTTTGCATGACTTCGAGCGAAAGTGCAGATTCGGCAATACGAAAATTCCGGTCGACAAGCTGCTGGTCCGGATCTGTGAGCCATTGCCGGTATTCAGTGAGATCCTCTGAATCGAACCAATGAAAACCGAGCGCTCGAAGTTCTTCAGCGACGGGATAGTGACCAACGATTGCCGGTCGACGATGAATGGCGGCATCAATCGGCGGGTTACCAAACCCCTCCCAGGTGGAGGGAAAGACAACGACGTCACTGGCTGCATACATGTCAGCTAGCGAGGAGGAGGGTTCATGTACGACGTTGAGCCCTGCGGCTCGAGCATCATCGAGGAGCACGTGAAGCACCGGGGTGTACCCCTCCTCGGCGGGGCCAGTGATCCAGTAGGTAGCGCCGATGCTTTGTGCAATCTCAAGTGCTTGCGGAATATTTTTCCGTTCAATGGCGCGAACTGGGTGCACCATTACGAGTTCTGCTGCTTCAAACCCAAGACGATCCCGTTCTCTCCTCCTATTGCCGAGTTGAGCGTGAACATCGAAACCGTTGCGGATGGTCGTGGCGGCGATACCGCGTTCAAGAAACTGCAGTCGGGTGAGATCATTAATTGTCACATGGCGCCACTGGTGCGAATCGGGCTCTTCAACAGGAGGCAGCTCAGTGACATTCGTGTAACGGTCTCGTTGCCACGCAGGATCGTGGTGATGCCAGATTGTTGGCAGGCCGACTCGGGCCTGGGCTACGGCGAGGGATGCGGGGAGATTCAGGGGGATCGATCCGAGGTTCTCGACAATCACAAGATCAACTCCGTCGAGTGCCGCCCGGACCTCGGCGCTCAGGCGTCGAATCTCGTCCGCGGTTGCGGCTTGCTCCCCGTGCAGTCCTGCGACTCCATCGGGCCACCGGCCGATGGCCAGATCAGCGATGAGTACGTCAGCCTCGCCCTCTCCGGCAACAGTTGTGACTTCAAATCCGAGAGAATGCAGGGCGTTGATCCAAGTATCGGCGACGATGGATACTCCATCGGTACCTCCAAGACGAAATGAAAGTACTGCGCACGTGGACATAAACACCAAAAGGGGACGAGGTTGACCAACGGGATCGAAGGCGAGGGCCTCACGCTACCGGCCGATCCAGAAGTAATACGGGCTGCGGCTCGAACGGTGCTGGAAGGTAATTGGCGACCCGAGGGCTACACCGTTCCAAACGCCGAGGTGTATCCATTCCAGTGGTTATGGGATTCGTGTTTTCACGCCATCGTTTGGGCAGACCTCGGCGAGCCTGATCGCGCGCGCAGCGAACTCGCCCATGTGTTTCGAACGCAAAATTCTGAAGGATTCGTTCCTCATGTGGACTACGAATTTGCGCCCGCACACCACGCGTCGTTCTGGAATCGAAAAGGACAGTCTTCAATTACGCAGCCTCCGATGTTCGGACATGCAATTGCGGAACTCGCTCGACGCAACATTCGAGTTGACGATCTTGTTGGGCCGGCGACCGCTGGTCTGGAATTTCTTCTCGATCGCCGAGCAAGAATTGATGGGCTCGTGGCGTTGTGTCACCCCTGGGAAAGTGGCGGTGACGATTGCCCGCGTTGGGATCATTGGTGCACTGGCCCTTGGGACAAGAGTCAGTGGTTTGACGTGAAGGGCGCACTTCTTGCCTCGGTTCACTATTCCCCTGTCGGTTCGCCATTATCGAATCCATCGTTTGTTGTTGCCAGCTGCGGGTTCAATGCACTTGTTGCTTTCAACGCCGCTGAGCTCGCTGGCGTGACAGGTGATCAGTCACTTTTGCGGAAAGCTGCCGAGCTTTCTGACCAACTAGCAACGCGTTGGATCGAATCTGTCGGCACATGGGTCGATGTTGGAGATTCCGAAGGCGACTCAGGCGCAGTGCGTTCCCTCGATGCTCTCCTTCCGGTTCTCATGAGTACGGATCGATCAATTCAAGATGACGTATTTGCGCAACTCTCCGAGGAATCAGCGTTTGGCGGCCGCTTTGGTCCTGCTGGCGTGCATCGCGATGAGCCCACCTTCATGGCTCGTACCTATTGGCGCGGTCCAGCCTGGCCACAGCTCACGTACTTGTTCTGGGTTGCTGCACGTCGACACGGTCGCGTTGAAGATGCGACCGCGCTCGCAGGCATGCTCACACGCGGTGCGGTGGCCTCATCTTGGGCCGAGTACTGGGATGCAAACGACGGAACAGGGCTTGGTGCTGCGCCGCAATCCTGGGCTGCGCTCGCCGCTGTTGTGCACTAGCGAAGAATTTGAAGTTGTTCGAAACTACGAAGCGCGGTGAGCGGTGTTTGAGTTCGCTGCACGTGCGGCGGCAGCCGCATCTTCTCGTTCGATCTCTGCCGCTGTGAGAATGCGCACCGAACTTCCGCCTGCCGGGGTTGGTCGCGGCGGTGGCACAATTGTGTTAGCTCGCACCGCAGGATCAAGGAGCGTGCCCGAGATTCGAACCTCACCGGTGAGGTCGCGGGTGAGGGCAAGGTGGTTGCGCGGATCGGGGACGGCCTCAACGATGGACCAAAGCGCAGCATCGGCACCAATGGGCAGGCGCAGGTCTGAGGATTTTGTCGAGGCCCGAGAACCTGGCCTGTTGCCCAAGCGGTGATTGAGAACGAGGGCGACGATCAGGAGAACTGCAAGGGTGAGGGCAGCAATCACGAGCACCATGAACTGAAAAGGTAGAACCGCGGCACGTCGGTGTGGTGGACCCTCGTGTGCGGCTACCGTCGATTCGATGATTCGCTCAGAACGCCGCAACGAGATTGTTGTCATCACGATTGATCGACCTGAGCGGCGTAACGCTCTTGACTATGCCGCTCTGGTGGAGCTGGATTCCATTCAGTCTGCTGTCGACCTGGACCAAACCCGGGTAGTGGTGTTGACCGGGGCGCATGGCCATTTCTGCTCGGGTGCCGATCTCAACACCGTTGAGGATGAGAAGTTTGTCGCTCTCCTTAACAGGACCCTGACCTGGTTCCGCAACGCTCCGTTCCCCACGATGGCTGCCATCGAAGGCTTTGCCCTTGGGGCAGGAACGCAACTCTCCCTTGCCTGCGACCTCCGTATTGCTACCCCGGAATCGGGGTTTGGGGTACCTGCCGCCAAGTTGGGACTCCTTGTGGATCAGTGGACAATCCAGCGATTCGTCGCCTTGGTCGGGCAGTCGATTGCCCGACAGGTGTTTCTCTCGGCGGATGTAGTGAGCGGAGAACGAGCTCATCAGGTTGGGTTTGTTCATCGTTTGGGGACACTTGACGATGCGCTCGAATGGGCGAAGGACATTGCCCAACTGGCACCTCTCACACTACGCGGCATGAAAATTGGTCTCAACGAAGCGGATGTGCCTGAATCCGCCTCCCTCGAATTTGATGCAGCATTTCGTGCTGCCTGGGCAAGTGAGGACCTTGCTGAAGGCCTTTCGGCTTTCGGCGAAAAACGAAGTCCAAATTTTCGGGGCCGTTAGCGCAAGCTTTTAACGGTTTGAGTCTTTAATCGAGCCCGTGAGTTTCCCGTTTGGATCAAAGGCTGTGCATCCGATGATCTGCACGCCGCGATTTCGCTGTTCGGCAGAAGGCAGGATCCAGCCAACCTCAAGTGAGGAACTTGGATATGCGGTACCGACGTAGGTTTTGAACGCTAACGGGCACAGTTTTTTGGCTGCTGCGGTGAACTGCTCGACGGTGGGTGTGGGATCTGGAGCAAGTCCCGCATTTGGCACTGCGATGACCTCGTACTGGTGAGGCAAGTCACAACTGAGCCGCAGGATGACATCTTTGTCGGTCTTAAGTGTGGCGTCAGCGGTTGGGACAGCTCGAGTTGTCACGGCTCTACCTGTGGCAACGGACCGCAAGTCGATGCAGTCACCGACAACGGGCCCGTAGACGAATGAGATGCGTCCCACTCCTGCCTCGGGTTCGAGTGTTGTCGTCGTCGTTGGTCCGGGTGCTGTCGTACCCGTACTTGAAGTCGTCGCCGAAGACGCAGAATTGTTAGACGAAGAGGAACACGAAGCAAGCACGACTGTCGCCATGAGCATGGCGACAGTGAGCGTGGTCATTCGAGTGCGACGGCGGGATGAGGTCATGAGAGGTGGGGGATCATTCAATAGGAGGCAGGTAGCAGGCGAGTAATAGTAGTGAAGTCAATAAACATGAGAACCAACACGACAGGGGTTCCAATGGCGTACGTGGCCAAGAACCTCCAGTCTTTTAAACCTGAGACGGGTGCAGCGTTAGTGCGTTGAAGGGAAGGTGTCCAGAAGCGAGCTAACCACCAAACTCCGAACCAGGCGGCAGCAGTGAGTAGCGACCAAAGAATTGCTCCGGGCCAAGCCGAGGAATCACCGCCGGCTAAGGCATCGAGAGATGCATCACTAGTCACTCCCTCGTAGGTTGGAATTGGTGTTGCTGGTGCAGGGTTTGAGTCGAGAGTTGCAGTGACGACGATTCGTTGCGCCGCCGAGAACTTCGGGTGACAGGCCATCAACGTCAGACGGTTAGTGCCGCTTTCTTGATCAAGGATCGACATGTCGTTAGGCGAAATTATTTTGTATCCCGTTCTTGCTCCGTCTTTCGGGTCACTCTGTGCATCGACGATGTAGGTGAACGTTCCCTGCAGTGTGGCGACCGTGATCGTGTCGCCGGGCACAAGCTCATCGATTCGATTGAACGGAGCCTGATACGTGGTTCGGTGTCCAGCGATGGCTGCATTTCCGGGTTGCCCTGGCAGTGGAGTTTGAGGAAAGTGGCCTGGGCCTTCTTGGAGCCATTTCAGGTCAACGCCCTGCACGATGATGAAATCGGAATCGATTGCTTTCATTGTGAGCCGGGCAATGGGATCTCCCAACTGCGGAACCGGTTGGTTTGGGGGCGCAGTGGCGGCGGACTGCTTTGTCGGGGCTACCTCCGGTGCCGTTGTTGAAGGAGTCGGGGAGTTCTCGGCGAATTCGGCGATCTGGGTATCGAATTCTTTTGTGAGTTTGTCTTGGGCCCGGGCGGTGGAAAGTCCCGTTCCCCAGAGTTGGAACGCGACGAATAGCAAAATGACAACTCCGACTCGCATCATTAATCGGCCAATGGCACCCACGGCGCTCCAGAACTGCACGGGCGAACCCTAGCGAGGGGGGCCGCTTGGTCTGTCGGCAGGGGTGACCGCTACCCTCAAGACACCCCATGGAGCCCGCCGACCCCACTTCCCGGCCAGGGACTGAGCCCGTGGTCCACCTCCGCGGGGCGGTGGCCCTTCTCGGCCGGTTCCCTGCCCTTGCTGGCGTTGATCTTGACGTCGATCGTCGCCAAGTTCTGCTTTTGCGCGGCGCCAACGGCGCGGGCAAGACCACGCTTTTGCGCGCTCTTGCCGGATTGGTTCCGATCTCTTCCGGCGAGGCGGTTGTACTCGGGGTAGACCTTCGGACTGACCGGGCGTTGGTGCGTCCCCGCGTTGGCCTACTGGCTCATGGCACCGGCCTTTATGACGAACTCACCGTGGCCGACAACGTTCGATTCTGGACCCGTGCCGCGCGGGCAAATGTCATTGATGCTGAATTGGCGATGTCTCGGCTCGGGCTTGATGGCCGACTTCGCAATGTCACGGTGGGGCGGCTTTCAACTGGTCAACGCAGGCGCACATCGCTGGCCTGCTTGATCGCACGTCGCCCCGAACTTTGGCTGCTCGATGAACCGCATGCTGGTCTTGATAAAGAAGGACGTGACATTGTGGATGAGTTAGTTCGCGATGCAGCGGTTGCGGGTGCGACGATCATCCTCAGTTCTCACGATCTTGATCGTTCGATCGATCTCGCAAACGAAATCGTGACCCTCGGTGGCGGCGTTGCGCTGGATTCAGTGAGCAATTCCGAGGATAAAGCAGGTGGCATTGATGCTCGCTGACGCGTGGTTGATTGCCCTCAAAGACTTGAAGCTCGAACTTCGTTCACGGGTTGCGATCAATCAGGTTTTGCCGTTTGCACTTTTGGTTTTAGTGCTTTTCGCCTTTGCTCTTGACCCCGATCGGGGTCTTCTGCAAAAAGCCACACCGGGGCTCTATTGGATTGCTGTGTTGTTCAGTGGGCTCTTGGCGATGCAGCGTTCGTTCGCAGTGGAAAGTACCGATGGTGTGACCGATGCCCTCCGACTGTCTGGCCTTGCACCAAGCGGAATTTATTTGGGGAAGACCCTCTCGGTTGCGGTGCAGCTAGTGGTCCTGGAACTCCTGTTAGGAGTGGGCGTAGCGGTGCTTTATGGCACACCTCTCGCCGGCTGGCTTCTCCTGTTGGCCACGATCGGGGTCGCGACCGCCGCTATCGCCACTGCCGGTACCCTCTTTGGTGCGGTGGCTTCCGGGCTCCGAGTTCGTGAAACCCTCCTGCCACTTCTACTGTTACCAGTACTTGCACCGGTGTTAATCGGTGCAACCCGTGCCTTCGAAGCAGCCCTCAACGGAACACCGTCAGAGGGGTGGCCGTGGGTCGGCTTAATGAGCGTGTTTAGTGTCATGTACGTAGTGGCCGGAATCTTCGGATTTGGCCCCCTAATGGAGGAATCGTGATCACCGAGAGTGCCGTGACCGCCAAGATCAGCGAGAACGGACCAACGTCGACTGGTTCACGCGCAACGCTCATTCTTGGCATCGTCACTGTGATTGCCCTTGGAGTGCTGGTCTTGTTCGGATTGATCCTGAGTCCCGCCGACCAGAAACAGGGTGACGCCGTTCGCATTATGTACGTGCATGTTCCTTCAGCGACTCTTTCCTATATCGGTTGTCTTCTCGCCGGAGTGGGGTCGGCGGTCTTTCTTTGGCGTAAGTCGCAATGGTGGGATCTTGTGGCCTACGCCGGTGCTGAAGTCGCTGCGCTCTTCACGGCCTTCACACTGGTCACCGGCATGTTCTGGGGTCGGCCTACATGGGGAGTCTTTTGGGTCTGGGATGCCCGCCTCACTTCTTCAGCGATGCTGATGTTGCTGCTTCTCGGGTACCTCGCCGTTCGGCGATTGGAAGCGGACTATTCAGTGCGAGCTAAGCGCGCTGCCATCGTGGGTCTGCTTCTAGTTCCCAACGTGTTCATTGTTCGTCAGTCAGTGCAGTGGTGGAGAACATTGCACCAGACGGCAACACTTCAGCTTGGCGATACAAAACTTGATGGCCTCATGCTGTTTTCGTTATTTACTGGATTCGTTGCCACTGCGCTTGCGTTTGTATGGATGGTGATCCATCGGTTCCGCGTTGCTTGGCTCGAAGAGCAAGTCGATACTGAGGGTCTCGATGCCGCTCTCGTAGAGCGTCGAGCTGAAGGAGTTGCATCAACGTGAGTTCGATCGTCTTTGCCCAAGCAACAGGCACATGGCCGTATGTTGCAGCCTCGTGGATCTTCGTATTCGGCGGGATGGGCGCCTATGCCCTCGTGACTGTCATCCGTGGGCGGCGTCTCAGCCAGAAAGTGTCACCGGAGAAGCGTCGATGGAGCTGACTCCTCGTACCGGGCCAGATTCCAATGGTGGCGACTCGCCCGCTGCCTCGAACCGGCGCAAGCGGTTTCGGGGCCTTCCGGCTATCTCTTTGCTTGTTGTCGTTTTGGCTTTGGGCGGCTTTGTAGTGGTCCAGGCGCTTGGAAGTGCAACGACGTTCTATCGAAATGCCGATGAGGCTGTAGCTCAAAGCGATTCGCTCGGGGACAAGCGGTTCCGCCTACAAGGAATGGTGGTCCCGGGAACAATCGTTCAAACCGGAGCTGGCGTGACCTTCGAGATTTCCTATAACGGTGTTCCCATCACGGTCAATCACGTTGGCGATCCACCAGAGATGTTCAAGGAAAATGAGTCTGTACTCCTCGAAGGACATTTCAAGGCTGACGGTTCAAAGACCTACGACTCTGATCTCATGATCATCAGGCACAGCGAGGTCTATCAAGAAGAGGAAGCGGAGAGACTGCAGCAGGCTGAAGTAAATGGTCAGATTCCGGTGGCCTCAACCAAGAGTGGCTCATGAATCTTGCGCTTGGTCGAGCCGGCATCACCCTTGGTCTCGCCGCCGCAGTTCTTGGTGCGATCACGGTTGGTTATGGCCTCATCCGCAATCGACCTGATTTGGTTCGGTTGTCTCGTTGGTACGCAATGCTTGTTTTTTTTGGTGGGGTTCTTGCTGCTTTTGCAATGGAGCGAGCGTTAATCACTCGCGACTTCACCGTGAAATACGTTGCGGAGAACGGTTCGACAAAAACACCAGCGATTTACAATTTCTCAACTCTTTGGGGTGCACTTGAAGGCTCCATTATTTTGTGGGCACTCATTCTTGGTGGATACCTCGTTGCTGTCGTGGTGAAATTCCGTAAGCGGCTAGCCGACCCCTTGGTGGGTTGGGCCGTTTTCACAATGCTTATCGTGTGTGTCTTCTTTTTTTGGATGCTGGTTGGGCCTGCGAATCCGTTTACCTCGTTTGCACCACCCATCGGCTTCGATGGTCCGGGTCCAAATCCGCTGCTGCAGAATCACCCGTTGATGGCGTTTCACCCACCGATGCTCTACTTGGGTTACGTCGGGTTTACCGTTCCGTTTGCATTCGCCATCGCTGCTCTCGTAACCGGCCGCGTTGGTGAAGGCTGGCTGTTGGCGACTCGACGCTGGACGCTCATTGCGTGGAGCTTCCTTACGGTCGGAATTATTCTTGGTTCTTGGTGGTCTTATGAGGTGCTGGGTTGGGGTGGGTACTGGGCTTGGGACCCGGTTGAAAACGCGTCGATCATGCCGTGGCTAACTGGTACGGCGTATTTGCATTCCGTTCTCGTGCAAGAACGTCGGGGTATGTTGCGGGTCTGGAATATTTCGTTGCTGTGCGCAACATTCGCGCTGACAATTCTTGGGACGTTCATTACTCGCTCGGGTGTCCTTGAGTCGGTGCATGCGTTTACAACTTCCGGTATTGGTGTTGCGTTCCTAAGTTTCTTCGCTCTCATCGTTCTCACAACGGTGGTACTTATTGGTTGGCGGGGAGATCGTTTGCGATCTCCCGGGCGCATTGATTCCCCGTTGTCACGTGAAGGGGCATTTCTTGCGAATAATGCAGTGTTTGCAGCCCTCGCTTTTGTCATTTTGCTGGGTACGTTGTTCCCACTTGTCGTCGAAGCGATCAATGGCGATCGCGTGTCGGTTGGGGTTCCCTACTTCAACCGCATGACGATGCCGATTGGGTTGACGCTCCTGTTCCTTATGGCAATTGCCCCGGTCTTGCCCTGGCGCAAGGCGAGTAGCGAACTTTTGCGTCATCGACTGATGTGGCCGGCATGGATTGGTGTTGGCTCAATGATTCTTGCTGTGGCTATTGGTGCGCGTGGTTTTGCACCGGTGGTTGCCTTTGGCCTCGGCGGCTTTGCGGCTGGATCAGCAGGCCGACAACTCGTGCTTGCTACTCGTCGTCAGGGTTGGCGGGGGCTGGTGGGACGAGCAAACGGTGGAATGGTCGTGCATCTTGGTGTCGTCATCATTGCGGTGGCGTTTGCCGCTAGCAGTAGCTATGTACGCCAGGCCGAGTTCACACTAAAGGTAGGCGAGTCGGCGGAATTTGCGGGCCACACACTGCTCTACGAGGGCCAGAACATTAAACAAGAGGAGGCCAAGATCGTCGAGCAGGTTCTGATCCGAATCGACGGAACTGGACCATGGGCTCCTTCGCTCAACAAGTTCGCCAATGGCAACCAGACAATTGGGACACCCTCGGTTCGGTCGACATTCACCCACGATGTCGCTCTTTCTGTGATTGACATAAAAGATGGCGAGAACGGTTCCGTCACTATTCGCGTGACCGTTCAGCCGCTCATTATCTGGCTATGGATTGGCGGTGGAGTGATGGCGTTAGGGACGTTGCTGGCTGTCTTCCCTGGTCGACGCCGTAACCCGATCGATGCGGTATCGGCGCCTTTGTCGAATGATCGATCAAAGGCTGCCGTTGGAGCTCCGCAGTGACTGCGGCATCGGAGTCCGATCTGGCTTCAGCGGGCAAGAGCAAACTTGCTCGTAATGCCGCCATTGTCGTCGGCGTCGTTCTTGTGGCCCTCATCGCCCTTCTGGCCACTCGCGAAACAAGCACGCCTATTTCCAGTCAAATCGTTGGTCAGGCTGCGCCAGACTTCACGGGCACGACACTCGATGGATCGACCTTTCGTATGGTCAATCATCGCAGTGAGTGGGTAGTGGTGAATTTCTTTGCAACATGGTGTACGCCATGTCGACTGGAGGATCCGCAGATTCAACAGTTTGTTGATTCTCATAAATCAGATCCGGTTCAGGTCGTCAGTGTTGCATTTTCTGACGACGCCGATTCAATTCGTGACTACTGGATCAAAGGACAAAATACGTGGCCCGTACTATCACGCGATACAGGGCTCATAGCGTTGGACTACGGCGTCACCAAAGTGCCTGAGTCGTATTTGGTTGCCCCGAGTGGTCTCGTTGTTGCTGGTTTCTTCGGTGGTGTGACTGCTGTTGGTCTTGATAAAGCGATCGAGGACAATGGTGGAATGGCAGTAGCCGGAACGGATTCCAAGTGAGCCCAACGCCACTGTCGAAAGGATCACCGGTTCGTCGGTGGGGCCCTTGGATTGCGCTTTGTGTTGTTGCGGTGACGGTGCTTTCCGTTGCCTCGTTTGGTGCTCGTTCGGCGCCCACGGCTCAAGACCGAGTCAGCGAGATTTCTCGAACTATTAAATGCCCAGTCTGCGCTGGAGAATCAGTAGCTGAATCAAATGTCCCCGCCTCGCAAGAGATCCGTCGTCAGATTGCGGAGCAAGTGCAGAAGGGTGAAACCGACGACGAAGTTCGTTCGTTCTATTCGGCAAAATACGGCCAAGGCATCTTGCTCACTCCCTCGGCTTCGGGGATCAATGCCTTGGTTTGGATTCTTCCGGTCGTTGCTTTTGCAATCGGCATCGCGTTTCTAGCGATCGTGTTCCGAAGATGGTCCTTGATGCCACCAGAACGTGCATCCGATGAAGATCGGGAACTTGTGAGTTCGGCGCTGCATAGTAACGATCAAGAGGAAGAACGAACCGATGACTCTCATGGGGAAGGACTTTCACGGTGACCGGCCCGACCGGGGGTGGAACCGCAGCACGACGAGCTGCTCGACAGGTAGCGGTACCAAAAAAGTCGGAGCCGTCAATCGGTGTTGTAAATCGTCCGAATCGAGCGCGCCGACGCGAACTCGACCCAGATGCTCTCGTTGCACTCGAAGAGGAGCGCGATTTTCTTCTCCATTCGCTCAAGGACCTTGAACGAGAACGCGCTGCCGGCGATGTCAGCTTGGCGGATTACGAAGAACTTAAAGATGACTACACCGCACGTGCAGCGGCTGCGATCAGGGCTGTCGATGATCGTCGTGCAACTGTAAAATCCATGCGAGTTCCACACGATTGGAAACGAACTGCTCTCGGGCTCGTGCTTGTAGGGGTCATTTCTCTTGGCGCTGGTTGGGTTGTGTTTCGTAACGCTGGTACCCGGGCACCAGGTCAGGGTCTCACTGGCGATATTCGTCAAGACAGTTCAAACCTCCTCCTTCAAGCGCGAGGGCTCACCGGTCAGGCACAGGCGTCGCTGCAAGCTGGTAACTCAGCCCAAGCGCTTGAACAATTCGAGATGGCGATCGAGGCCTACGACGAGGCACTGGAAATTTCTCCTCTGAATGTCGAGGCCATGACCTATCGCGGTTGGTTGCTTCACACGATCGCTCTCAGTAGTGAGCCTTCCGTGGCTGCGCAACTCGATGTACAAGCGGGTCAGTATCTTGATGAAGCCATTGCCGTAGACCCCAACTATTCCGATGCCAGAGTCTTTCGCGCAATTCTGGAACGTAACGCGGGAGAATTTGAGGCGGCGCAGGCCGATCTCGATGCGATCGATTTGAATGAGATTCCGGTGTACATGATCACGATGGTTAACAGCGTGAAAGAAGATGTGGCTGCGGGCCGACGCAGTTAACACTCGTTATTGCGGTGGCGGCACGTAGCGTCCATGGAATGGCCGATTGTTTCGCATCTCGATGACCCAGACGGACCCCTTCTGGTCGATGAGGGGCCCATCGGTATCCATCCCGTCAGCCACAAGGCGGCGCAAGAGGAGCGGAATGACGTCGCCGTGGCTGCAGGCGACGCCGTCATGTTCATCGAGTGCGAGCAAGATGCGGTAGGCATCGGCACCGTCGGCTCCTTCGGCGAATGCGTCGGAGGATTCAATAGGAAGACTGAACTTTTCGGCGAGCGGTGAAGCCGTCTGTAGACAACGCACACAGGGACTCGACATAATCCGACCTACAACGAGGTCACCAACCACCGCGGTGAGGGCTCGAGATTGAGCAATTCCTCGTTTTGAAAGGGGGCGAAGTTCGTCATCTTGCAGCCATTCCGAACGCTTGCCGGCATGCGCATGGCGAATGAGATGGATTGTCACTTCTTGAACGTAGCCAATTGAAAGGTTCGGGTGTGCCCAGAGGGATGAGAATTCATTAGTAAGTCACGTGTGGAGCGAACGAAGTTCACGCAAAACGACGGGAAGGTGCTCGCAAAGGGCATCGATATCGCTCATGGTCGAGTTATATCCGACGGAAACTCTTAGCGAGCGATGGGCGTCAACGCCCATGGCTTCAAGTATCGGCGAGGGTTCGAGCCCTTCCGAAGCACAGGAACTACCGGAATGCAGCGAAATTCCTCGCTGGTCGAGTCCAAGTACAACTCCTTGAGGCTCTACGCCCTCGACGGCAAAACATGCGATGTGGGGGAGTCGTGCCCCGGCCCTGCTGGGGCCGAGTAGAGAAACTCCATCGATGGCGGTGAGTCGTTCGATGGCGGCCGCAATGAGAACACGAGCGGCTGACGCTTCGATATCAAGGGTTGATTGATCGAGTTCAGCGGCAGCTGCTCCCAGTGCAATCGCCGCTGGCACATTCTCAAGTCCGGCTCTACGAGCCCGTTCTTGTTCTCCGCCAGGCAGCAGCGGTTCAATGCGGAGACCTTGTCGGATCCAAAGTCCGCCGATGCCGGAGGGTCCGCCAAATTTGTGGCCGCTAAAAGAAAGTAGGTCGATCCCCAATTCTTTGGGCGTCGTTGGCACGTGACCGACGGCTTGAGCGGCATCAACATGAACAAGAATTCCACGCTCGTGGCATGCGTTAGTGATTTCTTGGATTGGCTGCAGTGTTCCAACTTCATGATTCCCCCATTGCACATGGGCCAGCACGGTATTCGGAGCGAGAGATGAAAGAAACGCGTCAATGTCAATGCGCCCCTCATCATCAACACCAACCACAGAAACTGATCCACCTAAAGAGTGCGCAAACAGTTCGCTAGAACCTCGAACCGCTGAATGTTCGACTGCGCTGTAGACAACATGAGGGCGGTGGCCAGCATCAACTCCGCGTCGGACTGCACCCCACGTGGCGGTAGCGATCGATTCAGTTGCGCCGCTAGTAAAAACGATTTCGCGCTGTTTTGCACCGAGTAAATCGGCAACTTGGGCACGGGCTTGTTCGAGCAGAGCCCGGGTGGTCATTCCCTCGTGATGGATACGTCCAGGATCGGCAATCGACGAGAACTCCTGAAGTCGAAGTGCCTCGGTAAAGGCGGACCGAGCTGACTCACGCGGGATCGAGGTCGATGCGTGATCAAGAAAGTGGCGGGCCACGAGTTTTAGGTTCCGAGCGAAGTAATGCACACGTCATCGCCCATAGGCTTGGACGATTCGAGTGCGATGATGGCCTCGCCACCATGGAGTTCAGCAACTATCCCCTTCATCATTCCGCGATCGACGGCACAAATGACGGGATTGGCCATAACAGCATCGCCAAATGGGCAATGCTCTGAAACGATTCGAAGTTCGTTGTTGCGGCGTTCGGCATGAGCGGCAAAGCCCTGAGCGGTGAGGGCATCAGCCACAGTCTGAAGAATGGACTGAATGGACCGTTGATGATCAACGCCCTCACCCAGCCGTTGCGCAAGAAGGCGTCCGTATTCGATACCAACTTCTTCGGCCATGAGTTCGGCTTGGTCTCGAGGAATTACTTCGAGTGCTCGACCGAGCAGCGTTATGAGCACGTCGTCATGGCGCACGGGAAGGTCGAGGTGGTCACCCTTGGTAGTTGCTGTGTAGCGCTTCGACGGTCGACCAGCACCCGTACCGCCTCGGGCAACGGCGACTTCGAGGTATCCGCCAGCAGTGAGTTTGTCGAGGTGATGGCGGGCAACATTGGCGTGGAGATCGAACTGGGAAGCGACCTCGCTGGCAGTCACACCGGAGTCAGAAGCCCGAGCAAAGAGGTAGATCTCGCGTCTCGTGGGGTCGCCAAAGGCGGAGGTAATTGCCGTAACCACCGAACTGAACTCGGTCGGACTGAGGGTCGCCTGTTCCACCTCGTTATTCTACCTACTGTCATAGGAAAAATTCCCCAACCCGAAGCGAGATCCCCCCGATGCCTGTAACCGATGCCGATGTCATCGAGGTTCTTCGACCCGTTGAGGACCCCGAATTGCACCGAAGCATTGTCGATCTCGGAATGGTCCGTGGCATTGCCATAGATGGCTCGGTCGTTGCTATCCAGATCGCTCTGACCGTGGCGGGCTGTCCTTTGCGCAACGAGATCCAAGATCGGGTTACCACTGCAATCGTCGCGCTAGATGGGATCGACCGAGTCGATCTGGACTTCACGGTGATGACTGATGAAGAGCGTGCCGCCATCCGGGAACTTCTTCATGGTGATCCCGCCTCCACTGCTGGCACCCATCAAGGTCATGGCCACGCCGAAGGCCGAGTCATTCCGTTCGCTGATCCCACCAGCAACACCCGTGTACTTCTGATCGCCTCGGGTAAGGGCGGCGTTGGTAAATCCTCGATCACAACCAACCTTTCAATCGCTCTGGCCCAGCGTGGTCACAAAGTTGCTGTCGTCGATGCCGATGTATGGGGTTTCTCTATTCCGCGAATGCTCGGTGTCGGTCACACCCCAACGATCATTGACGAAATGATCGTGCCTCCCGAAGCGCACGGCGTTCGCTGTATCTCAATGGGCTTTTTTGTGGAAGAGGATCAGCCCGTCATTTGGCGTGGCCCGATGTTGCATAAGGCGCTTGAGCAGTTCCTCACCGACGTTTTTTGGGACGATCCAGACTTCTTGCTCGTTGACCTCCCTCCCGGCACCGGCGACATTGCTCTGTCGATAGCGCAGTTCCTTCCGCGCTCTGAGTTGTTCGTTGTGACAACGCCTCAACCCGCCGCTCAGAGGGTTGCCCAACGCGCTGCCTTCATGGCCGAAAAAGTCAATATCGAAGTCAAGGGCGTAATCGAAAATATGTCGTGGTTCACTGGCGACGACGGCAAGCGCTACGAGTTGTTTGGCGCCGGTGGTGGGGCTGAGCTGGCCGAGCGACTCGGTGTGCGGTTCGTGGGTCAGGTGCCTCTGGTCCCGGCCCTGCGGGTGGGCTCCGACGACGGCCGACCGGTTGTTGCGGTCGAGCCTGACAGCGAGGCAGCCGTGGCGATCCGTGCATTGGCTGAAGTCATTGATCTTGAATTGGCCCCAACTCGTCGTTACAACGCAGGTCTTAAATTGCTGGGATGAAGGCTTGGTCTTGCGACCTAGCATGGAGAGTCGGCCAACGGGTCGGTTTCGTACAGGAGGAATTTCGTGGACGTCCGCATCGGTGTGCAACAGACACCAAAAGAAATTGAAATTGAGATGTCGTCCAGCGTTGACCGTGCTGAGGTTCGCGCCTCGATTGATGCTGCACTGGCCGATGTCAACAGCGTTCTGTGGTTGACCGATCGCCACGGCCGCGACGTCGCCGTGCCCGCCGCCAAGATCGCCTACGTCGAACTGGGCACGTCTGATAGCGAGCGCCGAATCGGTTTCGGCGCCAGCTGATTCTGATATTGCGCTCCTATGGCCAATCTGGAGGAGCTCGCCCAACAGCGCTCGCGCCTCTCGTCAGCTGAAACGAGCCACCTTCAGCGCCTCTTGGGCGGTTGGGGTTTGCTCGCTGATTTGAGTTTCTCTGACCTCATGTTGTTTGGCCGAGATCGCAAATCGGGCGATGAGCACGCATTGGTTGTGCTCGGACAGATTCGGCCTACAACCAGCCAGACCCTTTTCTCAAATGACTGGGTGGGCCGTGCTGTTGCTTCGTCTGAGCGCCCACTTGTTGATGAAACATTTCAATCGGGCGAGATCACCGAGGGTGAGATTTCTACCGGATCGTTCGAGGGATCAGTTCGCGAGTTGTGCATACCGGTGACATTCGGTGGCCGCACGATCGCGGTGTTAACCAAAGACGCCCATGAACACGTTGCTCGCCAGGACGGAGTTTTAGAACGTACCTATCTCAATGTTTTTCATCGCTTCGCTGCGATGGTTGCTGCTGGCGACTTCCCTTTTGCTGATGAAGACAAACGCGGCCTCGTGATGCCTCGTGTCGGCGACGGGGTCATGGTCCTCGATTCTCAGCAGCGCGTGCATTTCGCCTCGCCAAATGCGATCTCAGCCCTACATCGTATTGGAGTTCACGCAAATTCTGAAGGGGAACGCTTCGGAGAAATTGGTTTACCTGAGTCACCGGTTGTTGCTGCGTTTGCTCTGAAGAGTCCGTCAGCAGAGGAAATTGAACGCGGCCCGAACGTCACGATTCTTCTGCGAATTATTCCTCTCGTTGCCGACGATGTTGTCACTGGGGCACTTGTATTGATGCGTGATATTTCTGAGCTTCGTCGGCGCGACCTGATGCTGCTTTCGAAAGACGCAACAATTCGCGAAATTCATCATCGGGTAAAAAATAATCTTCAGACAATATCTGCATTGCTTCGTCTACAAGGCCGACGACTTTCTTCACCTGAAGCGAAAGCAGCAGTCGAGGAATCAGTTCGTCGTATTCGTTCGATTGCGCTGGTACACGAGACCCTTTCCACCACCATTGGCGACGACGTCCCTTTTATCGAAATCGTTCGACCCTTGGTTCGAATGGTGGAGGAGGGATTGATTTCTCCAGAACGGCCCATTCGGTTTACCGTCACTGGCGATGCCGGCGTGGTGCCTGCCGACGTTGCAACTCCGCTTGCGGTTGTTCTCACCGAATTACTGCAGAACGTCGTGGATCACGCCTTTCCGGCGGAATCCCCCGACGACGCGTCTGTGATCATCGAATTAGAAAATACCGGCACCCGACTTCGAGTGACAGTGACTGATAACGGGGTAGGAACTGCTCCAGGGTTCACGATCGACGACAGCGCTGGGCTAGGTCTATCCATTGTGCGCACTTTGGTAACGACCGAGTTAGCCGGAACCATTGGGTTCTCTGCCGGCGAGGGCACTGCTGAGCGGCCGGGTACTGCGGTGCGAATTTCTGTTCCTGTCCGGCATTAAGGCAGAACATTCGGGATGAAATGACAATGACCTCCCCCGAGGGGAGGTCATTGTTGCGAACGATAGAGCCTCGATTCAGGATGCCTTGCGGCGAGCAGCCAGCCACTGACGGCGAAGCTTGCGGCGCTCCTCTTCTGAGGTGCCACCCCAGATGCCCGAGTCTTGATTTGAAGCGAGAGCGAAGTCGAGGCAGGGCTGACGCACATCACAATCGGTGCATACGGTCTTCGCATTTTCGATCTGTTCAATTGCTGGGCCCGTGGTGCCGACTGGAAAAAACAAGTCAGGATCGGTATCGCGGCAAGCAGATTGGTCACGCCAGTCGTCGGCGAGTGCGTTTAGGGTCATTGAATACGGCGCGGTCAGGGCCACGGTTCCTCCAGGATCAGGGGTCACGAAACGGTTTTCCGGCCGATCCGTGAGGATTTTGCCCATGCCACCATTCCGCACCGTGTTGAATCTAAAAAGTGATTCGAACGGACCCGGACTGTGTGGCTGGGACGGGGGAAACGTACTTTGGCCCCTGCGCACTAGCAAGGGTTTTTTGCAAATCCTCAGGTCAGCGACTGCGATGCCTTACTGGCTGCGATAGATTTTGCTGAATTGTGACGAAAGACACGTGAATCACATTGTTGAAGTTTGAGTCAAACGCCTCTCGAGAATTGGCGTCGGGGGAAAGATGACGCTCATCGTCGCTCATCGGGGCGCTTCAGCTGCAGTTCCTCCGGGCAACACCATCGCTGCATTCCTCGAAGCGGTTGCCGAAGGAGCCGACTGGGTGGAACTCGACGCCCGAATGACTGCCGATGGCCAAGTCATTGTCCATCATGATCCCAAGCTTGGTGATGGTCGCGTGATCAGCAAGATCCTCAGCGCCGACCTACCTCCGTGGGTTCCCACGCTTTCGGAGTCGCTGGTTGCATGCGCGCCGTTGGCGGTCAACGTCGAAATCAAGCCCGATGGACCGCCCGAGTTCCTTTCCGATCTCATCCACGGCGTTACCGAAACACTTCTTTCTCTCAGTGGGTCGCAAGAGTTTTTGGTGACCTCGTTCGACCATGACATTTGTGATCGGGTGCGCAAGTTGGCGCCATCGCTTTCGACCGGATTACTCAGCGCTGAGAGAGCGACACTTCTCGCTGATCTTGATCGTGCCGTCGGTGGTGGTCATGTTGCCATCAATCCTTGGTATGGAACAGTCACGAAAGCATTTGTTGACTCTGCACATTCACTCGGGATATCGGTAAATGTATGGACGGTAGACGAACCGCCGTCTATTCGATTGATGGCTGATTTTGGAGTCGACGCAATAATCACAAATAGTCCCCGGCAATGCCGCAATGTACTTGTTGCTGGCGCTAACGAGTTGTAGCGCAGGGGACGACAAGCGAGAGGGCGTCGGCTTCGTAGCGCAGTTCTAGATGTTCAATGTTGCCGAGGTAGTCGCCATCGACCTGATGGGGAACGGGTCCGAACCCCTCAATTTGTGCGTGCAGGACATCAGCATGAAATGAAACGCTCTTATCGTTGCGAAGTCGGTGACCGCTGCCAAGCGCCGAGCCAAGAATGAGCGCGAACGGAAATACGTTGAGGTTTCGAAACGTGACGATGCTTAGTGGTCGATCAAGTGATGCCTCTGGAGCAAGAGTGAATGGACGCGTGCCGATGTAGCTGTAGGGGTGAGTATTGAGACAAACGGTAAACATTGCGTCGTCGATTGTTGGTTGTCCGTCTACGCGCACAGAAAAGTAAGGCCGCTTGCGGTTGTACTTTCTTGCCCATGTATCGAAAGCTGCCCATGCAAAAAGTGCATGGTTCGCCCAGCGCTTCAGTGAACCTCGTCTTTCGACTTCCGCGACAACGGCAGCATCAAAGCCGATGCCAACGTGAAAAAGGAAGTAGCGACCGTTAACTGATCCAAGACCGACACGCTTGATCGAGTTCGAGGCAAGTGCGTCAAGCAACACCCCGGTTGCCTCAATCGGGTCGTCGGGAAGTCCCAAGGTTCGAGCGAAAACATTGGTCGATCCGCCGGGAACGGCAGCGAGGGCAGTGGTGGTTCCAGCTAATCCATTGGCGGCTTCATTGAGGGTGCCATCGCCGCCCAACACGACCACCACGTCGGTGCCTTCGACCGCCGCAGCCGCAGCGAGGCGCGTCGCATGGCCTCGACGGGCGGTTTCAGAGACCGTGACCTCATGGTCGGCGGCGAGCGCCTTCGTTATGACGACCCGTCCTCGGGCGGTGACCGATGAGGCCGATGGATTAACGATGAGAAGGACCTTCACAAGATCTTGGACCGTAGCGGAGCCCGGGGTGTCACGTCCGGGTGGACGGTCGCCGAGGAAACTCCGGCTGTGATTTGGCCCCAACCCCATTCTGGGGGCAGGATTCAACCTATGAATGTTGTCGTTTGTGTCAAGCAGATCCCGGACCCGGCAGATCCCGGAGCGTTGGATCCCACTACCAAAACACTAAAGCGAGATGGCAAGCTCATTCTCGACGAAGCTGATTCCTACGGCGTTGAAATGGCGCTACAGCTTGTGACCACTGCTGGTGGCGGTGAAGTCACGCTTGTTTCAATGGCGCCAAATGGTGAGGTGTCCGGTCTTCGCACCGCACTGGCAATGGGAGCAGCGAAAGCAATCCTTGTCAGTGACGAAGCGCTTGCTGGTAGCGATGCGCTTACAACCGCCAAGGTGTTGGCGAAGGCTATTGAACGTGTCGAAGGCGCAGATCTTGTACTTACGGCAACAGAATCTTCCGACGGCTACACCGGCACGGTGCCCGAGCAGATCGCCGGCTTGCTTGATCTCCCCTCGGTCACTTTCGCAAAGTCGATCAGCATTGAAAGTGGGACCGTCAAGATCCAACGTCAGACTGAGGCGGGTTACGACGACGTTGAATGTCCGCTTCCCGCAGTCGTTTCTGTAACGGCCGGAGTTGTCGAACCCCGTTATCCCTCATTCAAGGGAATCATGGCGGCAAAGTCAAAGCCAGTTGACACAGTCAGCGTGGCCGATCTCGGCCTCGATGTCAGTCAGGTCGGCTGGGCCGGTGCCGGGCAACAGATCGTGACTATCTCAGAAGCTCCCGCCCGTGAGGCCGGCGAAGTTTTTGAAGACGACGGCACCGCTGCCGAAAAAATTGTCGCTTTCCTTGACGATCTCAAAGTTCTCTAGGAGGAATTGAAAATGGCTCTTTCCAAGATTTGGGTGCTTGCCGAAGCAACGGATGGCAAAGTCAGCACCACCACACTTGAACTTGTGACGAAGGCTCGTTCACTGGCCGATACAGTTGAAGCGGTCTACGCCGGCGGCGACGCCGACGCAGTTGCTGGTCAACTCGGCGAGTACGGCGTCTCAAAGATCTACTCAACCGGCGATCTCGCCGGAGCGCTTCCGGGCGTTCCTGTTTCTGGCGCAATCGTTGCGGTCGTCGAGGGCGGAAACGCCCCCGATGCCATCATCGCTGCTACCTCCTATTTTGGTCGTGACGTTGCGGGCCGTCTTTCGGCCAAGCTTGATCGCACTGTCATCACAAACAGCATTGACCTTGAGGTCGACGGAGCCAGTCTTGTCACCACAGTGCCGGTCTTTGGCGGAACCACAGATGTGAAGACCACCTTCACTGCCGCTGGCCCCCACCTTGTGCTTGTGCGTCCCAAGTCGTTTGCTCCTGAAGCCTCCGGCGGTGGCTCTGCGGCAGTCGAGACCATCACGGTCCCCGACGGCGGAAAGAGCGCTGGGGCAAAGATCACGAATCGCCATGTTGAAGAGCGCGAAGGCCCGTCGCTCGACGAAGCCGCCATCGTCGTTTCGGGTGGTCGCGGACTTGGTGAGCAGGAAAAGTTTGCTCTCATTGAGGATCTCGCCAAACTCCTTGCCGCCGCTCCGGGTGCATCCCGGGCCATTGTTGATGCTGGTTGGGTTCCCTATAGCTACCAAGTTGGACAGACCGGCAAGGTAGTGAAACCCACGGTGTATATCGCCGCTGGTATTTCTGGTGCGACCCAGCACATGGTCGGCATGAAGGGCTCAAAAAACATCATTGCCATCAATAAAGATGCAGAAGCTCCCATTTTCGCAGTGAGCGACCTTGGCATTGTTGGTGATGTTCACAAAGTTTTGCCACAGGTTATTGAGGCTCTTAAGGCCCGCTGACCTTGGCTGTAAAACTGTTTGAACGCCCCGGTCAACGGCCGGGGCGTTCAACGTTCTTGGCCTTTCGAAGATTTAATCTGTCAGATAAGCGGCCAAGGATAACGGTGGCCACTTTCATCAGTCGGTAAAACACCTTCACGAACGAGAGCGCGTGCTCGGGCAAGCACAGCATCCTGTTCGAATGAGCCGAGCAAATCAGTGACGCTGTCGCTTAGGCCATGGTCAATAAGTGTTTGAAGATCACGAAGGATGTTGTCTTCGATTTCATCACCACCGAAATCCCAAATAACGGTTCGGAGCTTGAACTCGGAGTGGAATGACAATCCATTATCGATTCCCCAGATGTGTCCATGAGCGTCAACGAGGCAATGTCCGCCTTTACGGTCGGTGTTGTTGCAAACGAAATCGAATACGGCCATGCGTCGAAGTTGATTATGCGTTTGCTCATCTTCCAGCATTGTGAAGTAGTGCTGTTCGAAGTCGGCATCAATGAACTTCTGCACCGAACCTATGCCGTGAGGAGCATCCTCTCGACCGATAGTGAACGGAACGATGTCCCAGCCGAGGTTGCGGCCAAGTTCATAGGCTGCGACCTCTCGTTTCCAAAGTCCATCAGGAAAATCCCAAAGCGGACGCTCACCTATGTGAGGCTTATAGATCACGCGCGTGGTGAGACCGTCAAGGGAGGCTTCGGCAAGAAACGTTGCGTTTGAACTCCATGGCATTCTGCCGATGAGTTCAATTGTCCCTCGGGATACGGTCTTATTTATGGCGGCGAGGTCCTCCGCACTGTTGTCTTCTAGTTCAGGCGAGGGCACGGGTGGCCGCCAAGGTCCATGGGTCGGCCACAAAGCCGGCACGCAGGCCGACCCGCGCGCACGAGATCGCTGCCCACTGCGATAAAAGCCGCAACCTGCGCGCGAGAAAGACAAAAACGAGCAGTTGCTGCGTCAAAACTGAACTCTTCGTCGAACTCTCCTTCGAAACTGTCATCGAAATCGGGGAGTTCTTCGGCAACGATGACGAGTCGGTCCTGGTCCTCTTCGTAGGCAACAGCGAGGCTGCCGACGGCCCATTGCATTTCGCTGGGCTCAGTTGCGGAGAGAGGGGCAATGAATTGGCCGGGGTGCAGTGTGGGTAAATCAGCGAGAATGCCCTCGAGGTAATCGCACAGCGCAGCAACTTGTTGCTTTTCGAGTTTGAAGGAAACGATGCGGCCCGCATCGCGAACTTGTACGAAAAACGTTCTGTGTCCCGGTTCACCAAATGCCCCAGGCACCACTGAATCAGGTTCCGTGAACTCCCAAGATTCGTTCACGAAAGCCCGAATTTCGCGAGATCATCGCCTGTGGAGTTCACGGTGAGAACAGCCGGACCCGATGGCGAGTAAAGAATTGCCGAGATGGAACATGGAGAAATGACAATGCGTTGAAACAAATCGAGGTGGGTTCCGAGTGCTTGAGCCACTGCGGCCTTAATTGGATCGGCATGAGAAACCGCAACGATGGTTTGGCCCGGATGATTGGCTACGAGTGCATCAAGTGCGCCAACCATGCGCGTCTGCATTTCGGCAAACGACTCGCCATTGGGGAATCGGAAACCGCTTGGATAGCGTTGCACGGCGGTCCACTCGGGGAGTTTCCGCAGAGCATCCAGTTTCTTACCCGTCCAGTCGCCAAAATCGCATTCGAGAAGACCACGGTCGATTTGAACTTTGAGTTTGCGATCCCGCGCTATTGGCTTTGCAGTTTCACGAGTGCGCTCAAGTGGCGATGCATAGATTGCAGCAACTTTTGAAAGCTGAGCGATGCGGCTGGCGGCATTTTCCGCCTGGGCAACGCCGGCATCAGCCAGATGAAGTCCTTTAGCCCGACCGGGAAGGGTTGTTCCGGTCGTGGGAGTTTGGCCATGTCGGACCAAGAGAACCAGGGTGGGGGAAGCAGGGGATTTCTTACGAGCCATAAGACGACAATGCTACCGAGCCACCCCGGTTTCTGTGGCGGTCGGGGCCAACTCATTGGGTGATGTCGGCAGTAGAGGGGGCACCGACTACGGTGGCTCCAGCCCGCCGCCGCCCCCGAATGTCGCGGCTTTGAGTTCATGAGGATGGTTTGCACAATGTTGGGACGACGAGTTGGCGCTGGTGCTTTGGCCCTTGCTTTGGCGCTCATGATTGGTTTGAGTGGATGTAGCCAAGACAACTCGCCCACGGACTACAACACTCTCACGCAGCAGAACTTCTTGGAGTTGTGCACCAACCTTTATTACAGCTCGAACGGTGATGTGACCGTGACGGAACTTGGATCATCGGCTTCGACCCTCGATGCCGGTTTGTCGCCCACCCAATCGACGATTAAATCTGATGTAACCGCAACAAGCCAGGAAGCTTGCCTGTGCATGTATTCAGTATTTGTGAATCAGATGCCGATCAACAAGGCGGCCGCAGAGCCTGGTTACTCCGGCACGAATTTCACTGATCTCAACTCAAAGTTGAAGTCCAACCCTGAAGAGGGATGGGCAACGGTGTCTGAGGCCATTAAGTCCGATCTCACCGCTTGCGCCAATGGAACACCGGTTTCGTCCTCATTGACGTCAGTTCCCTCGACGCCAACAACGGTTGCCGGCTGATCTCAGCCACTGTTACTTCGAGGCAGGCTTTTTCTTCTCGGGGAGTCCGAGTCGGACAACAGAATCGGCCCACTGCGGCCAACGGGCTCGGCTCTTCTCCGCAAGTTTGCGCATCAGTGCGATTGCTCCCGGATCTTCGTCACCGGGCCGCGCTTCAATGGATCCATCGGCAATCATTCGCTGAATAATTTCACGGCCGACGTCGGTACGAACGATTGTGAGTGTCCAGTCGTTGTCCTTGCCGATACCGCCGGTGGAAATATCGGCATGTTCAGCGGCGAAGTCGGGGCAATGGGTACAACCTTCGCGCGTCCAGTCATGGCATTCCTTGAGGTTGATCTCGTGGTAGCCGCCGTCACGTGTCCAAATCTGAAAGACACCCTTGATGTTCATTTTTGTTATCTCTGATTTAGGGATGAGGTATTTCGCTTCGAAAAGTTCCTCAAAGATTGCATCGTCGAATGTTTTGGAACAAAGGAGACCGATGTTGAACACGATCGGCTTCGAAACTTTTCCAATTTTGCGAGACCACATAACCGGGGCAATCGACGACTGACAACTCATACCTACGAGTGCCAAGCGCTTGAGCCCCCGTTCTTTCGCTTCATCTAGCGCCAGTGTGTTTGCCGAGTAGGTATAGCGGCTGCCAGCACCGGCAAGAACTTCTTCACGGTTTGTTGCAACTCCTGGGATGGCTTTCCATGTTGCGGCGTCTCCACCTTCGAGATACGAGGTGAGAGCACCATCGATGTAGTCGTTATCGAGTGCCCAAATGAGCAGCGCAGACACAAGCCCACCGTCTTGACCCATTCGGTGCACCATGTCGTCTGAAGCCCGAGTGAGAAGAATGTCGGAATAAACGCCAGCAACCTCATCGTCGGCTCGATCACGATCAAAAAGATGTTCATTCGCTTGCGGCTCCCAAGCCCGAAAACGCGGGCAGGCACGGGTGCAACTTGTGCAGCCTTTGAGCCCGTGGCCGCAATCGGTCGGACCCAACTCATCTTCGATATGAAACGGCTTGTAACCGCCGGCCTCGTGGTTGTAACCGATGACATCGTGTGGGCAGGCGATGACGCAGCCGGCGCAGCCAGTGCACAGGCCTGAGGTGATGACCTCACTGAACAGTTCCTTCCATTGAAAGGTCCAGCGTTCGGCTTTCTTCGGTGTCTCAGCGATGCTCATAGGCCCCGAATCTACCTGCCAGGCAGGGGGTCGCTGCCCCTTTTCGAAACGATTGGACGGGTTGGCCTTACATCGGAAGACTGTGACGCATGGACCTGACTTATCCGGCAGATGCAGAGGCCTACCGCAGCGAAGTGCGCGGGTGGCTTGAAGAAAATCTCCCCACGGGCTGGTTCGAGCCGGGATTCGAAATGAGCACCGAGGAACGTGCACTCTTTCTCGAGGAATGGACGGGCAAACTCTACGGCGGCGGTTGGATTTGTGCGTCTTGGCCAACCGAATATGGCGGCAAGGGTTTATCGACAATGAAGGCAGTTGTTGTGGCTGAGGAGTTTGCAAACGCCGGTGCTCCTATGCGGGCCGACTTCTTCGGTGACACGCTGGTTGGTCCCACCATTCTTCAATGGGGGACTGAGGAGCAGAAGAAAGAGTTCCTTCCCAAAATTCTTTCGGGCACCATTGCGTGGTGTCAGGGCTTTAGCGAACCCGATGCAGGCTCGGATCTTGCCAACCTCAGCGCCAAAGCAGTGCTCGACGGCGATGAATGGGTGATCAACGGCCAAAAGATCTGGACCACTCAGGGCTTTATCGCCGACTATGTATTCATTCTTTGCCGCACAGATCCAGATGCGCCAAAACACAAGGGCATTTCTTACTTGTTGTGCCCGATGGATCAGCCAGGGGTTGAAGTTCGACCAATCAAGCAGATCGATGGGTCATCAGAGTTTGCCGAGGTGTTCTTTACCGATGCTCGCTGCGCGAAAGAAAATGTGGTCGGCGGATTAAACAACGGTTGGGCAGTTGCAATGACCACCCTTGGATTCGAACGCGGTACGTCGGCAACCACCGGCTATCGACGCTTCGAAACGGAACTCAACCACATCGTCGCAGTAGCGAAACACAATGGATCCATCAACGATCCGATGATTCGTCAACGTATTGCTCTTGCATGGTCAAAGGTGCAAATCATGCGCATCAATGGTCTGCGCTCTTTGACCGCCGTTGTGCAGGATCGGAAAGACTTCGGCGTTGCGGCGCTTGGTGCAACAAATAAAATCTTCTGGAGCGAATATCACCAACAGGTGATGGGACTTGCCATGGATGTGCTCGGACCTGAAGCTCAGCTCTTGCTGGGAAATGCGGGCGTCGAGGAATCAGTTCCGGGATACGGACGTCGCTCGGTTGATCCGGTGTACCCGGCTAACGCATTGCAGTCCTCATTTTTCTTCAGTCGTTCAGAAACGATTTGGGGTGGAACTTCTCAGATTCAGCGCAACATCGTCGGAGAACGAGTTCTCGGTTTGCCAAAAGAACCCAAGGTCACAGCCTGATTTTGCGGGGGTGACTGAGGGCTGGAAACGGCCCCGGCTATCCTGCTTTGGTCATGTCCGATGTACCCCCCACTTCGGGAGGATCGCTTCCCCCTTGGGATTCCGGTCGCCCTTCAAACGCCAAGGGTCGCCAAGTCCTTGGCTCCTCAAGGAATGTCGAATCGGCCCCTTCGGCTCCAGAGAGCCAAAAGCCCAACTTTCGCCATGCCAAATCTGCGAGCCGCAGCAAACGAGTCGTGAAAGTTGGCATTGGCGTCGTCATTCTTTTTGCCGTTGGAGTCGCAGCCGTTACTGGGTACGGGTGGTACCGCTTCAACCAGATCCAGCGCAATTCACTTGATTTAGCGTCGTCCTCGGGGGGAGTGCAGAACTTCCTGATTGTCGGATCTGATAGTCGCGAGTCTGTCTCGAAAGAAGACGTGAATTCCTCAGCATTTCTCAATGCGACGGGGGCGAAGGAATCGGGTCAGCGTTCTGACACGATCATGGTCGCAAGAGTTGACTCCAAAAATAAGACCATCAACCTCATGTCATTTCCGCGTGATTTATGGGTTCCGATTCAACCATCAGGCGAAGAGGAACGAATCAACACCGCTTTCGCGCAAGGCACTGACAGCGCCGACGGTGCACAGCGACTGATCAATACGATTAAGGCTGATTTTGAAATCGACATCAATCATTATGTTGAAATTAACTTCAAAAGTTTCACCGGGATTACCGAAGCTGTTGGCGGTATACCGATGTATTTTGAAAAACAAGTTCGAGATAAAAGTTCCGGTTTTTATATGTACGGCACCGGGTGCCAGGTCCTTGATGGTGATGCGGCTCTCGCCTACGCCCGGTCGCGTCATTTAGAAACCCTTGATCCAAAAACAAAAAAATGGGTTGAAGATCCGACCGCAGATCTAGGGCGGATCTCCCGGCAGACTCTTTTCATGCGCATGATGCTTGATCGTGCGCAAGACAAGTTCGGATCTATGGATATCAAAGCCATCAACAGCCTTGTTTCCTCAACCGCCGACAATCTTAGTCTCGATTCGCAACTCAGTATCAGTGGCCTCGCATCGCTCGGAAAATCCTTTAAGGGATTTTCGGGTGATCAGATCGTGACTCATGCGTTACCCGTTTACATGGACATGACGAGCGGCGGAGCCAGCATCTTGCGTCTTGACACTGCGGCGGCCGAAGACATCTTCAATATTTTTAGAGGCAAACCGGCCGGTGCGGTGTCTCCGAAGTCGGTGATCGTGAGCGTCGTGAACGCCAGTGGGGCTAAGGGCCGCGCGGTAGAAGCGGCTGAGCGCCTCAAATCGCTTGGCTTCGTGGCGAAGTCCGGTGGTGATGTCTCGAAATCTCAGACCACAACCGTTATCAGATATCTACCTGGCTTCGAAAAGCAGGCCGATCTTTTGCGCCGTCAACTTGCTGGCCCATCTGAGTTGCAGGCTGATAAAACGCTGAAGACCCGTTCGCCGATAACCCTTGTGCTCGGCTCGTCGTTTACTTCGATCCTTGATTTACCCCTCCCGACCACGACAACCATGGCGCCGTCTGCTGCCGCCACTGATCCCTCAACGCCTGCAGTGACGGATTCTGTGACGACCGTGGTGACAGGTGAGTACACGGAGTTCGTAGGTGTCGAAGCGGGTAAGGCCCCCGAAGGAATCGTCTGCAAGTGATTCAAAGCGCGAGCTCCCTGGCGGGAGTGATCGAACGCGCTGCGTTCAACCATCCTGACGGCGTTGCGATCGTGGATGACAGTGGTTCGGTTACGTTCGCTCAGTTGCAGGCTCGAGTGCGAACAACCGCAATACTGCTTGACCAAATTCTCGGTGCTTCAGAGCGTGTGGCTGTTATCGGTCCGAATCACCGAATATGGATTGAACTTTATTATGGAGTCCCTGCGAGCAACCGCACGCTCGTATTTTTGAACCATCGACTTCATGCCCGCGAGTTACTTTCAATGATCGAACGTTCGGCTGTCAGCATCGTTCTTGGCGATGCCGATGAGCTCAATCGGCTAAGAGCGGCGGGTTGTGAACTTCCACATTTCGATTGGGACACGTGGGCAGACTTGATAGACGGGATCACATCCCCGGTGAGTTCCAAGTCATCTGACATCGCTAAAGGCAAGGCTGCGTCGAGAGCGCCAGCATGGCTGCTTTTCACAAGTGGCACTACGGCCGCTCCGAAAGGAGCGATGCTCACTAGTGAAAACATCCTTGCCTCAGTGAATACAAGTGCTGCAGCGAGGCCAGTTGAGCAGGACGAGATTTACGTCTTCCCATTTCCGTTGTGTCATATCGCCGGTTACAACGTCGTGCACCGACATGCACATAGTCTGCCGGTTGTTCTTCTTTCAAGTTTTACTGCTGATGGATTTTGCGACATTGTGCAACGCGAACGCGTGACGTCGACTTCGTTGGCTGCGACGATGCTGGCGAGTCTTATAGATCTCCTCGAACGCGAACCGTATCGAAAAGTTCAACTTCAATCGCTTCGCGCAATAGCGTACGGAGCAGCCCCGATGCCTGTTTCTTTGCTGCGTAAAGCAAATGAATTGCTAGACGTTGAATTTGCGCAAGGCTACGGAATGACGGAATTAGCAGGGAATGCAGTCTTCTTAAATGCGCAAGCCCATCGCAACGGGCTAGAGAGCAATCCTCATATTCTCGAAGCTGCTGGTGTTGCTGCTCCGGGCGTTGAAGTACGTCTTGTCTCTGAAGAGGGCAATGCTGTGACCGAGGGGGACGCAGGGGAAATCATCATTCGTGGGCCACAAGTGATGATTGGGTATCTCAATGATCCAGCGGCAACTGACGCAGCAGTGCGTGATGGCTGGCTTTACACCGGCGACATTGGTCGTATGGTGGACGGACTCTTGTATGTGGTCGATCGCAAAAAAGACATCATCATCACGGGCGGCGAAAACGTCTCCTCGCTTGAGGTCGAGTCGGCGGTCTTGGAGCATCCGGGCATCGCTCGCGCAGCGGTAATAGGTGTCCCTGATCCGGTATGGGGTGAGAATGTATGCGCGGTCGTGGTACTTCGAGCAGGGGCGCTGGTCGAGACCAAAGAACTCGTAACCTTCGTTCGGCAGTCACTTTCCGGCTTCAAAGTCCCACGGCACGTTGTCATTGTCGAGGAACTACCCGTGACAGCATCGGGCAAGGTCGTAAAGGCTGAACTTCGAAGGTTTTTATTGCAACGTCCAGAGTTGTTAGGCGAACGGCTCTAAGCAAACCGACCACCTAAAGCGAATCATGCGCGAAGTTTTGCGGCTTTGGTGGTGGACTGTTGTCTATGTCGATGACGCCGCAAGAATCCGTTGGACCGAGTACCACTGAAGATCCTGAAGTCGGTAGCGAATTCCCCGCTGCGTTCAACCGCTACGTCAGCCGAACTCAATCATGGCTTGACTTGCTAGCACTTTCAACGATTTGGTTAGTCCTTGCGATCTTTACCGGTCAGGGAAAAATCGACTCGATTCCGTTTTTTCTCTTCCTTCGAATTGCGATTTCGACTATTTACCTAGCGGACCTTTTGATTCGATCCAAACTTTCTGGGCGCGGAATTCGCTATCCATTGTCGCGTCCTGATCTTGTGATCTCGGTTGTACTCCCTCCCATTCGCATCTTCTCGAGCATGCGGCTTCTCCGAAAAATGTTCAGTAGGGGAAACCTGTCACAGTTCTTGTTTGTCGCAGTGATTCTTATGTTGAATGCTGCTGTGATCGTTTGGGAATTTGAATCGCGCGCTCCGGGAGCGAACATCACGACCTTGGGCGATGCTCTGTGGTGGTCCGTTGTAACGGTGACAACGGTGGGCTATGGCGATTATTCGCCAGTCACGTTTGGCGGTCGGATTACGGCGGTTGCCCTTCTCGTACTTGGGCTGGTGTCAGTGGCTGTTGTGACAGCGCAGATTGCATCAAACTTCCTCGAACAGGCGCCGGGAAATGGGGGAAACCCAAAATCCCCTCCTACCGAATCCTCGTGAGGAGGGTTTACTTATCTGACCCGTGTCGGCGGAGATGGCCTGGAAAATTGTTGAAGCTGAGAGCGCCCTCGGGGCGATTCGAACGCCCGCACACGCCTCCGGAGGGCGATGCTCTATCCCCTGAGCTACGAGGGCTGGATAGCGTCATGACCCTAGCCGAGGCCTCGATGGCATCTTTCGGGCCGCTGCAAGATAGAGACAGTCCGTAACGCAGTTGGGACGACAGCGACGAACGCTGCCCGTGACTGCATCAGAATCGATGCGGCGGACTGTTCTCAATGCTCACGATGTCGGCGAGCACCAGCCAAAGAATGTTCCCCGCGGTCTTCATGCGCTGAACCTACATCTTCATCACTAGCTTAGATGGCGACGAGAGCGGGACGCGCAGGTCAGCGGTGTTCGACACCGACGGCGGCGAGTTTGCTTCGGAAATCAGAGTAGCCACGGTCAAGAAGGTCGACGCCGTGAATAAGGCTTTCGCCCTCGGCGGCGGCAGCAGCAATGACATAGGAGAAGCCAGCGCGGAGGTCGGGGACAACAAGTTCGGCACCGTGCAGTTTGGTAGGGCCAACAACAACTGCTGAGTGCCTATGGTTTGCGGCTCCGAAGCGACAGCGAGTTGGACCGAGACATTCGGTGAACACCTGAATCTGCGCTCCGAGACTTCGTAGCGCATCGGTGTATCCGAGACGGTCTTCATACACGGTTTCGTGAACGACGCTTACGCCATCGGCTTGGGTTAGCGCAGTGACGAATGGCGACTGCCAGTCAGTCATGAAGCCGGGATGTACATCGGTCTCGAGGGCAAGCGGGCGGAGCATCTTGCGTGCGCGTTTGAAGGTAAGTGTGTCGCCTTCGGCATCGATAGTGAAATCACCGCCGGCTCGGCGATACATGTTGAGAAAGGTGGAAAATAATTGTTGCTGCACCCCATGCACCGTGATCGATCCACCGGTGGCGAGGGCGAGCGATGCCCATGACGCCGCTTCAAGACGATCGCCGATTACCCGATGTTCAAAGCCCCCAAGTTCCGAGACGCCGGTTACTCGAATGGTTCTGTTGGGTTCGACCGAAATGATGGCGCCCATCTTCTGCAACACCGCGATCAGGTCAAGGATCTCCGGCTCAATTGCTGCATTCGCCAACTCGGAGTCACCCTCGGCGAGGACTGATGCAAAAAGGAACTGCTCGGTGGCACCGACGCTGGGAAACGGCAACTCGATTCGAGCGCCACGCATTTTGTCGACGCGAAGCTCAATGATGTCTTCCCGGTGCACGTCGCGTGCTCCGAAGGCACGAAGAACATTGAGATGAAAATCCACTGGACGAGGCCCGATGGAACAGCCACCAGGTGCAGCCATCACCGCATGTCCGGTGCGGTGTAGCGAAATCGCAGTGGTGAGCACCGGTATACGACTCGCGGCATGGAGTCGCATGACGTCGTCGTCGGCTAACGCTCGGAACTCATGGGCGGTGATGAGAACGGTATCGTTCTCATGAACAACAGTGCCTCCGGCAATGCTGATCAGTTCGTCGACAACTGCGATATCGGTTATGGCAGAGATATTGGTCAACCGGCACGGCTCAACAGTGAGAAGCGCTGCCACCATTGCTTTGGGCAGAGCATTTTTAGAACCGCGAACGTGGAGTTCGCCGCTGACGGGTTGGCCGCCGAGCACAAGCATCGTGTCGGGAAGATCAGGGTTGGGGGGGAGTGCCATCGCCCCCCGATCGTAGGGCGCAATGACGGGAGTGGTCTCATGCCTGGCCTTGAGTTCGACAACTGCGGGTTTGGGTACAGCAAAACTGGGCGCAGGTACACCGGGGTCATGCGGGTAGGATTTCAACGTTCCACATCGACTGACCGACCGCCCGGGGAGACCCCCTCAGTGATTCGCGACACCCTCGCCACCGCTTTGCGATCGGCTTTGTCGACGCTCGAGATCTCACCGATTCCTGAATCGGTTCATCTCGAGCGTCCCGCCCGCCGTGAACACGGGGATTGGTCTTCGAACATTGCGCTGGCCACAGCCAAAGCATCGGGTTGGAACCCCCGAGACCTTGCCGGGCGACTGGCCGAAATTCTCAGTGCCAACCTGCCAGCCCATGTCACCTCCGTCGAGATTGCCGGCCCGGGGTTCGTAAACTTCCGATTGGCCGATTCATGGCTTCACGATGTCCTGCACGACGTCGAGAACGCAGGGTTAGATAGCTATGCGTCGTCTTCAGTGGGTGCGGGAACAAAAGTGCTGCTCGAGTTTGTGAGCGCCAACCCGACAGGTCCGCTCCATGCTGGCCATGGCCGGGGTGCCGCATTCGGCGATTCGCTGGCTCGAATCCTTGAACGATGCGGCTACGAGGTTGATCGGGAGAACTACCTCAACGATCGCGGTACGCAGATGCAGTTGTTTGTGGCATCACTAATTGCCCGACGTGACGGTACGGCCCTCCCTGAAGGGGGTTACCAAGGTGAGTACATCGTGGAATGGGCGGCGGAACTTCCTGCCGATGCGGATGTTTCTGAATGGGGCGAAGACCGCGCCGTCGCAGATCACCGGCTCACCCTCAGCCGAATGAATGTCGAATTCGATAATTGGTTCAGTGAAAAGTCAATGGTCGCATCGGGGGCGATCGATGTGACGCTGGCTGATCTTCGAGAACGTGGGGTGGTCTACGAAGAAGACGGAGCGGTTTGGCTTCGCTCCACTGACTACGGCGACGATAAAGATCGAGTGCTGATTAAGAGCGACGGAGAGTTCACTTATCTTCTTCCGGATATCGCCTATCACCGCGACAAATTCTCACGTGGGTACGACCTCCTCATTGATGTTTGGGGCGCCGATCATCACGGCTATGTACCCCGCATGAATGCAGCGATGCAGTCGCTTGGTCATGATCCATCGGAACTCGAATGCGCCATTATTCAGTTGGTAAATCTTCTGAAGGGTGGAGAGCCCGTGCGTTTCTCGAAGCGTGCCGGCGATATCGTCGAACTTTCAGAAGTTCTCGACGAGGTTGGCGCCGATGCGGCGCGGCTGACGTATCTATTGCAGTCCATTGATTCCACCCAGACGTTCGACTACGACGTAGTCAAGAGTCGGGCTATGGACAACCCCGTCTATTACGTGCAGATGGCCTACGCCCGCATTCGCTCTATTTTCCGAGTTGCTAACGACCGCAGCCTTGTCATGCTTCCCCTTGCCGATGTCAACCTGTCATTGCTGGTTCATGAACGCGAACTCGAGGTGCTTCGAGTTCTTTCAGAACTCCCAGATACGGTGGCAACTGCGGCAACCGATCGAGCGCCCCACCGAATCGCCACATGGGTTCGCGAATTGGCTGGAACCGTGCACGGCTTTTATCACGACTGTTACGTGATGGGAGATGACATTTCGCCGGAACTCACACAGGCGCGTTTGCATCTCGTTGCAGCTGCTTCGATTGGACTGGCGATTGGCCTCGACCTGTTGGGCGTTAGCGCGCCCGACGAGATGTGAGCATCGCATGAGCGCACTTCCTTTTTCCCTATTGCCTGACACCGCCAGCATCGGCGACAAGGGCCAACTTCTCATTGGTGGTTGTGACACCCTTGAGTTGGCTGAGCAATTTGGCACCCCGTTGTTTGTCTACGACGAAGATCATCTTCGGCAGCGCTGTCGTGAAGCAGTTGCGGCCTTTGGGGTGGGTGTGAACTTCGCAACGAAGGCGTTTCTTTGCAAAGCAATGGCTCGATTGGCCGCAGATGAGGGCTGCAACCTCGACGTTTCTACCGGAGGGGAGTACCACGTTGCGCGGGCTGCGGGTGTCTCAGCCGATCGACTCGTACTGCATGGAAACAATAAAAGTACGGCCGAACTCCGCCAGGCAATGGCCGAGGGAATTGGTCGGATCATCATCGATTCGTTTGATGAAATCGATCGCATTGAGTTGCTTGTAGCTGAAGGTCTGCCAGTTCCCCGGGCCCTGTTGCGGGTAACCCCCGGAGTCGAAGCACACACCCATGAATTTGTACGGACCGGGCAAGATGATTCGAAATTCGGTTTCGGGCTTGCCAGCGGTCAAGCCGACGCAGCAGTTGCCCGCGTGGTGTCTTCGCCGTCGATCGAACTTGTCGGTCTTCATGCGCACATCGGTTCTCAGGTGTTCGACGCAAGGTTTTTCGAGATGGCAATCGAGGTTATGGCGCCATTTGTGCAGAGGCATGGCCTGCCAGAGTTTTCTGTCGGCGGTGGTCTTGGCGTCGCTTACGTCTCTGGCGAAGAATCGGCATCAATCACTGAGTGGGGCGACGTGGTGCGGTCGGCCTGCGCTGCTGCGGGCATTACCGCCCAGGTCACCGCTGAACCCGGTAGAGCGTTGGTTGCTCAAGCGGCGATCACGTTGTACTCGGTGGGAACCATCAAGGATATTCCCGCTATTCGAACCTACGTATCAGTTGATGGCGGAATGAGCGATAACCCTCGCCCGGTTCTTTATGGCAGCGGTTACGAAGCGTTCCTTCCTCGCGATGTTGCTGCGGAACGAGATCGTGTCGTAACCGTGGTCGGCAAGCATTGCGAGTCAGGCGATGTACTTGTCCACGATGCAAGGGTACCGAGCGATATTGTCGTAGGCGATATTCTCGCAACGCCAGTGACAGGAGCCTATGGTCATTCAATGGGTTCGAACTACAACAAGGTCACGAGGCCAGCTGTGGTGTTTGTCGCCAACGGCAGGGCAAGGCTTGTCGTTCGTCGTGAAACACTCGATGACCTTTTGATGCTTGAAGTCGACTGATGTTTGCGTTGTCCACTGCTGAATTCATCGTCGTGGGCATTGCTGTATTTTTTTCCTCGTTAGTCCAGACCGTCACCGGATTCGGTTTTTCTCTACTTGCAGTTCCCATCATGGCGATGGCGCTCCCAATAGATCTTGCCGTTGTGATTTCAGCGACGCTCAGCACGTTCACAAGTGGGGGGCAAGCCATTTCCGAACGCCATCACGGGGATCGGCCCACGATCAAGCGTCTAGTTATCGCTGCATTTGTTGGGGCTCCACTGGGGCTCCTCATTCTCGACTTCGCAACCTCACAACAATTAAAAATTGGTCTCGCAATAGTCATCGTGTTGTTTCTCATCGTGAATCTCAGAGGCTTCAGATTGGAGAAGCCGAGCACCCCTGTTGATCTTGCGGCGGGTTTCGTCGCGGGTGTTCTGAGCACCTCACTTTCCACGAACGGTCCGCCACTTGTCATGGCACTGCATGCTCGCCACTTCGCTCCCCAGGTATTCCGAGGCACGATCGCGGCGGTGTTTGTCAGCGTTGGTGCGCTGTCGCTGGGGCTCTTTGCGGCGACTGGTCATTTCACGACAGATGTTGCTTGGTCACTGTTGGTTGCTGGGCCGTCGTTGGCGGCGGGGTACTTTTTGGGCTTTCAGATCCGAGGGCACGTCAATCCCCGTCGATTTCGCGGATTAGTGACCATCTTGCTTGCGGCGACGGCAGTGGTCACAGTGATCAGTGTCGTTGTGGGCTGATGGGAAACTCCGTCTGAACCTGATGCCCTCCGCCGGTAGCCTTTCGGTCGTGGATCAATCTGTCGTTCGAGTCGGAGTTCTGGGTTGCGGGACCGTGGGTGCGTCTCTTCTTGCGCTTGTGCAGCGTCAGAACTCGACGATCCAGTCCCGAACCGGCCTTTCTATAGAAATCAGCGGCGTTGCGGTTCGTGACCTCGGTCGCAATCGTTCAATCGCAATCGACTCGGGGACAATCACCAACGATGCAATGGCACTCGTTGCCGATCCGTCGATTGATGTAATCGTTGAGGTTATGGGCGGCATCACGCCCGCTCGCGAACTCATCCTTGCGGCGTTGGCAGCAGGCAAGCCAGTCATCACGGCTAACAAAGCGCTGCTCGCAGCCCACGGATCAGAATTGTTTGCTGCAGCCGACGCCTCGGGCGTTGATCTTCTCTTCGAAGCATCGGTAGCCGGGGGGATCCCGTTTCTTCGGCCGTTGCGTGAATCGCTCCTTGCCGAACCAATCACTTGTGTCATGGGGATCATGAACGGCACAACCAACTACATCCTCACTCGTATGAGCGAGGCGGGTGCCGACTACGCCGATGCGCTCGCCGAGGCTCAGGCCCTCGGCTACGCCGAAGCCGATCCAACCGCCGATGTCGAGGGGCATGACGCTGCGGCCAAGATCGCAATAGTCGCCTCGATCGCATTCGGAGCAGAGGTCACAATTGCCGATGTGCAATGCGAGGGGATTGCAAAGGTGTCATCAGGCGATATCGCTTTTGCGAAGCGGCACGGCTATGTCATCAAACTTCTTGCGATTGCCGAACTCTTCTCTGTGGCGGGCGGCAGGGAACTCTCTGCACGGGTGCATCCGTCTTTGATTCCGGTATCGCATCCGCTTGCTGCGGTCCGCGACAGTTTCAATGCGGTATTCGTTCAGGGTGATGCCGTTGGTGACCTCATGTTTTTCGGGCGAGGCGCGGGTGGAGATCCAACTGCATCGGCAGTGTTGGGCGATCTTGTCGACGCTGCTCAAAACCTTCGGCGAGGGGCCCACGCTTCGTTGGGTTCTTTTATCCGGTTGCCTGTTCGGCCTGGTGACGATCTCGCTGCTGCTTGGTATCTCAGCCTCTTAGTTGATGATCGGCCCGGAGTCCTCGCTGCGGTTGCTGGGGTTTTCAGCGATTACGGCCTTTCAATCGATTCGATGGAACAGCATTCATTGTCAGGACCAGACCATGCTGCAAACGAGGCTCGTATTGACCTGATCATCCATCCGGCACTCGAGCGCGAGGTGCGAGCAACGTTGGTGGCGTTGCACGCGCTTGAGGCGGTCCGAACCATTGGTTCAACGATTCGCGTACTCGTCGAGGGCAACAACTGATGTCCCCGGTTTCCTATGTAAGCACGCGTGGCTCGGCGCCGGAACTTGGATTTGCCGACACGCTTCTTGCTGGGTTGGCTGTCGATGGCGGCCTGTATGTTCCTGCGCAGTGGCCGTCGTTAACGGTCAGTGATTTCCAACGTTTTTCTACGATGTCCTATGCCGAAATAGCAGTTGATGTCATGTGGCCATTTGTCGACGGCTCGGTGGCACGCGATGCTTTCGAGTCGATAGTCGTCGATGCCTATGCAAGTTTTGAAACTGACGAAGTCGTTCCTCTCATAGATTTGGGAGACAACTTCTGGCTCGCCGAGTTGTTCCACGGCCCGACTCTCGCCTTCAAAGACATAGCCCTTCAGATGGTTGGCCGACTGTTCGATTACGAACTCACTCGCCGCAGCGAAAAAGTCACAATCGTTGGAGCAACCTCCGGCGATACTGGTTCGGCGGCGATTGAAGCGCTTCGGGATCGCCCTACTGCAGAGGTATTCATCCTTCATCCTGCCGGACGAGTCTCCGATGTTCAGCGGCGACAGATGACAACTGTGGTCGCACCAAACGTTCACAACATCGCAGTGCAGGGCACTTTTGACGACTGCCAAGACTTGGTGAAAGCCCTGTTTGCCGACCAAGAATTTCGTGAATCACGAAATCTTTCTGCAGTGAATTCGATCAATTGGGCTCGTGTCATGGCGCAAATCGTTTATTACGTCACCAGTGTCGTTCGTCTTGGGGGAGGAGTCGGCCGTCCGGTTGCCTTCTCTGTTCCGACCGGCAATTTCGGCAACGTCTTTGCTGGTTACGGTGCGCAACGTATGGGCACTCCGATTTCGCAGTTTGTAGTCGCCTCAAACCGAAACGACATCCTTGCTCAGTTCCTTACGACTGGCACGATGACGATCGGCGAAGTTCACCCCACACTCAGTCCAAGTATGGATATCCAAGTGTCATCGAATCTTGAACGTTTGCTGTTTGAAATCCATGGTCGCGACGGCGGCTCGATCGCTCAACTCATGGAGCGTTTCCGGTCTGAAGGGTCGGTGTCGGTCACGGGTGAGCGCCTCGCGCTTCTTGTCGATCACTGGACTGCTGCTCGCGTCGACGATGCCCAAACTGCGGAAACCATCGCAACGATGTTCGAACAATCAGGAATGCTCCTTGACCCCCACACTGCCGTGGGTCTCGCGGCGGCGCGACAGGCTCGTGCTGATGCCACCGTGCCAATGGTTGTGCTGGCAACGGCGCACCCGGCGAAGTTCCCTGATGCTGTGGAATCGGCAACGGGAGTGCGACCTCCACTCCCACCGCACCTGGCTGATCTCTTCGAGCGGCCTGAGAGGTTCGAGGTTTGCGCCAACGATTTTGCCACAGTGCGTGGCCTGATCGAGGCAACCCTCGATCAGGCTTGAGCTAAATCTCCCGGTTTGGAGCAGATTCAGGCAGACTATGAATCCAATGATCTACGTCGTTTGTGTCCCCGATGGTTGTGCCGATGAGCCGCTGGCCGAGCTCGATGGTCGAACCCCCCTTCAAGCTGCGCATACCCCGGTACTCGACCGCCTTGCGTCGCGAGCAACGTTGGGTCGTGCGGCAGTCATCCCGACAGGGCTTCCAGCTGGTTCCGATGTGGGCAACATGTCGATTTTTGGCTACGACCCCGCCGAGTATCACACGGGCCGCGCTCCGATTGAAGCCGCTGCTCTTGGTCTCAAGCTTCGCCCCGATCAGGTCGCATATCGATGCAATCTCTCCACGATTGGTGAAGACGGCACGATGGTTGACTTCGCTGGTGGGCACCCGTCTACCGAGCGCGCCGCCGCAGCGATCGAAGCAATGCATCGTGCTTTTGCCGATGAAGGGATCGAATTCCATGCTGGCGTGCAGTACCGCCACATCATGGTCGCACCAGCAGATTGGGCTGTTGCTGAATGTGCGCCTCCGCACGATCTCACCGGAAAGCCACTGATTTGGCCGACGGGCCCGGCCGCATCCAATCTGCAACGGGTAATGGATCAATCGCGTGAGATTCTCGCCGATTTTGCTATCGACGCCAACACTGTGTGGTTATGGGGCCAAGGCTTTCAGCCCCAGATGCCATCCTTCGAAAGCATGTATGGGCTTAAAGCTGGTCTTGTCACCGCTGTTGATCTTGTCCGTGGTCTAGGAGTTTTGACCGACATTGAAGTAGTCGAACTCGATACCGCCACTGGTTGGTACGACACTGATTACGAAGGTAAGCGCGATTGTGCAGTTGACGGCCTCAACAATGGCCTTGATCTCTTTATCATTCATGTCGAAGCCACAGATGAAGCCGGTCACGCCGGCAACGTCGAAGAAAAAGTTCGTGCCCTCGAAAACTGGGACTCCCGAATTCTCGCAGGGCTTGTTGCCGCGCTTGATGAGAGCGGGCCTTGGCGCATGTTGATGCTTCCCGACCATGCGACGCCATTGGCCCTGCGCACTCATACCTCTGACGCAGTGCCGTATCTGCTTTTCGACTCATCCGTCGATGGCCCCGGTGGCGAGTACACCGAAGTAGGTGTCGCCGATTTGCCGATTGTGGCCGGCCACGAACTCATGGGTCGGTTAGTCGCCAACTGAGCGCGTCACCATTGCCCCCACCGGACTGCTTGTTGGGCGCGCAGATGTACCGCTATTCTGACCTCGTTGCTTACGACCGCTTCGGCTGGTCGGGCTTCTCCCCGTCATCCGACGGACCATTCATTCGTCCGATTGAATGACTCTCCCGCATTCTCACCATTTCTTTACTCCCTGTCACCCCATCAATCTTGTCGGCCGTAAGCGTCCGCGAGGAACGAGGATTCAATGTCCGAGAAGGACCAACGAGCCACGCTTGAAGCAAAAGATCGCGACGAACTCATGACGATTGCGTCGACACTGGGCGGAAAGCCAGGATCGCGAGCCAAGAAAGCCGATGTCGTTGACATGATTCTTGAGCTGATCGCTGATTCCGAGCCGGCAGCTCCGAAGCCGCGTCGTGGGCGTCCGCCAAAGGCAAAAGCTGCGGAAGACGAAGTTGAAGGTACCGACGCTTCGATAGACGAGGAAGCTGGCGGGCAGTCCGCCGAATCGGAGAGTGAGAACTCCGATGATTCCGAAGAGTCAACGGAGGACGACGCTTCTCTCAACGAAGATGGGCGGCCAATTCGCGAGACGTCTAGTGCCCGTGCAGTCGATTCTGATTCTGATTCTGATTCTGATTCTGATTCTGATTCTGATGGTGATGGATCGGGCCGTCGTCGACGTCGCCGTGGCCGCGACCGCGGTGGCGAGCGATTTGAAAGTCGAAGCGACGAACCATGGTCGGGGGATCCACTCGAGGTCTCTGGCGTTCTCGACCTTCGCGAAGAGGGCTATGGGTTCATCCGAGTGAACGGGTACCTGCCCAACCGCGACGATGTGTATGTATCGGTTAAGCAGACTCGCCAGTTCTCCCTTCGACGCGGTGATGTTATTTCCGGTTCCAGTCGACCAGCCGCTCGCAATGAAAAAAATCCTGCATTGCTTCGGATTGACAGCGTCAATGGTGGGGCCCCGGATGGCGCTCGGGATCGTCGCCGGTTCGATGACCTCACCCCACTGTTCCCCGATGAGCGACTCACGCTTTCGTCTCGTGACGAGCCCTACAACATGACGTCACGCATCATCGATCTTCTTTCACCGATCGGTAAGGGTCAGCGCGGTCTTATCGTTGCGCCACCGAAGGCGGGCAAAACAACGGTGATGAAGCAAATCGCGAAATCGATTGAGGAAAATAATCCTGAAGTGCATCTCATGGTGTTACTCGTTGATGAACGCCCTGAAGAAGTGACTGACATGCGTCGATCGGTCAATGGCGAAGTTATTGCCTCAACCTTTGATCGTCCCGCTGACGAGCACGCGTCAATTGCCGAACTGGTGCTGGAACGAGCAAAACGGATGGTGGAGGAAGGCCGAGATGTTGTCATCATTCTCGATGGCATCACTCGACTGGCCCGGGCCTACAACTTGGCCGCGCCGGCCACTGGCCGAGTGATGTCCGGTGGTATCGATACCGGAGCGCTGTATCCGCCAAAGCGGTTCTTTGGAGCAGCACGAAACCTTGAGGAGGGCGGTTCGCTCACCATTATTGCCAGCGCTTTGGTTGAGACCGGTTCGAAGATGGACGATGTCATTTTCGAAGAGTTCAAGGGCACCGGAAATATGGAACTTCGCCTCGATCGTCGTCTGGCTGAGCGCCGTTTGTATCCGGCCATCAACGTCGATGCATCCTCGACGCGACATGAGGAACTGCTCTACGAACCCAAGCAACTGACGCAGGTCCACAAGCTTCGTCGGGTTCTGGCGGGGCTCGCCGAGGGTGGAAGCAACGCTCCTGGTCTCGAGATGCTCATCGACCGACTCAGCACGTTCCGCACAAATGATGAGTTTTTGGCCGAGGTGGCCAAGGGCTAAGCCCTAGTCCTGCTCCGGGTCTCGATCTCATATTGCAGTTCTGGCCCCGGCCCGCCACACTTAGGTCAACCAATTCCTCTCTGGAGCACCGCCATGAAGGCCGATATCCATCCCGACTACGTCGAATCAAATGTGAAATGTTCCTGTGGGAACACCTTCACAACGCGCTCTACAAAGGCCGAACTCACTTCTGAACTCTGTAACGAGTGCCATCCGTTTTACACGGGTAAGCAGAAGTTGGTCGATACCGGCGGCCGCATTGAGAAGTTCGAGAAGCGGTACGGCCAGCGCCGTAAATAGCGGCCGTACCGAGCCACTACGCGGTCAGGAGCCGACCGTGCCCCTCGATCAAAACCAGCGAAACCGATTGCTTGCGGCTAAAGCTCGCGGTCTAGTGGCCGAAGCAACTGCAATCGAGAGTTCGCAACTTCCTACGACTCCGTTTCCCGGTGGTGCTGTTGTTCGCGCTGCCGATGCCGTTTGGTGCTTGCTTGATGACGGCGAAATCCGAAGCTTTGGTGCAGCGATGGTTCTAGCCGAGCGCGAGAACATTTCAACAGTCAACATTATGGCCGAGTCGCACGAAACCTCAGGAGTCGTTGCGAGGAGGGCAGAGCAGTTTCGCAATAGTCCGAGGGTATGGCGTATAGAAGGTCGGTCACTTGTCCCGGCTGTTGCCGCAACGGTGCCAACTCGAGTCGAACCATCGACTGACGCTCGTGAACTGATCGACATGTTGGTTGCCGCAGGTGTCGACGTTTCGATAGAGCACGGAGAAATTCGCGGAGAACTGCGAGGTTTAGAAATTGCCCGTGTCGTTGAATCGACTGAGGGCATGCGTCTGGAGGTTGGAGTGGGTCGTCATGACCGAGAGGCATTCACGATGGTGCACGGCAATCTCCCAACCGCAAAAGCGCTTGAATCTGTCATTGCCAGCGTGGCGACCGTTCGCCGGTCCGATGCTGAATCGCATCCGCTGCAGCGTCTCGCCCCCGAGGGCTGGTTGCGTTGGAGATTGATGCGCGAGCCCGAACTCATCGGCGCGAGCGAACTTCGCCCTGTTGAACCGCCAATAGCGCGTGACAGTGTGAAAGATGTTGGAGCGTCTATGGCTGTCGGTATCGATACCGAAGGCCATCCCATCGTTGTCGCCTGTTCGGTCGGAATCGATCTCGACGTGGTTCCCACTGCTGCCGATGCTCGGGCGATCAATGATCCAAGTGCCCGAGTGATGATTGTGGTGCCCGAACGCGACGATCACCCTGCTACTCGGCGCCTTGCCGACCGGCTCCTTGGCCCCGCGGAAGTTAGAGCAATTTCGGGTGACTGGCGCGGAAATGAGACTGCGCCATGAGCATGCTTGACCGATTGCCCGATCTTCAACGCGAGTTCACCGAGATCGAGGGCTCACTCGCTGACCCGACAATGATCTCCGACCAAAAGCGCTACACCGAACTCAATCGTCGTTATCGAGATTTAGGCGAATTGGTAAGTCGTTTACGCGAACTTGAACAAGCTACGGAAGATCTTGCAGCCGCCCGAGAAATGTTCACTGAGGCGGATGGCGCCGATCGTGAAATGTTGCGTGAAGAAATTGACGCCGCCGAACGAACTATTGAGCGTCTCGACGAAGAGATCAAAGTGCTGCTGCTGCCGAAGGATCCCAACGATGCCCGCAATGTCATCGTAGAAATCCGCGGAGCAGAAGGTGGCGAAGAGGCCAACCTTTTCGCCCGGGATCTTTTCGAGATGTACCGAGGCTTTGCCACAAAGCGAAGCTGGAAATTCGAACTCATGGATGCACAGACCTCAGATCTAGGCGGTTACGCCGATGTCACCTTCCGGCTTGCGGGTGGGGGCGTGTGGTCGAAAATGAAGCATGAGGGTGGCGTGCACCGGGTGCAGCGCGTGCCCGTCACTGAAAGTCAGGGAAGAGTCCATACCTCGTCGGCCACCGTGACAGTCCTGCCCGAGGCTGACGAGGTTGATGTGGTGCTGGACCCGAATGAATTGCGTGTCGACGTCTATCGGTCTTCGGGCCCGGGTGGTCAGTCTGTGAACACCACTGATTCGGCAGTGCGAATTACGCACCTTCCAACTGGTGTTGTTGTTGCGATGCAGGATGAAAAGAGTCAGATTCAAAACCGCGAAAAAGCGATGAGAGTTCTGCGCAGTCGTTTGCTTCAGGCAGAGCAGGAAAAGCAGGCAGCTGAGGCTTCCGGTGCTCGCAAGGCGCAAACCGGTGGTGGCGGGCGGTCAGAGAAGGTGCGTACCTACAACTTCAAAGAAAATCGGCTGACTGACCATCGCATTGGACTCACGTTGTACAAACTCGACAAGGTTCTTGGCGGCGATCTCGATGAGGTGGTCGATGGTCTTGTTGCCGACGAACGCGCAACTCAGTTGGCCGAAAGAGATATATGAGCGACGCCGCAATCACCTGGCACGAAGTTGCAGCTGAAACCGAAGCGCGACTTTCTGGCGTTGCTTCCTCGCCGGCAAGCGAAACAAGATGGATCATCGAGCGCGCTTCTGGTTCTGAAGGTGCGGAGTACAACCGCTGTCTTGATGAGAATGTGACAGAGCGAGGCATGCACTTCCACGACCTCATGGTCGAGCGGAGGCTGGCGGGAGAACCCTTGCAATACGTACTTGGCCGATGGGGATTCCGCTTGCTCGACCTTTTCGTCGATCAGCGAGTCCTCATTCCGCGTCCGGAGACCGAGGTTGTTGCCGGTCTCGCAATCGATGAATTGCGAATGATGCGAAATGAGGGAATCGATCAGCCAATTGCAGTTGACCTGGGTACCGGTTCGGGAGCCATTGGCCTATCGATTGCGGCCGAGGTCGAGCGTGTCGATGTTTGGATCACCGATGCGTCTAGTGATTCGTTAGTTGTGGCTCGCTCAAATCTTGCTGGCATCGGTCGCGCGGCAACGCGTGTTCGAGCGGTTGAGGGCTCTTGGTATGAGGCGCTTCCGACAGAGCTTCGAGGGTCCGTCGATATACTTGTGAGCAACCCGCCCTACGTTGCAACGACCGACGAACTTGAGGATATTGTCCGCGGGTGGGAGCCAAGCACGGCATTATTTTCTGGCGAAGATGGGCTCGATGACCTGCGTATCATCATCACTGGCGCTTATGAGTGGTTGCGGCCTGGCGGTGCGCTTGTCCTTGAAATGGCGCCAAACCAAGTTTCGGCTGTTTGCGAGATCGTCGCCGATTCGGGTTTTTCCGATTGCACCGAGCATCTAGATCTTTCAGGCCGACCTCGAGCCGTTGTTGCACGTTGGGGTTGCTGAGTTGCCGGCGCTGACATCCAATCGAGCGCAGTTTTTGATCGCGAAGTCGTAGCAGGACTTAGAAGTGATAGGGAAAAGCAGACCAGTCCGCATCGCGTTTCTCTAAAAATGAATCGCGACCTTCGGTAGCTTCATCGGTTCCGTAGGCGAGCCGAGTTGCTTCACCGGCAAAAATCTGTTGGCCAATCAGTCCGTCGTCAATAAGATTGAACGAGTATTTGAGCATCCGTTGCGCCGTCGGACTTTTTGCATTGATCATGGCGGCCCACTCGAGCGCAACTGTCTCGAGGTCAGCATGAGCAACGACTTCGTTGACGGCCCCCATCTGAAACATCTGCTCGGCGCTGTACTCCCGCCCCAGAAAGAAAATTTCTCGAGCAAACTTCTGCCCAACCTGTCGAGCGAGGTAGGCCGAGCCGAAACCGCCATCAAAACTTGCAACATCGGCGTCAGTCTGTTTGAACTTTGCATGTTCGGCGCTGGCAAGTGTGAGGTCGCACACGACATGGAGGCTGTGTCCGCCGCCGGCGGCCCAACCAGGAACCACGCAGATAACAACTTTGGGCATGAACCGGATGAGTCGCTGAACTTCAAGGATATGCAACCGACCGCTTCGTGCGGGATCAATGGTGTCGGCAGTTTCACCTTCGGCGTAGCGGTAACCGTCTTTGCCGCGAATTCGCTGGTCACCTCCCGAACAAAATGCCCAGCCACCATCTTTTGGCGAAGGTCCATTTCCAGTGAGAAGGATGCAGCCCACATCGCTGGACATACGGGCGTGATCGAGAGCTCGATAGAGCTCATCGACAGTTCTGGGCCTGAATGCGTTCCGAATCTCAGGCCGATTGAACGCCACTCGCACAGTGCCTTGGTCGACAGAGCGGTGGTAGGTGATATCGGTGAAGTCCTCAAAACCCGGTACTTCTCGCCATTGGTTGGGGTCGAACAATTCCGAGACCATGAATTCCTCCGGTCAGATCGCGTGGCTTGCGCCTACCATCGTGGCGGACGGGGGCACCCGTGCATGCCGAAAGGTGGAGATTTATGTTCGGAAACCGAAAAAAAACGGTCGATGGAGCATCTCGGCTGAGAAATTTAGCCTTCTTCGAAGGATTCAGCGATGCCGAACTCGGCCGAGTGGCGGAACTGGCGAACGATGTCGAGGTCGAGTCGGGCGAACTTTTGATTGATCAAGGTCGCGTCGGTCAGGAGTGTTACGTCATCGAATCAGGGGAAGCGGAAGTCTTTGTCGGCGAAGAACATCTCGTCACTCTTGGCGCTGGCTCCATGGTGGGAGAGATGGCGTTGATCGATCGTCGGCCACGATCAGCCACCGTGATCGCTAACACATCTATGTCGTTGCTTGCATTCGATACGAAGGCGTTCCAGCAACTTCTCACCGAGATGCCGAAAGCGGAAGAACGAGTGCACACGTTGCTGGCAGCACGATTGAAAGCCAACCAAGGCGATTCGTAATTCCAAAGAAATACTTTCCTAGCTGATTGTGATGATTCCGCTTTCGTGGCGGTAGGCAGAAGTGCCCACGAGTTCGGTGGTCATCGCTGCATCCATGAAGTCGGGATCAACTGACGACCCCCATGACCGGGTTCCTTCTGGCGTTCGAGTTGCGATGAGCGCATGCGATGGAGCGCTGTCAAAAATCACAGTTGCACTTTCAATCGCAACAGGGCCCGTCCATGCGTCATCGCATTCAACACGCGGCATTGTGTCAACCTCAGCCTGAGGATTGGCATATCGGAACTCACCAGCTTTCGGGGGCTCAGATGACGCCAGCAGCACCGCATGTTCAGTGGTGTAGCCGCCGTTTGCTGTGCAGAGTCCCACTGATCCGGGATCACTCCGCAATCGCTCAGCCATTGATGCGAGTCCATGAGTGGTGTAGTTGTTGAAAGGTCCACCAGCAAAGGTCATTCCACCAGTGACAGTGAGCGGCCGTGTTGCTCCAACCCCGCCCCAGCCCTCTCCCCCCACATCGTGAGAGGGCATCAGTCCAAGTTCGATTGCGCCAATTTGTACTGCAGCCGGAAAACATGAATACAAATCAACGTGGTCAATGTCGCCTGATGTAACGCCAGCGAGCGCGTACGCGTTGCGGCCGGCTACGCGTAATGCCGGTGATGAACACAGATCAACGCGATTCGAGACATTCCAGTGATCGATCGCCTCTGCTCCTGCATGGAGAAACACCCAACGATCACGAGGTACTCCCGCTCGTTCGGCAGCGGCGACCGAGGTGAGAATGACCGCTGCGCCCTGATCAACTTGGTTGTTTGAGCAAAGTCTCTTGGTGTAGGGCCAGGCGATCATTCGGTTGTCAGGGCTGGCCGAGGTGATTTCGGAACTCGAAAGGGGAGTGCGGATCCACGCATTTGGGTTAGTCGCCGCCACCTCGGAAAACGCAGCCCACAGTGCACCGATTCGATTGATGTGGTCCTCAATGTTGAGGCCGAGTCGCGCTCGAAGAGCCACCTCGAACAACGGATACACATGAACGGGTAACCGCACGCCGCGTTCGGTTTCGATTTCATTGACAAGCGGGCGGAGATCTCCGATGGTTTGGGGCGGGGGGACGTCTTCTGATTGTGTTGACCACGCTGGCTCTACGTCCGCTTTGCGCAGTCGCGACCGAGTGCGGGTGGCCTCTCCTCCGGTGAGCAAGATGACATCGGCTGATCCTCGTTGAATCTCGGCGGCAGCGCGGGCCACCATGACTCCGGCCAGATTGCCGCCGACCACTGATGTGGCCAGCCTTCGGGGCGATGCACCAACAAGATTGGCCACGGCAAGGGCGGGATTGCGGTAGCGCCAAGAAAGCTCACTCACCGTCAGGACTTGGTCGGCCCCGGCAAGAAGTCCCCTACCCCCACTGTCGAATTCGGCTCGGCGCAGTGCCTCGGCCATCAGTTCGGCGGGTTCGAGCGGTTCGGTCGAAGCATCACGAATCATGATCTGACCACTTCCCACGATGATCGGAAGACGCGGATCAAGTGATGGGGCCATAGCGGCAAGGTACTTGCCGAGCGGGTCGCTGTCCGAAGAGGCGGCACTACGATCAATCGGACATCGCAAGAGGAGAACCGTTATGCCTTGGCCCGCCGACAACGACGACAAGATTTTTGGACTGATCGACTCAGAGGTCGAACGCCAGAACACAACCTTGCAGCTCATTGCATCGGAGAATTTCACCTCCCCTGCAGTGATGCGAGCAACGGGGTCGGCGCTTACCAATAAGTATTCCGAGGGTTACCCGGGCAAGCGGTACTACGGCGGTAACGAAATCGTTGACGTCATCGAAGATATTGCTCGTGACCGCGTCAAGGAACTCTTTGGTGCCGAGCATGCCAACGTGCAACCCCATTCAGGAGCAAATGCCAACCTCGGTGTGTATCTGGCTCTTCTTGAACAGGGCGACAAAGTGATGGGACTGAGCCTCGATCACGGTGGACACCTCACGCACGGTTCGCCAGTAAACATTTCCGGTCGCTTCTACAACTTCGTTGCCTATGGCGTATCAATGGCCGACGAGCGCATTGACATGGACCAAATGCGCGAGACCGCTTTACGCGAACGCCCCAAAATGATCATCGCAGGGGCAACCGCCTACCCACGCATGATCGACCCCGCACCAATTCGTGAGATCGCCGACGAAATCGGCGCGCTATTCATGTTCGATGCGGCGCATATCGCAGGACTCATCGCCGGCGGGGCCCATCCCAATCCTGTTGAGTATGCCGACGTCGTGACGTTCACAACGCATAAAACATTGCGTGGTCCGCGCGGCGGTTGCATTTTGAGTCGCGCCGAACACGCTGCAGCGATTGACAAGGCGATGTTTCCCGGATTGCAGGGTGGACCGCTTGAGAACGCGATAGCCGCAAAGGCAGTTGCATTTCGCGAAGCCTCCGACCCATCGTTCAAGGGTTATGCGCAGCAAATCGTTCGTAACTCGGCAGCAATGGCGGAAGCACTTGGTGCCGAGGGCTTCCGTTTGGTTTCAGGAGGCTCAGATAACCATCTCTGTCTGGTTGATCTGCGGAGTTTTGATGCCGAACTCACGGGTAAAGAAGCGCAGGCAGTTCTCGACCTTGCGGGAATCACCCTCAACAAAAACACTATTCCGGACGACCCCCGCTCGCCGTTTGTCACCAGCGGTGTTCGCATCGGTACTCCCGCAGTCACAACGCAAGGAATGAAAGAACCAGAGATGATTCAGATCGCTTCACTCATGGCACGAGCACTCCGTGGTCGAACCGACCAAGCCGCTGTTGCTGCGGTGCGCAAAGACGTCGTTGCGCTCTGCGCCAACTTCACCCCCTACGGCTGAGTCGGGGAGCATTCATCACCGTGCCGAGCATCGGCGCATACGGGATTGTGTTAGCGGTTGTTGCCGTGACGACGTTTGTCGCGTTGTTTGGCATGCGTCGGTTGGCATTTAGAATTGGCGCGGTTGTTCGTCCCGATGCACGACACGTTCATGAACGATCGACGCCAACTTTGGGTGGCGTTGCAATGCTGCTCGGCGTTCTTGTTGGAATGTTCACGGCGTGGTGTCTGGGATCTTTCGACGCCGTTTTCAGTGGCAGCACCGAACCACTTGGGCTCGTGATCGCAGCAATCGTTATCGCCGGAGTAGGAATAATTGATGACCTTCGCGAGGTTTCGGCGCCAGCGAAGATCGCGGGCATTGTGTTGGCATCAAGCGTGTTGGTGATTTCCGGAATCTCGATTTTGGTCTTTCGTATTCCCTTCGCCGGGGTTTTTGTGTTGTCCACCGACTGGTCGTACCTACTCTCAGTCGTGTGGGTTGTGGGTATGGCGAATGCAATCAATCTCATTGATGGGTTGGATGGGCTAGCAGGCGGCATCGTGGCGATTGCTGCCGGAACGTTTTTTTTGTACGCGTATGAACTCGGAGGTGAGGGGCTTTTGGCCGCAGGCAACGTCGGGCCGCTTGTGGCCATCGTTGCGCTCGGCGCTTGTATTGGCTTCCTCCCGCACAACGTTCATCCGGCGAAAATTTTTATGGGGGACTCAGGGGCCTTGCTTTTGGGTTTGCTCATGGCGGCATCGACGATGGTTGTGGGGGGTCGCCTCGATCGCCCCTATTCCGGCAGCTCATTCTTTTTCTTCGCCCCGCTACTGATTCCCCTTGTAATCCTTGGCGTGCCTGTGGTCGACACGCTCTTTGCCATTGTCCGAAGGGCTCGGTCGCGAACTGGTATCTCCACTGCGGACAAAGGGCACCTTCACCATCGCCTAATGGACCTCGGCCACGGGCACCGTCGTAGCGTTTTCATCCTCTGGACCTGGACTGCATTGCTCAGTGGATTCGTTTTGTGGCCCATTTACAGCGGTTCTGGCGACGGAATCGTGCCGTTTGGTATCGCGGCAATCCTGCTTTCCCTCTTTACGATCCTGCACCCGGGGGTGCGTCTTGAACGCCGGCGCTTGGTCCGCGATGAAGGCCACGACGCCCGTCGGAGCGCTGGCCCGGACGGACCAGAAGCCACGGGGCCGATCGGGTTTGTTCCCCCATCGGTTCCCGAGGGTGAACAATCAGGAAAAGTTGCGGAAAAATGACTCTGCCCCTAGTTTGTGCGAAGTTTCACAAGGTCGTTAGGGCCACAGGTTCGGCTTTAAAAACTCAGTGTTCTTGACTGGGTGATCGGCTTGTCCACTTTTCCTCCGAACTTCTAGGGTGCGCAGTGAAGATCTCGCCAAAGCGTGAACTCACACAGCAAATGGGCCGAACTACGGGCGGATACGAGCTCGCGTTTTCTCCGATGCTTCTCGCGCTTTTGGGCTACGGCCTTGACCGTCTTTTCGGAACGGTGCCGATCCTCACGATCACATTTGGTGTCCTCGGCTTAGTTGGTGCCGTAGCCAAGATCTACTTCAGCTACCGAACAGAAATGGAACACCACGAGGCCACCGGTCCGTGGGCGCAGCAATGACGATTCCGGCCTCCATCGAGAATGATGATCCCGAGGTAATGATTGCTCGGGACATGGTGAAAAAGGCGGTAGTTATTGGTCCGATCCTGATCCTTGCATTTGGTTTGATCTGGGGTGTCCACGGGGCCCTCTCGACCGCCTATGGTCTAGCGATCGTGGTGGCGAACTTTGTTCTCTCCGCCGCGATGCTGTCCTGGGCCGGAAGAATCTCTCCGGCGTTTATCATGGGTGCAGCACTGTTTGGTTATTTGATTCGTTTGTCTTTGATTTTCCTGGCTATCTGGCTTGTCCGGACAGCATCGTGGGTTGAGTTGGTGCCTCTCGGCATCACCATCGTTGCGACTCACCTCGGTCTTTTGTTTTGGGAGATGAAGCGTGTCTCCCTGTCTCTCGCTTATCCCGGACTTAAACCCACACCTGCTTCCAAGGAGTCGACCTCGAAGTGATTTTCGGACTGGAGTTTCCACCGATCGAGAACCTCGTCGAATGGCCGAACATGTTCGGCCCGGCTGACTCGTGGTACGGCTTTAACAAAATTGCCCTCATTAACCTCATCGCTCTTGTCGGAACGACAGCGTTGTTTTTGATCGCCAGTCGTCGCAAGACCCTTGAGCCGGCAACGAATGCGCCGAGGGGCACACGCAACCTCGTTGAGAGTTCCGTGGCATTCATCCGCGACGGCATCATCATCGAGACCATCGGGCCGCAAGGACTCCGCTATCTACCGTTTCTCGCCTCGCTGTTTTTCTTTATTTTGATCACAAACATTTTCGAGGTCATACCGTTCTTTCACATGCCCGGCAATGCCCGTATGGCTGGCCCCGCTGTTTTCGCCTTACTCACTTGGGTCTATTTCATTGCCGTGGGCATCAAGCACCAAGGCCTCAAGTATTTTTGGAATTCTGTGGCTCCTCCCGGAGTCCCTAAAGCGCTTCTGCCACTCGTTGTGCCGATCGAATTTCTTTCGACGTTCATCGTGCGCCCGTTCTCTCTTGCTGTTCGACTCTTCGCCAACATGCTTGCAGGGCACATTCTTCTTGTGACCTTCTCCGTGCTCTGCATCACCCTTTGGGGAGCGTCACTTCTTCTCGTCGTGTTGCCGTTCTCCTTCGTCATGCTTATAGGACTCACCGGCTTCGAAATCATGGTTGCCTTCCTTCAGGCCTACATCTTCACCATCCTCGCCTCGGTGTACATCGGCAGTTCGATGCACGCAGAGCACTAATCCCTAAATCGCAGTCGGAGCATCCGCTCCATAGCTACCAATGTCGTCGCCGGGGCTCGCCGGAGGCGCAACACCCACAACAGGAGAGCAATTACTCATGAGCATCCTTGCGCAAGCAGCATCAGAGGCCGTGGCCCTCACGGCCGCCGACCAAAAGTCCATTGCGGCCGCCGGTTACGCCGGTCTTGCCTACGGTCTTGCGACCCTCGGCCCAGGCATTGGTATCGGTTACCTCGTAGGCCAGTCAGTTCAGGCTATGGCTCGTCAGCCAGAGGCCGCCGGCATGGTGCGTACCACCATGTTCCTTGGCATCGCGTTCACCGAAGCCCTTGCCCTCATTGGCTTCGTTGTTTTCATTCTTTTGAAGTTCGTCTGATCCTCCATTCGGGTGTTGTGCACTCGACCCTGCGCAAGTGGGGCGGGTGACTCCCGGACGGAAGTTGTTTCCTTTCTTATCCCGACGCACGCTCTAAGGAGTTTCACGTGCTCGCTTCGATCCTGGTATTTGCCGCTGAGGCTTCAACAACTGCTACCGAGCTTCTCGACCAAGCAGCTGGTGACGCCGAGGTAGTCAAGAACCCAATCCTCCCGACTATCAACGAGATGCTTTGGGCGGCGGTCTTCTTCATCGCGCTGTGGGTGATGATGAAGTTCGTTTTGCTCCCGCGCATTACAAGTGTGATGGATGCTCGTACCGACAAGGTTCGTGACGATCTCGCGGCGGCCGAAGCAGCCGAGACCGAGCGCGTCGCCAAGCTTGAACAGTATGAGGCCGGCCTCACCGGTGCTCGTGCCGAGGCGGTGGCCATCCTTGAGGCTTCTCGGGCCGAAGGCGACGCCGAACGGCGCACGCAGATCACAGCGGCCGAGGCTGCGGTAGCTGCGGCCCGTGCCGAGGCATCGTCTGAAATCGCCGAAGCGAAGGCCCGTGCCCGCATTGAACTCACTGGCTCCATCACTGACATTGCTGTCGGTGCTGCCGAGGCGGTCGTTCAAAAGCCTCTTGATCGTGCGGCGCAGAGCCGTGTTGTCGAGGACTTCGTCAACGCCTCCGGCCAGAACTGAGAGGGCTGAATTATGAATTTCCTTTTCGCCGCTGGAGCAGAAAATGGCGTCGTCATCCCGGGTGATACCAACGAGGTCATCTGGGGAACAATTTCGTTCACCATTGTCGTCCTGTTGTTCCTTTGGAAGGGTCTCGGCCCCGTCAAGGTGATGTGGCACACCCGCATCGATCGCATCCGCAGCGAGATCACGTCTGCTGCCGACACTCGTGCAGCGGCCGAAGCCAAGTTGGCCGAGGTCGAAGCCAATATTGCTAACGCTGCTGATGAGCGCCAGCGCATCATCGCCGGGGCCCGTACCGACGCTCAGACGGTGAAGGCGCAGATCATCAGCCGAGCCGGCACCGACGCTGCCGACCTCAAGGCACGCGGTCTCGCCGACGCTGCATCGGCTAAGGCGCAAGCCTCATCTGACCTTCAGTCGGAAATCGGTGTGCTCGCACTTGGTGCGGCCGAGAAGGTTGTCGTCAAGAACCTTGACGCGGCAACGCAGAACCAACTCATCGACAGCTACATCAACAGCGTGGGGGCAGGGTCATGAGCGAACGTACCGATCTCTACGCCGATGCATTCCTTTCACTTGTTCGCGCCGAAGGCTCGGGCAACGAGGTGCTTGATGAACTCTTTCGTGTATCGCGAACCATTGAAGGCAACGACGAGTTGCGCACCGTACTTTCGGACCCCCACCTTCCTGCTGAACGTCGCGTCCAGGTAGTTCAGGACTTACTCGAGGGCAAGGCTCACGCACTCACCATCTCTTTGGTATCGACAACAATCACGAACGGTCGTGTTCGTGACCTCCCCCTGATTGTTGATCACATGCTTGCGCGCAACGCCGCTACTGGCGACAAAGTTGTAGCCCAGGTTCGTTCGGCGGTCGCACTGACCGAAGAGCAAAAGTCCCGTCTTGCCGCCGCACTGGCGAAAAAGACTGGCAAGCAGATCGAGGTCGTGGTCGATATCGACCCAAGCGTCCTCGGTGGCATCGTCACCCAGATCGGCGACACCGTCATCGACGGTTCTGTTCGTCAGCGTCTGTCCCAACTCCGCGAATCGTTCTGAGATCAGAGGATCCCGTAATGGCTGAACTCACCATCAACACCGGCGATATCACCGCCGCCCTTCAGAAAAACCTGGCGGGATTCAAACCCGAACTCGAGGCGACACAGGTCGGCCGAGTGCTCGAAGTGGGCGACGGTATCGCTCGCGTTTCCGGCCTGCCCGATGTCGGTGTGAACGAACTTCTTGAGTTCGAAGGCGGCACCGTGGGTCTCGCTTTGAACCTTGACGAAGATTCCATCGGCGCCGTCATCGTTGGCGATGCCGAGCACGCTGCTGCGGTTGAGGAAGGGTCACCAGTGCGCGCCACTGGTCGAATCCTTTCGATGCCAGTTGGCGATGCGCTTCTTGGTCGAGTGGTAAATGCTCTTGGCGAACCGATCGATGGCAAGGGCCCACTTGTTGGGGCCGTGCAGCGCCGTATGGAAATTCAAGCGCCCGGCATCACCGGTCGTAAGCCCGTGCACGAACCATTACAAACGGGCATCAAGGCCATCGACGCCATGACCCCAATTGGTCGTGGGCAGCGCGAACTCATCATTGGCGACCGCAAAACCGGTAAGACCACGGTCTGCATCGACACGATCCTGAACCAAAAGGGTCTTGGCGTGAAATGCATTTATGTCGCCATTGGTCAGAAAGCATCAACCGTGGCGCAAACCGTAAGCACCCTCACTGAATATGGCGCCATGGACTACACGGTTGTGGTGGTGGCTCCGGCCTCCGATCCGGCACCGTTCAAGTACCTCGCACCGTTTGCTGGTTGTGCAGTTGGCCAGCACTGGATGGACAACGGCGAACACAGTTTGATTGTGTACGACGATCTCTCCAAGCAGGCCGAGGCCTACCGTCAGATGTCTCTTCTTCTGCGCCGCCCACCAGGCCGCGAGGCATACCCCGGCGACGTGTTCTACCTCCACAGCCGTCTGCTCGAGCGTGCTGCAAAGCTTTCCGATGCCCTCGGCGCCGGCTCGCTCACCGCTCTTCCGGTCATCGAGACCAAGGCTGGCGACGTTTCTGCCTACATCCCCACCAACGTGATTTCGATCACCGACGGTCAGGTGTATTTGCAAGACGATCTTTTCAAGTCTGGTGTTCGCCCCGCGGTCGACGTAGGTATTTCGGTATCTCGCGTGGGTGGCGATGCACAGATCAAGGCCATGAAGAAGGTATCGGGCTCGCTCAAACTTGATCTTGCCCAGTTCCGTGAACTCGAAGCATTCGCTACCTTTGGTTCCGAACTTGACAAGATCTCGGCCGCACAGCTCGAGCGTGGTTACCGCCTTGTTGAACTTCTCAAGCAGAACCTCAACTCGCCGATGCCTGTCGAAGAACAGGTCGTTGTCATCTTCGCCGGAGCCAACGGTTACGCCGATGCCATCCCGGTTGGCGATGTCAAGCGGTACGAAGCCGATCTTCTCGACTTCATGCGCGGTCGTTATGGCTCACTGCTCGACGAGATTCGTTCTACCGGTGAACTTCCCGAGGCTCTCAAGGGTGCGGTCGAGTCGTTTACGCAGGAGTTTGCTGCTTCGGAAACTGTCGCTGCCGGATCGGTCGAGGACTGAGCCATGGCTGGTGGTCAGGAGCGGATCCTTCGTCGGCGCATCAAGAGCGTCGAGTCAACGAAGAAGATCACGCGCGCTATGGAGCTCATTGCGGCCACTCGTGTCGTGAAGGCTCAGGATCGCGCCGCTTCTGCGCGTCCCTATAGCGACGAAATCACTGCGGTGATTGTCGACCTGCTTCGCGCTGGTGCAGCAAAGGAACACCCGTTACTTCGTGACAACCCCGGCGCCAACACCGCAGCATTTGTTGTCATCACTTCTGACCGGGGCATGTGCGGTGGCTACAACACCAACGTGCTTCGTCTTGCTGAACGGGCTATTGAAGCCGCTCGCGCTGAAGGCCGTGAGTACTCGATCATTGCCGTTGGCAAGAAGGCTCTGAAGCATTTCCGTTTTCGTGGCCTTACCGTCGATGCGGAGTTCGAAGGCTTTACCGATCAGCCGATTTATGACAATGCGCGCGATATCGCAGCCACCATTCGTAGGCGCTACGAGACTGGCCAACTTGCGTCGGTCGAGTTGGCCTACACCCGGTACCTCTCTGCCGGCACGCAGCAAGCAGTGTTGCGGCGCTTCCTTCCGCTTGAGGTTCCCGAGATCACCGAATCTGAAGGGCCCTCGGCCGATCTTGAGTACGAACCGTCACCGACTGGCATTCTCAACGAGATTCTTCCTCGCTATCTTGAGTCGCGATTGTTTTCGGCGCTGCTCGACGCCTCGGCTTCTGAACATGCCTCCCGACAACGGGCTATGAAGGCGGCAACGGAAAACGCAGAAGATCTCAAGACCACGCTCAGTCGCATCATGAACCGGGCTCGTCAGGATTCGATCACCACCGAGATCATGGAGATCGTTGGCGGTGCCGAAGCAATGTCGGCCGATAAGGGTTCAAAGAACGAACTCATTCCGTCACACCTTGAACCCGAACACGCATTCCCAATTCATCTCGATCGCACTGACCACAGCCCGTCGATTCACTAATTAAAAACCCAGTCCGAGCCCACCATTCGCCTCATACAGGAGACACGTCCCCGATGACCGTCACCGAAAATCCCAACAACCTGAAAGACGGCCGAGTGGTCGCCATCGCCGGCCCCGTGGTCGACGTCGAGTTTCCGCGAGGATCTCTTCCCGAGATCAACACGGCACTTGAGATGACACTCACCGTTGAAGGTGTCGACACCATTGTCGTGTCCGAGGTTGCCCAGCAGATCGGCGACAGCCGAGTTCGTGTTGTCACCATGAAGCCCACCGATGGTCTTCGTCGTGGCACCCCAGTGCGCAACACCGGTCATGGCATCACCGTCCCCGTTGGTGAAGCCGTGCTTGGCCACGTGTTCAATGTCATCGGCGAGCCACTTGATTCACCGCTTACCGACGCCAACGTAGAGCGCTGGGAAATCCACCGCGAACCGCCGGCCTTCGACACCCTTGAACCGAAATCGCAGGTCTTCCCGACCGGCATCAAGGTCATTGATCTTCTCACCCCGTACCTTTCCGGCGGCAAGATTGGCCTGTTTGGTGGTGCTGGTGTGGGCAAGACCGTTCTCATTCAGGAAATGATCAACCGTGTTGCTTCTCAGCACGGTGGTGTGTCGGTGTTCGCTGGCGTTGGCGAGCGCACCCGTGAAGGCACCGACCTCTGGATCGAAATGCAGGAGTCCGGCGTTATCAACAAGACGGCTCTGGTCTACGGCCAGATGGATGAACCCCCCGGCGTTCGCCTGCGGGTTGCCCTTTCCGCACTCACCATGGCTGAGTACTTCCGTGACGTTCAGAACCAGGACGTGTTGTTGTTCATCGACAACATCTTCCGATTCGTGCAGGCCGGTTCCGAGGTATCAACTTTGCTTGGCCGTATGCCGTCAGCAGTGGGGTACCAGCCCACACTCGCCGACGAAATGGGCGAGTTGCAGGAACGCATCACCTCAACCCGAGGTCGTTCGATCACCTCATTGCAGGCTGTGTACGTGCCCGCCGACGATTACACCGACCCGGCACCGTTCACCACCTTCACCCATCTCGATGCCACGACCGAACTTTCACGTCAGATTGCCTCGCTCGGTATCTACCCGGCTGTGGATCCGTTGGCTTCCACCTCAACGATTCTCGCTCCAGAGGTTGTTGGTCAGCGTCACTACGACGTTGCTCGTCGCGTGCAGGAAGTGCTGCAGCGCTACAAGGAACTTCAGGACATCATCGCCATTCTTGGCCTCGACGAACTTTCTGAAGAAGACCGCATCACTGTTGACCGGGCCCGAAAGGTGCAGCGTTTCCTTTCGCAGCCGTTCTTCGTGGCCGAGGTCTTCACCGGCATGCCCGGCATCTTCGTCCCCGTCGAAGACACTGTTGATTCGTTCGAGCAGCTTGTCAACGGCGACCTCGATGATCTTCCGGAACAGGCATTCCTCAACGTCGGCGATGCCGACAGCGCGCGGGTCAAGGCTCGCGAACTCGAGGCCAACGCCTGATGCCTCTGGCCGTCGAACTCGTTTCTCCCGAGCGCACGTTGTTTTCGGGTGACGCCACCATGGTGCGAGCGCGCACGGTGGGTGGTGGCGATATCGCGTTCCTCGCTGGCCATGCTCCGTTCGTCGGTGCACTTGCCGTCAGCACTGTTGAGATCACCCTCGTTGAAGGTGGCAGTGAAAAGGCTGCGGTGCACGGTGGCTTCATCGAGGTCAGCGATGACCACGTGAAGATCCTGTCTGACCTGGCCGAACTGTCTTCAACTATCGATGTTGAACGGGCCCGCAAAGCCTTGGAAAAGGCCCAGGCCGCCGTCCAAAATGGCGATGACGACGAAGCCGTTGCCGCGTTGGCTCGGGCTACCGCCCGACTGGTTTCGGTAGAAGGCTTCCACTAAGCCAAGGTTCTTGCTTCAAATTGAGCCGTAATCTGGGGCGTCTTATCCACTCGACCTATACCCCTTCGGTTGTGCCGCTTCCGGTTCTGCTTGATGACAGTGATAAATCTGAACAGGGCGTTGCGCAACGAATCTCCATCATGGGAAATGACACGCCTGGAAATGCCCGGGTGCCCTTCGACATGAGCACCCTTCGTCTCTGTCGCCCAAGCGACAAGCCGCCTGCATGTAATGAACTCATCGTCACCATCGCCGGTGAAGGAAAATATGAAATCAACGCAGACGGAACTGTGACCTTCACCCCGGAACCCGACTTCGTCGGCGTCGCCACTCCAATTTCCTATGTCGTGGAAGACGAACTCGGTCAGGTTGTCTCGGCAATGATTCATCCGACGGTCACGCCAAAGCCACAGGTCATCACCATTGCTGGACAGGAATTACCAGTTACTGGCATTGACTTACTTTCCTACTTTGGCTGGGCGATTCTGCTCCTGGGATCAGGGTTCGTTCTCGAGATGCTTCGTCGCCGTCAACTGAAGTCGTAACAACGATTGCAAAACCCGCGTGATCAGTCGCTGATTCTGATGTTCTCGATACCAACGATTGGTTCGGGATAGCGCATGTCCAGTGACTCAAGCTTGTCGATGAGCAACTGAGAGATCACAAGGTTTCGGTACCACTTGCGATCAGACGGGATGACGTACCACGGAGCGTCCTTGGTGGAAGTTTCTGCGATCGCCTGTTCATAGGCACCGGTATAGGCATCCCAATGGGCCCGCTCGGCGATATCGCCGTGTTCGAACTTCCAATGCTTCGCCGGGTTATCGAGCCGTTCTTGTAGCCGCGCTCGTTGCTCGTCTTTCGAGATGTGCAGGAACAGTTTCACGATGGTTGTGCCCTCGTCGGCCAGCATCTGTTCGAAGCCGCGAATGTGTTCGTAGCGACGTTCCCAAATGTTCTTTGGCACGAGGTCATTGACGCGCACAACGAGAACATCTTCGTAGTGGCTGCGATTGAAGATAACGATTCTGCCGTTGCGGGGCGTATGTTCGTGCACGCGCCACAAGTAATCGTGTGCAAGTTCGACATCGTTGGGGCGCTTGAAATCTTTGACTTTTACGCCTACCGGATTGATAGTGCGAAACACGTGCTTGATTGTTCCGTCTTTCCCGGAGGTGTCCATTCCTTGCAAAACTATGAGCATCTTGTGCTTCGATTCGGCGTACAACATGGTCTGAAGGTCGGCGAGGCGCTCGTTGAGCGAAGGAAGAAGCGCCGCTCCCTGTTGTTTATCGCCTTCGAATCCCTCGGTTGTGCTTGTTGACCACTGAGAGAGGTCGACAGATGATTGTGGAAGGACTCGGTATCCGTTTGGATCGCATTGATTGTTAGTCACGACTTGCCCTTTCGGGCGCTGATACGACGCCCGATCATCATGCCTAGCGAACGCGCTGCGTCGTCGATCGTCGGTTGGGGGGAGTCATCGGTGGTTGTCGGGGACGAATCCCCAGGGGCTTGCGCTACCTCGGCCTTGGAACGGCCAGTGACCTTGGCAATACCGGTACCGACGAACTTTCCGGCTTTCCGGCCACGAGCTTCGAGTCGATCGCCGCGCTCGGGGTCAGCTTCGCTGGCACCCCGCTTCATGCCTCGTGCGGAATTGAGGCCCATGGAAAAAATGACAAAGCCGATCCATGCCCCGACGAGAGCAAGCCCGATTGTCCATGCCCAGCCGGCATCGTTGCGGGGCATGCCGAGCAGCATCAGCAAAACGATGCCAACAATTGCGCCGAGAACGAGCGAAAGCGCCAGCGCGATCCAGAACATGACATCACGCCAAAACGGAGGACCGAAAGCCCGCAGCGAGCGAGCGGGTTGTATGCGGTTTGCGTTTGCAGGCGAAGAGGGAGCCACGGCTGAACCGTAGCCCCCTCATTCGCTGTGTTCAGGTTGTTGTGTAATCAGTCCAGATCAAGGCTGAGCATCCGGATGGCGTTTCCTCGAACGATTTTGTACAAAGTGGCGTCGTCGATATCGGTTGACATCTCTCGGACAAACTGCTCGGTGTTGGGCCAAGTGGAATCGGAGTGCGGGTAATCAGTCTCAAAGACCACGTTGTCAATGCCCACGGCTTCAAGATTCTTCAGTCCGAAGTCATCACGGAAGAAGCAGGCGAAGACCTGACGACGGAAGTAGAACTCTGGTGGTTCGGGCACAGCGTCGTTATCGAATGCCCAACCGCGGAATTCTTTCCACACGTTGTTGGCGCGCTCCATGGCATAAGGAATCCATCCCATTTGCGCCTCGGAGTAGGCAAGTTTCAGTGTGGGGTAACGAACGAGCACACCGGAGAAAATCCAGTCGGCAAGTGAGGCCATGCCGTGGTTGAAGCTGAGGGTTGCCTGCACTGCAGCGGGAGCATCCGGTGACGTCGCCGGCATTCTTGAAGACGAGCCGATGTGCATGTTGATAACGACATCGTTTTCGGCGCAAGCCTTGAAGAAGGGTTCCCAATAACCGGAGTGAATCGAGGGAAGGCCCAAGAACGGAGGAATTTCCGAAAAGCACACGGCGTGTACGCCACGTGCGGCGTTACGACGAACCTCGGCCGCAGCAAGTTCGGCATCCCAAAGCGGCACGATGATGAGCGGAATCAGACGACCTTTGCCAGCACCGGCACACCAGTCTTCAACCATCCAGTCGTTGTAGGCCTGCACACAAAGCAGTGCGAGCTCACGATCTTTGGCTTCGGTGAACGTCTGGCCGCAAAAACGGGGGAAAGTCGGGAAACACAGCGAAGCTTCGGTGTGGTTCGCGTCCATGTCTTCGAGTCGTGCGGTTTGATCCCAGCATCCCTTACGCATTTCTTCGTAGGTAACAGGAAGCATGGTGCGCTCTTCCGGTGGGAAACCCACCGCGGTGATGATTCGACGCATTGGAATCTGAAGGTCTTCGTAACACCAGAAGTCAGCAAACTTTCCGCCAGCAGCAGTGGGCTCAACGATATCGAAGGAGTAGTTCATGCCATCGAACTTGAGGTTGTCGACACGCAAGCGTTCGAGGCGGGGACCGATACCCTCATATTTCTTAGGCAGACGCGAAGTCCAAAGATCGGCGGGTTCAACAATGTGGTCGTCGACGCTGACGATCTTGGGAATGACTCGGGTGGTGTCTATGGCTGCAGGATTGGGAGCGGTGGTTGTCATGGCTCTCCTCAGAGGATCGAGTGTCGGGGCTTGTCCCCGGTGAGGAAACGTTAGAACAAAACCTGACGACCCGTCAGGTTCAGCAAAAATGTTCGGTAGTGACGTTCGTCGCTGTCAGTGCTGAACCTGACCAGCCCATGAATGACCGCCTACGATCGCATTCCCGGAGCGAACGTTCCCCCCGATGGAGTCCCCATGGATCTGACATTCACAGCCACCGAAGAGGCCTTCCGGGCCGAGGCCCGGCAATGGCTTGAAGCCAATGTGCCCGTTGGTCTGCCCTCTGGTGACACCGCCGAAGGCTTTGCCCTCCACGTCGAATGGGAAAAGAAACTGTTCGAGGCCCGATGGTCGGTTGTGTCTTGGCCGGTGGAATACGGCGGCCGGGGTGCATCGCTCTGGGAATGGTTGATCTTTGAAGAGGAGTACTACCGCGCTGGTGGCCCCCAGCGAGTAACCCAAAACGGCATCTTTCTTCTCGCTCCGACCATCTTTGAATTCGGCACTGAGGAACAGAAAGAACGGTTCCTCCCGGCTATGGCCTCGGCCGATGATCTGTGGTGTCAGGGTTGGTCTGAGCCCGATGCCGGCTCTGACCTTGCTGGCATTAAAAGTCGTGCGGCCCGTGATGACGAGCGCGGTGGTTGGATCATTAACGGACAGAAAACCTGGACCACGCGTGGCGCCTTCTGCAACTGGCTCTTCGGTCTTTTCCGCACCGATCCCGATGCAGCCCGCCACAGTGGCATGACCTATCTCATGGTCCCGCTTGATGTTGCTGGCATCACCGTCCGAGGAGTCGAACGTCTCGACGGCGACGAAGGATTCGCCGAAGTGTTCTTCGACGACGTATTTGTTCCCGACAACTTGGTGTTGGGCGGAGTGAACGAGGGCTGGGGAGTCGCCATGGCGACAGCCTCTTCAGAACGCGGTCTCACGCTGCGCTCTCCTGGTCGTTTTTGTGCTGCTGCTGATCGACTTGTCGATCTTTGGAAGCGTCAGTCATCGACTCTCGATGATCCCTCGCTTCGGGACGCGGTGGCGCAGTCATGGATGGAAGCAGAGGCCTACCGATTAGCGACTCTTGCCGACGTGACTGGCTTGGTCGATGGTGTTTCGCAAGGAGCGCGTTCAAGTCTCACCAAAATTTTCTGGTCGGAACTCGATGTGAACCTCAACGAGACTGCGCTTCGGCTGCTGGGTGCATCAGCGGAACTCATCGAAACATCACCCGATGCGGTTGATGGCGGCGCGTGGATGAAGGGCTTCGAGTTTGCACTCAGTGGCCCCATTTATGCCGGTACAAATGAAATTCAACGCAACGTCGTCGCCGAGCGCGTGCTCGGTCTGCCCCGAAAGTAGGCCGAGATGCATTTCGCATTTACCGAAGATCAATTGTTGTTTCGCGATGCTGTTGCCGAATTCTTTGCCAATGAATGCCCACCGGAAAAGGTGCGCTGGTCATGGGAAGACACGGTAGGTCGCGACGCATCAACCTGGGCAGCCCTTGCTGAGATGGGTGTGACTGGGCTCACCGTCCCCGAGGCATTCGGCGGCTTGGGCATGAACGAAATTGATTTATTGCCCATCCTCACTGAGGCCGGCCGCACCGCCTACCCCGGCCCCTTAGTTGAGACTGTTGCGGTTGTTGCTCCGCTTTTGGCTGAAGTTGCGCCTGCCGCAATTGCTGAAAAGTGGCTCCCCGGCATTGCCGATGGTTCAGTCGTTGCAACAGTGCAACTCGCTGGGCAGCCCTATGTAAATGACATGCACATTGCCGACCTTCTTATTGCCCAAAGAGGCGATCGCCTTTTTGTAGTGCCAGCAGACAAAGTCCGGGCAACCGCGCAGGTATCGGTCGATGGCGCTCGCCGATTGTTCAGCGCGGAATGGGACGAGGCCGATGCCGAACTCATCGCATCAGGCGAGGCTGGCCTGCAAGCCGCCAACCGTGCGTTTGATCGAGGCGCCAACGCAGTAGCGGCGCAACTCATCGGACTCTCTGAACAACTGATTGCAATGGCTGTTTCCTATGTCGTCGATCGGAAGCAGTTTGGGGTTTCCATCGGGAGTTTCCAGGCTGTGAAACACCACCTAGCTGATGCCGAACTCAAGGTTTCGTTCGCTCGTCCTGCAGTGTGGGCAGCGGCCTATGGTCTCGCAAATAATTCCAACGATGTGGTGCGCGAGGTCTCAATGGCGAAATGCTTTGCATCGGATGCAGCCGAGGTCGTTGCCCGGAAAGCCCTCCAAACGCATGGAGCGATTGGCTACACCACTGAACATGACCTTCACTTCTGGTTAAAGCGTTCATGGGCTCTTGCGGCAAGTTGGGGCGACGCAGCATGGCATCGTCGCCGCGTTGCGCACCTTCTTCTCGATACTTGATCCTGTGACCTCGCCTGAAACGGTTGCGTCACTCGTCTCCCGATGTTTGCGCGCTACTGGCGCAACTCGAGCATTCGCTGCTCCGGGACATGACCTCGAAAGCCTTGAGGGGCTTGCACTGGTTTCTGTGGCCTCAGATGCTCTCGCAATAGCGCTGGCTGATGCCGACGGACGTATCGCTCGCGCACCTGATTTGCGTCCAGGTATCGCATTGCTTTCCGGTCGCCGACTTCGGATCTCCTCGCAGCCCGGCTGCGAAACGGAACCGCTGAGTGTAGGCATCGAAGATTTACCTGCAGCGATCGCCGGTTGGTCGCTGGGGCGAGTATTCGGAGCAGTGGAAATCGAATTGACGGGTGACCTCTTTGTCGAGGTACCCGAGGGTGTCCAGCCGCTAGCTCTGCAACGCAGCGATCAGCTACTTCGCCTCTCAGCCAGCCTCAGTGACTTCCGAACGATGGTGCTTGTTGGTCCTGGCGTTTTGCGTGATGGGTTTGCTGACGATGTGGCTGATTTTGTGACGCGTACTGGTGCCGGAGTGATGACGACAATGGGCGCGGTCGGTATCGTTGCTTTTGATCATCCGGCATGGTGTGGCGTTGTGGGCGTGCAACTCGATGATCCAGCATTGGGTGGCCTCGACGAATGCGAACTTGTAATCACGGTTGGTGTTGATGAAGACGAACTGGGAGAGTCGCTCCCACTCAATGCCCAACTTCTCGAAGTTGAGCCCTGGCATCTGCCGTTTCTGGCTACCGACTGGCCCAAACCGCAGCAGCGCCTTGAGCGTTCAGCGTTGGTCGGTGCATGTGCGGCAGTCTTTGGTGATCATCGCTCCAATAGCAATTCGCCCCTGCATCCCGTGCGTGCAGTGCTCGATATCTTCGATGTGATTGACGAAGATGTCACTGTGTTTGTCGATGCCGGTATCGCAGGTTTGTGGCTGGCGCGCGGTCTCATTCCGCTCGCCGGCGGGCGTGTGGTTTTACCGGCCCGAGCCTCCGATGGATTTGCGGTTGCGGCATCGATCATTGCCGGGCTCGACGGTTCGAGATCGGTTGCCCTCACTGCTCCCGGTAGCCCACTGGAAAACGGGCTTCTTGATCTCGCGTCTGCGCTTGGCCTGACGATCGTTGTTGAACAATGGGGCGAGCACGCGGAACTAATTTCTGCGCCAAACCACCGTTCAAATCTTGTTGAAGCGCTATCCGATCCTGGAGTTAGCGTCAGCAGTGTTGCCATCGACCTTTCGGCTACTGCAGAACTTGTTGATCTCGCTGGCCCCGTCGTTGCTTGGGCCTCGCCGGGTTGAGTCGTAGACCGCAGCAGGGGGCCGACCATATGGTCGGCCCCCTGAACTACTCAATGGTGATGGATTGATCAGCCGCCGATCGGAAGATCGATGCCTCCGGGGAGCGAGATGGTCTTGCACTCGCAGAATGCTTCGATACCTTCGGGGCCAAGCTCGCGGCCAACGCCTGAGCTCTTGAAGCCGCCGAACGGACCGTTGAAGTCCATGCCTTGGGCAGTGTTCACGCCAAAGGTGCCGGTGCGAACCTTGCGAGCAACGTTGATGCCTTTTTCAATATCTGCGGTGTAGCAGGCACCGGCAAGGCCGTAGTCGTTGTCGTTGGCAATCGCGATTGCCTCTTCAAGAGTGTCGTACTTGATGAGCGACAACACTGGTCCGAAGATTTCCTCGCGTGCGATAGTCATGTCATTGGTGACGTCAGCGAAAAGCGTGGGCGATACGAAATGGCCCTTTGCTTCATCAGGACGTCCTCCGCCGACGACGATCGTTGCGCCTTCGGCTTTGCCCTTTGCGATGTATCCCTCGACGCGCTCACGCTGACGCTCGGCGATGAGCGGTCCGCACATGTTCTCGGGAACGGAGGGATCGCCGGCAACCTGAGCGGCAACAGCGACGGCGAGAGCATCACGAATCTCGTCGTAACGACTGGCCGGAGCAAGCACGCGTGTGAGTGCGACACAGGCCTGACCGTTATTCATGAGGCCGCCTTGGATGATGTGACCAACTGCCTCTTCGAGATTTGCGTCTTCGCAGATGATCGCCGCGGACTTGCCACCAAGTTCAAGGGTGCAGCGCTTGAGTTGCTCGCCACAGATGGCGCCGATCTTGCGACCAGCGGCAGTGGAGCCAGTGAAGCTGACCTTGTTCACATCGGGATGACGGACGAGATACTCGCCAACCTCACGGTCGGCCGGAACGATGTTGATGACGCCAGCAGGAACGCCAGCCTCTATGAGCACCTCAGCGAAGAGGTTGGCATCGAGTGGGGTTTCTGGGGCGGGCTTGAGCACGATCGTCGAACCTGATGCGAGCGTGGGACCAACCTTGAGCGTGGTGATGAACAGCGGCACGTTCCAGGGGATGATGCCGGCACAAACACCGACTGGTTCGCGGCGCACGATGATCTGTCCGCCAAGGGCGCCGTCACGACGATCCTCGAAGGGAAAGTTGAGGGTGTGCTGTGCAAAAGAATTCAGCACCATGGTCGAAGACAGGACCTGGCCGAACATTGAGAAGTAATACGGAGCACCAACTTCACTAACGATGAGGTTGGTGAATTCCTCTTGACGAGCAGTGAGGAGTTCAGCCACTTTCGTCAGCAGAGCGGAACGTTGCTGCGGGGTGTAATCGGCCCACGGGCCGGTAAGTGCCGCTTTAGCGGCGGCGACGGCTCGGTCCATATCGGCATTGGTAGCGACCGGAACAGAACCAATGACTTCTTCGGTGGTCGGCGAGAGAACCTTGAGGGTCTCGTTGCCGGCGGGCTCAACCCACTCGCCCCCGATGAAGAACTTGTCGAACGTCAGCATGACTTCCCCTTCTTGTCGCCCGGATCGGCCGGACGCTTAGGGAAGAGAACCTATCGGCCCCCGGGCCCGTCGGCCCACCCGATCAGGTCTTGGCTTCAGCCGCCCCGATTGAGCTCGTTGACAACTCGAAGCGCATCGCCGGTCTCAACGAAATTCACACCGATAATTGTGGGAAATTTGTTCCGCTGAGCCATGCAATCTCTCACCCGAGGCATGAGAACGTCGTAGGAGTTGACGATCTTGGCCTGTTCGACGGTGGATGCCCCTCCTGCAGGGGTCACCCAATGATTGATCTGAAAGAGGGGCGAACGAGGGGTCCCCCGATTCGGGGCGCAACTTGAGATGCCGGCCCAGGTCTTGGTCCATTGCTCGGTGTCGTCCGGTCCCGATTCAGTGGCGGGGACGGGGCCATCAACGGTTGCGGTTCCGGTGTAGCGGGCCGAGCCCGGGGCGAAGAGTTCTGATTCCTTCGGGAAGGTAAACGGCGTGTCCTGGAAGATTCCGTACCCGCGGACGTTCCACGCCGGAGGCGCGCCACTGAACTCCGACAGCATGATGATGTTGCGGTTGCTCTTAATGAGTTCGCCAAGGGTCGGTAGCGGCTGACTCGGGTCGTAGAACCAGACCCGATCAAATAATTTTGCTTCGCGAAGTGCTTTCTCAGTATCGGCCTTCGAGACATAGTCACCGATGAACCACATGATGACATTGTCGGGACTCTCCACCAAGAACTGGCGGGTATAGCCCAGAGCCGTCGAAAATTTGGTGGCTCCGTACTCGCAATAGACATGGCACAGATACACGTCACGCAGGTTTGGGTCTACCTTGACGCTTGATTGCAATTGTTTCGCTTGTTCTTGTTGGGCGACTGTGAACTGATCATCGTCGTCTGTCGGTTCCTGTGTGAGTTCAGCAAGTGAATCGGTGATCACTAAATTTGCCCCTGTCACATTCACGGTTGTTGAGATGCCGTAATGCGTTTTCACTAGCAACGCTCGTACGCCGAAGTTGAGCTGTGCAGGAATGCTTTTGGTCTGCTCATAGAACAACCAGCCAGAATCTGCAGCGGTTGACATGGAGTTGTGGGCGCCAAGAAATGCGACCTCGTTGAGCGGTTTGTTGCACAGCTCAGCAAATCCATTACAGGTTTGTTGCCCGTTATCGCTACTTTTTTGTCGGGCATCATCGGTTGTAAACCAGGCCCCGATTGAGATTATTCCGAGCATTACGATTGTGAATAGTCCGATCCTGATGACGGGGCTGCGCAGCGAAATGTGCTTCACGCTATGAATTATCTCGTCGCGTGCTGTTGTGTCTGATACTCGTCCGACAATTGCGAGAAGTTGCACCGCTCCGACGTAGGCAACGATTGCCCCAGCGATTACGACGACAATGGGTAGAACGGTATCCCGTTCCACAATCAGCAATAGCCCAATCAGCATAAGAACAACGGCGCGAATAGTTCGATCGCGCTGCGAGGTCGGCGTTCGGCGTTGCGCTAATTCACTGAGGCGCTTGAGCGTCGACGTAATCGTGGGAATCTCGCCATGCGGTGCTGAAGCGGTCGCAAATGCGCATATGACTACGCCAAAGCCAATAAACCAGATTGATAACAGTCGGTAATCGCTTACAAAGATCTTTGATGCAGAGATATACGCCCGTTCGGTCTCTGAATTACTGGCGTAGGAGCCGGCGATGGTGGGGACAACAGTCGCAATCGTGAACATGACGACGCCGCTGAGAGCGCCCGCGATACCAAGAGCAAATGCTCCCCGACGCCGATCGGGATTGAGAAGGATTGACCCGAGGGCGAAGACTCCGGCGGCAATGAGAAACCCAGCGCCGGCAAGTGTGAATTTCTCTGCGGTACGCCAGAGTCCAAGAGATTGGGCGCGATCTCCAATAGAGATGAGTGCATCGCTTGATCCGGAAGGAATGGAAGTTGCAAGGTCAGGGTTGGTGGCTTGGAGGCTCCCTGCGAGGACGTTAAGCCCCTCGCTCAAGTTGATAACAGCGGCATTGCCATTGCGAGTGAAGAGAGAATCATGGCCATTGGCGATTGCCTTGCGGAAAATGGTTCGAAACGCAGGAGTCTCCATAATGGGGTCGAGCGCCGCACGGATGACAGTACGAAACGAGGCAAGACTCGATGGCCCGGTGTTGATAATGGCATCGGTGAAGTCATTAGCCAATGTGGACCGGACGGCATTGGAATCGAGGACGCTGTCAGCACGCTCGGAGAATCGGGCTGAATCGAACACGGTCATGCGAGCCCACATCGCAGTGACGCCCAAAGTAAATGTGAGAAAGAAAAGAATGGCGCAACTTATTGCCCCAACCTGGCGGGCGGTTCGATTTCTCACGGGTAGACCAGAGTGGTCATCTCGTTGGCTGGTCATCTGCACGTTCCTTGTCCCTGAACGCCAAACCTTGCCACAAGCCAATGGGAACCTGACAGGTCAATGGCTTCCGGCCGCGCACCGTTGCCGGGTTTGGCAGTATGGGGGCCCTGCTCTCCGGTGGGATCGAAAGGAATCTGATGCAGTTAGGAATGGTGGGTCTGGGGCGAATGGGTGCGAACCTTGTCCGTCGACTTGTTCGTGATGGTCATACCTGTGTTGTATTCGATGTCGATGCTGGCGCAGTATCGACGCTCGCAGCCGAGAGCGAAGCCATTACAGGAGCGAGCGATCTCGCTGATTTCGTCGCGAAACTCGATGTTCCCCGAGCCGCGTGGGTCATGGTCCCAGCGGCCTATGCCGGGGGCACCGTGAATGATTTGGCCGCCCTCATGGATTCGGGCGACATCGTGATCGACGGAGGAAACACCTATTACCGAGACGATGTCGATCGGGCCGAAGCGCTTGCTCCAAAAGGCCTGCACTATGTCGATGTCGGAACCAGTGGTGGCGTCTTCGGGCTTGACCGTGGCTTTTGCCTCATGATCGGCGGCGAGGACGAGGTCGTGAAGCACCTTGAGCCAATTTTCCGAACGATCGCTCCTGGCGTTGGCGATGCAGAACGCACGCCAGGTCGCGCCGGTGAGTTCACTCCCGAGGAGCAGGGTTGGTTGCATTGCGGGCCTGCCGGTGCCGGGCATTTCGTGAAGATGGTTCATAACGGCATCGAATATGGACTCATGGCGGCCTATGCCGAAGGCCTCAACATCCTCAAACACGCCAATGCTGGAAAAGTTGTCCGCGATAACGATGCAGAAACCACACCGCTGCGTGAACCGAAGTATTACCAGTACGACATCGATATCGAATCTGTCGCTGAAGTGTGGCGTCGCGGAAGCGTTGTTGCGTCTTGGCTTCTTGATCTCACGGCAGCGGCATTGGTTGAAGATCCGCAACTCGACACCTTTGCCGGTCGTGTAAGCGATTCCGGTGAAGGGCGTTGGACGAGCCTCGCCGCCATCGATATCGGAGCTCCTGCACCGATTCTCACGACCTCGCTCTACGAGCGGTTCACGTCGCGGGGCGAAGCCGATTACGCAGACAAGTTGTTGTCAGCGATGCGGAAGCAATTCGGCGGCCACGACGAGAAGCCGGCGAGTGGCAACTGAACCTTTGGCCGATGGTTCGGTGCTCGTCTCAACCATTGACGGCGTCGCCGCCGTTTCTCTCTCCGCAGGATCAACACAGTTCTCGGTGATGCCGGAACTCGGACTTGTTGGTGCGTCACTGACACACAAGGGGCGATCATTTCTCGACTTTCGCGGCGGCGCAGTTGCTCGCAGGGGGCACACCACCGGCCTTCCAGTTCTCTCTCCGTGGGCGAATCGATTGTCGAGCTCGACCTATCGGGTCGGTTCGCGAACGGTCAATCTTTCAGAGGTCCCGATTCACCGTGACGGTAACGGTCTCCCGATACACGGGATGTTGGTCGGTCGGCCAGGCTGGGAGTTGGTTTCGGTCAAGAGCCAATCCAACTCCGCATCGATGATCGCCAAATTTAATGCTGGGGCCGATGAAGAGATTATGGCTGGGTTCCCCTTTCCCCATGAACTACTTGTGGGATTCACGGTTACGCCGGGGCGCCTGATGGTTTCAACAACGCTGAGTGCAACCGGACGGCGTTCCGTTCCCGTCAGTTTTGGCTGGCATCCATATTTTTGCCTCCCCGATAGTGAACGCACACGCATTCGATTGGGAATGCCAGCACGACATCGGATGATTCTCGATGAACGGGGCATACCAACAGGCGAAGAAGAGCGACAATCGGCTTCAATCAGTCGACTCGGAGATCAATTATTTGATGATGCCTATCGCCTCGGACGCGATCGCCAGATGTTGTTGGCGTCAGGTCGACGTCGACTGACGGTGGTGTTCGATAAAAACTTTCCGTTTGCTCAGATCTACTCACCGGTCGGGTCAGACTTTGTTGCTATTGAACCTATGACCTCACCAATTAATGCACTCGGTGCGGGGACCACTCCGATGGTTGCCCCCGGGGAACGCTTTACTGCTCGATTCGTCATATCCCTCACGTGAACTTAGGAGTACCGATGTCTGATGCCCCGCAACCAATCGAACAAAGCACTGAATGGTGGGAACTCGCTTCGCATCAGGCGCAGGTTGCAGATGTACACCTGCGAGAAATGTTCGAGTCGGATCCCACCCGTGGTGAGCGGCTGAATCTCGAAGTAGGCGATCTCTATGTTGATTATGCGAAACATCGGATTACTGACGAAACGCTAAGTAAATTATTCGCGCTTGCCCGCCGCGCCAACGTTGAAGGTCTGCGAGATGCAATGTGGGCCGGGGAGCACATCAACGTCACGGAAGATCGCGCCGTACTCCACGTTGCGCTGCGGGCACCCAAAGGCACAGTGTTTTCTGATGAAGGCCACGATGTCGTTCCCGATGTGCACGAGGTTCTTGAGCGCATGTCGTCATTTTCTGAAAAGGTCCGGTCGGGCGAGTGGGCCGGGCATACAGGTAAGCGGATTCGCACGGTGGTCAATATTGGCATTGGCGGCAGTGATTTAGGCCCTCGTATGGCTCATGAAGCCTTGCTTCCCTACGCGCAAGAAAATATCGATGTTCGATTTATTTCCAACGTCGATGGCAACGAGTTTTACGAACTCACCCGTGATCTTGATCCTGCCGAAACATTGTTTGTTATTGCATCGAAGACATTTACAACGCTCGAAACGATGACAAACGCACAGAGCGCACGTAAGTGGACCCTCGCCTCCCTTGGTGACGATGCCGCCATAGCGAAACATTTTGTTGCCGTTTCCACAAACGCTTCTGAAGTCGAAAAGTTCGGTATTGATACGGCCAATATGTTTGGCTTTTGGGATTGGGTGGGCGGTCGATATAGCTATGACTCAGCAATTGGGCTTTCACTGATGATTGCCATAGGCCCTGATCACTTCATTGAGATGCTCGAGGGCTTCCGTTTGATTGATGAGCATTTCCGAACTGCTCCGATGGAACAGAACCTGCCATTCATTCTTGGTCTCATTGGGATTTGGTACAACAACTTCTTCGGAGCCCAAACCCTCGCGGTCCTTCCCTACAGTCATTACCTCGCACATCTCACTCCTTATCTGCAGCAGTTAGCGATGGAAAGCAATGGAAAGTCTGTCGATCGCTGGGGGCGTGTTGTTGGCACTCAGACCGGTGAGATCGTGTGGGGTCAACCCGGAACAAACGGGCAGCATGCCTACTATCAGCTAATTCACCAGGGAACGAAGTTGATTCCCGCCGATTTCATCGGGTTGATTTCTCCGGCACATGAAATCGGAAGTCATCAGGATATTTTCATGGCGAACTTTTTTGCTCAGCCTGAAGCTTTAGCCTTCGGTCGAACTGCTGAACAGGTTCGAGCCGATGGTGTTCCCGAAGCGCAGATTGCTGCTCGTACTTTTGCGGGCAACCATCCAACAACATCAATTCTCATACCTGAACTGTCACCAAAAGTTCTAGGCCAACTTATTGCGCTCTATGAGCACAAGACGTTTGTTCAAGGTGCGGTCTGGGGAATCGACTCATTCGATCAGTGGGGAGTCGAACTTGGCAAAAAACTTGCTCAGGCGATTATTCCCGAACTCACTGTCGATGAATCACCAGACCTCGGGCATGACTCGTCAACGAGTTCGCTTATTCGGCGCTACCGCAAAGGCCGCGGTCGCTCGTGAGGGACTGCCGGTACGCGGCTGGAAGCGGCGTGGAAGACTCGTCGTTCAAAGATAAGGAGGATGGCCGGTGAAGGTTTTGGGAATTGATATCGGCGGCACTGGTATCAAGGGTGCCGTTGTCGATACCAAGAAGGGTCACCTCGTCACTGATCGCCTGCGGTTACTCACTCCTGAACCAGCGACACCCGATTCGGTTGGAATAGCAGTGGCTGAGATCGCAAAGCATTTCGAGTGGACAGGCCCAATCGGTTGCACCTTCCCGGGAGTTGTAAAGGGCGGCACGGTTCACACTGCGGCCAATGTCGACAGGTCATGGATTGATGCCGATGCTTCGCGAATTCTTGGCGATGCCACTGGGTGCCCCGTGACAATGGTGAACGATGCTGATGCTGCGGGCGAAGCCGAAACAAGATTTGGTGCAGCCCGCGGAAAGTCCGGTGTGATTCTCACGATCACATTGGGCACCGGTATTGGTTCAGCACTCATGATCGACGGAACGCTCGTACCGAATACCGAACTCGGTCACCTGTGGTTGCGTGGCGGCGATGCAGAAAAATGGGCGGCGGCGTCTGTTCGCGAACGACTCGAGCTGGACTGGCCAGAGTGGACAGCACGAGTTGATGAGTACCTGTGCTCGGTCGAGAAACTTTTTTGGCCTGACCTCTACATCATCGGCGGGGGTATTTCGAAGAAAGCCGACAAGTTCATTCCAAATCTGACCTGCCGAACGCCAGTAGTTGCGGCGTCACTGCGTAATGCGGCTGGCATCGTCGGCGGGGCCCTTGCCGTGCATCGCCACCGCGAGAAGCATGGTACCGACGGCCAGTCTCACGGCACGAAGAAGAAATAGCGTGCTGGCTGTTAGCGGGTCTGAAGTTCCTTGGGAAGATGTCCAGTCTCGGAAAACCGAAAGAGACTGAATGACAACGATGATGCGATGTGCATCGGGCGCACAACGCTGATTGAAGCATGGAACGAAACGAATCGTTCCCATTCCCATGGCACTGGTTCGATGCCAAGAAGATGACCGAGGCTGACAGCGTTTGCTCCCGAGTGGGCAACGAACACAATGCGCGGCCCTTCGTGGACCATATTCCACAGTGGGGGAAATCCTCGGGCTCTTGTGCAGCCAATATCGTCAAGAAATGCCGTGAGACCGCCAACGACTCGCGTATGAAATTCGAGAAACGATTCGGCGCCAGGGATTGCCTCCCATTGTTCATTGAGCGGTCGTTGACGTTGTTCAGCGAACGCTTTTCCAATTATCTCTGATGGTGTGCCCTGCCATTCAGGTGCGCGGATTTCCGCAATCCAGTCTTGCGTTTCGGGTTCAAGTCCAAAAGCATCAATGAGGGGCTGGGCGGTCTGCTGTGCTCGTTTGAGGGGCGAGACAATAAGGCGATCGATCGGGAGATCCTCGAAGAACGAGGGAAGCAACGCTGCCTGGCGGTGACCGATATCGGTAAGGACGGGGTCATCAACGCCGCCTCCGTCGATTTCCCATTGCGGCTGTCCGTGACGAATGAATATCAGTTCCATGCGAAGTTCACTTTGCTCGAAGTCGTGATCGTGAAAAAATTGGGAGAAGAGTCAGGCGCGGCCGGGACGGCGATTGTGGCGGTTTGTCCAGCAGCCGCGATGCCAGTGTCGCCGAAGGTCAGGTGCGTCGGTGGGTACGGCAACAATATGGCCCGTTCCCGAGGGAATGTCTCGGTTGCAGCCGGGACAAAGATAAGACTTGTTCGCCTCGTACGGCTGCACGCGACGAACATCAACTTCAAGCCCCATCGGATCGACTTCATGGTCGTTGGCCATATCAACCGAACAAGGCCCAAATGATGAGCCCGAGGCAGACGGCAAGAGCAGCACCGACCATGACGTAATCGAACGGAGTGCGGCGTTGTTGGCGATGCGGATTAAATCCCACAGCCCAAGTATTCCCTGTTCCTGACCCCGCCCTGAACGTGGAGAACGATTTAGGCACTGGTAACGTCATTTGCTATGCGCTCCCCCCGAATTCTCGCTGCTGGGCTGATCTTGGTCGTTGGTGTCACCGTTGCGGCCTCCTGTTCGGGCAGCAGCAGCACTTCGCCGGCGGCACCGGTCGGTGATCCCGTGCTCGTCGAAGGTCAGAAGATTTATTCGCAAAACTGTGCGAGTTGCCACGGAGCATCTGGCGGCGGTGGCTTCGGAAAGAAACTCGCCGGCGTCGTGACTGTGGCGTTTCCAAATATCGAAGATCAGGTCGCCTATATCGCAAAAGGTAAAGGCTCAATGCCGGGGTATTCGAAAAAGTTAACAACCGAGCAGATCACGGCAGTGAGTCGTTTTACACGCGAGGTATTGGGTAATAACTCCTAACACAACTGCATAACGGGGCGTTTGACCCGTGCGCGTGGTGCGAATGAGTTTCTAGAGTTGTTCTCTCGGCGGAAACAGTCGCCCTTCGATCGCAGAGTGTTTTCGGAGGTTCGATGCTTGCCACCATTGCGTCGGCGACATTGTCAGGTATCGATGGCGTCCCCGTTACCGTCGAAGTTCACGTTTCAAACGGGTTACCCGCATTTACGGTTGTCGGTCTTCCTGACGCGTCATGTCGAGAAGCTCGGGATCGTGTGCGTGCTGCGCTCCTGAGTTCTGAGTTCACCTGGCCTGATCGCCGCACAACGGTCAACCTTGCGCCAACCTCTTTGCGCAAAATTGGATCCTCGCTCGACCTTGCTATCGCCATCGGAGTACTTGTTGCCAGCGAGCAACTTTCAGCCGAGGTCGTTGCCGGCCGAGCGTTTCTCGCCGAGATGGGGCTCGACGGCTCATTGCGTCACGTGCCCGGGGCCCTTTCCCTGGCGGCAGCGTGCACCCCGCCTGAGGTCATCGTTTCTCCTGCCTCATATTCCGAGGCGGTATTGGTGAGCGGCATCGAAGTTCGCTGTGCAACAAATTTACGAGAACTTGTCGATGCCTTGAAAGCAGAAGCACCGTGGCCTCGGCCTCCCGACGAGACCTTCATCGCTCCGCCGAGTGACGGTCCCGATCTTTCCGATGTTCGTGGTCACCCAATGGCTCGCTTTGCGATCGAAGTTGCCGCCGCCGGAGGACATCACCTGCTCATGGTGGGGCCACCCGGATCCGGCAAAACAATGTTGGCTGACCGGCTACCGAGTCTGTTGCCTGATCTCGACGATGCCACGGCGTTCGATGCAACTCGAGTGCATTCCGCAGCCGGAGCGAGGATCATCGGGGGCCTTGTGCGTCGACCTCCTCTTCGTGCCCCCCATCACGGAATGAGCGCTGTGGCAATGGTCGGTGGCGGAACCCACCGGATTCGCCCCGGAGAAATTTCAATGGCTCACGGGGGAGTGCTGTTTCTTGATGAGATGGGCGAGTTCGGTGCCGTGGTTCTTGACTCACTGCGTCAGCCTCTTGAAGAGGGTGTCATACGGATTGCACGGGCCGAGGCGAGAGTGGAATTGCCGGCAAGGTTTTTGTTGGTTGGGGCCATGAACCCCTGTCCGTGCGGAGAGGGAGTGGTGCCATCAGCGTGTCGCTGTACCGATCGTTCGCTCGAGCGTTACCGCCGCCGGTTATCGGGCCCACTTCTCGATCGGTTCGATCTGCGGATCGATGTGCATCGGGCCGACCCCCGTCAACTAATCGGCGGCGAGCCGGCCGAGGCAAGTTCAGTCGTAGCGGCGCGCGTGCGTCTTGCTCGGGCGAGCGCACAGAGTCGTGGAGTGAAGTGCAACGCTGAATTGTCGAGCTCTGCGCTTGAAACTACGTCGCCGCTTTCGACCGACGCGGCCAAGCTCATCGAGCGCTGTCTTGAATCTGGCCGCCTTTCGGCCCGGGGAATGCGGCGCGTGTGGCGAGTGGCAAGAACAATTGCTGATCTTGAGCGCTATGAAGGTGCTCTCACCGCAGAACATGTGGCGAGTGCGTTACATCTGCGCAGCGACCCGGCCTTTCTCGCCCGATCGGTAGCGAGTTAGATGTCGGCACAACGATTGCCTGAAGAGGCGTGGGTCGTCGCACTATCAAGCTTGCCCGGGTTAGGCCCGGCCCGACTTCGATCATTGCTCGCACTTGGCGAACCAGAAATGGTGTGGCGCTCGGTACTCAGTGGAACGTTGCCCAATGAGCTATCGGCAGGTGTTTCCGCCCGAATCAAACCCGGACTTTGTGGCCAGTGGCGAACTGCGGCCCGGTCGATAGACCCGGGGGCGTACTGGCAAGCTCATGTTGACGCAGGCATTGGCGTGATGACGCAATGGTCGGCCTCGTTTCCCGATGTCCTTGCCCAAGACGACGATGCGCCGGTTGTGTTGTTTTGGTTGGGCGATATCGATCGATTGGCCGGCACCCGTGTTGCCATCGTTGGAACTCGTCGTGCCACACGGTACGGAATTGATGTGGCAAATGAGTTCGCCCGGGAACTTTCTCTCGCAGGTGTCGCAGTGGTTTCGGGATTGGCACTGGGTATCGACGGAGCAGCTCACGCTGGTGCGCTCGCGGTCGACGGCGCACCACCAATTGCTGTTGTCGGAAGCGGTCTCGACCATATTTACCCGCGGGCACATCGTGCGTTGTGGCGGGCAGTGGCTGAACGTGGGGTTGTGATGAGTGAATATCCGCTGGGCGCATCGGCAGTGGCGTGGCAGTTTCCGGCTCGAAATCGGATCATCGCTGCACTCGCCGATGTTGTTGTGGTCGTCGAGTCGCAATCAACCGGTGGAGCACTGGGTACTGCTGTTGAAGCCGCGCGTCGAGGTCGGACGGTTTTGGCAGTACCGGGGCCGATTACCGCCCCGAGCTCTGCGGGCACGAACCAACTGCTCTTCGATGGGTGTGGGCCAGTTCGAGATGTGGGCGATGTGCTGCTCGCACTCGGGCTTCAACCCGAGCGTCGCCGAACTGCAACCGAACAGCGGCCATCTCCGATCGGAAACGCAAAAAAAGTTCTTGAAGCACTTCCATGGCAAGCAATTCCCGTTGAGCAGATCATTGATTCAACGGGTCTCGACCTAGGAGTTGTCATGCTTGCTTTGCTTCAACTTGAAACTGACGGATGGGTAGCGCAGCGTTCTGGCTGGATCGAGCGCATCGCTCGTGGGGGAGCACAATGACCGATTTTCCCCGGCTATCGGAGCATCCGGATGTTTGTTCATCGGCCACCGTTACAGTTTTGATTGTGGCTGTTGATGCTGATCCATGGTTTCTCGACGAGTTTGAGGCGTCGCTGACATCGGTGTCGGCAGCGACACTGCGCGCCTACCGGAGCGATATCGATCAATTCGCAGATTGGGTTACTCGCCAAGAAATTGAATCTCCGGCCCTCGTCACCCGTGCAACATTGCGGCGCTACATCGCAGCAATGACCACTCGGAAGCTCGCTCGGCGCACAATTGCCCGAAAAGCATCAGCGTTACGTCGGTATTTTTCATGGCTGGTACGTAGCAATCATCTCCCTGCCGATCCGTCTGCCGGGCTGAGCGCGCCTGGCTCCACGGGTCGTTTGCCACGAGTTCTTCGAGACGAGGAACTTATTCAAGTGCTAGATAATCCTCCGGGAACAACTGCTAACGATTCCCCTGCTATCCGTTCGCGCGACGATGCCGTACTCGAACTTCTTTATGGAAGTGGTTTGCGCGTCTCAGAGGTTTGCGGTCTTCGTCCCGAAGATCTCGATCTTCCTCGCCGACGTGTCGTCGTGTGGGGCAAGGGATCAAAACAGCGCGTGGTTCCCCTTAGTGCGCCGGCGGTTGATGCCCTCGAGCAATGGCTTGGTCACGGTCGACGCGTTATGGCATCGGCTTCGTCTCCCGCTGACGCAGTTTTTCTCAATCAAAAAGGCACGCGTCTTGGCACCCGCGACGTGAGACGCCTACTTGATCGCCGTGCGCCTTCGCCAACTCATCCTCATGCGCTCCGTCACACGTTTGCGACACACCTTCTCGATGGCGGTGCAGATCTTCGTGCGGTACAAGAACTTCTTGGCCACTCTGATCTTTCGACAACCCAGCACTACACACATGTGAGTAAAGAGCGATTGCGATCGGTCGTCGATTCAACCCATCCTCGGGCCTAATCAAGTCGCAAAAATATTTCCTTCCCCGGTGAGAAATCACAACCGGAAGGATCTATGTGCAGTCACGATATCTAGAGGGTTTTACTATTCTGAAGCGATCGCCAAGGATCGTGTTCGTTCTTGTGCTCACACTTTCTTTGGTGGCCCTCGCGACTCCAGTAGGTGCAGATGATGAGGCATCGTCTTTCGTGATCTACAAAAGCCCATCCTCGGCGCCGATTGTCGACGGATTTCGTCCACCACCCAAACCGTGGATGTCGGGCAACCGAGGTATTGACTTCGGTACACAGCCGGGGGAGCAAGTTTTGGCTGCAGCCGATGGCCGAGTGATCTTCGCCGGACAGGTCGGCGGCGAACTCCATGCCACGGTGGAACATGCCGATGGACTCCGCACGAGTTATTCGTTCGTTGACTCTCTCCAAGTTGTTTCTGGGGATCGGGTTCGTGTTGGCGATGTTGTTGCAATCACGAAAGGGCCCTTTCATTTTGGTGTTCGATCACCCGATGGCACCTACCTCGATCCTGAAGCGTTACTTGCTGGTTTATTAGTTCCCTCGATACGCCTCGTACCGGGAACCGATCAAGGGCTCGAGAGCCTTGGTGCACAGGAACGACAATCGCTCCTCAACGTATTTCTCAACACAGGTGCCGCCGCTCTCTCTGTAACTTCAGCGTGGGCATCGCAAACCACTGCGTTGGTTGGGCACTACATGGTTGAACTCAACCCTACGACTCATACGATGCGCTTCACTGATGCGCTTCGGCAATGGATAAAAGATCAGCAGTCGTGCACTGAATCTTCAGTCAAAGTCTCCTCGCATAACACTCGGCGACTCGTTGTGCTTGTGAGCGGTCTTGGCACATCAAGTGATGCGAACACAGCCTGGGAAATCAACACACAGGATTTGGGGTACGCCGATGCCGATGTCATTCGGTATTCATACGCAGGCGGACAGGCTCCCCGAATCGATAACCGCGCCGAAGATCCTGAATTGATGCGAAATATTTCGGTCCGCCCCCTTGAAGCGATAGCGCAACGGGGTTTCACTGCGCTTGATAGTCAGCAATCTGTCAGCACGTCTGCAGACCGTTTATCGACGTTGTTGCAGTCGGTGGCCGCAGCGCAACCAGGAGTACCGATCGATGTTGTGGCTCATTCCCAAGGTGGGGTCGTCGCTCGTCTCGCTCTTGAGCGAGCGGAAGCTGAAGCGCGGCTACCTGCCGAGGTGAAGAACCTGGTTGCAGTCTCCTCCCCTCAGCGCGGTGCGCCGCTGGCCACCGGCATCGTGGCTCTAGGTGACAGTCCCGGCGGCACCGCAGCCCTATCGCAAATTCGGGCGGCAGGAATTGCTGATGAACTTGATAATCGTTTGCCCGCACTCGCCGACTTGGCGGAAACCTCGATCATCATCGATGAACTCCACCGTCGTCCCATGCCCGAAAGCGTCAGATTCGCCACGATTGGTGGATCAGGAGATCTGGTGGTGCCCGGCTCGGCCGCTCTTGACTCGGCCGCAGATTTCCGCATCATCCTCCCAACCGCGCTGGGCAAAGAGGCTCATGGCTCATTGCCCTCAAGCCCGGCGGCCACAAGGGAAATCGGCCTTGCTGTGGCCGGAATGGGCCCAAGTTGTCAGGGCCTCCGTCAGGCGGCCACAGCATTTCTCACTGCTGAAACTCTCCGCTACGGCCAAGCCGTAGCTGGGGCCACGGCGGCAATTGCCGCAGGAATGCTCCCGTTACCTCCTGCCGACTGAAGGGCAAAGCGTTTGCCTGCTCGGCCACCAAGTGTGGGCTGGCTCTCTTCCCCAGCCCTCCCGTACACTCCTCACTTGGCCCAGCATCCGTTGGGCATGTTGATCACCCGATCGACATTTCTCTACATACCCCGCAGCCGTGCACCCCACGGTCGTCTCCACCAAGGAAGACGCCAGCACGAGCCTGCGACTCTCCGAACCGATGGGAAGGAACACCCTCATGGCACCAGTTGTCACCATGCGTCAGTTGCTCGATTCCGGCGTGCATTTTGGTCACCAGACCCGCCGTTGGAATCCGAAGATGAAGCGATTCATCCACGGCGAGCGCAACGGCATTTACATCATTGATCTCGAGCAGACGCTCGGCCGCATTGAAACTGCCTACAACTTTGTGCGCGATCTCGTGGCCGACGGCGGCACGATCCTTTTCGTGGGTACCAAAAAGCAAGTCCAAGATCCAGTTCGTAGTTACGCCGAGCGCTGCGGCATGCCGTATGTGAACGAGCGCTGGCTCGGTGGCATGCTCACCAATTTCCAGACCATGTCCAAGCGCGTCGCAAAGATGAAGGACTATCAGCGCATGCGTGACGCTGGCGATTTTGAAGCAATGCCGAAGAAGGAAGCCCTTCTGATTAGTCGTGAACTTGAGAAGCTTGAGCGCAATCTTGGTGGTATTCGCAGCATGGAACGTCTGCCCAGCGCCATCTTTGTGCTTGACACGAAGAAGGAAGACATCGCCGTTACCGAAGCCAACAAACTTGGTCTTCCTATCGTGGCGGTCGTTGACACCAATTGCGATCCCGACATCATTACTTTTGTGATTCCCGGCAACGACGATGCCATTCGTTCGGCGAACCTCATGGCTCGCGTGATCGCCGATGCCGTTGAAGAGGGACGCTTCATCGCTTCACGCAAGCGTGGAGCTGTTTCCCCCGAAGGTCCGGCCGTTGTGGTTGAGCGCACCCCGGAAGAAGTTGCAGAACACGAAGCTGCTCAGGCCGATGCTCGTCGTCAGGCCGCCGAAGCGGCCGCTGCCCGTGAAGCACGTATCGCATCCGAACGAGCGACTGCTGAAGAAGCAATCACTCAGACCGATCCCGAAGACGAAAATACACAGGAGTCCTGAGCCCCAATGGCTGAATTTACCGCCAAGGATGTCCAGAATCTCCGCCAGATCACTGGTGCCGGGATGATGGACGCCAAGAAGGCGCTCACCGAAAACGATGGCGACTTCGAAGCTGCCAAACAGTGGCTACGCGAGAAGGGCCTGGCCAAGGTGGCCAAGCTCGGTGATCGTGAGAACACGCAGGGTTCCGTTTGTGTTGTCGTTGACGGCTCAATCGGCGCAATCGTGCAACTTAAGAGCGAGACAGATTTCTCTGCAAAAGCTGCGGACTTCATTTCGGTTGTTCAAGACATCACTGAACTTGTTGTCTCTAAGGGCGTTGATTCGCTCTCGGAAATGAATGACGAACTCGATGCGCTGAAGATCGCAAAGAAGGAAAACATCGAACTCGGCACGGTTGTGCGTTTCGATGCCGCTGGAGGCAACATCCTCGATTCCTACTTACATCTTCAAGATGGTCGCGGCGTCAACGCCGTTCTCGTTGAGGTTGCTGGTGGAAGCAAAGACCTGGCTCACGACCTTGCCGTGCACATAGCGTTTTCGAAGCCTGCGTACCTGAGCCGCGAAGAGGTTCCGGTCGAAGAGGTTGAGCGTGAGCGTCAGGCTCTGCTCGATATCACCAAGGCTGAAGGCAAGCCTGAGGCGGCGTGGCCGAAGATTGTCGAAGGACGCATTAACGGTTGGTACAAAGAGCGTGTGCTGCTCGAGCAACAATTCGTACGCGACGATAAAAAGTCGATTACCGATCTGCTTGCCGGGGCGACGCTCGTTCGTTTCGCTCAGGTATTCATCGGAGCCTGATGGCACCCGCTCGCTGGTCTCGGGTCCTGCTTAAGGTTTCGGGAGAGGCATTTGCCGGCGATGCCGCCTACGGCATCGATGGCCACGTTGTGCAACGCATTGCAAAGGACATTGTTGATGTCCTTGCTGATCACCGTGACGTTCAGATGGCCATCGTTGTTGGTGGCGGCAATATCTGGCGGGGAATGGCAGGGGCGGGCGCCGGCATGGATCGAGCGCAAGCCGATTACATGGGCATGCTCGCAACGGTCATTAATGCACTCGCTCTGCAAGACACCCTCGAGCAACTGGGTCAGCCCACCCGCGTGCAATCGGCTATTCAAATGGCACAGGTAGCCGAGCCCTACATTCGCCGCCGGGCTGTACGTCACCTTGAAAAGGGCCGAGTCGTGATTTTTGCTGGTGGCACCGGCAATCCGTTCTTCACCACCGATACGACGGCGGCATTGAGGGCGGTCGAAATCGAGGCCGGAGTGCTTCTGAAGGGAACTCATTCCGGCACCGATGGCATCTACACCGATGATCCCCGCACCAATCCCAATGCGACCAAACTCGACGAAGTTACCTATCTAGACGTGCTGAACCAGGGTCTTCGAGCCATGGATTCCACTGCAATAACGCTGTGCATGGACAACAATTTGCCTATCGTGATGTTTGATCTCACTGGCGAAGGCAACGTCCGTTCGTTACTCGAGGGTGGCTCGGTCGGTACTCTCGTCCGCTAGACAGTCGCTTTCGATCTTGCCGCTTCTTTCGAATCCTCTTGGAGTGTTCCGATGACATCAGAGATGGCCAATCTGCTCCTTGCAGAAACCGTTGAAAGAATGAAGAAGGTCGTTGTTCATACTCGCGCCGACTTTTCCTCAATTCGTACTGGTCGCGCTGCGCCCGCGCTCGTTGAAAAGATACCGGTCGATTACTACGGGTCTGAGGTTCCGCTTCAACAGATTGCTGGCTTCACCGTTCCCGAAGCACGTCAGTTACTCATCACTCCGTATGACAAGGGTGCAATCGGTGCAATCGAACGGGCGTTGCAACAATCTGATCTCGGTTTGAATCCGAGCAACGACGGAATCTCAATCCGGCTGTCATTTCCCCCGCTTACCGGTGAGCGCCGTAAGGAACTCGTCAAGGTTGTGAAGAATATGGCAGAGGAAGGGAAGATCTCTCTGCGTAATCAGCGTCGTTCTACGCGTCAGGAACTAGAAGCACTCGAGAAAGACAGCGATCTCTCCAAAGACGAACTAGAACGCGCCGAGAAAGAACTCGACAAAATCATTCACACTCACGAGGCCGAAATCGGCGAAGCATTGAGTGCCAAAGAAACCGAGTTAATGGAGGACTGATGGCTCCTGACGATCTGTCCCGTGAACCGAGAGCGCCCGGAGATCCCGAAGAGGTTCGGATCATCACCGCAGAGGAAATCGCCGAGGCCTCGAATCGTCCCGATGTGGCGAGCCGGCTTCCGTCTCGAGATCTTCCGCCACCGCCTCCTCCTGTGATGAATGTTGGTCCGCCAACTGGCGAAGTCGAAATGCCGCACTGGACCGAACCGGCAACAGGCCAAGTGCCTGCGGTTGTTCTTGGCGATAACGCTTCTGATGAAGAGGGTGCCTCAATGACGGGCTCGCCTCGCTGGCGCAGTGAGCATGACAACTCAGGACACGAAGACCTTTTTGCTGATCTTGCCGAAATTGCTCCCGATGAGCCTGTGGTCGAGCGTCTTGGCGCACTCGATACTGATGAACGAATCTCCGACGAGGCCTATTTAAATTTCGACGATGTTGAGCTCAACCCTCAGCCGCGTCGTCGGGGGGCTCGTCGTGGGCGTGGGTTGCGTGGGGCAAAAACTCAGATCGATCCGCTTGCCGCCATTTTGCTTCCGCCCGATCTTGTCGGCCCGTCGTCCGCACCACCTCCGCCTCTGGGGCAAACTCCAGAGCGAGTCGAGCGCTCACGAACTGAAACGGCGACCGAGCAAACCTCGACACCAACTTCGAGTTCGCGTAATCTGCCAATGGCGGCGGCTGTAGGAATCGGTATCGCCATTGTTGCTGCGTTGTTGTTTAAGGCCGGGCCTCTTCCCACGTTGCTCCTTCTCGAGGTGGTGTTAGTTGCAGCGGGACTCGAGTATTTCGGGGCGATGCAGCGCAGCGGATTCCGGCCGGCCACCCTGCTCGGAGTCGTCGCTGTTGCTGCGCTTCCTTTGGCGGCTTACTGGAAAGGTGAATCGGCAATTCCTGCGATCATCTTCCTCACGTTCCTCTTCGGGATCGTCTGGTACCTCAGTAACGCAAGTGGTCGCGCTCGACCCACAGCCAACTTGGGGATCACAATCCTTGGCGTCGTGTGGGTAGGCGTTCTCGGAAGTTACGCCGCGCTCATCATTGATATTCCGGTACAAGGAATCAGCATTTTGCTGCTGGCGGTTGTTGCGGCCGTGGCTACCGATGTTGGCGGATTCTTCTTTGGCAAGGCGATTGGTCGCAGCCCTCTTATCGCCACTTCGCCAAACAAGACAGTGGAAGGTCTTGTGGGCGGCATGATCTCAACGATCCTCGTTGTGTTCTTGTTCGCGGTAGTGCTCGACGTGGGTTCCCTCGGAGCGGGCAAAGCCCTCGTTTTGGCCCTAGTTCTGGCCGTGGTCGCGCCGCTGGGCGATATAGCGGAATCACTTGTAAAGCGTGATCTTGGATTGAAAGATATGGGATCAATCCTCCCCGAGCACGGTGGGTTACTCGATCGTTTTGATGCGCTCCTTTTTGTGCTTCCCACTACCTATTACGTGCTGCGAATCCTTGGATTGAGCTGAATCAGAGGGCATTCCCGCGGTCAGAGTTGTGCCGTCGGTCGGTAGGCTGTCTCCATGGCACTGTCCCGCATCGCTCTTGCTGGTTCGACTGGATCCATCGGCATGCAGACACTCGACGTCATTGAGGCCGAGCCGGAACGGTTCGAACTTGTGGCGATTGGGGCAACTGGCCGACAACCCGAGGTCGTTATTGAACAGGCTCGTCGCTATCGGCCTTCCGTAGTTGCCATCAGCAATTCCGACGCGGCCCGCGCAATAGCGGATGAACTTCCGGGCATTGAGATTCGTGCCGGTCTTGACGCGCTGGCCAGCCTTGCCCTCGACGCCGATGTTGTTGTCAATGGCGTGGTTGGCTTTGCGGGTCTTTCCGTCACTTTGGCAACGCTCGAAGCTGGTCGACGTTTGGCGCTAGCGAACAAAGAATCTCTTATTGCCGCTGGTCCTGTGGTGCAGAAAGCGCGCCGTACCCCGGGCGCGGAATTGATTCCCGTTGATAGCGAGCACGGGGCACTTCACCAATGCCTTCGCTCTTCAAATAACTCTGAACGAGTTTCGCGTCTACTTCTGACTGCGAGCGGGGGACCATTCCGAGGTCGAAGTGCCGAAGACCTTGTCAACATCACAGTCGCCGATGCATTGGCCCATCCGACCTGGAGTATGGGACCGAAGATCACGATTGACTCATCTACGCTCATGAACAAGGGTCTTGAAGTCATCGAAGCTCATGAATTGTTTGGGACTCCTGCTGGTGAGGCTGGTTACGGCATTGGCTTCGACGAAATTGATGTTGTGGTGCATCGGCAGTCAATCGTCCATTCAATGGTTGAGTTCACTGACGCCTCCACAATCGCGCAGCTTTCAACTCCCGATATGCGCTTGCCTATCGGGTACGCCTTGGCCTACCCCGACCGTATCGCGACACCCTTCGGCCGCATCGACTGGTCCACACTTGGCCGACTCGACTTCGAACCGCCAGACCTTGCGGCATTCCCGTGTTTGTCGTTGGCCTATGCCGCAGGACGTGCCGGTGGTACCGCTCCGGCCTGGATCAGTGCCGCCAATGAAGTTGCTGTCGATGCATTTCTTGAAGGAAAGATCGGTTGGCGTGACATCGCATCCTTGATTGCATCAACACTTGATCGCCACGATGGGGCGCTCGCAACCGATACGAACTCAGTGATCGAAGCAGATGCATATGCCCGACGCGTAGCCCTTGAAGTACTCAACTCTCTTCCCATGGCGGTGTTCTCATGACGACCTCTTCAACCCCTGACCATTCGACGAGCAACGACTCTTTCGACGCCCCGCAGTCCTCGCTGACTGAACGCGTTTTTGGCAATCAATTTGTTCTGCTGGCGCTGCTTCTTTCGCTGCTTGGTTGGGTGGCGTTCACCCGCATCTGGCTTTTTGTCTTGATTGTGGCGATTGTTGCATCAGTCTTTCTCCACGAGATGGGCCATTTTCTTATGGCCAAACGCAACGGAATGAAAGTCACCGAATTTTTCATCGGCTTCGGTCCCCGCGTGTGGTCATTCCATCGCGGGGAAACTGAATATGGGCTCAAACTGATCCCTGCCGGCGCCTATGTTCGCATCATCGGCATGCACGGGCTGGAAGAAATCGACGAGTCTGATGACGAATCTCGAACCTATCGTTCGCAGTCTTACTGGAGGCGAATGCCGGTTGTGCTGGCGGGCCCCATGGTCAACATTGTGTTGGGGCTCCTTCTGCTCGTTGTCGTGTTCGCCGGTTTTGGACTGCCCTCGCCCGATAAGTGGGAGATTGGCACCGTTTCGAGTGGCTCAGCGGCGGCTGCAGCGGGTCTTCAACAGGGCGATCGCATCATTGCGTTTAACGGGCAACCTGTTGGTGCCTTCGAGGATTTCACCGGCATCGTGAGGGCCCAAGCCGGCTCAACCGGGGAATTGACCATCCAACGCGGCGACGAACAACTCTCCGTTCCTGCCACCATTGGTTGGTCACTCACGGGCGATAGCGCTCGCTTTCTGCAACCGCTCATGCCCGGTGATCGCGTCACCAAAGTTGGAGACACGCCCGTGTCTTCATACTCGCAACTGCAAACCGCTATGCAGTCATTTATCGGTCCAGTCGTATTGACTTTCGATCGCAATGACCGTGTGTTCACCACAACGGTAGATGGCCCAGTGGCACTTCCAATAAATGGCTATCGCGGGTTTCTTGGCGTGAGTCCAAGTTCCGTTCTTGTTCGCGCCGGAGTGGTCGAGGCGACAGGACAGGCCTTTGGTGCTTTTGGCGACACGGTTGTGGGGTCAGTGCAGGGTATGGGCCGACTCTTCTCGCCATCTGGCATCAGCAAATTGGCATCGCAGGTTGCCAACGGAAGCGCTGAGACTCAAGACGCCTCGGTGCAGCCTGCCGATGCGGGCTCATCAAGTTCTGCAGGTTCGAGCAACTCAGGATCATCGGCTTCGTCGAATGCTGATCGCCCAATGTCATTGCTCGGCATTGTCAATGTTGGAACCCAACTGGGTGAACAAGCGGGTTGGGCTGGTGTCTTGGCGTTGTTAGCCACCGTCAACATTTTCCTTGGTTTCATCAACCTCGTTCCGCTTTTGCCCTTCGATGGCGGACACATTGCTGTCGCAACGTACGAGGAAATCCGCACGCGCATTTCTGGCAAGCGATATCGGGTGAATATGGCCAAACTTATGCCAGTTACCTATGTGGTGGTACTGCTCATGGTCGGCCTCTTCGCATCCACGCTCTATCTCGATGCCGTCGACCCGGTGCAGCTCTCTCCGTAGCCCTAACCTCCCCTTCGTGAGCGAGCTTTTCCCCCAAACCCGTTATCCACGCCGATCGACGCGCCAACTTCGTGTTGGTGATGTTCCAGTAGGCGGTGGTGCGCCAATCACGGTGCAGTCGATGACCACCACCAAGACCGCTGATGTCGAAGGCACGCTGCAGCAGATTTACGCGTTGGCTGGCGCAGGCTGCGACATTGTGCGTTGCACATGCAATGAACAAGAGGCTGCTGAAGGGCTGGCACACATTGTCCCTCGTTCGCCCCTGCCGATCATCGCCGATATTCATCACCAGTACCGGCGCGCACTCGAAGCAATGGAAGCGGGAGTGCACGGTTTGCGGCTCAACCCCGGAAACATTCGTCGCCCAGAACACATCAAAGCGGTAGCCCGAGAAGCGAAGGATCGCGGAATCCCGATACGAATCGGAGTCAACGGTGGATCGCTTGATCCTGAGTTGTACGAAAAATATGGCGGTCGTGTCACTGCCGAGGCCATGGTTGAATCAGCCCAGCGCGAACTTGCCTACTTCGAAGAAGTCGGATTCGACGATGTGAAGATTTCGGTGAAGGCATCCAATGTTGCTTTAATGATTGACGCCTATCGTCTTCTTGCTGACACTGTCGACTATCCCCTTCACCTTGGCGTAACCGAAGCGGGCCCTCCTCCTGCCGGATTAGTGAAAGCGACTGCAGGGATGGCCACCTTGTTGGCTGAAGGCATCGGCGACACCATCCGCTATTCGCTCACCGCCGACCCTGTCGAAGAGGTCCGTGCTGGTCGATGGTTGCTCGAAAGTCTTGGACTCCGCGAACGTCGAGGCCTTGATCTCATTGCCTGTCCGTCATGCGGCCGAGCAGAGGTTGATGTGATCGAGGTTGCCGCAAGAGCACAAGAAGCACTTACCGATATGAAGATCCCGATACAGGTGGCCGTGATGGGTTGTGTCGTGAACGGGCCGGGCGAGGCGCGAGAGGCCGATCTTGGTATTGCTGCTGGCCGAAAGCGTGGACATCTTTTTGTAAAGGGAGAGGTCGTCAAGGTCGTTCCCGAATCAGGAATGGTTGAGGCCCTTGTGGAGTGGGCCCAGATCATTGCTGACGGGGGAGTAGAGGAAGCACTTCGGCGAAAAGATGACAGTGCCGCCGCCGAAGCAGAGGCTGATCGTGCAGCACTACTCAATGACCAAGGTGATGATGCCAATCATGCCGAAGAGCGCATTCGGGTGATTCGCAAACTCGGCTGATCGGGTGGGTGGCACGAGTAGTCGAGTCGTTGGCGAAGTAGGTGTCGCCTAGCATCACCCCATGGCAAAGGCCCCCGTTCTCACCCCGCAGACCGAGGATTTTCCTCGCTGGTATCAAGACATCGTTGCGAAAGCAGAACTGGCTGACAATGGCCCTGTTCGCGGCACGATGGTGATTCGCCCCTACGGCTATTCCATCTGGGAACAAATGCAAGCTGAGGTTGATCGCCGGATCAAGCTGGCCGGTGCCAAGAACGCGTATTTTCCGCTGTTCATTCCCGAGAGTTATTTGAAGCGCGAGGCGGAACACGTTGAGGGTTTCAGTCCTGAACTCGCTGTTGTAACCGTGGCGGGCGGCAAGCAACTGGAAGAACCAGTTGTCGTGCGTCCGACCTCCGAAACCGTTATTGGTGAGTTCATGGCAAAGTGGGTGCAGAGCTATCGCGATCTACCGCTGTTGTTGAATCAGTGGGCCAACGTGGTTCGTTGGGAACTTCGTCCAAGAGTCTTTCTCCGGACAAGTGAATTTCTCTGGCAGGAGGGTCATACGGCGCACGTCAGTGAAGACGATGGTCGTCAGTATGCAGAGCGAATTCTGCACGAGGTCTATGAATCGTTCATGCATGACGTCTTGGCCATGCCCGTGGTTATCGGTCGAAAAACCGCCAAAGAGCGTTTTGCTGGTGCAACCAACACCATGACCTGTGAAGCAATGATGGGCGATGGCAAGGCATTACAGATGGGAACAAGCCACGAACTTGGTCAAAATTTTGCCAAAGCATTCGACATTCAGTACCTCGACAATGAAGGTGCACAACAACACGCCTGGACAACATCATGGGGTGTCTCGACCCGTATGGTCGGGGGGCTGATCATGTGTCACGGAGACGATAACGGATTGCGAATTCCTCCGGAGCTTGCGCCAGTACAGGTTGTTGTCATCGCAGTACGTGATGACGATGCGGTCATTGATCGGTGCCGTTCGCTCGCTGAAGAACTGATGGTCGCTGGTTTTCGCATTGAACTTGATGTTCGCGTAGAGACATCAATGGGTCGACGCGCCACCGACTGGGAACTCAAGGGTGTGCCGGTTCGACTTGAACTCGGACCCCGCGACTTAGCCGAAGGTGTTGTCACTCTGGTCAACCGCATGACTGGCAAAAAAGACGCAATTGCTCTCGCGGGGATTGCGGGATCAATCAGTTCAGCCCTCGACGCAGCGCAGTTGCAGTTACTGACCGAGGCCACCCAACGACGCGACTCACGAACTGTCGATGTCACGAAGATTGCTGAAGCCGCTGAAGCCGCTGCGACTGGTTGGGCTCGTATTCCCTGGATCACCCTTGGTCTTGAAGGAGAAGCAGAATTGGCCAAATCGGGCGTCACTGTGCGCTGCCTCGTTATGCCCGATGGATCCCTTCCGGTCAGCGATAACGCCGAAGGGGCTCTTGCCATCGTTGCTCGGTCCTACTGAACAACCGTGAGGTTTCAGCTGAAAACTGGCTAGAAACTCCGTCTGAGCAGGGATTTGTACGCTGGTTGAAGCCATTGGGGCCGGAACCCGGGTGGTCGATTCTGAGTCGAGGGGTCTACACTCTCCCCATCGCAATCGTTCGGCAGTACTGACGAAGGCGTGGGCTTTTGCCCACGCCTTTTGTTTCGGCCGAAATCAGATGGCGGTGACCTTTTCGTATTTGATCCTTGAAACCCTTTGGAAGGAGGCCAGCAATGAGCGTGTCTGCACGTGTTCGAGCTCTTATCGAACCATTGGTGGCTTCGCAGGGGCTCATCCTTTTCGACCTTGAACAGGCTGGACCAATACTCCGAGTCACCGTCGACCGCAATGGTGGCGTTGGTATCGATGACATAACTAAAACGACCCGGGCGATCTCGCGGGCTTTCGACGAGCACGATCCCATTGCCAGCGCCTACACGCTTGAGGTTTCCAGTCCTGGTCTCGAACGCGTACTCCGCACACCGGCACATTATGCGTGGGCGGTGGGTCGCACGGTTGCAGTGAAAACCTACCCAAATCATCCGGTTGGTCGCCGATTCGCTGGCTCCGTTACTGCCTCTACCGAAACAACAGTCACCGTTGCACTCGATGAACCGTTGGGCGAGAGCATCACATTCAATCTTGGCGAAATTGAAAACGCCAGAACCACATTTGTGTGGGGTCCAGCGCCTAAGCCCGGCGGTCCGAAGAACGGTTTGAAAACTGTGAAATCTGAAAAGAAATCGAAGACTACAAAGATCAAAAAAGACGCCAAGAGCGCGTCCCCGAAGGAAGAAAAGGTCCAGTCGTGATGAACTCACCTGATCTCATCGAGGCTCTCCAGGCGCTCGCCGTCGACAAGGGCATCTCGATCGACACGCTATTTGGCGCACTCGCCGACGCGTTCGAATCGGCGTACAAGCGTCTCCCCGATTCGCAGGAATACGCGTGGGTCGTCATCGATCCCGATACTGGGGAAGTTCGCGTTATGGCGCAAGCCCTTGATGACGATGGCATCCCCGAAGGTGAAGAGTTTGATGTCACTCCGCCGCCGGCGGTTTGGGGCCGTGTTGCTGCCCAAACGATGAAGCAAGTTATGAACCAGCGTATTCGTGAAGCAGAACGTGAGATGAAGTACGAGGAGTACGCAGGTCGTGAAGGTGACATCGTCACCGGCATTATCCAACAGACCGATGCGCGCTACACGCTGCTCGATCTTGGTCGCGTTGAAGCGCTTATGCCTCAGGCCGAGCAGGTTCCCTACGAACGTCCAGAGCCGGGCGCTCGCGTCAAGGCCTACATCGTTGAGGTTCGTAAAACAGCAAAGGGTCCGCAGATCGTTACGAGCCGAACTCATCCCGGTCTCATTAAGCGACTGTTCGAACTTGAGGTGCCCGAAATCGCCGATGGTGTTGTCGAAATCAAAGCATGTGCTCGTGAACCAGGTGCCCGTACAAAGATTGCGGTGCTGTCAAATGATTCCAACGTCGACCCCGTTGGCGCTTGTGTTGGCGCCCGTGGAGCCCGAGTGCGCATGGTTGTCAATGAACTTCGTGGCGAAAAGATCGACATCGTTCCGTTCAGCGACGAGCCTGCTGACTTCGTCATGAAGGCACTGTCCCCGGCCAAGGTCAAGGAAGTCAGAATCCACGAAGACACCGGCACTGCCGAGGTCATCGTTCCCGACTACCAACTCTCGTTGGCCATCGGCAAGGAAGGGCAGAACGCCCGACTTGCCGCTCGCCTCACGGGCTGGCGAGTCGACATAAAGTCTGAAACCCAGCTTGCTGAAGAAGAGGCCTACGCCAATCAGGATTGGGCCGAAGGTGAATGGGTTGTGGATCCGGAATCTGGTGAGCAGGTGTGGCAGCCAGCGGAGGGCGGCGAAGCGATGTCGGCCGAGGCCTATGCCCAAGCAGCCGAAGAGCCCGAAGAAATCGAAGCAGTTGCTGAAGCCGAGGTTGTGGCCGAAGCAGAAGCAATTGTTGAGGCCGCCGAGCAGAGCGAAGCAGAAGAATCCGGATCGGCCGATCCGGCATAACGACTACATTCCTCGTCCGGCGCTGTGCCGTGCGAGGATAGAGACCCATTCCGTGGCCCTTCACGGAGGGTCGAGCCCGTCAACGTTTTGTTCGATGGGTCCCGAACCACGATCACTGAGGTAGCAGTTGCCGTCCAATATCCGTGTGTACGAGCTGGCACGAGAACTAGGTCTCACAAATAAAGAGACCCTGGATCTCTGCGTCGCGCTCGGAATTGGCGTGAAGAGCCACTCCTCAAGCGTCGTCGAACCACAAGCCGACCGAGTCCGCCGCAAGGCCGAGCGTGAAGGCCTTGTGCGTGATGTGCAGCCCGAAGAGCCCGAGGCGCCGGCAAAGAAGGCAGCGGCAAAGAAAGCGCCGGCAAAGAAGGCAGCGGCAAAGAAAGCGCCGGCAAAGAAGGCAGCGGCGAAAAAGGCAGAGGAAGAGCCGGCCGAGGTCGCCGTTGCGCCCGCCGAAGCTGATGTTGTCGATACTCCGCTTGTCGACCCTGCGGCGCCTGTTGTTGTCGACACCACACCAGTTGCCGCGGTCCCGGATCTCGCTCCGGCACCAGCGCCGAAGCCGGCCGCCCCCAAGCGAGTCATTTCCTCTTCGGGCAGCGCCGGCCCGCGCCGTGAGGCTCCCGTTGCGCCAAGTGCTCCCGCAGCCCCGGCCGCCCCGGCACCAATTGCCGATTCTGCTCCAAACTCTGTCGCACCAAACCCGGTTGCACCGGCAGCTCGTGCCCCCATGCCGCAGCGTCCGCCGACCTCAACTACCGGGAAGCCCATTCCGCCTCCTCCCGGAGCGCGATCCCCAATCTCCTCAACTGGTAAGCCCATTCCGCCTCCTCCGGGCATGCGCAGGGAAACCCCTCTGCCTGGCGCCCGAACCGGTGGTCGTCCCGGAGGTCCTGGTGCAGGCCGTCCCGCAGGGGTTGGTCCTGGTCGTCCCAGCGGAGGCGGCTTTAACGGTCCTCGTCCTGCTGGCGGTCCGGGTGGCGGCGCTCCCGGCGGCGGACTGAACAGTCCTGGTGGTGGCGGTCCGGGTGGTCGTCCTGGCGGCGGTGGTCGTCCTGGCGGCGGTGGTCGTCCTGGTGGTGGCCCTGGCGGTCCCCGACCCAAGCGCAAGGGTCGTCGTCGTCGCAACCGCGATGAACTGCAACCGATTGATGCACCGAGTTACACACCTCGGGAAACACCGATCCCCATTGGTGAAGTTGTCGTAGAGCGCGCATCGACGGCGCAGGATCTCGGCCCGAAGATGAATCGTACGGCGGCTGACGTTGTGCGTTTTCTCATGCAACAGGGTGAAATGGTGACCGCAACGCAGTCACTCAGCGACGACATGATCGAGTTGTTTGCCGCTGAGATTGGGGCACAGATTCGCCTCGTCAATCCGGGCGAGGAGCAAGAAGTCGAACTTCAGAAGATGCTCATGCTCGAGGTGGATGTCGATGACGACACTTACGAAGCATGGCCGCATCGTCCGCCGGTGATTACCGTTATGGGTCACGTCGATCACGGCAAGACCAAACTTCTTGACCAGATTCGCAATGCCAACGTTGTCGCTGGTGAAGCCGGTGGCATTACTCAACACATTGGCGCCTATCAAGTGACACAAGATGAGCGGGCAATTACGTTCCTCGATACTCCCGGCCACGAGGCGTTTACCGCCATGCGTGCTCGCGGTGCCGACGCGACTGACGTTGTTGTGTTGGTTGTAGCGGCCGACGATGGCGTCATGCCGCAAACGATCGAGGCCATAAATCACGCCAAGGCTGCCGACGTTCCGATCATTGTTGCGATCAACAAGGTCGACCGAGACAATGCCGATCCCAACCGCGTGATGCAGCAACTGTCGGAACATGCCCTCGTACCCGAATCATGGGGTGGCGAGACGGTCATGATCGAGGTCTCAGCACTGCAGAATCTTGGCATCGATGATCTTCTTGAAAATGTGCTGATCATGGCTGACCTCGAAGACCTTCGGGCCAATCCTGATGGTCGCGCTCGCGGTGTCGTACTCGAATCCAACTTGGATATTGGTCGTGGCCCTGTGGCCACCGTGCTCGTACAACACGGAACACTTCGTGTTGGCGATCCGATGGTTGCGGGTGCGTCCTGGGGGCGGGTTCGTGCACTTATTGACGACAACGGTAACCCGATCAAAGAAGCCGGCCCCTCCTCTCCGGTGCAGGTCCTCGGACTTTCCGATGTTGCAGTCGCTGGCGATCGTTTCGTTATCGCTCCCGATGAAAAGACGGCATCGAAGGTTGCTTCCACCCGTGAGCATTGGCTTCGAGTCGCCACCATTGGCCGTGAAGCTCACGCCATGAGTGGTGGCGCAAAGCTCGAAGACATCTTTGAGCAGATTCAAGCAGGTGAATCAGCAACGCTGAATCTCATCTTGAAGGCCGACGTTACTGGCTCACTCGAAGCGCTTACGGAGAGTCTCAAGAAACTTGAACGACCCGAGGTCAAACTCGCATTTGTGCATCGTGCTGTTGGCGGGATCACTCAGAATGATGTGCAACTGGCGGCAACTTCGAATGCCACGATTTTGGGCTTCAACGTCCGCCCCGATCGTCAGGCCCGCGAACTGGCCGATACCGAGCACGTTGAAATTCGCGCCTACGAAATCATTTACCAAGTACTTGAAGACATTGAAAACGCAATGCGTGGTTTGCTCAAGCCCGAGTTTGAGGAAATTGTTACTGGTGAAGCCGAGGTGCGCGAGATCTTCCGTGTTCCCAAGGTGGGTGCGATCGCAGGTTGTTATGTCACCAATGGCCATATCACTCGCGGGACCAAAGTTCGGTTCCTTCGCGAGGGAACGGTTATCTGGAAGGGCTCGGTCGCATCGCTGCGCCGGTTCAAGGACGATGTTCGCGAAGTCGCCTCTGGTTTCGAGTGCGGTATCGGTCTCACCGATTTCCAAGACCTCAAACCCGGCGACATCATTGAAACCTATGAGGATCGAGAGATCCCACGCACCTAAGTCCTCGCGGACGAGCAGTCGTTCGGAGTAGTTGCGATTCGTCAGGAGGTATCGAATGAGTCGACGAAGCAATCACGGTTCGGCCCGTCAGTATCCGCGTACAGCACGACTTAATGAGTTGTTGCGCGAGATTATTGCCGGTGAACTCGAACGCATGGATGACGATCGCCTCCACATGGTCACAATCACTTCGGTGGATATCGAAGGCGATCTGCGCCATGCGCGGGTCTACTTTGATTCGATTCAGGACGAAGAAGGCGACCCTGAGGTCCTGAAGGCCTTCGGCGAAATCCGCTACAAGTTGCAGGCGGCCATTGGTCGTGAAGCGCGTATGAAGCGAACCCCGGAACTGACGTTCGCCCCTGACCCAGCAGTTCGTGCTGGTGCCCGAATTGAGTCCTTGCTCGCCGAGGGTCCCCGGCCGGAACCTGACACCGCCGAATCGTGAGCGCAAAGAAGGGCAACAACGGACCCGATGGTCTCGTTGTTGTCGATAAAAGCGCCGGTTGGACCTCTCACGATGTGGTGGCGAAATCGCGCGGCCTCTTGGGCACTCGCAAAGTCGGCCACTCGGGAACGCTTGATCCGGACGCAACCGGCATTCTTTTGCTTGGCGTTGGTCGCGTTACGCGTTTATTGAAATATCTCACGGCGTTGCCAAAGACCTACACCTGCGAGATCGTGTTCGGAACCGAAACCTCAACTCTCGACGCGGCTGGCGATGTCACCGCAACGCACGACATGTCCGGTCTGACATTTGCGCAGGTTGAAGCGGCGGTTCCGCAACTCACCGGCGACATCATGCAGATTCCGCCCATGGTTTCCGCAGTGAAGATTGACGGCAAGCGGTTGCATCAACTCGCTCGTGAGGGCATTGAAGTTGAGCGAGCACCGCGACCAGTATCGATACACCGGTTTTCCATCGCTCCAACCAGCGATCCGCTCGTCGTCACTGCGGAAGTTGAATGTTCATCAGGGACCTATGTGCGAACGTTGGCGGCAGACCTTGGTGCAGCATTGGGCGGGGGAGCACATCTGCGTGAGTTGCGCCGAACCGCCATCGGATCATTTGCCCTGAGCGATGCGTACCCGCTCGAAATGATCTCGCCGGAGGTGTTGTTGACCCCCGCTGAAGCCATGCGTGATCAGCTCGTGATCATCGTGACCGAGTCAGAACGAATCGATGTTGGCCATGGAAAAGCCCTCATAATCGACGAGCGGTTCGCGGGCGACGGGCCATGGGCTGTGGTTGATGTCGACGGAAACCTGCTAGCGATGTACGTGGCTCATCGGGCAGGTACCGCAAAACCCGATGTCGTCGTTGCCCCAGTCGACGGACGGTAGCGTTCGATCGCTCATGGACATCATCTACGACGACCAGCCCAAGGATTTCTCGGCCCAGGGCTCGGCTATCACTATCGGCGCATTCGATGGTGTGCACCGAGGTCACCGTCAGGTGATTTCTACCTTGAAAGCGCTTGCTAACGAACGTGGTCTGCGCACAGTTGTGGTGACCTTCGATCGTCACCCGGCTTCGGTAGTTCGTCCCGATTCCGCTCCTCTGCTTCTTACTGACCTCAATCAGAAACTTGAATTGCTCTCGCTGTGTGGTGTTGACGCAACGTTTGTCGTCCAGTTCGATGAACTCCGGTCCCAGCAAACGGCTGCTGATTTTGTTGCACATGACCTTGTGGCGGGGCTTAATGCCAAATCCATCACCGTCGGAAGCGACTTTCATTTCGGCGCCAAGCGAGCAGGCAATGTCGCTCTTTTGGTCGAGATGGGCCACGAACTTGGTTTCGAGACCATTGCCCATGAACTTGTAGACAGCAGCGGATTGCCCTCTTCCGAGTCGGTTTCATCCACCCGCATCCGAGCTGCGTTACGCACTGGGGATCTTGCATCAGCCAATACCATGCTCGGTCGTTCTCACGAGGTGCGCGGTATCGTCGCGCATGGTGATGGCCGTGCTCGTGATCTCGGTTTCCGCACCGCAAACCTGGCTATTCCCGAAGCCATCTGCCTTCCGACTGATGGCGTTTACGCCGGCTGGTGCCGAACTCCTGATGGAGTGAATCGAGCCTGTGCCGTTTCGCTCGGGCGCCGTCCCACGTTCTATGAATTCGCCGATACATCGCTGCTCGAGGCTCACCTGATCGACTTCGACGCTGACCTTTACGGACAAGAACTCGCTGTGCAGTTCCTCGCTCATCTTCGAGACGAACTGAAATTCGACTCGGTCGATGCGCTCATTGAACAGATGGGTCGCGATGTTGATCGGTGCCGAAGTCTGCTGCTTGGCTAATCCCCGGGTTTGCCGCTGGCAACGGGTCTCGTACTCACCAAGGCTCGTCAGGGATTGCGAAGCGCTCGCTGTAGGCACGCATTTGTTCACGACGTGCCGGAACGTTGATGCCAATCTGATCGACGTCGTAGATGACCTTGCCGAACCGGTCGCGCTCATGGGTCGCAACGTACTCGGCCAGCGCTGCTTCGGCCCTTGCATCCATGGGTTGTCCAGCGAGTTCGTAGATGCGGCGAATAGTGCCGAGATCGTCGCCCATGAACTCGTCGAACCGAATATCCATTGATTGCTCCGGCCCGCCGAGAAGCGCGCGATCCCGCATTGCGGCATTAAGCATGTCGTCAAGACGGTCGGCCCAATAGTTCGAAACGGCAACCGGGTCGACTGGCGACAACGATGTGCGTGCTGAATACGACACCATCGTTCCCATCGAAACCATTACGGAAATTGGATCACGGTGTGTGACAAGGAAGGTGGCGTCGGGGAACGTTGTTGCAAGCGGACCGAACTGCTCGAGGTGTTGGGGAGACTTGAGAATCCAACGTTCGCCACCACGCAAGAACTGGCACGCTTTTAAAACGGTCTTCATGTACTCATAGTGCGGTGTCTGATCGTGCGATTTGTAGTAATCGCGCCACGTTGGCATTGGCGCCATGGTTTCGAACATCATCGTTGAGAAGTCAATGGCAAGAATCTGGATCTCTTCGTGCACATGCCATGTCGTCATCTCATGCATGCGATTGAAGTCGGGCATGATGAGGTTCATAATTTGCAATCCACCCTCGGTGCGTGCGAGTCGTGGATCATCTGGCGTGTTCGCCAGAGACGCTTCATCGAGAGAAGGAATTGGTTGCATGCTCTCCCAGTAGGGAAGGGAGCGAAGCGCTGGATCGCAAGCAATCAAGTTGTGGAGATGTGTGGTGCCCGTGCGGGGGAGACCGGCGATGACGATCGGTGCATTGATTTCGATGTCGTGAATCTCTGGGTTTCGAGCCAGTAGGTCGGCGAGTAGCAAACGGTTTTTGAGCAGCATGCCCATAAATGACGCAGCGGAAATTCGACCCATCGGTGAAAGCGGTGCTTCTGTAGAAAGACACGACAACAACAATTCAAGGCGTTCTACAAAGTCCATCGGCCCGAAATCATCGAGCCCGGTTTCGTTATTGGCCTGGGTCATAAGCGCGTCAGCATTTAGTTCGACCATGTCGGCAAAGGGGGCGGCGCCTTCGAAGATCGCTTGGGCCTCAGTTGAGAACTGTGGGTCGGCAAGATCATCAAGGCGCTTTGGCGCTGGTCGTTTCGAAGCAGGCATGGTTCCCCTTTGGGCTCGTCCCCCGACGAGCGAACTCGCATGGTAGGGCCGGAATTCCTTAGGGGTGACAGGAATCTTGTCGAATCGCTCGGGGGTGCTTGAACCACCGAATGTGGGCGCGAACGCCCTCGCTGGTACCTTTACACCGTCGGTTCGCACCCTGTGAGCCGTGAAGCCCCTCCCGATTGCGCCAGGAACACGTTCCAGCGGATCACGGAGCTGGGTCCAAAACCCACAAGAAAGATTCTGCAATGTCTGCTGAACCCGCAAACCTTCCTCCGAAGGCTGGCACGATCGCTGAACACCGGACGCACCCAACCGATACCGGGTCTCCTGAAGTTCAAATCGCACTGCTGACCGACCGTATCAATCATCTGACTGAACATCTCAGGTCACATAAGAAAGACCACCACAGCCGTCGTGGACTTCTGATGCTCGTTGGTCGACGTCGCCGCCTGCTCGATTACGTCAAGAAGAACGACGTCGAGCGTTACCGCTCGATCATCGCAAAACTCGGCTTGCGCCGATAGTTGCGAAACGAGGGACGGCCATCGTGGTCTTCCCTCCGCTGTTCCCGTCCGGGAACAGCAATCCGGCGATACTGCGTTGTCAGTTGCCGGAGGTGAGTACCGGATCATTGCTCCGATGTTCACCTCTGGGAACTGGTTACGGGGTCGCCTCCAACTGACGGACCATCGTCCGTCTCACAAAGGAGACAAACATGGCTGACGCCATTTCCGTCGACGCCGTCATTCCCGGCGACGCCGACAAAACCATTACATTCTCTGCCGGCAAACTTGCCGGTCAGGCCGACGGCGCAGTGACCGTCCGTATCGGAGACACCGTCATGCTCGTGACCGCAACTGCGGCCAACAGCGCACGCGACGGTGCTGACTTTTTCCCTCTTACCGTCGATATCGAAGAGCGCATGTACGCCGCCGGTCGCATTCCCGGTTCGTTCTTTCGTCGTGAAGGCAAAGCCTCTGATCAAGCGATCCTCACCTGTCGTCTCATGGACCGCCCGCTGCGTCCGTGTTTCCCTGATGGTTTCCGAAACGAGGTTCATGTTGTTGGCACTGTGCTTGCGGCCGACCTCGTCAATCCGCACGACGTCATCGCTATCAACGGCGCATCGGCTGCGCTCAGCCTTTCGGGGATTCCGTTTGATGGCCCCATCGGTGCAGTTCGTCTTGCGTTCACTGTCGATGGCCAATGGATTCCGCACCCCACCTACGAAGAGGGCTCGGAAAGCCAGTTTGAAATCGTCGTTGCTGGTCGTGCCCTCGAAGGTGGCGACGTTGCCATTTCCATGGTTGAGGCCGGCGGCACCGAAGCTCAGTGGCCCGCAATGCAGGGTGGCGCTCCGAAGGTCGACGAAATGGAACTCGCTCGAGGTCTTGAGGCTTCGAAGCAGTTCATCCTTCAGTCCATCGCTGCACAGACCGAACTTATTTCTAAGATCGGGCGCAAAGCACCCATGACCTACACGGTCAGCGCTGACTACTCGCCCGAGGTCCTTGCCGCTATGCAAGGCAAGCGTGAGCAGATCCTCGCCACCCAGGTCATCTCCGAAAAGACAGCTCGTCTTGAAGCCGAGGCAGCGTTGCGCGATCAGCTTGTTGCTGAACTCGCTCCGCAGTTCGCCGGTGTTGATGGAGCCGAGAAGCAACTCAAGGCTGCGTTCCGTTCCGTGACCAAGGCCGTTGTTCGCTCCCGCATCGTAAATGAGGGTGCCCGCATTGATGGCCGTGGTCCGAAGGACATTCGCTCGCTGTCATCAGAGGTTGGTGTCCTTCCTTCGGTTCATGGTTCCGGTCTGTTCCAACGTGGCGAGACTCAGGTTCTTAACGTCACCACGCTCGGCATGCCGCGCATGGAACAAATGATCGACGCTCTTGGTGATGTCACGCGCAAGCGTTACATGCACCACTACAACTTCCCGCCCTACTCCACTGGTGAGACCGGCTTCATGCGTGGCCCGAAACGTCGCGAAATCGGACACGGAATGCTCGCCGAGCGTGCACTGGTGCCAGTTCTTCCTTCGCCGGAAGAGTTCGCCTACACGATTCGTACCGTTTCCGACGTTCTTTCATCGAATGGTTCAACCTCAATGGGTTCGGTCTGCGGTTCGACTCTTTCGATGATGGATGCAGGCGTTCCTCTTCGTGCACCGGTTGCAGGTATTGCGATGGGCCTTGTGTATGCCGATGGCAAATACACGACACTCACCGACATCCTTGGTGCTGAAGATGCATTCGGCGATATGGACTTCAAGGTTGCCGGAACTTCAGAGTTCGTGACGGCTTTGCAACTCGATACCAAGATCGAAGGTATTCCTGCCGACGTTCTTGCTCAAGCACTCCAGCAGGCGAAGGAAGCACGTCTCGCCATTCTCGAGGTCATGACCGCTGCTATTGCTACTCCTCGTGATGAGGTTGGTGAAACTGCACCGAAGATCATCAGCTTCGAAATCCCGATGGACAAGATCGGCGAAGTTATCGGTCCGAAGGGCAAGGTCATCAACGCCATTCAGCAAGAGACCGGTGCTGACATCAGTGTCGATGACGATGGCTCTGTGGGTCGCGTGAGCATTGGCTCCACCGACGGTGGGGCAGTGCGCGAGGCCGAACGTCAGATTCGCCTCATCCTTAACCCGCCGACCGCTGAAGTTGGTCAGGTGTATCAGGGTCGGGTTGTGAATGTCACCAAGTTCGGTGCATTTGTCAACATCCTCCCGGGTCGTGATGGCCTTCTGCATATCTCCAAGATCGGTGGCGGAAAGCGCATCGATAAGGTTGAAGACGTTCTTGACCTTGGCGATGCAGTTGAAGTGCGTGTCGACGATGTCGATCCCAACGGCAAGGTGTCGCTGTCCATGGCCAGCACGCCAGTGGCGGAAACCGCCGACGCCCCCGCCGACGCTGCTCCCGCCGTCTCGACGGCGTCTACTCCGGCTGCACCAGCTCCGACTGCAGCAGCCGAACCAGCGGAGGACGGTGCCGAGCGCGAGTACGTTTCGTTCGAAGACGCCTTCGATGCCGAGATGAGTTCGGAACTGGGTGACCTTGGTCCGGCCAGCGAAAACCGTGGCGGCGGAAACAACCGCAACGGCGGACGTCGAGGCGGCAACCGTCGTCGCTGAGTCCAATTCCGCCGTATCGGTGAACGATACGGAAATTGAACGAACCGAGCTGGCCTCGGGTGTACGTGTCATTACTGAACGTATGCCCGAGGCCCGTTCGGTCTCTGTCGGTATGTGGTTTGCCGTTGGCTCGAGAGATGAACCAGCGGCCATCGCCGGCGCTTCGCATTTTCTTGAGCATCTGTTGTTTAAGGGAACTGAAGAACGAACAGCCCGTTCGATCGCAACCGCAGTCGATGCCGTAGGCGGCGAGATGAACGCCTACACAAGTCGTGAGCACACGGCGTACTACTTGCGTCTGCCCGTAAGCGAACTTAAGGCTGGTGTCGAACTACTGGCTGATGTGGTGAGCGAACCAGCATTTCGACCTGCCGAACTTGATGCCGAACGTGATGTCATCATCGAAGAATTGCTGATGAGTGAGGACACTCCCGACGATCTTGTTCTGACGGCGTTGTACGAAAACTTGTACCCCGGACATCCGTTGGGTCGCGAGACGCTTGGTGACCACGACACCGTGGCTGCAATGACTCGTGACGAGGTGGCAGCATTTCATGCTCAGTGGTATCGACCCGCGAATCTGGTTGTTGCGGCGGCGGGTGCGCTCGAGCATCAACAAGTAGTTGATGCTCTTGGTCCGTTGTTCGAAGGCACTGAGCGCGGTGTTGCGCCAAGTCGAGAAGCCCCCGAAACGCATCAGCAGTCTCTCGTTCAAATCGATCGCCCAATCGAGCAGGTGCATGTGGCGATTGGGTGGCGTGGTCTTCCGCTTGGCGATGATGATCGCTATGCCCTTTGGGTTGCCAACCATGTTCTTGGCGGCGGAATGTCGAGTCGCCTCTTCCAAGAAATTCGGGAATCTCGCGGTTTGGCCTATTCAGTGTTTTCCTCGCCTAGTTCGTATTCCGATGCTGGATCGCTGATCGTTTATGCCGGCACGGCGTTGGCCCGTCTCGAAGAGTTACTCACCGTCACCGAGGAAGTACTGGCGGCATTTCTGGCCGATGGCATTACTGACGAGGAACATGCGATTGCGTTGGGTTATCTGGAAGGCTCGATGCTTCTGGGTCTCGAAGACAGTGGGTCTCGGATGGCTCGTCTTGGCACAGGGCTCGTAACTCGGGACAACATCACGTCAATAGACGAACATGTCCTGCGGATTCGGGCGGTTACCACCGAGGAGGTTCACTCCGTTATCGGTCGGGTGCTCGGCTCTCCTCGTGCTGTGTCGGCGGTTGGTCCGTTGAGCAAGGGATCTGAAGCGCTTGAGCAGTTCGTCGGCGGCTAGTTTCTACCCATGACATTACGAGTCGGAGTCTTCGGTGCCGGTGGTCGAATGGGAAGCACGGTCTGCCGTGCCGTTGACGGCGATCCCGCTCTTGACCTCGTTGCGGCGGTCGATCCGCACCACGCCGGGCTCGATATTTCCCAAGTCACCGGTTGTGATCAGACCTTCCATGTAGCGGCTGAGGGTCAGGCGTTTCTTGATGCCAACGTTGATGTCGTCATCGACTTCACCCATCTTGAAGCGGCTCGAGCAAACCTCTTGTGGCTAGCGGAACATTCAATCCATGCCGTCGCCGGAACCACCGGATTCTCAGAAACTGATCTTCAGGCGTTCCGAGAGGCTTATCTCAACTCCAATTGTGTCATCGCCCCCAACTTTGCGATCGGCGCAGTCCTCATGATGAGGTTCGCTGAAATCGCTGCACCATTTTTTGAAACTGCAGAAATTGTTGAGTTGCACCATGATGCCAAAATCGATGCTCCGTCAGGCACCGCCATGCTGACAGCGGAACGGATGGCCGAAGCATCCTCCGATTGGGCTGCTGACCCCACGAAAACTGAACTCCTGCCCGGGGCCCGCGGCGGCAAGGGGCCGGCCGATATCCGCGTTCATTCACTTCGATTGCGCGGAATGGTTGCCCACCAAGAAGTCATTCTGGGAACCACGGGGCAAACGCTCACGCTGCGTCATGATTCCTACGATCGTGATTCCTTTATGCCGGGTGTACTTTTGGCGACCAAAGCGGTGAGCGATCGTCCGGGCGTCACGATCGGCCTTGATGCGCTTCTCGCACTTTGATTTAAAACCTCCCGAGCACTAATCGGTATCAGTTTCTGCCGAAGGTGCATGCCCCAATTCGATTTCGTCGGCAGCATCTTCGAGTTCTCGGAATGCGTCTATTTCCTTGCTTCCCCGTCGCAGTTCCCCGATCCAAAAGAGGACAACTAGGCCGATCGAGATGGCCAGCAGTGGGAGTCGCCAATTGGCGACAAAGCCCAAGACTGAATCGATTGGTCCGGCGAAGACGTCTCCGATGGCCGTAATCATCAGTAGTCGGCCAATGGTTCCGACAATGTTGAGGGCGGCAAATCGGAAGGGCGACATCTTCGCTGCGCCGGCAATGAGGCAGATGTAATTGTTGGGAAAGATCATCACCAGCGGCGCACCCCACTTACCAAACCATCCTTCAGCCGATCGCATATAGCGGCCAGTCGTAGGAGTGCGGCGTTCCATCCAGCGCAGTGCTGCGGCTCCGTAGAACCAGCCGATGGCGAAAAAGAATGGATCGGGGAGCAAAAGACGAATCGTGGCAATGAGGAAAAACGCCAACGGCTCAATGTTGTTGACTACTAAAACGAGATAACGATTTTTTGAACTGAGAGAAATGAGTAACTCAGGATTGCTATTGACCAGATCGGGCCACAGAGCATCAGCGGTGTAACCGGCAATAATCAACACCACGATGGGGGCAATGAGCATCGTGAGGCGACGGCGTCCAGGATGGGCTTCGGGAGGAAATTCAGATTCAGCAGACAAGGACTTGATCCTCTCACGTACGATGGTCAACAGACAGGCAGCAGGAAGAACGCCATGAATAGGGGAGCCAGCGATGAAGGGTCTTATGCAGGACGGTCCACTCGTCCTCACTAATTTGTTTGATCGTGCCGAAAAGCTTTTCCCGGCCAAAGAAATTGTTACCGCAACTGCGACCGGAATTGAGCGCGAGTCCTATGGCCAGTGGGCTGAGCGCACTCGTCGACTTGGCGGGGTCCTTGACGACCTTGGCATCAGTGCCGATGGACGGGTTGCGACATTTGCATGGAATACCGCTCGCCATCTTGAGTTGTACTTCGCCGTCCCATGTTCAGGGCGTGTACTGCACACCTTGAACATTCGGTTGTTTCCTGAACAGGTCACGTACATCGTTAATCATGCAGAAGACGAAGTAATTTTCGTCGATAAGTCCTTGCTTGGTCTCCTCTGGCCGCTCGTAGACACTTTCACCACTGTGCGCCACATCGTTGTGATGGACGACGGAACGGGTGAGCTTCCATCCGAAACCGGTGGCCGACTTCTCCATGACTACGAGACACTTCTTGCCGCTGCGGGCCCGGTGCAGTGGAACGTCACCGACGAAAATCAAGCAGCTTCAATGTGTTACACGAGCGGTACAACCGGAAATCCCAAGGGTGTCGTGTATTCACATCGCTCGACATGGCTACACACGATGGCGGGCATGATGGCCGACGGACTAGGAGTAGGTGAACGAGACACGATTCTTCCTGTTGTTCCCATGTTTCATGCCAACGCGTGGGGCCTTGCTCACATCGGGGTGGCATCGGGGGCAACGCTGGTGATGCCTGGTCCCAATCTTTCTCCTGCCGCAATCGTCAATTTAATTGAGTCTGAACGCGTAACGGTTGCCGCCGGTGTGCCCACGATCTGGATGGGTGTGCTGAATGAAATCGACGGTCGTGATGTATCAAGTCTTCGCGGTATCCCTTGTGGCGGATCCGCTGTGCCCGTGCACTTGTCCGAGGCGTATCGCGAGAAAATTGGTATCCCGATTCTTCAAGCATGGGGGATGACGGAAACAAGCCCGTTGGCGTCGGTAGCGAAGTTAAAATCTACGATGCTTTCGCTTCCGGAAGAACAACAAGCCGGGTACCGCGCGTCCATTGGTCTCCCAGCAATGGGTGTGCAAGCCCGTATCGCTAATCAGGAAACGGGCGAGGAAGTCCCATGGGATGGCGAAACCAGCGGCGAACTCCAAGTCACAGGTCCGTGGGTTGCAAGCGAGTACTACAACGATGAGCGTTCATCCGAGTCGTTCACTGCTGATGGTTGGCTGAAGACAGGCGACGTTGCCACGATCGATAGTGAAGGTTTTATGCGTATCGTCGATCGAACAAAGGATGTGGTGAAGTCCGGGGGCGAATGGATCTCTTCAGTAGAGCTCGAAAACATCATCATGGGCCACCCCTCTGTTGCCGAGGCTGCTGTCATTGGCATCAAACACCCGAAGTGGTCAGAGCGGCCGTTGGCCTGCGTTGTTGTGAAGCCGGGCGAAACGCTGACTCGTGAGGATGTCCTCTCTTACCTTGATGGTCGGGTGGCGAAGTGGTGGTTACCCGACGATGTGGTGTTCATCGACGTCATTCCGAAGACCTCCGTGGGCAAGTTTTCAAAGCGCGATTTGCGTGATCAGTTCGCTGGATACGTTCTGCCTACCGCCTAGGGCCAACGATCTTCCCCTCCTAAAAGCCCGATTGCCGAGCAGCGGCAACTCACGCGTAACCTGCCCATCGTGTATCGGTTTCTCCGCAAACCTCGATGGATCCTTTCGCATCTCTTTGTCATTGTTGTTGTGGGAGTAATGATCAATCTTGGATTCTGGCAGTTGACTCGCCTCGATGAGCGCAAGGTAGAGAACGCTGTCGTCACTCTGGCCATGGATCAAGAACCTCAGCCGCTAGCAACGGTATTGCCGAACGGAGCATCATCAACTTCAGATGAGGTAAGGGGTGCTGACTATCAACCGGTTTATGCCACGGGGATTTATCGGGCCGATGAACAAGTGCTCGTCACAAATCGCACAAACGATGGAGCGCCGGGCTACTGGGTGGTGACGCCGTTAGTGCTGCCCGATGGCACCGCAATTGCTGTGAATCGAGGTTGGATCCCGTACTCTTACACCGCTGATGGTTCGTGGGAAGACTTCGTTCCACCCCGGGGGATAGTGACGGTGCAGGGTTTGCTGCGTCAATCTCAAGTGCGTGAAACGAATGGCTTGGTTTCTTCCCCGAAGGACGCTGATGTCGGAAGACTTCGAACGTTGGCCCGTCTCGATGTCGGTCGGCTTGCACAACAAATCGACGAGCGGCTGATTCCTGGGTACCTCTCCTTACAAGCCCAAGACCCAGCGCCGGGAGCCCTTCCCGTGCCAGTACCGCCACCTGAACTCTCTCAAGGCCCGCATCTTGGCTATGCGCTGCAGTGGTTTGCTTTCGCATTGCTCACGATCATCGTCTACCCCCTGTTGTTGCGTCGCTATGCCAAGCGCAAGGCCATGGACGGCGAGGATGCGGAAATATTAGAGAGTCCTGCCCTCAAGGAGATCTGAGGAGAGTTTCAGGAAATTTTCGGTCTGACCGGATAATGAGACAGTTTGACTGTTACTGTCTCACTCATGCCCGCAATCGTAGGTATTCCCTCTCTGCAGATGACGTCGGTGTCCGAGCGCATTGTGGCGGCTGCTGCTGCGCTTATTTCTTCTCAGGGGCTTCGGGCCACCAGCATCGACGACATCGCCGCCACCGCAGGTTGCGGTCGAGCAACCGTCTATCGGTATTTTCCCGGTGGCCGGGCTGAACTCCTCGACGTCACGCTTGGTCAAGGAGTTGATCGCATTTTTGCGTTATGTACTCGCGTCACTGATCATGCTGAAACGCTCTCCGAGGCAGTTGCGGCCACCATCAATATTGCTGTGGTTGAAATCGCCAACGATGGTGTCGTGCAGCAGTTACTTCTTGACGAGCCCGACACGATCACCACGCTTATTTCGCCTGTTCGTATCGAGCCCCTCATTGACCGAGCATCGGAATGGGGCGCAGAACATTTCTCTCGTTTCGTCGCGCCAAATGTTGCTACCTATATCGGCGGCTGGTGTGTGCGGGTCGTGACCGATCACCTTCGTTCGCCCGATCCGATCATCGATATCACCGATCTGGCACTTGCATCGACACTTGTCGACACATTCCTACTCCCAACTCTGCATAACTCGACTCAAGAACATTCCTCGGGCCGATCAACCACTCGTAGTTACTGAAAAGGGAATCATCATGACCAGCACCGAACAAATCATCGGACGAGCGGATATTAATGATGTCGAGCAGATCCTGACGATTTCAAATACCGATGTTGATTCAGCAATCCACACGGTGAAAGACAATGCCGATGCCATTTTCACCTGGGATTACGAAAAGGGTTTTCGCCCGGCGCTGAACAAACTGTACGAAAAAGCAAAGCACTCGCAGTGGAACGGTGAAACCGATCTTGATTGGTCAATCAACGTTGATCAAGAAGCGGTTGTGGTTGCCAATATGGCGGCCAATAGTCGCGGCCAAGGACTCGATGTTTCCGGAACCGTCTTCGAAAAGTGGGGCGAGAAGGAATGGACCGAGCTTGGTATCCAGGCGCAGAACTGGACCCTCAGCCAGTTCATGCACGGCGAACAGGGCGCTCTTCTGTGCACGGCAAAGATCGTCGAAACCGTTCCGTGGATCGACGCAAAGTACTACGCCGCTACACAGGTGATGGACGAGGCCCGGCACGTAGAAGTGTTTGCGAAGTACCTCAACGAAAAGTTGTCAGGCCACTATCCAGTCAACGCCCATCTCAAGATGCTCCTCGACGATATCGTCGCCGATAGTCGCTGGGATATGACGTATTTGGGCATGCAGATCATGGTCGAGGGCCTCGCTCTCGCCGCCTTTGGCTTCATGCACCAAATGACGACGGAACCGCTCCTTAAGCAGCTCCTCCGTTATGTGATGAGCGACGAAGCCCGTCATGTTGCCTTTGGCGTTTTGTCTCTCAAGGAGTACTACCAAGAACTTTCTCAAGATGAAATTCGTGAACGGCAAGAGTTTGCGTTTGAAGCAGCTGTTCGTATGCGCGATCGCTTCCTTCAGCAAGAAGTCTGGGATCGTATGGGCGTGCCCGTGAAGGAAGCAGTCACTGTTGTGATGCAAGATCCCGGTCAGTTGATCTTCCAACAGATGCTGTTCGCCAAGATCGTTCCGAACTGCAAAAAGCTCGGTCTCCTTGATGCCGGCGACGGATGGCTGCGCACCAAGTTCACCGAGCTCGGGGTCATTGACTTCGAACATATGCCCGATACGGAAGAAGAATACGAGACCTTCGCTCTCACCGAAGGTGAAGTCGCATCGGTTCGTTGAACTTCTCCTGTCCTTTCCCGCTAAAACGGTGAAAGTGCAACGGGGTGCACTGGTACGGTGAAGGCCATGGCTCGTTTTGGATCAGTGATCACTGCGATGGTCACGCCTTTTACCGTTGACGGCGAACTTGATCATGAAGGCGCGGCCGAGTTGGCTCGCTGGCTGGTTGCGCAAGGCAACGAGGCTCTGGTTCTCAGTGGAACCACGGGTGAAGCGGCCTGCCTCACTGATACGGAACAAGTTGCCCTTTGGCGCACGGTCCGAGGTGCGGTCGATGTTCCTCTCATCGCTGGCTCTGGCACCAACGACACTCGCCATGCCGCCGAACTCACATCGGCGGCGGCGGACGCAGGAATGGACGCAGTTCTTATTGTCACGCCCTATTACAACCGCCCCTCGCAGGCGGGTATCGAAGCCCATTTCCACCATGTCTGCGCCGCTACTGCGCTACCAGCGATTGTGTACGACATTCCTGTACGCACGGGTCGCAAAATCAGTTCCGAACTGATTCTGCGTATGGCAAATGAGATTCCGAATGTGGTCGGCCTTAAAGATGCGGCCGGCGATCCGGGCGCTACCGCTCGACTTATCGCCGAGGCCCCGACCGGATTCGAGGTGTATAGCGGCGACGACCCGCTCACGCTTCCGCTACTGGCGGTTGGTGCAGTTGGCGTCATTGGTGTGGCGACTCATTGGGCTGCTCCTGTCATGGCAGAAATGATCAGTGCGTTTCATGCCGGCGATATCTCCAGGGCTCGCGAACTCAATGCCCGCATGATTGAAAGTTTTGACTTTGAAACTGGTGATCTCAACCCGAACCCGGTGCCGACCAAGGCCATGTTGAGGGCGATTGGCCAACCGGCTGGCCCCTGCCGCCCGCCAATGGGCTTTGGCCCCGAGGATCTCGAAGAACGTGCCCTCGCAGTGCACCATCGGTTGTACGCGTGAGCCGAGACGAACCGAAATCAAAGTCGAAATCAAAGTCAAAAAAACGCGACGCAGCGGCAAAAGCACCTGCTGTTCGCGAGTCGGAAGGCTCGCCCGTATCGGTCACGTTCCTAGGTGGTCTCGGCGAGATTGGCCGCAATTGCGCATGTATCGAAGTCGAAGGAAAGATCATGCTGCTCGATTGCGGACTCATGTTCCCCGATCTCGACATGCTCGGCATCGATCTCGTTCTTCCTGACTTCACCTACCTAAGAGAAAATGCCGACCGCATCATTGGGTGCATCGCGACTCATGGCCACGAAGACCACACCGGTGGCCTTTCGTTTCTCCTCCGTGAACTCGAATTTCCGATTTACGGTTCGGCGCTCACGCTGGGCCTTGCTCGCAATCGCATCGAAGAAGCTGGCCTTCTTGATCGCACCGAATTCATCCCGATCGTCGATGGTGAGCGTCGCATGATCGGCCCCTTTGATGTCGAATTCATTCCCGTCACTCACTCGGTACCTCACGGAATGGCTACTGCGTTTCATACTCCACAAGGTGTGATTTTGCATTCGGGTGATTTCAAACTTGACCTCACGCCGGTTGACGGACGCCTCACCGATCTTGCCCGAATCGGTGCAATCGCATCGACCGAAGGCATTCGGCTTCTTCTTTCTGACAGCACCAATGCCGAAGAGCACGGACACGCAGCTTCGGAGACCACGGTTGGTGCTGTTTTGTATGACCTCTTTCATCGATATGAAGGTCGCCGGATCATTACGACTTGCTTTGCCAGCCACATTCATCGGGTGCAGCAGATTGCCGACGCGGCTATTTCCTTTGATCGAGTGATTGCCACGATGGGCATGTCAATGAAAAAAAACGTGCGCATGGCGCGCGAGATGGGTTTACTTACCATTCCTGAGTCGCGACTTATGGACATTGCCGATGTCGGTGATCTTCCTCCCGAAAAGGTCTGCGTGATCTCCACCGGTTCGCAGGGCGAACCAATGTCGGCTCTTTCGCTGATGGCCTCAAACGAAAATCGCTGGCTCACATTGAGCGATACCGATGTCGTCATTATGAGTTCTCATCCCATTCCCGGAAACGAAACTGATGTTTCGAAGGTGATCGACGGTTTGGTTCGAGCCGGTGCGGAAGTTGTGCATTCAGGTATTTCTGATGTTCATGCCTCGGGTCATGCCAAAGCTGAAGATCTCAAAATGTTTCTTTCGATTACGCAGCCTGAACATTTTGTTCCTGTTCACGGCGAGTATCGCCACCTTGTTGCTCACGCGAAACTTGCTCGACAAATGGGCGTTGCCGCATCAAAAATTATCGTGTGCACCGACGGGGATCAGGTCACTCTTGACGACACCGGCTTGCGTCCAACCGCGCAGGTGCCATCTGGTTATCTCTATGTCGATGGCATCATTGGCGATGTCGGTAGCGGGGTTCTACGCGATCGGCGGGTTTTGGCCGAAGAGGGCGTGGTTGTCGTCATCGTGGGTGTCGATATTGAACATGGAACCACCATGATCGGGCCCGAGATCATCACTCGGGGCTGGGTGCATGCATCTGAAGCCGAGGATTTACTTGACCAATGTGCCGATCGAGTTCGTGAGGCTATCGCCGATCTTTTTCGTAACGGTCGAACCGATATCGAGAGCGTGCAACGAGTGGTTCGCCGAACTGCCGGCCGATTTGTCAATGAAAAGACCAAGCGACGGCCCATGATCGTTCCGGTCATTATGGAAGCCTGATCGGGCTTTCGCCCGACTGTGGCTTGACGCCTACCCTTGCACCCATGCCTGAAGTCTCTGTCTCTCTGACCCCGAAGATCCCTGCCGAAGATCGTGAGCGGCTCAGCCTTGAAGCGGCCCGTGCCGCCATTCGTTCCGCCAGCGTGGCATTGATCGATGAACGCCGTCAGTTGACCCTCGGGGAACTTGCAACGCTTGTCGACGTTCCTGACTCGGCCGTTCCAATGCTGGCGTCTCTTGCTCATGAGGTCCGCCTGGAGTGGTGTGGCGACACTGTTGAAGTCGAGGGAATTCTTTCGGCCAAAACCGGTGGCTGTCCCGAGGATTGCCACTTTTGCAGTCAGTCCGCCAAGTTCGAATCCCCTGTGCAGGCAATGCCGTTTCTTGAGACGGCTGATGTACTTGCTGCTGCTCGTGAAACTGCTGCGCTAGGGGCAACTGAGTTCTGCATCGTGCTTGCCATTCGTGGTCCAGATGAGCGCACCATGGATCGCATCTGCGAACTTGTTCCGTTAGTGCAGGAAGAAGTTGGTCTCAATGTTGCAGTGAGCGCTGGCATCGTCACCGAAGCGCAGGCAAAGCGGTTCGCCGAGGTTGGAGTGCATCGCTACAACCACAACCTTGAAACAGCAGAGTCATTCTTTGGCAACGTTGTCACGACTCACACTTGGGCAGAGCGTTTCGACACCTGCCAACTCGTGCGTGACCAAGGGATGGAACTGTGTTGCGGTGTTTTGCTCGGCATGGGAGAAAGTGTCGATCAGCGCATTGAACTCATCGGCCAGTTGCGTGCTGTTGATCCGGCTGAGGTTCCTCTTAATTTCCTTAACCCCCGTCCGGGCACCCCGTTTGCGGGACTTCCGTTAACCGAACCGCTCGAGGCAATCCGTTGGATTTCATTGTTCCGGCTTGGCCTCCCCTCGGTGATTCTTCGCTACGCCGGGGGACGCGAAGTAACACTGCGTGAACTTCAAGCACTTGGCCTCACCTCAGGCATCAACGCAATCATCGTGGGCAACTATCTCACGACCTTGGGCCGCTCTCCTGAAGAAGACTTACAGATGCTTGCCGATCTGCAGATGCCGATCGGCGCTCTTTCCAAGGCCATCTAAACGTGCACAACCTCGATGGGTACTGCCAGTGGTGCGGCACCGCGTCCGCGCAACACCCTGAGGTTGTTTGTCGGCGCGAGCTCGACCCCCCGCGTTTCTGTCCCTCATGTGGTCGGAGATTGCGCGTACAGGTGCATACCGCTGGTTACGAGGCCAACTGTCGCGACCATGGGCCGCTACCGTTCCTCGATTAGGCCTTAGGGCAGGACTGCACGACGGCACCTGCGGGTGCAATCGGATCAGGCATGGGCTTGCCGGCAAAACGATTACCGATCCAATTCACCATCGATTCATACGACGGCGTTATAACGCCAGAATGAGACTGGCCGGCAAACACCCACCGTTGTTCGACCTGCCCGATCTTGCAAAGTTGGTCGAAGAGCAGCGCTGAGGACGCCAATGGGATCTGCTCGTCGTTGCCCCCATGGATAATAAGAAGAGGAACGGGAATCGGCTCAGTGAAGGTTCCGGGATCGTTATCTTTTAATAACTGATTCCATGCCGGGATAGTGGCGGGATCGGCCTTCTGCAGTTTTGTGAAATCGAGACCGGCTGCTGCTCTACCAAGGTCGCTGGAGCACAGCGTGTCCATGTTGTCCAGAAACGCAAGACCTTCGGGAGTGAGGACCTGCGTAAGGTCCGCCTTTTCATCGCCGTAGGCGGCATTCATAGCTGCAGCCACCATGGCGATGTAGTGCTTGTAGGGGCTGGTCTGCAGAGCGGCGTTGACGAGCAGAAGTTGTGACGGGGGAGCTCCAGCCACATCTGCGACGAGCTCGATCTCAGGGGCGTAGGTCGCAGCGATATGCCCAGCAAACATGGCGGCATGACCACCTTGTGAATGGCCCCAAATGGCATAGCGCTTGGATGCATTGGCATTCGGGAAATTCTGCGCCATGCGCACAATGTCGAGCGTGCCACGAGCTTGACTTTCACCGACGATGTACGGGTGAAGGCCAGGGGTTCCCAAACCTTCATAATCAGTGGCCACTATGAGATAACCGGCATTAAGAAGTCCATTAGCCAAGGACACAAATTCGTCAGGTTTGAGCGATGGCGCGCATGCATCGGCAAGACCAGTGGTGCCGTGCGCCCAGGTGATGATCGGCCAACCGCCGCTCGGAGCGGTGCCGTTCGGGATGATGATGAGACCAGTGACTGCGATGTCTTCACCATCAATGGTGGTTGAGTGGTACATCACCCGAGACATGGTGCCGTTGAGGCCAGGTGCGGCGACCGGTTCAGACTTTAAGAGCGCTCCTGGCTCCCCTGAAGGAAGCGGATCGGGCACGCCATAGAAATCGGGAAGAGAAGCCGATGACTTGATGGTCGTGTTCGACTTGGCATCGTTAGAAGTTGACGAGTCCGAGGAGCAGCCGAATGCGGCGAGTCCGAGAACAAGTGCAAAGAAAACTGCGAGTGAACGTTTGATGGCCATGAGTGGTCCTTTCCCCTGAGTCAGGAACGCTACTGCCCTAGATCCCTTGGCTACGGCTTTCCCCACCTGGAAATGTGGCCAATCCACACCGGTAACAGATTCATTGGGTAGTCTCGTAGGCGGCGAGCGGAGAAGGGGCCACGTCAGGAACGCGTACGCCTGTGGCCACAAAACAGAGTTCTCCCAAACGATCCACCGCCAAGCCCTCGGCAAAAGCTGGCTCTCGGTCTTCTTCGAAGCGAAAAGCGCCGGCCCAGCGCAAGAGCGCAGCGCCAAAGGGTCGGTCGTCGGCTGCGACGCGCCGCGCTGCGCCTGGTCCGATTCGCGACGCATTCGCTGGTCATGGTCATGACGTATGGGGGGTCGCGCTCATTGCTCTTGGGCTGCTGACCGCTCTCGGCGTCTACGGCAACCTCGCTGGTCCGCTCGGCCGCGGACTTGCAGAGGTTGCCGGTGCTCTTGTTGGAGGTCTGCGCATTTTGATTCCGCCTGTTCTCATTGCTGGCGGTGCATTGTTATTGCGCGGTCCACGAGAGGATCAGGGGACGACCCGGTTGTCGGCGGGCCGACTGGGAATTGGCGTGGCATTGGTGTTCATCGCGATTGCCGGTTTATTGCAACTGAGCAATGGAAAACCCCAATTTGGAATGCCGCTGGAGAGCTTCATCGATGCTGGTGGTTATGTCGGCGCTTCGATTGGTATTCCGCTTGAAAAGGCGCTTGCGGTGTGGGGGGCCACGCTGCTCCTCGTTGCGCTCATTGTCGTCGGCCTTGTCATTGCAACCGGGGTCTCAGTCCGAACTGCCGCCCGTAAGACAGCCGATGGAGTGAAGCCAGTGCAGGGCGCCATGAAACGCGGGATGGGTTCACTGTTCGAACTCAATCGCGAAGAAGAGGAAGAGGGTGCGGCTAAGGATGAGGCGATTGGGCCGATCCTCTACGACGGCAGTTCGTCAATCGAAACAAATTGGGACGATGACGCAGAGCCGATGCTCACTGAACTTGTTGACCCGAATGGCGAACCAGCTGATGCCTTCGACGGTGAGGAACTTCTTTTTGTTGCTGGCTCTGACGATGATCCGGTTGTAGACGAACTTGATATTCATGTTCCCACCGGTGCTGAACCTCCGGCGAAGTCTGTACAGCTGACGATGCCGCTTCCCAAAGAGCGCAAAGTCAATTGGAAACTGCCTGCGCTAAAGATGCTTGATCGTTCAGTTGCACAACAGGTTGATAAGAAAATGGTCGAGGATCGGGGTCGACTGCTCGAGGCTGCGCTTGCTGAACATGGGGTGCAAACGAAACTTGTGGGCATGGTCGTCGGCCCCACCGTGACCCGCTATGAACTTGAACTCCTTCCCGGAGTAAAGGTTGCCAAGGTCACGAGTCTTCATAAAGACATCGCGTATGCAATGGCATCACCTGATGTCCGTATCCTTGCTCCGATTCCGGGCAAGCAGGCCATTGGTGTTGAGGTCCCCAACGACAGTCGCCAACTCGTTGCTGTTGGTGACATCCTCGCTTCGCCAGAGGCGAAGGCGGCGAGGAATCCGCTTGAAGTAGCGATCGGTAGAGATATCAATGGGCGATCAGTCTTAGCGGATCTTTCCAAAATGCCACATATTTTGATCGCTGGTGCAACCGGGGCCGGTAAATCCTCGTGCATTAATTCCTTGTTGACCTCAATCCTTATGCGCTCAACGCCGGATCAGGTTCGACTCATTCTCATCGATCCCAAGCGCGTTGAACTTGGTCAGTACAACGGCCTTCCCCATCTTCTTACACAGGTGGTGACGAATCCGAAGAAAGCCGCGAATGCGTTGTCGTGGACTGTGAAGGAAATGGAGCGTCGTTACGATCTGCTTTCCGAGGTCGGATTCCGCGATATCGATGGCTACAACGCGGCGTACGACCGTGGTGAGGTTGTCGATGACCCGACAATGGGAATTGAATATCATCGTCTTCCGTACATCCTTCTAGTTGTCGACGAACTCAATGACCTAATGATGGTTGCAGCGCGCGATGTCGAAGACTCCATTTGTCGTATTGCCCAGATGGCACGAGCTGTTGGTATCCATCTGGTCATTGCCACACAGCGGCCCTCGGTCAACGTCATTACTGGCGTGATTAAAGCCAATGTCCCGGCTCGTCTGGCGTTTGCAGTTTCGAGCCTCGCCGATTCGCGAGTCATCCTCGATCAAGGCGGAGCCGAAAAACTTCTCGGAAGGGGCGACATGTTGTTGTTGGGGCCTTCGTCAAGCGTGGCCCAGCGCATTCAAGGTGCATGGGTGACCGAGGACGAGGTTCGGGCTGTGGTTGCAGCTTGGCGTCAGCAATCTCCCGATGTCTCCTACGACGACACTGTTCAGGGTTCAGAAGACTCCGCAACCGGCAGCAGCGCCGGAGCGATGGCCGGGGGTGACGATAGCGATGATGATCTGCTGGTCCAGGCAATGGAACTCGTGGTTCGTTCTCAACTCGGATCAACATCGATGTTGCAGCGCAAACTGCGCGTTGGTTTTGCTCGCGCTGGTCGCCTAATGGATTTGCTTGAACAGCGCGGCGTGGTGGGCCCCTCTGAGGGATCGAAGGCACGTGCCGTGCTTATGACCCCTGAAGAACTCGACGCCTCAGGCTGAGGCCTACGATAGTTCCATGACCGAGAGTTTCTGGATCGAGACACTCGGCTGTCCTAAGAACGAGGTTGATTCCGACAAATTGGTCGGAACGATGCTGGCCGATGGTTTGGTGCCGGCCGATAGCCCCGAATTGGCCGATGTCGTTGTCGTCAATACCTGTGCATTCGTTGAACAGGCCCGCCAAGAATCGATTGACACCATTCTCGGTTTGGATTCGGTTCGGGCCCCGGGCGCTCGTCTTGTTGTAACCGGCTGTATGGCCGAACGCTATGGAGACGAACTTTCCGATGCGTTGCCAGAGATCGATTCCGTGGCTGGCTTTGGTGTTCCGGTCACTCTTGGTTCGACACGCGGTGTCTCGAACGGCGAGCGGCCTTCGTTTGATCTTCTGAATCTTCCCCGTCCTAAATCACTTTCGCCGTGGGCCTATGTGAAAGTGGCTGAAGGCTGCGATCGGGCCTGCGGCTTCTGCGCTATCCCCAGTTTTCGAGGTAAGCAGCGATCGCGATCGATTGACGAGATTTTGGCAGAAGTTGATGCACTCGATGTGCGTGAAATCGTTCTGGTTGCCCAAGATCTGGCTGCGTTCGGTCGTGACCAAGGTGTTGGCGAGCGGTCCATTGTTTCGTTGATGAATGCCGTTGCAGATCGAGTTGAGCGCGTTCGGTTGCTCTATCTGTACCCCTCTGATCTTACCGATGCATTGATCGACGCGATCTGTGCAAGCGGTGTGCCGTATTTTGACCTTTCGCTTCAGCATGTGTCTTCGCCACTGCTGCGGGCCATGAAGCGTTGGGGTGACGGCAAACGGTTTGCGAAGCGTATCGATGCAATTCGCGATCGTGAACCAACTGCTGCATTCCGCTCAAACTTCATTGTCGGCTATCCCGGCGAGACCGAAGAGGACCATGACCAGCTTCTCGAGTTCGTCGATTCGGTGAGGCTTGACTGGTGTGGTTTCTTTCCCTTCTCGAGAGAGGAAGGTACCTACGCTGCGGGGCTCGATCAGCAGGTGCCGGAAGAACTCGTTGCTGCGAGGCTTTCCGAACTCACTTCCCTTCAAGATCAGATAACGGCATCGAAACGTGACGAAATCATCGGCACGGTGGTCGAAGTTCTCGTGGATAGTCCCGGAGTTGCCCGAACCTGGCGAGAAGCCCCCGAAATCGACGGCATCGTCGTGGTGCCAACCGATCTTGTACAAGGCACATTTGCCACCGTGAAGATTGTCAATGCGCTAGGGCCGGACCTCATTGCCGAAGGCGCATTGGTGGCGGAGGAGGACCAATGAGCGACCCCTCCTACGGGCCATCGGCAATTGCTACTCCTGCGAATTACGTCACCATGCTGCGGATTTTGGTGTCTCCATTGCTGTTCGCAATGATCAGCGATCAGCCCAGCGGATGGGCCGTTTGGGGATTGTGGACAGCGTTGGCGTTAACCGATGGGGTCGACGGATGGATAGCTCGGCGACACGGCACTACTCGTAGTGGGGCTTTTCTTGACCCACTTGCCGACAAGGTTCTGGTCCTCGGCGCTCTGTTCTCATTGGTGTCGGTTGATCGTTTCCCCGTGTGGCCAGTCGTCATCATCGCAGTGCGCGAAATCTTCATCAGTCTCTATCGGATGTGGTGGGGTCGTCGGGGCCTAGCGATGCCGGCTCGAACATCAGCCAAGCTCAAAACTTTGGTTCAGTCCCTTGCGGTGGGTGCAGTTCTGCTTCCTCTGACAACCAACTGGGTATGGCTTGGTGATGGCCTGTTGTACTTCGCAACATTTTTGGCAGTCCTCAGTGCGATTCAGTACGTATGGGACGGGAGCCGAGCGGCAACCACAATGGAGACTCAGGTCAGCGATCCAATCTGAGGGGACCTACGATCACACCTCATGGCCGGGCAGACTGATCAACCGAAAAGCCCAATCCAGACTCCCGCCGTTGGTTTCTTGGAGTTGTTCTTTGATTTGGTGTTTGTGGCCTCAACGGTAGTGCTTTCAAACGAATTCGCATCAGCGGTGTCGTGGCAGTTGGCAGGGACTTCTGCCTTGATGTTTTCTGTGCTGTGGTTGTTGTGGTTCCACATGACCGTTCTTATGAATGTTGAGCGTCGAGATGATCTGGGCCAGCGGGGAATTGTTTTCGCATTGATGTTTGTCATTTTCGTCACGACGCTACTTTTCGTCCAGCGTGACTCATCGCCTGATCTCGTGGGGTTGGGGTATCTCGTCGCGGTTTTGCTCGTGGCCTATGCCTATCAACGAGTTGCCAAGATGGAAGATCCCATTGGGGCATGGGCCAGATCGCGTCGGAATCGTCTGATTCTTGCTGGTGTCGTGATGATGTTTGGAGTCATCATCCCTGATGGTCCGGATGCAGCGCTTTATGCAATCGCCATTCTCCTCTTAGTGATTCCAACCTCGCTCTCTTCCCAGGAGGGTCGACCCGTTCCTGCAATTGATGCACATCATCTCTCGGAGAGAGCTGCGCTGCTGACCTTGATAGTGATGGGCGAGTCATTGGTGAAAGCGGCGCTTGTTATTAGTTCTGGATCGATTGCGTTTTTTGATGGTGTCAGCCTTGTTGTCATGTTTGTCATTTTGTTTGCCCTGTATTCCACGTATTTCGACGACGTTCCGTATGCCGGTATCAAGCCCGGTGCAGTTGCCGGAGAATTGTGGTTGTTGGCACACTTGGTACTACAGCTTTCGATAGTGGTGTTGGCTGTGGGTGTGTCGAAATATCTCCAAGTCGGAGAACTTGGGGTTCCACCGAAAGCCGTCGTGCTGCTGATGGTGGCGTTCGTTGGAATTTTCTGTGGCCTTGCGTTCATCGGTTGTTTTGATGAAAGGAGGAAGCGGCTCTTTAGGGTCGGCCTGCATCTGTCCACTGCTGTTGTCGCCGGCGCCGCC
>JBBEAV010000004.1:125445-169787 GCA_040882655.1 Acidimicrobiales bacterium
GGCGTTGCGGGCGGCGTAACTCTGGTCGCGAGCTGGGCGACCCCGAGTATGTTGTTGCTCTTTCTGGCTGGGCTTTCGGTTGTAAATGCTGTGCTGTCGTGGCAGGTGCGACGTGGTGCTTCTGTCATTCATCATGACCATGCAGAAACCGTGTTTGTTCACTAGCCATCGTTCGGTCTCTTTCTGAAAGGCTCCTCATGAATTGTGAAGTTGTTGCTGTTGGTACAGAACTTTTGTTAGGCCAGATTGTCGATACCAATTCCTCGTGGATCGGGGAACAACTCGCCCTCGCCGGCATCGATTGTTTCTTGCAGGTAAAAGTTGGTGACAATTGGGAGCGCATTCGTGATGCTTTACAAATTGCACTTGATCGCAGCGATGCCGTCATCGTTTGCGGAGGCCTTGGCCCGACCCAAGATGACATCACCCGCGATGTCATCGCCGATGTGATGGAAGTAGAACTGGTTGAAGACGAGGAAGTAGTTGAACGACTTCACGAGATCTTTGGATCTCGCGCTGGAAGCATGCCCCTCAATAATCTTCGGCAGGCTCAGGTGCCGGTGGGCGCCTCACGAATTGCGCAAATGCCCGGTACCGCTCCTGGACTGATCTGTCCGATCGGCGACAAGATAATTTTTGCCGTTCCGGGTGTGCCTTATGAAATGAAGGAAATGATTTCCGGAACAGTCATTCCGGAACTTCGGCGACGTGCCGGCGACACCGGTGTGATTCGCAGTCGAACAATCCGCACATGGGGTCATAGCGAATCAGGCATTGCTGAAATGCTTAGCCAACGCCTCGAGGAACTCGATCAAACTGGTGCGGCAACGATCGCTTTTTTAGCCAGTGGAATTGAAGGCTTGAAAGTTCGAGTCACTGCGAAAGCGGAAACTGCCGAACGGGCTGATGCGGTGGTCGCTGCTGAAATCACTGAAGTCGCTCAAATTTTATCGGACTACGTCTTTACGACTGAAGACCAAACGATGGAGGAAGTCGTTCTTCAGTTGCTGCGCGCTCAGGGTCTCACTCTTGGTTTGGCTGAGTCGATCACCGGTGGGCTCATAGCCAGCCGATTGGTTGCGAACCCGGGCGCGAGCGATGTTTTACGTGGCTCGATTGTGAGTTACGCCAGCGAAGTGAAGTTCGATGTGCTGGGCGTACCCGTTGGTCCAGTTGTAAGCGATGAGGCAGTTCGGGCGATGAGCGAAGGTGCATGTCGTGTACTTGGTTCCGATGTTGGAATCGCAGTGACAGGAGTTGCCGGTCCCGAAGAGCAAGAGGGCATACCCGTTGGAACGGTGTTCATGGCCACGACTCTTGACGGCATCACTGAATCGTCAATGGCAAAGTTCCCGTTCAACCGTGAACAGTCTCGACAGTTCACGGTCATCACGGTGTTAGATCATCTGCGCCGGCGGTTGCTGGCGCGCTGAATCGTTCCCGTTACTGGGCCTTCAAATTAAGCGAAGCCGAGTTCATGCAGTAGCGAAGCCCGGTGGGGCCAGGTCCATCGTTGAAGACATGGCCGAGATGCGCTCCGCATGACGCACACAACGCTTCGGTGCGGGCCATGCCATGTGAGTTGTCGACCTTCGTCGCCACGGCATCATTGGTCTTGGGGTCAAAGAAGCTGGGCCACCCGGTTCCACTGTCGAACTTCGTATCGGAACTGAAGAGTTCCTTTTCGCACACGATGCAGTGATAGGTGCCGTCCTCATGACAGTCCCAGTATTTTCCGGTGAACGCACGCTCAGTGGCGCTGCACTGAGTGACCTCAAACTGTTCAGGACTGAGGCGCTGGCGCAGAACTTCTTCTCGTTCGGCTGGATCAGAGGGCAGCGATTGATTGGGCTGTGAATCAGTCATCGGGGGCACCTTTCGCCTCTGCCGGTCTACAACGGCATTGGCAGACTATCGGTAGAGGGCCGTAATGGCCTATCGGGGAAAGCCAACGGGGGAACGGGATCGAGGGTCATTGACTGAACAGGTGTTCGAAGTTACAGTCTTGTTGTTCGAACACCGGGGGTCTGTCACACCCCCTCCGTAGGTTCAGGTCAACATCAATTCACGCTCCGGGCACCCGGGGCATCACACCCAGGAGAAAGACGATGGCGAAGGAATCGAACCGTCAACCGTTCCCACAGGAACGAGACAAAGCACTTGATATGGCTCTCGGCCAAATCGAAAAGCAGTTTGGTAAGGGCTCGGTCATGAAGATGGGCGAAAAGGGCAGCATGCGGATCGAAACGATCCCCACCGGCGCTTTGGCCCTCGACCTTGCGCTCGGCGTAGGTGGGCTGCCCCGTGGCCGCGTCGTCGAGATCTTCGGCCCGGAATCCTCCGGAAAATCAACCCTCGCCATGCACGTTGTTGCTGAAGCTCAGCGCAACGGTGGCATCTGCGCCTATGTCGATGCTGAGCACGCCATGGACCCCATCTATGCCTCCGCCATTGGCGTCGACACCGATCAGTTGCTCATCTCACAGCCTGATACTGGTGAACAGGCACTCGAGATCGTCGACATGTTGGTGCGTTCTGGTGCACTCGATGTCATCGTCATTGACTCGGTGGCCGCTCTGACCCCCCGAGCCGAAATTGAAGGCGAAATGGGCGATAGTCACGTCGGACTACAGGCCCGTCTCATGAGCCAAGCCTTACGTAAGCTCACGGCGAATCTCAACAAGTCCAACACCGTCTGTATCTTCATTAATCAGTTGCGAGAGAAGATCGGCGTCATGTTCGGCTCCCCAGAAACCACCCCTGGTGGTCGAGCCCTGAAGTTTTATTCGTCAGTTCGTCTCGACATCCGTCGAATCGAGTCCATCAAAGATGGTGTCGAGGTTGTGGGCAACCGCACCCGAGTCAAGGTGGTCAAGAATAAGGTGGCACCACCGTTCAAGCAGGCCGAATTCGACATCATGTACGGCAAGGGCGTGAGCCGTGAGGGTTCGACTATCGACATCGGCGTGGACCTTGGCTTTGTCAAGAAGTCTGGTGCTTGGTACACCTACGAAGGCGAACAACTTGGCCAGGGGCGAGAAAACGCAAAGAATTACTTGCTCGAGAATCCTGAGGTCATGGTTGAAATCACCGAACGCATCCTCACCAGCGTTGGAATTGGCGAAAATGCTGAGGCTTCTGAAGACGCCGAGGACGGTATGAGTACTGAGCACGACGTGCCGATTTCGCTCGAGGACTGAGTTTTCATTTTTTTGTTTTTCGAAATGGTCCCGAGGTGCCAGTGGCCCTCGGGACCATTTGCGTGTAGCCAGGCAGCATCAGTTGCTTTCCACCTGAGAGGTCAACCACGGGGCCGCTGACGGGGCCATCACCTCAGAGGATTGATCAGGTTGCAGTTGCACGAGATTCGGTGATGAGAACATGGCGAGAAGGGGTACTGCTTCCGCTGAGGCCTGAGCAGGATTCAGTCGGCCAATAGTGAAGAGTGCTTCAACGGTTTGCGAACCCGAGCGAGTCACAAACCGAAGCGTCTCGACCCTCTGACTTGTCACACTCTGGGCCTCTGTACAACCGTTCATTGTCATTTCCGTTGGGGTGAGCGTCACGCTGACACTTGTTGAATTCATTGTGCACTCCGATCGTTGATCTCCGAAAATGACTGCGGTGATAAGGGGAGCCTGAACAGAGACGGTAAGACGTTCGGCGACTATTGGCGTCAAAGGCTGTACGAATGGCTCGGGGCCGCGTGGGGTCTGCATGATGTCGAACCGATAGAAGCGACGCTCGGGGAATCGACTGAAAAGTTCGACATTTCGCGAGCCAAGATCGACAGCGAAGAGCCTCTCGGAATCGAGGCGGGGAGGGTTGGAAAGCGCCCCCCAGGGATGAAGGATGTACGGGCCGTCGATACCCACAGGAATGAGGACGATTGAAGGCCCATTGACCGTTGCGTCAATGAGGTCTACCTCACGAGCAATGGCATCACGAGCTTCGGAGTTGACCCGAACTTTGTCTGGAACTTCGATCGCAACGCCTAAAAGCATGGCCAGAAGAACACCTGACAAGAGAACTCGATTTCGTTTCGCGATATCGCAGAGTGCAACTGCCAAGAAAATCATCGCCGGAATCAGGAGGCCTAAGTAATAGTGAGGGCCATAAAAATTTCTTCCGCCGATGATTAGGTAGTTGCCGTAATAAAAGAAATACACCAGCGGATAAAGAACCGATTGAGCAGCGAGGAGCCAAAAGACATCGCGTGCCGAATGCCAAAGTTTCCACGCCCCCCACGCAGCGATGGGCACCGAAACCACTCCGCCCCATATCCAATGGGGGAATGCACGCAGGTTGACTCGGAGGGCCAGCCACGCCTCTGAGACGCCGACGTAGACGTATTTCGAAGACTCGGTAATCGCTCGATAGCCAAAACCGAAAGAACCGTTTCCTCCGAGAGTCCAGAGCGCAAACGTGAATGGGTCGCCCGTCGTCAACGCGTTATAAACCAGAGCTCCGACGACCGCGGGAATGCTGAGTAGCCCGATAACCGCCACTGTTTGCAGGCCAACTCGAAGCGAGGGGCTTCGAAGGAGGCACCAAAGAAAAAGGATAACCGCTAGCACGATTCCTTCTAATGGTCGTGTCCACAAAAGAAGGCCTTCGAACAGGCCTGCAGCCACGATCCAAGATCGATAGGGGCGCCCTGCAGTCCTGCGATCGATTCCACGTGTTGCAAAGGCCAGTGAAGTGGCAGCAAGAGTCACGGCAAGCACATAACTGACGAACATTGCGCTCTTTACAATGAAGAGCGGGCTGAGGACGAAACATCCCGCAGCAACGACGCCAATACGAGGGTTGCGTAGGAGCGCATTCGTGAGTGCGTAAATCGAAAGTACCGCAGCCGCAGCAATTGCTGCGAGTGCAATTCTCATGGTTCCGAACAACGTGTCGCTCAGGGCCATGAGAGCGGGAAGAGTTGGCTGCGGTACGAGTACCAGACGATCATCTCCGACACTCCCCGACATCCACGGCCTAAATGCGTCCCCATGCTCTGACGCCGAGAGGCTCAGATTCCCCTGCTGGAACATTTGGGCATTGAGGACGTAGACCGCCTCGTCGTTGTTCAACGAGAGATTTTCAAAAAAAGCGTGGCCGATGAACAAGGAAAGAATGGCCGCCACTACTGCTAGAAACGCCACAACTTTTTGTGCCGTGCGACTTTCCATGAATGAAATGTAGTTCCGCCAAAAGAAGCCGACCGATGCACTTGCGAGTATCGTGTCGTAATGGACCAGAACCCCAACCTCGCTGGATCCAAGACCTACGCCATCCGCACCTACGGGTGCCAGATGAATGAGCACGATTCGGAACGTATTGCTGGCCTGCTCGAAGCCGATGGGCTCATTTTGTCTGACTCCGATGAAACCGCCGACGTAATGGTGTTCAACACCTGCTGCATTCGCGAGAACGCCGATAACAAATTCTACGGTCACTTAGGTCGGTTCAAGACCATCAAAGAAGACCGCCCTGAAATGGAGATTATTGTTAGCGGATGCTTGGCGCAGAAGGATCGTGAGTACATCGCCGAGCGTGCCGGCCACGTCAACGTGGTAGTTGGAACTCACAATGTGCATCGTGCTGTTGAATTGCTTCACGAGTCTCGTGACTCTGGTCCCATAACCGAGATTTGGGATGAAGCGCTCGATGATGCGGCCACCTTCCCTTCAGCACTTGCTGTTCGTCGGGAGGTCGATTGGTCGGCGTGGGTGACGATTCAGGTCGGGTGCGATAACACCTGCGCGTATTGCATCGTCCCTGCCGTGCGTGGTCGCGAGATCAGCCGCCCGTTCGGAGAGTTGTTATCCGAGGTTGAACGCCTTGCCGCCGACGGGGTGCGGGAAATTACATTGCTAGGTCAAAACGTGAACTCCTACGGTCGCGACCTCACCAGCGAACGTCGGGCGCTGGCCCCGGCAGCCGATGATCTCCTCGTCGCCGGTAGCCGATGGCTTGATGACCGCCGAGCTCGACCACTCTTTGCCGATCTTCTCACTGCGGTGAGCAACATCCACGGAATCGATCGGGTTCGCTTCACCAGCCCTCATCCCAAAGATCTACGTGAGGACACGATCACGGCGATGGCGACCAGCCCTGCGGTCTGCCCTCATCTTCATTTTCCTCTGCAATCAGGAAGTGATCGGGTGTTGGCGCTTATGCATCGGGGATACACCGCCGATCGATATCTTGAGAAGCTTTTCGCAGCCCGAGCCGGTATCGAAGATCTCGCTATCTCTACCGACATCATTGTTGGTTACCCCGGAGAAACCGAAGAAGATTTTGTGCAAACCCTCGAGGTTGCGGCTGCTGCCGAGTACGACTCGGCCTACACGTTCATCTTCTCGCCCCGTCAGGGAACCGAGGCCGCTGAGATGAAGGAGCATTTTTGCGATCCGGTTGTTGTTGGCGATCGTTTTGATCGGCTGCGCGTTGTTGTTGAACGCTCGGCACTGATCAAGCACCGCGATCGAATTGGCCGCACCGAGACGATCATTGTCGAGGGTCCGTCCAAGAGAGATTCTGCCGAGATCACCGGCCGCACGGCGCAAAACAAGTTGGTGCACTTCAAATCCGATCGCCCTCTGCGCTCGGGCACGCTGGCGACTGCCCTGATCACCGACGCAGCAACGCATTACCTCCGAGGCGAGTTGGTAGAGGTTCTTTCAATGTCGCAGCACCGCACAAAGTTCTCGGTCACCGCCGGGTGAATTCTCCTGCCCGGTTTCGTCCAAACGGTCGACACCTTGCGCTTGTGGGTCCCACGGCATCGGGTAAGTCAGCCCTGGCGCTTGAACTTGCCCGCACCCGTGACGACATAGAGCTGGTCACGGTTGACTCCATGCAGGTGTATCGGGGAATGGATATCGGCACCGCAAAACCTTCAGCCTCGGAACAAGCCGAAGTGGTCCATCATCTTCTTGACCGGTGCGACCCCGACGAGGAGTACACCGTCTCTCTCTTTCAGAACGACTGTCTCGCTGTTCTCGCTGCTATTGAGGCGCGTGGCAACAGGGCGGTTCTTGTGGGTGGAACAGGGCTCTATCTCCAGTCGATTACCGATGACCTAGAGATACCGGGTCGTTTTCCTGAACTACGTATCGAGTTAGAGGAAGAACTCGATACCTCGGTGCTTTATGCGCGTTTACAGGATCTCGATGCAACCGCTGCAGCAAAAATGGAATCGACCAATCGGCGTCGTGTCATTCGTGCACTGGAAGTGACACTCGGAAGCGGCCGACCCTTTTCCACTTTTGGCCCCGGACTCGAGGACTATCCACCTTCACCATTTCCGATTTTTGGGTTGGCCATGGAACGCGACCTGCTCGATGAACGCATTGCCCAGCGTTATCAGCAGCAGATGGCGTCTGGCTTCCTTGAGGAAGTGGCGGCCCTTCGTGGTCACCCAAATGGCCTCAGCCGAACTGCCCGGCAGGCCCTCGGCTACAGCGAGCTTCTCGATCATCTTGAAAATGGGACTGATCTTGAGAACGCCTTAGACGAGGCAAAAATGCGTACCCGTCGGTTTGCCCGTCGCCAACAACGATGGTTTGGCCGTGATCCTCGAGTCACCTGGATTGCAACCGGAAGAGAAGAATCCGGAAACCGGCTCGCCGAACTCGCCCACGGACTGGTTGACTGATCCCCTGATGAGACTTTCAAAGCACCACGGTTTAGGGAACGATTTTGTTATCGCCCTTGAAGAGGTCAACGGGCCTGTTCAAGGTGATGGCGCCTTGGCCAGAGCACTTTGTGACCGACGTCGGGGCATTGGCGCCGATGGTTTCATCTTGGGTTCCCTGCCCAGTGCGGGTTCGCTCTCATCCGATGGTCGTCCTATTGACGTTGTTATGCGGCTTTGGAACGCCGACGGAAGCCCAGCAGAGATGAGTGGCAACGGCATTCGGTGTTTAGGCCAAGCGTTAGCAATGGCTCGCGACGATCACGAAGCTACCTACGTGGTGGCTACCGATGGTGGCGTTCACGAACTCATCGTGCATGACGATGCCGTCCACCGTCTCGCCACTGTCAGTGTGACAATGGGTGTCGTTGGTAACGGCCCAGTGATTCCGCCACAGGTCAGTGAGCGACTTGGTGCTGACCAACACGCAACTGCCGATCTCGGCAACCCTCACCTTGTGGTGCTCGTTCGCGATCTCTCATCAGTCGACCTAGTGGGGGGCGGATCTTGGATCGAATCGCAATTCGACGCCGGAATCAACGTTGAATTCATTGCTCTCGGCTCCGAGCCTGATTCACTCGACCTTTTGGTATGGGAACGCGGCGCTGGAGCGACCCAAGCGTGCGGAACGGGCGCAGTGGCGGCAGCAACCCTCGCTCATCAGTGGGGTCTCGTGGGCCGCGAAGTTCGTGTAGTGATGCCGGGCGGGTCCGCCGAGGTCATCGTTGGGTCAAGTGCGGATGAAGAACCGGTCCTTATTGGACCCTCACAACACATCGCCACTATTGAGTTGCCCGATGCCTGAAGCCAAGTCACCGATTATTGGCGATCACCGCGGAGGGTTTGGCGCCTTCGCTGGTGAAAGTTCTGCGCTCATTGACAGAACCTTCCGTGAGCGCATTGTGCTGGTTGGTGTCACATTTCCGATGCAAGATGAATTCGAAACCGAGCGTCACCTCGACGAACTCGAACTTCTCGTCGACACCGCCGGTGCTGACAGCATCGCCCGAGTTGTTCAGCGCCGACATTCACCCGACCCAGCAACGTTTTTAGGAAGCGGAAAGGTTGAAGAGATTCGAGAGCTTTGCGAATCTCTTGACGTCGACACGGTTGTATTCGACGACGAACTTTCGCCCGCTCAACAGCGCAACCTTGAGAAACTTCTCGGTCGTTCTGCCATCGATCGGACGGCGGTCATTCTGGACATCTTTGGGCAGAATGCCCACAGCCTCGAGGGTAAAGCGCAGGTTGAACTTGCGCAGATTCGCTATCGCCTCCCGCGGCTGCGGGGTAAGGGCAAACAGCTTTCTCGTCAGGGTGGTGGTATCGGCGCCCGGCAAGGTGGCGGAGAAACGCAGCTCGAAGTGGATCGTCGTCGCCTGACGCGCCGTATGCACAAACTCGAAGAAGATCTTCGAGAAATTTCCCGGGTGCGAGAGACTCAAGCAAAGTCACGACAACGGTCTCGTTTGCATCGTGTCTCGATCGTGGGTTACACCAACGCCGGAAAATCATCGCTTCTCAATAGCCTCACCGATGCCGGCGTTTTAGTGGAGGACCGATTGTTTGCCACGCTCGATGCCACGACGCGTCGATTGCAGTTGCCCGGCGGCGAAACTGTTCTGCTTACTGACACGGTCGGTTTCATTTCAAAACTTCCGACGCAGCTAGTGGAAGCATTTAAATCCACTCTCGAAGTAGTGGTCGAGTCCGACATGCTTGTCCATGTCGTCGATGGTTCCGCCGCCGATCCTGAATCAACTATCGAAGCGGTTGATCAGGTACTCAACACTATTGGCGCTGCCGATGTGCCTCAGATGATCATCGTGAACAAGATCGACCTCGAGCCCGTTGGCGCGAAAGATGTTTTGGCTGATCATCACGGTTCCGTCGGTATCTCGGCCAAAACCGGCGAGGGAGTTGCCGATATGTTGCGCACGTTGGCCGACAGGTTGCGGGGTCTTTCCACTGTTACGGAACTTTTGATCCCGTTTGCTCGTGGCGATGTCTTGGCTGCGTTGCACCGAGAAGGGGAAGTACTTGTGGAGACCCCCACCGACGAGGGAATGTTGGTGCGTGCTCGACTCGACGAGATTTCCGTCAGTCGCCTTCATGAGTACGTCGTGAGCGATCAGACTTCGCGATCATGACCACTGGTTTCTCACCGCCGCCCTATCCCTACGACCGTCTTGACGCGTTCAAATTATTAGCGTCGGCGCACGAAGGCGGTGCCGTAGACCTGTCGATTGGTGATCCGTTCGATCCACCGCCCAAGGTAGTGATTGAGGCGCTGGCGTCTTCAGCCAGTGAGCGCAGCTATCCGGCATCAATCGGCTTTCCTGCCTATCGCGAAGCCGCAGCGGGCTGGATGGAGCGTGAACTCGGTGTGGTTGTCGGTCCCAAAGAACTTGCGGCCTGCATCGGAACGAAAGAATTCGTTGCCGGATTGCCGCACTGGCTTCGCCTCCGAAGCCCTGACCGCGACACGGTGTTGTACCCCGCGATCAGCTATCCGTCCTATGAGATGGGTGCACAACTAGCGGGCGCTCGTGCTGTTCCCGTTCCGGTGACGATCGATGGGAGCAGTGACTTCAGTGCGATCGATCCCGCCGATGCTGCTCGCGCCCTTTGTCTCTGGGTGAACTCTCCTGGCAATCCCACCGGGCATCTTGATGATCTCGGTGCTGCTGCGAGTTGGGGCCGCGCCCACGGCGTGCCAGTGATTTCCGACGAGTGTTATATCGAGTTCACTTGGAACGGACCGCGTCGAACAATTCTCGAACATGGACTCGATGGCGTTTTAGCCGTTCACTCCCTATCGAAACGATCAAACCTTGCCGGCGTTCGCGCTGGTTTCTATGCCGGTGATGGCGATCTTGTGCACTACCTATCAGAACTTCGCAAACACGCAGGATTCATGGTGCCGGGTCCGGTGCAGGCAGCAGCAGTCGCAGCATGGAACGATCAGGCCCATGTCGATGTGCAGCGAGATCGCTATTTCGAGCGTCTACAGCTCTTTCGTTCGGTGCTAGCCGGTATCGGGGTTGATGCGCCTATGCCGGGTGGGGCGTTTTATCTTTGGGCTTCTGCCCCCGGTAGTGACGCTTGGTCTCTTATCGAACGGCTGGCCTCTCAAGGTGGAGCGCTGGTGTCGGCGGGTGAGTTTTATGGGCACGCAGGTAGTGATTTCATTCGCGTTGCCGTCGTGCAGCCCCGTGAACGCCTCGAACTGGTGGGTCGGCGTCTCGGCGTTTTGTGAGGCTCGGCGGCGGTTGGTAAGCGAGTCGGGCGATAGCCTCTTGCTCCATGGCCGATCTTTCCTCAACAATCGACGAACTTTGGACTAACCGCGATTCTCTAAGCGCCTCGAACGGCGATGCCGTTACTGCGGTTGGCCAAGCGATCGCCCTGCTTGACTCGGGCGAAGCTCGGGTTGCCGAACTCGGCGCTGATGGCGAACCCATTGTTCATCAGTGGCTAAAGCACGCCATCTTGTTGTTCTTCCGTCTTTCGCAAATGGCCACCATCGAAATGGCGCCATTCGAATTCGCCGACAAGATTCCCCTCAAGAACAATTTTGCTGCCGCTGGGGTCCGAGTCGTACCCGGCGCATCAGCTCGCTACGGGTCATTTCTTGATCGCGGTGTTGTCCTGATGCCGAGTTACGTCAATATTGGCGCAAGGGTCGGGGCCAACACCATGGTCGATACCTGGGCCACCGTGGGCAGTTGCGCACAGATCGGTGCCAACGTGCATCTTTCCGGCGGCGTCGGTATCGGCGGTGTACTGGAACCCCCGCAGGCTGCACCCGTCATCATCGGCGACGATGCCCTCATCGGTAGCCGTTGCATCGTCGCTGAAGGTGCTCGCGTCGGTAACGGTTCCGTTCTCGGGGCCGGCTGCATCCTCACTGCATCAATCCCCGTCATTGATGCGGAAACCGGTCAAGAGTTGAGTCGTGGCGTTGTGCCGCCGTGGAGCGTTGCTGTTTCTGCCACCCGTCCTCGGTCCTTTGCCGGTGGCGAGTTCGGACTTCCTTGTGTGCTCGTGCTGAAGCGCCTGAACGAAGGCGAACGTCACGACAAGGCGGCACTCAACGACGTGTTGCGTGATCACGGCGCGGCAACCTGATGAGGTCCGCCAACACCACCACTGATCTTCTCGCTCGTACTGCCGAGCTTGTCGATGTGGCATCGCCGAGTCGTGTCGAGGGCCCGCTGGTCGCTCTACTCGAGACCGAACTCCGGTCCTACGGTCATCTTGAGGTCACACGTCTTGGCGACAATTTGGTAGCCCGCACCAATTTGGGTCGATCACAGCGCGTTGTGCTTGCTGGCCACACCGACACTGTGCCGGCGGCCAACAATTCCATTGCCCGTATTGAGGGCGATCGTCTCTTTGGAGTCGGTTCGGCCGATATGAAAGGCGGACTCGTCGTGATGGCCGAACTCGCCGCCACGCTCACCGAACCTGCAGTTGACCTCACGTTTGTGTTCTATGCCCGCGAGGAAATCGCTAGTGCCGAAAGCGGTTTGGGCGAATTATTCGAAGAGCGACCCGACTTGCTATCGGGAGATATTGCGATTCTCGGTGAACCCACCGATGCCCGAATCGAAGCGGGATGTCAAGGAACTCTGCGAATGCGTATTCAATTACAGGGCGTTCGTGCGCATACGGCGCGTCCGTGGATGGGCCGTAACGCAGTGCATCGGCTTGCCGAGGTGCTGACGATTCTCGATACCTATGAATCGCAATCACCAGTGATTGACGGCTGTCAATTTCGTGAGGCATTGCAGGCAGTAGCGATTGATGGGGGAATTTCCGGCAACGTCATTCCCGATTCGGCCAGCGTCACATTGAACTTTCGTTTCGCCCCCAATAGGTCAACCTCCGAAGCGGAATCGCATGTACGCGCATTGTTTACGTCGGTGCTCGAAGAGGGCGATCTTGTCGAAGTACTCGATATCGCCAGTGCTGCCGCACCCGGGTTACATCACCCGCTGTTGGCCTCGCTCGTTCAGCGCAGTGGAGCAGAGGTGTCGGCCAAACTGGGTTGGACCGATGTCGCCCGATTCGCAGCGCACGGAATCCCCGCCGTGAACTTTGGACCCGGAGACAGCACCGTTGCTCATACGGCAGGGGAGTATCTCGACCGTGCCCCGCTTGAACGAGTGCACGCCGTGCTACGTGCACTTCTTACCGAATCGTAAAACTGACATCTGAACGCGAACGTGGCGCATGCCGATGCACGCGCCACGTTTGAACCGAGGAGGCGGCTCAGAGCTTTCGCATCACGGTGACAACTTTGCCGTAGACGGTGATCTCGGAGGAATGAAACTCCATCGGTGACAGCGCGGCATTAGCGGGAAGCAGCGTGACGTTGTCGCCAGAACGCGACCACGTCTTGACGGTTGCTTCGTCGCCGGGGATACCTACAACGACGATGTCGCCTTTGGCCACGTTGGTGCCGGCTTTGGCCACGATGTAATCGCCATCGAAAATGCCGGCCTCGATCATGGAGTCACCCCGAACACGGAGCATGAACAATTCGCCATCGCCGCAGAGATCAGTCGGTACGGGAATGATTTCTTCAACGTTCTGCTCGGCGAGCACATCGGTGCCTGCGGCGACATCGCCCACGAGTGGAACATGGCGGAACGGGCGGCGTTCACCCGAGGCGCCAGAGTTGGGGTCGTAGCGCACTTCCATGGCCCGGGGCTTGGTTGGATCACGCCGCAGGTACCCGAGTTCATTCAGGCTATTGAGGTGATTCTGCACGCTTGATGGAGAGTTGAGGCCGACGGCTTTGCCTATCTCTCGAACTGAGGGCGGGTAGCCCCGTTCGTTGAGGTGCTGATCGATGACATCAAGGATCTGCTGTTGTCGCGGGGTAAGGCGATCGGTGCTCATGAGGGTCTCCCGGTGAGAAGTAACTGAGGGTGGATACGGGTGGTGTTCGAGGGTGGAGCGGAAGGAAGCGAGGGGTCTGAGACCTTCGAACCTGTGTACGACCCTAACGGCTCGAGGAGCCCAAAGCAAACACCCGTTCGATAGGTGCTTGACATCGAACGGGTGTTCGTGTTTCACTCTTCTCATACGAACGGGCGTTCGATCCGTTCGCTACCACTCCAGTGCTCCCTTTGCTTTGGGCACTGTCACACCTCCCGTGGAGACTCCCCTCATGGCTGCAATCCTGAACCCCACCGCCCATTCCACCCTCTTCAACCAGACCGAAGGCCCCGTCGAGCACCCCGTCTCGCTGGCCCCCTGGAACAGAGATCTCGAGCTTCGCCGCCCGCATCGTCACTTACACCTTGTGACTAACGCAGCCCCTGTGCTCCTCGCTCCTCGCCGCCGGTTGACTCGCACGATCGTCGCCGGAGTCGGTCTCGCACTACTTATTGCCTTCGCCGGAATTGGAGCTCTTCCCTTTCTCGGTGCCGATGCTGCAGCGTTCACGCCGGCAACGCCCACCGATGTCACCAGCCCGACCGTCGCCGACACCCAGAACGTGTCTGCTTCGGTCGTGGCTTCGGTGACCACTGACCCGGTTGGTCGTTCGGCCGTTGCTGCCGATCCCGTCGAGATCATTGTGCAACAGGGCGATTCGCTCTGGACGGTCGCTCGACGGTTGCAACCACGTGGTGACCTCCGTCTTCTCGTTGATCGCCTTATTGAACGGGTTGGGAGCACGAGCGTGACTCGTGGCCAACACATCAACCTGAGCGGAATCCTCGACTGATTGTTGTTGACAGCATGTAACTAGGCCGCTGCTGTGGCTGGTTGGTTGACAGCGTTCGAAGTAGTTTTTAGGGGTGCGGTGTCCCTCATGTGCCCATCTCGACGACAAGGTGGTTGATTCGCGTCAGTCAGACGATGGTGAAGCCATCCGCCGACGTCGAGAATGTCTCTCCTGCGGAGCACGGTTCACCACCTTTGAGCGGCTCGAGCTTGTTCCAATGAGCGTGGTGAAGCGATCGGGTGATCGTGTGCCATTCGAGCAGGGAAAAATCACCGAAGGCATCGCCGCTGCAGCCAAAGGTAGGCCCATCGACGAGGAAGTTATTGCTGAAGCTGCGGCATCAATTGCTGAAGAGCTTCGTTTGCTAGGGCCGGAACTCACTAGCGAACAAGTCGGTTTCGCCGTCCTCGAACATCTTCGTGAAATCGATCATGTCGCGTATATGCGTTTTGCCAGTGTCTACAAAGGATTCGATGACGCAGCAGATTTCCAGCGCGAGATCACGTTGCTAACCAAAGCAACTGAACCTAAGCGTCACGATTCACGGGCGTAACGCAACAACAACACGTTTTCGTCGACGAGCACACGGGCAAGGCGCAGATTCTTGTTCACTCCTGGGGTACTGCCGTATGCGCCGCGAGCTGCGTCACCGCCAGTGAGTACAGGAGCGATTGTTTGGCACCATTCGTCGATAAGACCTTCTTCGAGGAGATGGTTGTTGAGTATGGGGCCACCCTCACACAGCACCGTTTTTGTTCCTTTTTGGCGGAGCTGTTGCAACGCGTCTCGAAGGTCAACTGAAGTTGTACCGGCGACGATGATTTCGGCAACCTCAGACAGTCGGGCAAGTGCCCCGGGGGGAGCAGCATGTGAGGTGATCAAGATTGGACGCTGGATGGGATCGCTGAAAAGACGGCTGTTGGGATCAAGATTGGCCGAGCCGGTGACGACGGCGAGTCGGGGGACGGCCTGTTGGCCTCGAGTCACTCTTCGGGCTCTTGCATTCTCGTCGAGTTGCACTGGCCCGTAGTTCTCGGCTCGGACAGTTCCGGCCCCGGCCAAGATCACATCAGGGAGCTGGCGCAACGCATTGAACATTGCCTTGTCCGCCGGGCTTCCGAGTCCGCCGCTTCGGCCTTCCACCTCGATGGCCCCATCGATACTTGAAACCATGTTCACAACCAGCCACGGTCGATCTGTTGGAGTCGGCCGGAGGTCATCAGCAACGAGTTGAACTGGGTCGATATCGCTGAGGGGAGAGGGCAGAAGCTGATGCACCCGGCCACGTTAGGTGCCGCAAGCCGCCGTGCGAGGGTGGCACCGGTGGACATCTGTGGACAACTCGCAAGTAATCCACCGACTATCCACCGCTCATCCACGGCAAATACACAGGGTTATTCCCCTTCCAACCCACAGGCATGATCCGTACGATTCAGGTGGGTGCAGTGCTGCGGCGCGAGCGACGGACGGTGGTGCGACGTTCTGTGCGTTCTCGGTTGGCAGGACGGCTCCTAGGGCGTGGGTCTGCGTGACTCGCTCTACCTGGCGCTCGTGTCGCAGCGCACCCAACCTCCTGAAATCCCATGTCAGTAACGATTCCAGAGAATCGTTGACACGGGTGGAATTACTCTGCTGTAATTCACCGATATCTTGTGGCCCAGATGGTGTGGGGGTCACATCAACCACAACATCTTGTGGTGGGCAGGAATCGGGACCCCAAAAGGGCCCGATTTCGGCACCGAGACCACGACAAGACCCAATCCCGTTCAAAACCAGTCAGCGTCGTCTGGTCAAGAGCACCCCCAGTACCAGCACATTTAGTGCTCTTCTCAGCACTGCACTCTTCACGGCACCCGCCACTACCACCCCGATCAAACAGATCAATCAACGAACTCACGCGGAGGATTTCTCATGGCCCTGGCACCTGAACAGGCTGGCATCGGCATCCGTCGACTCTTTACCGACGTCGACACCCACCCCTTTGACCAAATCGAATGGGAGCGTCGCGATGCTCGTATTTCTAATTGGAAGACCGGCGAGGTCGCCTTTGAACAGCTCGGGGTTGAGTTTCCCGTTGGTTGGTCGCTGAACGCCACCAACATCGTCACTCAGAAGTACTTCCGCGGCACCCCCGACACCGACGAGCGTGAATGGTCCCTCAAGCAGGTCGCGAATCGCGTTGCTGACACCATCACCGAATGGGGCATTCGCGATGGCTACTTCGTCTCCGACGAAGAGGCCGAGGCATTCCGTGCCGAACTGAAGTTCATCATCATCACTCAGCGGGCCGCGTTTAATTCACCGGTGTGGTTCAACATCGGCGTTGAGGGTGTGCCCCAGCAGGCCTCGGCCTGTTTCATTTTGTCGGTAGACGACAAAATGGATTCCATTCTCAACTGGTACGTCGAAGAAGGAACCATCTTCAAGGGTGGTTCTGGCGCTGGCATCAACCTCTCCCGCATTCGTTCCTCGAAGGAATTCCTCAAGGGTGGCGGTACTGCGTCCGGCCCGGTGAGTTTCATGCGTGGCGCCGATGCCTCTGCGGGCACCATCAAGTCCGGCGGCAAGACCCGTCGTGCCGCCAAGATGGTCATCCTCAACGTGGACCATCCCGATATCGAAGAATTCATCTGGTGCAAGTCCCGTGAAGAGAAGAAGGCCCGGGCACTGCGTGACGCCGGCTTCGATATGGATCTCGACGGCGCCGACATCACGTCGATCCAGTACCAAAACGCAAACAATTCGGTGCGGGTCACCGATGAATTTATGCAGGCTGTTGTTGACGATACTGATTGGCACTTGCGTGCGGTACACGATGGTCAGATCGTCAAGACCATCCGCGCTCGCGACCTCATGCGTCAGATCTCACAGGCCACATGGGAATGTGCCGATCCGGGCATGCAGTTCGATACCACGATCAACCACTGGCATACGGCCTGCAATACCGGGCGCATCAATGGTTCGAACCCGTGCTCGGAATACATGCACATCGACAACTCTGCGTGCAACCTTTCCAGCATCAACCTTCTTCGCTACCTCGGCGAAGACGGCGTATTCGATATCGACGCCTATAAGCACACCATCGAGATCATGTTCACTGCTCAGGAAATTCTTGTTGGCAATGCTGACTACCCGACCGTTCCGATTGGTGAGAACTCCCATAAGTTCCGCCAACTCGGTCTTGGCTACGCAAACCTTGGCGCACTGCTCATGGCGTTGGGTCTTCCTTACGACTCAGACGAAGGTCGTGCCCTCGCTGGTGCGCTTACCTCGCTCATGACCGGTCACGCCTACGCCACTTCCGCCCGTACCGCATCACGTATGGGTGCGTTTGCTGGCTATTCCGAGAACTCCGAGCACATGCTCCGCGTTCTTGGTCAGCACCGCGCTGCCGCAGCGACCATCGACGAGGAACTCGTTCCGCCCGATTTGCTGTCAGCCGCTCAGCAGGCGTGGGACTCGGCATGTGATCTTGCCGCTGAAGTTGGTGTTCGCAACTCGCAAGCAACGGTGCTTGCACCGACTGGCACCATCGGCCTGATGATGGACTGTGACACCACTGGCGTCGAGCCCGATCTCGGTTTGGTCAAGATGAAGAAGCTTGTTGGCGGCGGCACCATGTCGATTGTCAACCAGACCATTCCTCGTGCCCTTACCAAGCTTGGCTACAACGATGCGCAGATCGAGGAGATCGTTGCTTATATCAACGAGAACATGTCGATCCTTGGCGCACCGCATATGAAGGCCGAGCACATTCCGGTGTTTGCGTGCTCAATGGGTGACAACACCATTCACTACACCGGGCATATCCGCATGATGGGTGCCGTGCAGCCGTTCATCTCGGGCGCTATCTCTAAGACCGTCAACATGCCTGAAGACGTCTCGGTGGAAGATGTCGAAAAGCTCCATATCGAGGCTTGGCAACTCGGCATTAAGGCGGTCGCCATCTATCGTGACAATTGCAAAGTCGCTCAGCCTCTGTCTGCTTCGAAGAAAGACATGGACGAAATCGATCCGGTTGCTGGCGCAACTGAGATCATCGAGCGTGTGGTCGAAAAGATCGTCTACCAGCCGATTCGTCAGAAGCTTCCTCGTACCCGCGTCTCGCGCACCTTCGAGTTCCGAGTCGCTGATTGCAAGGGTTTCGTGACCGTTGGCGAATACGAAGACGGCCGTCCTGGTGAAATCTTTGTTCGTGTGTCGAAGCAGGGTTCCACCCTCGCCGGCATCATGGACGCATTCGCCATATCGGTATCGCATGGCCTTCAGTACGGCGTGCCGCTGCGCTCCTTCATTGAAGCATTCACTGGCATGCGATTCGAACCAGCCGGTATGACCGACGATCCCGATATCCGTATCGCTAACTCGCTTATGGATTATCTCTTCCGCCGTATGGCGATCGAGTACCTCTCAAACGAAGAGCGTGCGGAACTCAACATCCTCACCACCTCAGAGCGTATGCAGCCCACGCTTCCCGGTGTCGACGACGCTATCGAGACTCGTCAAGGTTCCGAGATGCCGGTCGACCCTCCGTCAATCGAATCAGTGACCACGCTTCTCACCGAGACGCAAACGACAATGGTTCGTGAAGTCAAGACGACTAGTCATGATGCTCCGATGTGCATGCAGTGCGGTGTCACCATGCAGCGTGCTGGTTCCTGCCATGCCTGCCCATCATGTGGCACCACCAGCGGTTGCAGCTAATTACGCAACTCATAATCGCAGATCAACAAAGGCCCGGGTATGAGCCCGGGCCTTTGTTCTTGGTCCGGTAGAATCATCTGGTAAGGGTGAGCGCTGTGGGGGCGGAAACAGGCGGGCTCGAAGGAGTAGCTACAACCACTATGGAAACTCGCTCCGTGAAGCAGTTGCTGCAGATCGCTGCAATGGCATTGCTCTGCGCCGCTGCCGTTTTCATTCTGGGGATCCGCACCCGTTGGGGACAAAAGTTCGGCGACATCGCTCTTCTCGGCCGGCTGCAGTCCTCCCCTGAACTGCGCCGCGGGGCACTTGATGTTCTAGACACATTGCAAGCCTCCTCGGTGGTTGTGATCGGCGGAGCGCTGGTCTTGTTCGCGCTGATTCGCCGACGGTCACGCCTAGCAGGTGTGATCTGTGTGGTTCTTTTTGTCGCCATCGCGGGCGCAGAGTTTCTGAAGCGCACACTCGTTCGCCCTGATTTTGGAATTGATCCGCAAGGGCTCACAAATAATTGGGCACCGAGTGGACACACGACGGTGGCAATTTCGTTGATTTTTTGTGCGCTCATGGTTGTACCGCGACGGATGAGAACAGTTGTGGCGGTGATCGGGGCGCTTTACGCGGCAGCGATTGCATCAGGAACGCTTGCTGCTGGTTGGCATCGTCCCACTGATGCTGTCATGGCGACCTTTTGGTCCTTCGCTATCGCCACTGTTGGAGTTGCATTGTTGATTGCATGGCGCGGGCCAGGAACCAATGAGTTGGCATACGCCGATAGGCAACACCCCAGGTTCCGAAGAGCGGGATTCGCTTTGGCCGTTGGACTGCCACTCTTCGCACTCGGTGCATCGTTTGCGATTGGTCACGATCCTGTCGTGTGGACCCAACCCAGTAGTCGGTTTATCGCAGCCTCAATTGTGATCGACCTCACTGCGGTTACTTCCGTTTTGGTCTTCTCAAAGTTGCTTGAAGGCATCTCGCTTGACCAGCCGCATGACGCGGCGGCATCTCGCTAGCTCTGCAAAGTTCAGGCCGGGTTGATCGCCTGTCCGAAAGTCATGAATACCCATGGCTTCGGGCCTTTGGTGAATTCGCTATGGACGAATTCCATTTCGAAGCCGGCGGCCTTCACTAACTCCACCGGATCACGCGTGAGATGACAGCCATCCGCAAGACGTACTTCGATTGGGTCAAGTCGACGTTGCCATTTTTGTGTCTTCGCATCGGGCGCAAGTCCGTGTTCAAGAAAATGGAAGCGCCCGCCAGGTTTTAGTACCCGCCGAAGCTCAGTAAGCGCCTGTTCTACGCCGGGAATGGTGCACAACGTGAATGTGCACATCGCTCCATCACAAGAGTTGTCTTCTAAAGCAACCGTCTCTCCGTGAAGCCCCGCATACTGGATGGGAATTGGCGATGCTGCAATTCTTGGTACTGCAATTTTTCGAGCCACGAGCGCAGGTTCGACGGCATAGACAAGCGTGACCTCGGGCGGGTAGCTCGCAACATTGAGTCCCGACCCAAATCCGATTTCCAAAACCGTTCCCGATAGACCTGCTGCAACTGCATCGCGTCCCTCTTTCATGGCCGATGTTCCCAATGCCTTATCAATGAATCGGGGAACGATATGTGTGCTGTAGAAACCCATGAACACGACGGTAGTAGTTCAAGGCGTTCCCGGTCCTCCCGTCCTATGGTGATGTCATCAATCAAAAAGGCCATGATGCAACTTTGGAACAATGACATTGAAGCAATGCGCCCCGAGGCCCGGGCTGTTGTCGATGCGGGTATGGCGATGGTTGCCGAACTCTTTGCCGGCGATGGAGAGCCGCCGGATGACCTGCTGGGCGCAGCCCACCACATGCGTCGACAGTTCGCACGAATGTACGCGCCGGTACCCGAAGCGATAGAACGCACTATCGCCGGCATACCGTGTCGAGTTTTTCTCCCCGAGACTCTGGCAAATGCCGTATATCTGCACTTCCACGGTGGCGGAATGGTGATCGGCGCGCCAGAGATGAGCGACGCAACAAATCTCGATCTCTGTCGTCGATTCGGCATGGCAGTGATTTCCGTCGGCTATCGCAAAGCTCCCGAGCACCCCTTCCCCGCAGGTCCAGATGACGCAATTGCGGTTGCGAAGTGGATTCTGGAGCACGGAGGCAACGAATTCGGCTCTGATCGAGTGATTGTGGGTGGCGAATCAGCAGGCGGGTACATGGCTGCAGCGGTCGCACTCCGCATACGAGATGAACTGCAAGCGAGCGAGAATCTTCTTGGTGCCAACCTCATCTTCGGTGTGCACGACTGGGGACGATCTCCGAGTCAACGGGGCATTCGTGTCGTCGATAGTCCCGACATGCTCACTCCAGAAGGCATGTCATTCTTCGGCCGGTGTTATCTGCCGGACATGACCGACGAAGAACGACGCGCGCCCCACATCTCGCCGCTCTTTGCCGATCTCCACAATTTGTGTCCTGCGTTCTTGAGCGTCGGCACCGCCGATCATCTTCTTGATGACACACTCATGCTTGCGCCGCGATGGGTGGCAGCAGGCAACGAGGTCGAGTTGTTTGTTGCACCTGAGATGCCGCATGGGTTTCAGGCATTCCCCTGTGGCATGACCTCAGCTTGGGCGACAGCTCAGTACGACTGGTTCGCTCGTCAACTTGGCCTCTGACGCAACAATGCCCGCCCCGGAGGGCGGGCACCGAATGCGATCAAAAATTCCTAGCTCAGCTGGTAGTACAGCCGTTCGTGTAAACCAACGCTGGGATTTTGCCCGGCTGGCACGCTGTTGCTCGGTCCTGGGAGACCCATTGGCCATCTCGCGAAGCAAGAATATCGACAACATCAATATTCGCTGGCGCACCGAGGGTTACGAATGCATAAGCCCATCCCGAGTCGCAGCCAAAGCCATTGACTTTCGCTACGCCGCGACCAGCGTCCAAGCCGGGGTTAAGGCCTTGGGTGATAGCGACATTTGTACACGGGGCAACCGAACCGGTAGGTCCAACCGGAGCGGGTGTCGGTGCCGGCAGGACACAGATTTTCTTCTTGGCCTGCGCATCGGCAGAGAGAGCAGACTTGGTCAGCGGGCCGTAGCTACCGTCCACAGAAAGACCAGCACCTTTTTGGAACCCTTTGAGACTGGCAATTGTCAACGGGCCAATGACACCGTCGTTGTTGCCAACATCGCAACCAACGGCGTCAAGCCATTCCTGCATCTGAACAACGTCAGCCTTTGTGAGCGTGCTCACTGGCTTCACACCCGATGTGGTCGGCGATGATGCTGCGGTTGTGGTCGGGGATGATGCTGCGGTGGTGGTTGTTGACGAATCGCTGGACTTATTATCGCTGCTGCAGCCGGCCACGCCGGCCACGATGGCCAGTGCGAGAACGGCAATGCCAACAATCCGACGAGTAGAGAATGGGTGCATGGTGGCTCCATAGTTTGAGTTACCCAAAATATAGATCATTGCTTGAGGTCGTGGACCCTTCCGGTGTGTCACGCTCTCAGTAACAAGAAGGGGGCGGCCGTGTCGGGACCATTAGAAGGTGTGAGAGTCGTCGAATTGGGCATGTGGGTGGCCGGTCCTGCGTGCGCGGGAATTTTGGCGGACTGGGGGGCTGATGTTATCAAGATCGAGCCTCCCGGCGGCGGTGATCCAGCCCGTGGCTATCAGTCACTTTTCGGCACGATGATGCCTGACAATCCTGTCTTTGAGATGGATAACCGCTCAAAGCAGTCAGTCGCGATCGACCTTCGGACAATAGAAGGTCAGGCGCTCGCTCTTGAACTGCTCGATACGGCCGATGTGTTTGTCACCAACCTTCGGCGCGCAGCGTTAGAGCGTTGGGGTCTTGGACCCGATGAGGTGATGGCTCGCAATCCCCGCCTTGTGTACCAACTCATTACTGGGTACGGAATGGAGGGCCCTGACGCGGCCAAACCGGCGTACGACATTGGTGGCTTTTGGGCTCGGTCCGGAGTGGCGTCGCTTTTGCGCACCCCCGATGGTCCACTCCCGTTCCAGCGCGGCGGGATGGGGGATCATCCAACGGGTAGCTCCGCATCAGCTGCAGTCTGTGCTGCGCTCTTTAGTCGTGAGCGAACAGGTAAGGGGCAGTTGGTATCGACCTCCCTTGTGCGTCAAGGCGTGTACACGATTGGTTTCGATCTTTCCATCACATTGGGTTGGGGCGATCACATCGGTATCGGGGCTCGAGAAACGATGGGAAATCCATCAATGAATAACTACGTCTGTGGCGACGGCAGAGTGATTTGGCTCATCGGTCAAGAAGCTCAACGCCATTGGCCGCCGCTATGTCGAGTGGTTGGTCATCCCGAATGGTTGGACGAAGGCCCGTATTCGACTCCAGTGGGCCGTCGCGACAACGCTCGTGAACTCATAGCGATACTCGATGAAATTTTCGCATCGAAGTCGCGCGACGAGTGGGCAGAAATCTTCGACACCGAGCCTGACATGTTCTGGGCTGCGGTAAATGAAATTGATGATGTCCTCGTCGACGAGCAGGTACACGCAGCCGGAGCCTTTATTGAGGTTCCAGAAGAAAACGGGTCGGCGATGCGAATCGCTAGCCCCTCAGATTTTTACGGTACCCCGTGGCTTGCTCGTTCGGGAGCTCCGAAACTTGGTCAACACACAAGGGCGGTCCTAGTCGCTATGGGCAGAACCGATTCGGAGATCGAAGCATTATTCGACGCTGGAACAGTGGCATGAGTGTCACCGGTTATGACGTTCGGTTGCGCCCGGCGCAGCCGCCAACACCTCCTGCTGATGCGTTTGCTATTCATCGTGCGGATGTGGGCGAGGGCCTTGAGTTGGCGTACGTGCGCGAGGGAATTGGTGGATATCCGCTTCTGTTGATTCATGGCTATCCGGAAACGAAGCGGATCTGGTGGCGAACTATTGCACCGCTTGTCGCTGCTGGCTTTGAAGTGATTGTTCCCGATCTTCGTGGTCACGGAGAGTCTGATTTCTCTGCTACCAATACCTACGATCTCGTCACCTACAGCCGTGATTTGTACGCCCTGGTGCATGATGTGCTCGGCCATAAACATGTTGGTGTCATAGGCGGCGACGTTGGCGGAGTTGTCGCTGTTGACATGGTGCATCGTTTCGAAGGATTTGTTGACGGTTTGTGTTTTTTCGACACAGTGCCACCGATAGTTATTGATGACTATGTTGCTGCGGGGATTGATATCGGTTCGATTACGTCACTAAGCGATGGTCCGACCAGTGACTATCGTCGACGTCAAGGGAGCGAGCCCGATGTGCTCGCCGCTGAATTGGCTACGCCGGCGCTGCGCAGAGCGTGGGTAGCGGCCATGTACGGACCGCGATTATGGGCATCGCCGGGAACCTTTACCGCAGAAGACATCGACTTCATGACCGAACATTGGGCTGAAGAAGCTCGGTTACGTGCGGGTTGGGCGGTTTATCAGTTGGGCTACGGCCGGACTGCCAAGGAATTTCCGATCCTTGATCGAAAAGTTGAGGTGCCCACTCTGCTGTTCTACGGCGCAGACGATCATGTTGTTGGCCCCGACTTCATACACTGCTGCGAAGTCGCATTTACAAATCGAGTCGGGCCATTGGTTCTGCCCGGAGCAGGACATTTTTTGCAATGGGAACGTGCTGATGTTTTCAATCCGACAGTAGCGATGTTTTTCACAGCCCTTGAATCGAAGCTTGCACGATGACATCGTTTGCGGCAGTAGACCCGCAAACTCCCATTGTCATCGGATTCGCGGAACTGGTGCATCAGCATTCGGCAGATTTTGAAATGGCCTCGGCTACAGCACTCATGATCGAAGCGGTGCAACTTGCTCTCGATTCAACCGGTGCCGCAAGTGCAGTCGGAGAACTGACGGGCGCAGTGCTCGTTCCCCACGGCACCTGGCCTGAACCGAATCCCGGTGCCGCTATTGCCGAGGCTATTGGTGCGCCGGATGCTCGCACTATTCGGTCGGAACTCGGTGTGCTGCAACAATCACTTTTGGCGCGCGCAGCAAAAGATGTCGTTGCGGGAACTGTCGATGTGGCGATCGTGGTCGGTGGTGAGAACCGGTGGTCAGGCGTTGTCGCCGGAAAGTCAGGAGCCGCAGTGCCGGAAGTTCCTGCGTTGGCCAGTGCCTCTGAACCCGACGAAGTGCTGACGCCGAATGAAATGGTGATCTCTCAGGTCGAGATCGAAAGAAATCTCACGACAGCAGCACATCAGTACGCAATTATCGAGTCGTCTCTGCGCAATCACCTCGGACGTTCAAACGGTGCTCATCAGCGCGAGCTCGGGGCATTGTGGGAGCGTTTCGCAGCGATAGCTGCTGCAGCTCCTGCAGCCTGGGACCATCGGGCGATGAAGGCCGAGGACATTGCCTTTGAGTCTCAAACAAATCGGATGATCGCTGCTCCGTATCCGAAGTGGCTTGTTTCGCAATGGAATGTTGACCAGGCGGCGGCACTCGTCTTTACGACTGTCGCTAACGCGCAACGACTGGGTATTGATGAGTCGAACTGGATATTCCCTTTGGCGATGGTCGAATCGAATGTAGTTATTCCGTTGCCTGAACGCGCTGAGCTCTATCGCTGGCCGGCATCACAAATTGTGGCTGCGGAAGCTCTCAAGGCCGCCGGAGTTTCGCTCGACGAGGTTGGTCCCATCGATCTCTACAGTTGTTTCCCCGCTGCAGTGGAAGTACAGGCACGTGAAATCGGTCTGTTGCCGGGACGCGACCTGACCCTGACTGGCGGTATGACATTCGGTGGAGGACCGTTCAACAGCTATGTGTTGCAGGGTGCGGCGGCGATGAACCGGGTGTTGCGATCGAGCGAAAAAGAACTGGTCGGTATCACGAGCGGTGTGAGTGGACTCCTGACGAAGCCCGCCATCACCATCTGGTCCAACGGTGCGCCGCGAACACCTTTCACCGCTCTTGACGTCAGCGAAGCGGCCGATGACGCCACCGACCGGCGACCGGTTGATCCCGACACCACGGGAAGAGGTGTCGTGGTGGGCGCCACTGTGGTGCCTGGCCGCAGCGGAGAACTTGTCACCGTGGCAGTAATCGAAGTCGGCGGTGTCCGAACGGTTGCCCAAAGCGTGGAACTCGAGGTGGGTCGTACCTTTCTGGACTCTGATCCGGTGGGACGGTCTGTCTTCTTGGTCGTGCCCGGCGAGTTTTCGCTTGAGGAAGCCCATGGGCGTTCAACACCGTGACCCCAAGTTCAGTGAATCCGGGTTTCGGGTGGGAGTGCGGTCGGCAATCGTGGCAAACTGACGGTCCGTCAGATTCTCGGCGTTAGCCAGGAAACTCCCAGGAGGCCCCCATGGAAATCCCACGCATCATCTCGGTTGATGACCACGTTGTCGAACCACCAGATCTGTGGTCGGCCCGACTTCCTGAGAAGTACCGCGAGCGCGGTCCAAGAGTTCTGCGCAAGAAAGTCAAGATGGGAATCATTGGTGGCACTTTTTCGTTTGAGGTTAGTGAGGACGAAGGGGTGGATTGCGATGTTTGGTACTACGACGATCTCGTGTACCCGTTCACGCGACTTTCTGCTGCCGTAGGCGCTGAAGTTGTGCAGAACGAACCATGCACATTCGACGACATCCTTCCGGGCTGCTACGACCAAACTGCGCGCCTTGCCGACATGGATGCCAACCATGTCGAAGCATCAATCTGTTTCCCCAACATCCTCCCGCGCTTCTGCGGTCAAGCATTTTTGGAACGCGAGGATAAAGAACTAGCGATGGCTTGCATCACGGTCTACAACGACTGGATGATCGACGAATGGTGCGCTGGCGCTGGTTATGGCCGTCTCATTCCAATGACGATCGTTCCGTTGTGGGATGTCGAACTTGCAGCCGAAGAGGTTCGACGTTGTGCTGAGAAGGGCAGTCATAACATCACCTTCAGTGAAAGCCCGGTGCCGTTGGGCCTGCCGTCGGTACATTCCGGCTACTGGGATCCCTTGTTCGAAGCATGTGTGGAAACCGACACAGTTGTGAACATGCACATCGGGTCATCTTCAAAGATGCCCTCTACTGCTCCCGATGCACCATTCATCATTTCATCGGTTCTTACTTTCCAGAATGCTATGGGTTCAGTTCTTGATTATGTTTTCGGCGGTGTTTTCGAACGTTTCCCTGAACTTCGCGTCGCTTACTCCGAGGGTCAGGCCGGTTGGCTCCCGTACATTCTGGAACGGGCCGACAAACTGTGGGAAGAGCGCCTTCTTGATACAACTGGTTTCGGCTCCAATTTGTCGGTGCCGCCCTCGACTTACATGAAGAAAAACGTTTGGTACTGCATTTTTGATGATGAAACAGCCATGAAAAATCGTGATGTCATCGGCATTGATCGACTTACTTTCGAAGTCGATTACCCGCATGCTGATTCAACCTTTCCTCATACCAAAGAGGTGGCGGAACGAATGGCGGCCAAAGCAGGTTTCAACGACTTCGAGGCCCACCTTTTCTTCCGCGGCAATGCCATTGAGTTGTACAAACTCGACAAGTACTACGGGATCATGAAGTAACCAACAGCGATTTGGATAGCAGAGAAAATTGGGCCCACTTTTTTTAGGGGGGATTCGTGTCCGATAGACGTTTACTTGATCGAGTTGCGATAATCACTGGTGCCGGCGACGGTATTGGTCGCGGCATTGCGCGAAGATTCGCGCAAGAGGGCGCCCGCATTGTCATTGCTGAAATTAACGTTGAAACAGGTCCGACCGTTGCCCAAGAACTTCAAGATGAGTTTGGTGTTGAAGCCTTCTACCTCCATACCGATGCGACGAAAGAAGAAGACAATCGACGCGCAGTGAAACAAGCAGTTTCTCGCTGGGGGACTGTCGACATTCTTGTAAATAACGCGTGGGGCGGTGATCGCGCCGGTCTTCAACGGGTCGACAAGATGCCAGATGATGCAATGGACCATGCATGGCACATGAACGTCATGGGTCCTTTCTGGGCTATGCAAGAAGCGTTTCCTCATATGCGTGCGCAAGGTAAGGGTCGTGTCATAAATATCTGCTCGCTGAATGGCGTGAACGCCCATATGGGCAGCGTTCATTACAACGCCACCAAAGAAGCACTTCGTTCACTCACTCGCACGGCGGCTCGCGAATGGGCAGAATTTGGAATTACGGCCAACGTGATTTGCCCTGCTGCCAAGACGGCGGCATTCCAAATGTTCGAGCAGATGGCTCCGCAGGTAGCCGCGGAATCAGAAGCAGCGAATCCGATGGGTCATCTTGGTGATCCTGAAACGGAAATCGCGCCGGTAGCGTTTTTTCTGGCTAGCGATGATTCTTGTTACATCACCGGTAACACACTGTTCGCCGACGGCGGTAGCCACATCAATGGTGCTGTCTGGGTTCCCGACCTCAGCGACTGATCTCACATAACTTTTCTTTTCGAATGAGCGACGCAGACGCGTCACGAAAGGCGCACCATGAAAATCGGACTCGTATGGGGATACTGGCCAGCACAGCCCCCCAAAGACTTTGTTGAAATCACCCAAGAAGCAGAGAAGGTCGGATTCAACTCGGTCTGGACTGCAGAGTCTTGGGGGTCCGATGCGTTCACTCCGCTTACATGGCTCGCCGCCAATACCTCAAAGATCAAACTCGGAACCGGTGTCGTGCAGTTGTCGGCACGCACTCCGGTTGCCACTGCGATGGCTGCGATGACGCTTGATCATCTTTCCAACGGTCGAGTCATTCTTGGTCTTGGAGTTTCGGGGCCACAGGTTGTTGAAGGCTGGTACGGCCGACCATCGAACAAGCCGTTGGCCCGAACTCGCGAATACATCGAGATCATTCGCAAAGCCTTGCGCCGAGAAGGTCCAGTTGAAAATGACGGCGAGTTCTATCCGCTTCCTTACCGTGGCGAGGGCTCGGTCGGGTTGGGTAAGCCGCTCAAGATCATGACCCATCCACTTCGTTCCGAGATACCTATCTATCTCGGGGCTGAAGGCCCGAAGAACGTGACTCAGACCGCCGAAATCGCCGACGGATGGCTGCCGCTGTACTACTCGCCATTCCGCCAAGAGGTCTACGCCGATCAATTGGCCTCAGCGAAGGAGGGGTTTGGAATTAGTTCCCTCGTGACGTTCAACGTGACCGACGATGTTGCGACCGGACTTTGGCCCGTGAAAGCAACGCTCGGTTTTTATATCGGAGGTATGGGGGCAAAGGGGCAGAATTACCACACAAAGCTCATGGCTCGAATGGGATTCGAAGAAGAGGCCTACAAGATCCAAGACCTATTCTTTGCGGGCAAGCGTGACGAAGCGATTGCTGCCGTTCCCGATGATTTTGCTGATGAGATTTCACTCGTTGGCCCTGCATCAAGGATCAAGGAACGTCTCGAGCTCTGGCGTGATTCGCCGATTACTGAACTGTTGATTTCGGCGCGAAGTCCTGAAGCGCTTCGACAGGCCGCAGAACTTGTCAACGGCTAACTGTTTGTTCTTTAGGTTGTTCGCTCTGCGCTAATTTTTCCTTCAACCTTCTTCCCCTCGGAGTTTCAATGTCCTCGTACAACCTCGGCGATTTGCTCCAACTTGTCGCCGCCGCAAACCCTGATCGGTCAGCCATCGTGAGTGACGATGTCCGCTACACGTTCAGCGAGTTCGACAAGCGGACCAATCAAGTTGCACAAATGCTTCTTGGCCTCGGTTGTGAACCAGAGTCAAAAGTTGCGGTGTATTCCTGGAACCGAGTCGAGTGGGCCGAGTTGCTCTTCGGCTCTTTCAAGGCACGCGTCATTCCAATAAATGTGAACTACCGCTACGTTGCTCATGAACTGGAATATCTCTTCGACAACTCCGATAGTGAGGTGGTGTTTTTCGAGCGAGGATTTACACCGGTCATAGAGGAGATTCGTAACAAACTCACCAAGGTTCGTGAGTTCGTGGTGATCGAAGACGGTTCCGATCACGCGACCCCATGGGCAACGCCGTACGGCCAACTTGTCAACCTGCAATCCGATGCCTCATTTGAAAATGGGCGGTCGGGAGATGATCTGTACTTCCTCTATACCGGGGGCACCACCGGAATGCCTAAGGGTGTGATGTGGCGCCATGAAGATATTTTCTTTGCGGCATTGAGTAGCGCTTTGGGCGAATCACTCACCTCGCCCGAAGAAATTGCTCAGCGATCACTGCCTGCCGATTTCGCGCTTCCAAGTCTGATAATCGCCCCGCTTATGCATGGTGCCGCTCAGTGGGGCATGTGCAACATGTTGTTTGCCGGGGGCCCGGTCGTTCTCTACACCGGTCGCGGGTTCGACGCCAAAGAAATTTGGTCAATTGCCGAGCGGGAAAAGTGCATGGGGATCACACTGGTTGGTGATGCGATGGGTCGGCCGCTTGCCGATGCGCTCACCGATGGCTCGGGTAACTGGGATCTTTCCTGTGTCTTCCGCATCGGTTCTGGAGGCGGGGTGTTCTCACCCGCTGTGCAGCAAGCGCTAAAGGACGCGCTTCCACACATCATGGTGATCGATAGTTATGGAGCCTCTGAGACGGGAGCGGGTGGGATGTCGGCCGAGGGAGGCGCACGCCGATTCATGGTGTCTTCGGAACTGCAAGTACTCGACGAAAACTTGGTGCCGATCCCTGCCGGGTCGGAACAAGTCGGCCAACTGGCCCGAACCGGACACATCCCGTTGGGTTACTACAAAGACGAGGAGAAAACAGCCAAGACGTTCCCCACCGATGCTGAAGGTCGCCGTTGGTCCGTCCCTGGCGACTCGGCCTCTGTCGATGCCGAAGGGATCGTGACACTCCTTGGTCGCGGTTCCCAGTGCATTAATACAGGTGGCGAGAAGGTGTACCCCGAAGAGGTGGAAGAGGCGCTAAAGGAACATGCGGGGGTTTATGACGCGCTCGTGGTTGGTGTTCCCGATGAGCGATGGGGCGAACGGGTTGTTGCCGTTGTTCAGCCGCGCAGTGGTCAGAAACCCACCATCGAGGAACTTTCTACTCATTGCCGAAATTTCATCGCCGGTTACAAAGTGCCGCGGGCGATCACCTATGTGGAACAGGTGAAACGCTCTCCTTCGGGCAAAGCGGATTACCGCTGGGCGAAGGAAACGGCACTCGCCGACTAGAGGGCGATGAGCCTCATCTGCGGTTGCTCGGCCGATGAGGCACGATGTGGCTCTGTGGGAGAGAATGTCGGCTCCAAGACCACGATTTTCTCGCCGGAGTTCTACAAGTATGAGCGTTGATCTAGGACTGAGTCCTGACCAAGAATCTATTGCCGAGTTGTTCAATGGTTTTTTCACCAATGAAGCCCCGCCCGCTGTCGCTCGCGCCGCCGAACCGCTCGGGTTTGATCGCGATCTTTGGAACAAAGTCATTGAACTCGGAGCGCCGGGAATGGGCAGCGCTTTGGGAGACGGTGGTGGCGGAGCATCACTTGGCGACCTTGTTGTCGTTGCTGAAACTGTCGGCCGTTCGATTGCGCCGGTGCCACTGATTGACCACCTTGCGGCGTTGTCGGTTCTTACCGATGCCGACCTCGTTGCCGGCGAGGTCATAGCGGGTGTGGCCGTGAGGCCCGCCGATAGTTCTGGGGTTTGGTCGCTTGTTCCATCGGGAGCCGTAGCCGATGTCGTCATTGGTATTGACGGTGAGGAAACAGTCGTCCTGCGCTCAGCCCCTCCAATGTCGGGGCCCCGTAATCACGGGTCAATGCCCATTGCGAACCGATCGGCTCGTGACGGCGATCGCATTGTGCTGGGGCCTGCATCAATGTTTGATTCCGTGCTTGATCACTGGAAGTTACTGACGGCCGCTTCGCTTGTCGGTATTGCCGATACCGCAAAAGACCTCGGTGTGGCGTACGTGAAAGAACGTGAACAATTCGGCGTGCCGGTTGGTTCATTCCAAGCGGTACAGCACGGTCTTGCTGATCTTCCCGTGGCCATCGATGGCGGGCGACTGCTTACTCATAAAGCGGCGTGGGCCCTAGAAAACGTGACCGACGGTCTTCTCGATTGGGCTATTAACGACATCACCGATGGTTCTGCATTGGCCACTATGGCGCTGTTGTTCTCTGCAGATGCCGCTGTCATGGCGACAGATCGGAGCCTGCACTATCACGGTGGTTATGGCTTCGCCGAGGAGTACGACATTCAGATGTATTACCGCCGTGCCCGAGGATGGTCTCTGATTCTCGATGACCCAACCTCGGTGAGCCTTTCGCTCGCCGATCGCCTCTTCGGATCGGTGGAGCGCTGACATGGACTTTTCTCTTTCACCCGAGGTCATCGAATTCCGGGAGGAACTCCGCAGCATCATTAGTGAATTTGTTACTCCCGAGGTGGCTGACCGCATGCATTCCTCGGGTGTTTTCGATGCCCCCGAACTCAACCTTGAACTCGGTCGACGCGGAATTCTTGAACGGGCGTGCCCAGGCTTAGGTAAGGGCGATCCCATCGAGATGTATGTGATGTTTAATGAACTGGAAAAAGCAGGCGCGCCTTATGACGGCCTTGCGGTTGCGCTGATGATTGCAGCGGTGGTGAACAAACTCGGAACCGATGAACAGAAAGCTCGCATCGTTCCCTCGATCATCTCTGGCGAAGCGCTTGTTTGTATGGGGTACTCCGAGGCAGATTTCGGTTCTGATGTTGCATCTATCAAAACCCGGGCTGTGAAAGATGGTGACGAGTGGGTAATTAATGGTTCAAAAATGTGGACCACACTTGCGCAAGTTGCCGAATGGCTCATTTTGCTTACGCGAACTGATCTCGATCTGCCGAAACATAAGGGTCTGACGATGTTCATCCTTCCGATGAACACTCCGGGTATCACCGTCGAGCCGGTACACACACTTGGCACCGAAATAACGAATGCCACTTGGTACGACGATGTGCGCGTCGGTGACGATGCGGTGCTTGGGGAAGTCAATGGTGGTTGGCGCACGATGACCACTGTTCTTGCCTTTGAGCGCGGCGTGATGGGCGGCACGAACGCTGGCGTACCACTGCTTCGTCATTTTCATGAGTGGGCCGTTGAGAATGATGTGTTCGACGAAACCACTACTCGAGAGCGCATGGTTCGGTCGATCATCGATATGCAGGTGGCAACGCTCTTAACAATGCGTTCTGCTTGGATTGCTTCATCAGGTGGAATGCCCGGACTCGAAGGTTCAATGACCAAGGTGTTTGCCGTCGAGGCCTATCAGCGCGCATCGCGCTGGACCCAAGCCACTGCCGGGCCCGCCGGGCTTCTTCAGTTTCACGAAGAGGGCGCTGCGGGCGAAGGGTTTGTTGAATACGACGCCCGGCACTCGCCAGTCATGTCGATCTACGGCGGAACCTCTGAAATCAACCGAAACAACATTGCTGAGCGCCATTTAGGCCTCCCCAAGTCTCGCTGATGTAGTTCAAGAAAAGTTGTGCCCCGCCTTTACAGCCTCCCTGTAACGATGATACGGTGACTCTCGTCACCCACACCATTTTTTGGTGTCAACCTTTCGGGGGAACTTGTGAGCAACGAAGATCGGTACATGGTCATCTCGGCCGATGGTCACGCAGGCGGCGATATTCCTGACTATCGCCCCTATCTCGAGTCGAAATGGCATGAAGAGTTTGATGTGTGGGCCGCCGAATACGAAAACCCTTACGAGGATCTCGAAGGTGACTTAGGCGGTCGTAACTGGGATTCGGACCGACGAATGGCTGACCTCGAAGCCGATGGTCAGGTTGCCGAAATTCTCTACCCGAACACGATTCCACCGTTCTTCCCTAAATCCTCTTTAACGGCACAACCTCCTGCAGTAACAAAGGCCGACTCCGATAGGCGTTGGGCAGGTCTGCAGGCGCACAATCGTTGGCTGGCCGATTTCTGTAACGCGTATCCCGGTCGTCGCGCTGGTGTCGTTCAGATCAACCTTCACGATGTTGAAAATTCCGTGAAGGAAATTCGTTGGGCTCATGATCAGGGTCTGACCGGGGGAGTATTGCTTCCGGGCACGCCTCCCGGGAGCGGCCTTGAGCAACTGCATCACGCGTGTTACGAACCGATCTGGCAGGCCTGCGAAGAACTGGGAATGCCTGTGAACCATCACACGGGTTCTGCGGCCCCGCCGATGGGTCCAGACCCCGAAGATGTCGTCACGTTTTTGCTTGAGGTGTCCTGGTACGCGCATCGAGCGTTTTATCAACTGATTTTGGGCGGCGCGCTTGAGCGTCATCCAAATATGCAGGTGGTATTCACCGAACAGGGGACCGCTTGGATCCCGGGTGAACTTGCTCGCCTCGACTATTTCTTTGATCGCATGCGTTTTTCTGATGGTGCCCAAGAACAGGTTTGGGGAGCGGAAGTTATGGCAAAGCTTTCTCTGCAGCCAAGCGAGTACTGGGCCCGTCAGTGTCATGTGGGTGCCAGCTTCATTCGTCCGATCGAACTGGGTGTTCGTTACGAAGTGGGTGTCGACCGAATTATGTGGGGGTCGGATTATCCGCATAAGGAAGCCAGCTGGCCTTACTCGCGCCAGGCAATTGCGCTGGCATTCGCCGGGGTCCCGCGCCACGAAGTTGAGCAGATGCTTTCGCTAAATGCCGCCAAACTTTACGGATTTGATCTTGCCCAGTTACGTCCGATCGCTGATCGAATCGGCCCGCTGGTCAATGACGTCTTCGCTGGATTGCCCCCGCGGGCTGTGCCGGTCGACGCAAATATGTGCCCTGCATTTGCAGGCTACGAGTTCGCTACTGAGTGAGTGAGGGAAAACAAATGAAGCCTGAAGATTTTGCCGATAACGATCCGTACCTGATAGTCGCTGCCGACAGTCACGCCGGTTTGCCGACTGAGCGTTACCGCCCGTATCTCGAAAAGAAGTATCACGATCAACTTGATCAGTTCCTGCTTGAACAGCATGAGCTCATTGAGGCCTCGAATCGACTTGGCGTACGTGACGATAAGTACGCCAAGAAGTGGTTCGAGGAGCATGACGAAGAACTCGCTGGTGGTTGGGACGCGATCAAGCGTGATCAAACACTCGATGGTGATGGCGTGGCCGGCGAGGTCGTGTACCCCGATGCCGATGCGGTCGAAAGTCGCACAGCAGTGCCCTTCGGCGCCGGGCTGGGCCTCTCTGGCGATCTCGATCCCGAACTTGGTCTTGCCGGTGCCAAAGCTCACAACCGTTGGCTTGCCGATTTGTGCTCGGTGAGCCCAGAGCGTCGTCGCGGTGCTGCGCTAGTTCCGATCACCGGTCCAGTCGAGGACGCACTCGCTGAAATCACATGGGCGAAGGAAAATGGTCTTGGTGCGATCATGATTCCGGCGCGTTGGTGCAATCAGATTCCGTATCACGATCGTCGTTACGATCCAATCTGGGCGCTCTGCGAGGAATACAACATGCCGATCGTTACTCATTCAGGCTCAGCGCCGCGTGAGGAATACGGCGATCATCTTGGCATCTACGTCACAGAAGTCACTTGGTGGCCAGCGCGTCCTATGTGGTTCATGTTGTGGTCTGGCGTGTTCGAGAGGTACCCCAACCTGAAGTTTTGTGCGACCGAAGGGGGCTGCTGGTGGCTTCCGCAGTTGCTCTGGTTTTGGGATCGCCTGTGGGCGGGCCAGAAGGGTTCAGAGAAACTCGGTACTGGTGCGTTTGCGGGCAAGGTCGAGATGCTTCCGAGCGAGTACATCGATCGAAACTGTTTCACTGGTCTTGCCAATGTGAAGCGACGCGAACTTGGACAGCGTTATGAGATCGGTATCCAGAACATGTTGTGGGGAACAGACTTCCCGCATCCGGAAGGCACCTGGCCGAACACTCATGAGTGGCTGAAAAAGACCTTTTACGATATTCCGATTGACGAAACCCGTGTCATGCTCGGCCTCAGTGCCGGCGAGACGTTCGGATTTGATATGGAAGCGCTGCACAAAATCTCCGAGAAGGTCGGACCAACTCCGACCGATCTTGGGCAATTGGGCGAAGGGCGTACAGCGCAGGACCTCACTGACCGGTGGGCTCCTGTGAAAGAGGTTGGTCGTCATTGGCTGACCGGTAACGACTTCCCGCTTATTCCTCAATAGCGGGTGGTCAAGCCATCTGCTCGTGCTGGTAGTGCGCCGGTCGACCGCGATGGTCGGCCGGTTACTGCCGACGAGATTCTTGAAGTAGCCGGAACGATTGTCGAGCGTCATGGCGTCGATGCTTTAACAATGCGGCGCCTCTCCGACGACCTCGGTGTTGCCGTGACTTCGGTGTATTGGCATGTCGGAAACCGCAATGCTTTGCTTGATGGCCTTGTTGGTCGCCTGCTTGATCGCATGGAAACAATTCGCGCAATTGGCGACACTCCAGTTGAGCGAATCGAATCACTGGCGCGCCAACTTCGATCAACGTTGCTTGAACGTCAGCACCTTGTCGGTCTTGCCCATGAACGAGACAGATCACCGGCAATGTTTCTGCCGGTGCAGCAGGCCATTGCCGCCGAACTGGCCTCGGTTGGTATGCGCGGCGCTGAAGCCGCTTTACTTTTGCGAGCGCTTCAGGTGCATGTGATTTCTTCAGTTCTTATGGATCGGGCTGCAGCCCGAAACGCAAGTCACGGGAGTGTGGATCCCGAACTATGGCCATCAGATTTTCCCGACCGGGAACTTGTTGCCGCTCTTGCGAACCCTGCGGCCTACGACACGGTCTTTGATTATGGACTGCACGCGCTCGTCGGCGGTTTGGACGACGCAGAGCGTTCGGGCTCAAGTTAGAGGCAGGCCTCACGCACTTTGTTGCGGCTATCGTCCGAATATGGCCGAAAATGAGGAAGCGTTTCCCGCATCAGAAACGCCGTGGCGACGCGATCCATCTGAGGTAACCAGCCGACTCGCAGCCTGGGCGTCTACGGCGTTTGGCCAAGGATCTGAAATCACCAACGTTGTTGCGCCCGATAACGGTATGTCCAGTGAAAGTTGTTTCTTCGACGTAACCCTTGACGGAATCACAACCCACTACGTCGCCCGTATGGCACCGCTACCGCATGTCATTCCCGTCTTTCAGAATTACGACATTGAGTTGCAATCAAAGGCAATGAACGTTGCTCGGGGCAACACGAGGTTACCGATACCAGAAGTAACCCATCTCGAGCTTGACGCCTCAATTCTTGCTACGCCATTTCTTGTCATGAAGCGCCTGCCGGGTTCACCGCCAAGCGATATGCCGCCCTATGTCTTTGGCGGATGGGTTTGCGATCTCACCGAAGATGAGCGCAGGACAATGGAACGCAATGCAATTCAGACGTTGGTCGATCTTCATGAACTGCGTCCCGATACGGCTGACTTGGGTTTTCTCGCTCGGCCCGATAGGGGTCAATCGGCACTAGATCAGCACCTTGGGCATGAGCGCGACTATTACGAGTGGGCTCGCGGCGACCTTCGCTACCCGCTTATCGAGCGAACCTTCGAATGGCTCGAGGCCAACCGGCCGACAGTTGTCAACCCGACTGTTTTGAATTGGGGCGATGCCCGTATCGGCAACATGTTGTGGGAAGGCCCAACTCCCACCGCCGTACTTGATTGGGAAATGGCATGCCTCGGTCCGGCCGAGGTCGATCTTGCTTGGATGATCTTCCTCCATGCGTTTTTCCAAAATTTGGCCGAGACCTACGGCATGCCCGGACTTCCCGATTTTATGCGGCGATCTGAGATGGCTGCGTTGTATACCGAATTGAGTGGGCGGACAGTGGAGGCGCTTGAGTGGTTTGAGGTCTTTGCTGCACTCCGCTTCGCCTCGATTTCGATCCGAACTACAACCCGGGGTGTTGCCTACGGGCAAATGGAACCTCCGGATGAACCCGACGATGTGATTATGTTTCGGGGGCTTCTTGAACAGATGCTTGACGGCACCTATTGGGATGGCCGCTAGCGCAAGGCTTTGCTGAGTTACAGCCGTGGTGACAGCACTCAAACTCGTGACCTACATTCAGTTTCATAACTGACGCCATTCTCGAAACTTCTGACTACAACCGTCCGATCTTTGCTGCCGGCCTCATCATCAACGCGTTGAGTCGCACCCCTGATAGCCCGGCGGTGACCATCATTGGACAGCGAGAAATGACTGCCCGGGAAATGACGGAGATGGTCAGCCGATACTCGTGGGTATTGACCTCCAAAGATCTGAGTCGACGGTCGCGGGCCTGAACAGGGGCCCATGTTGGAGCGCTAAGGTGGCGCCGGTCACAGCAAAAAACGTCGATTCGCTGAACGTCCCGGATCGGGACGAGGGGGCAAAGAGTGCAGACATTCCTGCAGTACACGATCTTGGGTCTTGCCCTCGGCGGGTCATACTTTATTGCGGCATCGGGCTTGGTCGTCACGTACACAACCTCCGGCATCTTCAACTTCGCCCAAGGTGCAATAGCGATGCTCGCAGTTTTCACTTATTGGCAGTTTCGCTGGGGATGGAACTGGCCCGCCCCGCTTGCGCTCCTGATGGTATTGGGTGTTTTAGCTCCGCTTCTTGGTGCACTGCTCTACCAAATCGTTATGAAGAATCTCCGCGGCACCTCTGATGTGACAAAAATTATTGTCCCAATCGGTGTCATGCTCGGTTTTCAGGCCCTGGCCACATGGATCTGGAACCCGACCTCAAGTACCCCTCGTGTTTTCCAAAAATTCTTTGGAGCCAACGCGATGATCACGGTTGGAGGGGTACGTGTTTCGTGGCATGAGATCATTGCGTTTGTGATTGCAATTCTCATTGCTGTCACTATTCGGCTGCTGTTCGTGCGAACTCGATACGGCGTCGCTATGCGTGCTGTTGTCGATGATCCTGAACTTCTTCAACTCAATGGCGGCCGTCCCGAGCGTTTAGCAATGATTTCTTGGGCAGGCGGAGCGTTCCTGGCGGCGCTAGCGGGCATTTTGATTCAGCCCATGATCGGTTCGGCGATGAGCGCGGGCCAGCTCACTCTTTTGGTTATTGATGCCTTTGCTGCTGCGATGTTTGGCCGTTTGCGTAGTCTGCCGAGGACGCTGGTCGGCGCTCTTGTCATTGCGCTTACGACCACCTACGTCATCGCCTACTTTCCGAGCAGTTGGACTTGGTCAAGTTCGTTCCGCAATTCCCTGCCGATGATCTTCCTTTTCATTGTGCTTCTCGTTCTTCCCCAGGATCGTCTTCGTGGTGCGACGGTTCTTCGACTGCGAGAGCGCTTCCGCCTTCCATCGCTGCGAACGGCTTGGATCGCAGGGCTTGTTCTCATGGTGGTTGTGTTCTGCCTCAAGGTGATTATGGAACGCACTGCCGTAAATACCCTCACGCTTGCCTTGACGTTCGCAATCATTGCGTTGTCGCTTGTGCTCCTCACTGGCTTTGCGGGAGAGATCAATCTTGCCGCGCTGTCCTTCGGAGCGATTGCAGTGATCGTTGTGTACCACTTCGGCACGACAGGATCGGGTGCCGGTGCTCGAACAACGCTCTGGGGAATTCTTCTCGCTGTCGTCGTCACGGCTTTGGTGGGCGCGGTAATCGCATTACCTGCGCTCAGACTGCGCGGTTTATATCTTGCGCTCGCAACGATGGCTTTCGGAGTATTTGTTTCACGAATGGTTCTGACCGAGCGCAATGAACGCGATATCTTTGGGCTGAAGTTCACCATTTTCACGAACGGACAACTCAGTATTCCGAAGCCAAAAATTGGCCCGGTTGATTTCAATAGTCCGGACGCGTTTTTGTTCTTGTGTGCGGGTTTGTTTGCGATGATTGGCATCGGTATGGTGTATTTGCGTCATAGCGGATACGGCAGACGTCTCGCAGCAATGAAAGACAGCCCAGCGGCATCGGCCACGCTCGGTATGAGTGTGATTCGACTGAAGCTCTCAATATTCATGATGTCAGCAGCAATTGCTGGTCTGGGCGGCATCATGATGGCGGCACAGGTGGGCACGGTGAATGCCGATCGATTCGACATTCTTCTGAGCCTCAGCCTCATGATGATTACTGTCGTCGGCGGAATCGGTTACGTGTCGGGTGCGCTCTTTGCTGGAATATTCCTTATTGCGTTTGTGCAGATGCTTGATCTCACACTGAAAAAGTTTGCGGTGGATTACACCAGCATTGAAGCGATCTTTATGTTCTTCGTATCTGTAGTGACCGTATTGCCGGCAACAATTGGTATCACTATGGGCAAAAATCCATCGGGTGTGGTGAGCGACATCGTTGAGGGCCTCGATAAAATGAAGCAATCAAAGCCCCTTGTGATCACCCTCGTTGGGCTCGAGGCCGCTATTTGGGCACTTGCTGCCACCGACGTCATCACGAACTGGCACTTCGTCATTCTGACAATGGTGAACTTGTTCATCGTTCCTGTTGTAGGCGGCAAGGTCCTACTGGCTCGAGCAATGCGAGGTGTGCCCAAACCAACTCCACCAGAACTGATTGGGATCGATCGTCCATTCACGACAGAAGATTTGGCTGCTATGGATCTGGCGCTTGATCTTGAAGGTGTTGTCATTCCGACATCGGGAACCGTTCGAGAGGAGGCCGCTGGTGTCTCTGCTTGAAACTCACGACGTGAAGGTTCGTTTCGGGGGCAACGTCGCTCTAGATGATGTTTCAATTTCTGTTGAGCCTGGAAGTGTGACCGGCCTTATCGGGCCGAATGGCGCGGGAAAGACCACGCTGTTCAACACCATCACAGGGCTTCAACCGCTTACGAGTGGCAAGATCATCTTTAACGGCAGGGACGTAACGAAAGAGCCACCGCACAAGCGCACGCGTATGGGCCTTGCTCGCACATTCCAACGGCTCGAACTGTTCACATCGCTCTCAGTACGAGACAATGTTCGGGTCGCAGGCGAAATCCGAAATCGTTGGAATTTCCGAACCACGAATATGAACGTCAACGCTGAAACCGATCGGATTATTGCGCTAGTGGGCTTGAACGATGTCGCCGATCGCGAAGTTGGCGAAATTCCAACCGGTCAGGCTCGTGTCGTTGAGTTGGCCCGTGCACTCATGATTCAACCCACACTCCTGCTTCTCGACGAGCCGGCATCGGGCCAGACCGAAGATGAAACCGAACAATTCGGTGCGCTTCTCAGAGATCTTGCCCACAACGATGGTCTCGGTATTTGCCTTGTCGAACATGACATGGCGCTGGTGATGAATGTTTGCGAGACCATTCATGTGCTTGATTTTGGGCGCATGATCGCGAGCGGTCCAGCGGAAGCGATTCGTTCCAATGCTGCGGTCATTGATGCCTATCTTGGAACCCCGGAGAGTGCCCTATGACTGAAATTCACTATTCGGAGGACCACGGTGCACTGATTGATGCGCCCCTAGTTGAACTCGTTGACGTGCGCGCTGCCTACGGCTCAATCGAGGTTCTGCATGGCATCAACCTTTCGGTTCCGCAGGGTTCAGTCGTTGCATTACTTGGCCCAAATGGCGCAGGTAAGTCCACAATCCTGAAGGTTGTATCGGGGCTCTTGCCGCCAACCTCAGGTGAAGTTCGTCTCGCTGGTCGCGTCGTGAATGGTGTGACTGCCGATGAACTAGCTCGGATCGGTCTTTGCACTATCCCTGAAGGTCGCGGAGTATTCCCGAATCTCACCGTTCGCGAGAACCTATGGATGGCCACCATGGCCGGTACCTCGCTGGCTGAGGTTGAGGAAATTGCTTACGCCCGTTTCCCCCGTCTGGGGGAGCGTCGAAAGCAGCTGGCCGGCACGATGTCAGGTGGCGAACAGCAAATGTTGTCGATGGCTCGGGCTTTGTCCGTCAATCCATCGGTACTCCTCCTCGACGAATTGTCGATGGGACTGGCCCCGCTCGTCGTGGCCAACCTTTACGAGATTGTGGCTCAGGTCTCGGAAGAGGGCGTTTCGATCCTGGTGTCGGAGCAATTTGCTCGGACAGTATTAGGCATTGCTCACTATGCTGCGATCGTCTTACATGGAACCATCACTCGTGTTGGTACTCCCGCTGAGCTTGAAGATGAGTTGTCCGCTGCCTACCTTGGCTCTTGAGATCGGAAAAAAATGGAAACTACTAGTGATCGCATCGAGCAGTTCAAATCCGATGTGACTGATATGAATCTAAAGACCGGAAACCCCGGCCGTGACAAAACGTTCCAGGCCATTGGCTTTGTGATGATGCTTGTAGGTGTCATCGGCGCATTCATTACGTATGTGTCCTCCAAAAACCTCGGTAGTCAACTCGATGTCACTTCAGAAGTTGCATTCACAGTTGCATTCCTGGCACTCACAGTGTTTGGTGCTGCGATCTTCCTGCGTTTTGCATTGGCGAATTTCCTTCGTATGTGGCTGCTTCGTCAGCTCTACGAAGGTCAGGCCAATACCGACCGCATCGTCGACGCCGTTTCAAAACACTGATGGCGAGGATTGTCATCACCGGCTCGGGGTCGGGAATTGGTGCCGCAACTTCGGCACGGTTACGTACTGATGGTCATACCGTCATTGGCGTAGACCTTCGTGGTGCTGAAATCGAAGCTGATCTCAGCCAGCCCGAAGGGCGGCAGGTTGCGATTACCGCTGTGGCCAAGGCATGTGGAGGAGTTCTAGATGGGCTCGTCACCTGCGCCGGGATTTCCGGTCTTCCCGGGCGCCCAGCCTCTCTTCTTGCATCAGTGAACTACTTCGGCACCATCGAGATTATGAACGGTTTGCGGCCCATGCTGGCCAAGGGTTCCAATCCATCCGCCGTTGCCATTAGTTCGAATTCAACTACTACTGCGCCTGGGTATCCCTTGGGTCTCACCGAAGCGTGTTTGGCAGGTGACGAAGAAGTTGCGCGTAGTGAGGCCGATAAGGGCGACTCGATCATGGCCTACGCCGCTACGAAGTTGGCTGTGGCTCGTTGGGTTCGCCACTCAGCAATCACCGATGAGTGGGCCGGGGCCGGTATTCGCTTGAATGCAATTGCCCCAGGGATGATCGATACGCCGATGATCGAAGAAGGCGCTACCGATCCGAATCTCAAGATTCAGCTCGACATGTTCAAAGACACGATCGCTCTTGGTCGCGCAGGTAAGCCCGAGGAAGTGGCTGCGTTTTTGGCTTTCCTGCTTTCCCCCGATGCCGGATTCTTCTGCGGTTCGGTGTTGTTTATTGATGGCGGCACCGATGCTCGATTCCGCGCCGATGATTTTCCGGCACGCTGGGAGATCCCAGGTATGTGAACTGTCGGTTGTCGGACGCGCGACGCGTTCGACAACCGAGGTGTTCTTACATTCCCGTAAAGACTTGGCGCATGTTCGCCAGCCACGCGTTGACATCGGCATTGCGTTTGGCCGAAGTCTGCGCTTCTCGTTCGCCGGTGTAGGTAACGAACGTCTCGGTATCAAGCGATGCCAGAAGCGAGATCGCAACTTCTTGAGAGGTTGCCGTTGTTGCTGGATCGCTCGGGAACGGGGCGTTGTTGCCGGGCTTGTCAGTGGAAAATTCACTGGCGGTCGTACCCGGAACAAACAAGTGCGCACGCACATTGGTCTTTCCGAGCTCGACGTAGAGGCCCTCGGTGAAGAACTCGAGAGCCGCCTTACTGGCGGAGTATGCACTGACTCCAAATGCCGCCATGTGTACGCCCATCGACGACACGTTGACTATGTCGCCGCTATTGCGTTCGAGCATGTGGGGAAGTATGGCCAGTGTGAGGCGAACCGGCGAGAAGTAGTTGATGGACATAACGCCTTCAACATCCTCAGATGTCATCTGATCAGTGCGCTTGCGCTTGGGGACGCCAGCGTTATTGATCAGGACATCGACGCGACCGTCGAGTGACGCAATGAGTTGCGAAGCAAGCCCATCGATGGCATCGAGATCAGCAAGATCGGCGACAACCATCGTCGATTCCGGAGAGGACTGTTGGCAGCGTTCAAGCACATCGGCCAAACGGTCGGCGCGACGAGCAACGAGGGCAACTCGGGCCCCGCGCTTCGACGCCTCGATTGCAAGCGCTTCGCCAATTCCAGACGAAGCTCCGGTAATGACGATGTTCTTGCCGCTGAGATCGATCACCTACTTGTTACCGTGACGCTTTTCGAAGGCATCGCGGATGCCATCACGCCAACTGACCTTGCATGGCCCGGTGAGCGCAGCGCGCTTGGTGTTGTCGGTGACTGATCCGCGGAGTGTGCCTTCCACTGGCACGGAGTTCACGACCGGGTTGATACCAGCGAGTTCTCCGATGT
>JBBEAV010000005.1:0-41861 GCA_040882655.1 Acidimicrobiales bacterium
GCACCTCAAACAACTTCCTGTATTCGGTGTCGTGTGTTTCGGCCAGTGACTGCACTGCCGTAGGCTTTTACTTCGACGGCACCCGTGGTGCGACGCTGGTGTTGCAGTCAGTAGACCCCAACCCTCCGGCACCAACAACAACTACAACGGCAGATCCGAACCCGCCCGCACCATCAACTACAACAACTGCGGTTGCTGATCTTGTAGTTCCCGTGTTCACCGGCTGAACGTTCGACCGCCCCAGAACCCCCGAACGAGCCTTTTGCAATGGCTTCCAGGCCGTTGCGCCGAGTTTCGCGCCACGTTCCGCGCCATTCCCATCGCTAGCGCAGAGTGAGCGCCAGCACGACTGCGCAGGCAATGCCGTACATGCCGACAATCCAGCGAAGATACGTCGGCTGCAGTTTGCGGCCAAAGTGCGAACCAAGCCAGCCGCCTACAAGCGTAAGTGGAGCCATAACGGCGACAACACCCCACTGCACCGGGCCCCAGATGGCGAAGATCACGACAGCGACCCCGTTGATCAAAAACTGTAAAACGCTTTTCAGTGCGTTGAGGCGCTGAAGCGAGTCAACCATGGTGATGCCGAGCATCGCCAGCACGATCACGCCGAGAACACCGCCGAAATAGCCGCCGTAAACTGCGGCAACAAAAATTCCGGCAATCGCCGCAACATCGTGTCGCTCAAACACCGCTTCGCCCGATTCTGGGTGCAGTTTTGTCAAGCGACTCTGAAGAGCCGGTTGGAACAAGAGAAGCAATGAAGCAATGAGCACGAGTGCAGGTACAAGAATTCGAAAAATATCTCCAGATGTCGTGAGGAGAATCGCTGCACCGACAACAGCTCCAGTAAAAGCGGCAGGCAACAACATCTTGATAGTGCGTTTTTGGCCCGTAAGTTCGCGTCGGTATCCAGCAATGCCTCCGAGATAGCCGGGTACAAGACCGACGGTGTTGGTGACGTTGGCGGTGATGGGGGCAAAGCCAAGTGCGAGAAGCGTGGGGAAGGTGATGAGAGATCCACCTCCTGCAACTGCATTGATGGCGCCAGCGAGAAGTGCAGCGGTGGCAAGAATGGCGATACCGCCGGCGCTGAGTTGATCCATGATCGACAATCGTAGATTGGAGCGACGCAGCGAGCGATGTGGTGGACTTGGAATAGTCAACGTCCTGAAGGAGCAGCATGGCAATTGTCGAGACAACGATGGTGGGCGAAGGCATCGCTCGGGTGACACTCAATGACCCCGATCGCTACAACGCCCTAACTCCCGCGCTCATCGATGGGCTCACTGACGCGTTTGCATCGATTCGCCGCGATCGCGAGATCCGTGTTGTCATCCTCGATGGAAATGGGCGTGGCTTTTGTGCCGGGGCCGATATGAGCGCAACAGGCGGAGTTCCCGATCGTTCTCGCGACCGGGGCCCCGTGGGTTTCGTGCATGAGATGCAAGAGCACTTAATGGAAGTGGTTTTGGCTATTCACGAAATTCCGCAACCAGTGATTGCTGCGCTGAACGGAGCCGTAGTCGGTGGTGGCCTTGCCTTAGCGCTGACCTGCGATCTCAGAGTTGCTTCCAACGAAGCCTATTTTGCTTCGCATTTCATTCGCGTCGGTCTTTCGTCCTGCGATCTCGGCACCAGCTATTGGCTACCACGCATTTGCGGGCCAACCATTGCCGCTGAACTGATGCTGACTGGGCGTCGGTTCAGCGCAACCGAGGCCTTGGAATACGGCCTGCTCAATCGGATTGTTGACGATGAAGCACTGCTTGCAACTGCTGTTGAACTTGCTGAAGCAATCGCAGCAAATTCGGAATACGGCGTTCGTATGACCAAGGTTGGGATGTGGGCAAACCTTGATGCGTCGAGTCTTCGTGCCGCAATGGAGTTAGAGAATAGAACGCAGGTTTTGGGCACATTTACGGGGAACATGACCGAAGCAGGCGAAGCCTTTCGCGAAAAGCGCGCCCCTAACTGGAAGTCAATGTGAAATGCCGAACCAACTATTGAACGGAATCAATCTTTATTGGGAACAAGGGGGGCACGGGCCGAAACTGCTCATGTTCAATGGCTCCGGTTCAACGATTGAACGTATGCGCCCACTTTTCAACGTCCTCGAAACCCAGTTTGATGTTGTGCTGCATGACCAGCGAGGTCTGGGGCGAACCGAAATTCCGCAAGGTCCCTATTCAATGGCCGCCTACGCCGCCGACGCTATTGCTCTTGTCGATCACTTGGGTTGGGAATCGTTCAATGTCATGGGCATCAGTTTCGGCGGAATGGTCGCACAAGAGTTTGCCGTGACAATCCCTGATCGCATCGAGAAGCTCGCTCTGCTGTGCACTTCGCCCGGGGGTTTGGGCGGTTCGTCCTATCCGCTCCATGAACTTCGTTCAATGAGTACATCGGAACGTGCAGCACTTTCAATGACCATTATGGATACTCGCTTTACTCCCGAATGGTTAGCCACTCATCCCACCGACAAAATGTTCGTTGACGGTATAAGTGGCCAATACAGCGCCGTGACAGATTCTGAGGTTGAGCGGGGCGAAATTGAGCAACTGAACGCTCGTCGAACCCACGATGTGTGGGATCGATTGGGTGTAATCACTGCTCCGACTTTCATCGGGGCGGGCCGTTACGACGGTATTGCGCCGCTCCTCAACAGTGAAGCAATGGCGGCACGCATTCCGAACTCGGAACTCCATGTTTATGAGGGCGGTCATGGATTCTTTGCGCAAGATGCAGCTGCGTTCCCCGATATGTTTCGGTTTTTCGCTGATTGAAACTCGGAGGTGCCGGCGGCTCGGAGTTCAGCCCATTTGTGCCATGAACTGATTGAGGTCGAAGTATTCACGCCACTTGGCAATCTTGTCGCCCTCAAATTCAAAAATTCCCAAAACGGGTAACTCGATCTCGGACCCATCCTCTTTCTCGAAAATGTCGACGCGTTCGGTGACAACTATCGGGCCTTTAGAAATCATGGTGTCGATTCGGAACACTTTGACTTTGAGGCCAGCGGTGAACCCGTCAATCATCATGCGGATGGCTTCGTGGCCAACCATTGGGTCAACGGGAATGTTGTGGTACACGCCATCATCAGTGAAGAACGACACCACCTTGTCGTGGTCACCTTCGGCCCATGCATCGCAAAACTCTTGTACCAACGTTTCGTACTTTGCCCCGTCGCTCATGTGGCCTTCTCCCTCAATATGTCGCAGTAAGCCCTGCGTCTTGTTGCTTATTCGCTCATCCTGACACTTCTCTGGGCTACTGGCCTCAAAAGTAAAGTACGTTCCGTTGGGGGAATTAGTTACATGACCGAAATTTCGTTTACAGATTCAGGGTTGGTGCTGGCATCTGATCCACTGCCGGGCAGAGAATTGCACGATGTACTGCGTTCACTCCGAAGCCAATTTGGTGATGTTGCACCAGCGACCTTTCACGGTCTCCCGGCGTTCGTCGTATTGGGTTGGGACACACTGAGGGATTTCTTTGCCGCTCAGGATCAGTTTCCGGGCGGTGAGGTCTACAAGTATCAACTGGAACGAACTGTCGGTCGAACATTTATTTCGATGGATGGGCCTGAGCATGACCTCTATCGTCGGCTCGTCACCCCGGCCTTTCGTTCTCGTGCGGCAGTTCGGTTTGTCGATGAGGAACTCACGCCCCTTGCTCATGAACTTCTCGACACAATTCAGCCGATGGGGTCCGCTGACCTAGTTGCAGAGTTCACGAGTCGGTTGCCGTTTTGGGCAATAAGCCGAAAATTGGGATTGCCTGAAGGTTTTGAGGATCGCCAGCGTGGGTGGGCGCTTGCCATTCTTTCTGAGCCGAGTGACCCTGAGGCTGCTCGAGTAGCAGCAGACGAGTTATCAGAAGTGATTGCGCCAGTAGTGGCAGAACGTCGATCGCATCCCGGAACTGATGTCATTTCACAATTGGTGACTCAAGAATTTCAGGGAACGCGATTGACCGATGCCGAAGTGCATTCGCATGTGCGTTTATTGTTTGCCGTCGGGGCAACCACAACATCCGATGCGCTCAGCAATTTGCTATGGGCGCTTTTATGCCATCCGGAGATTCTTCTTCAGGCGGTCGTCGATCCTGAAATTCGTCCCGCAGTGGTGCGAGAGTTGCTGCGTTGGGAGCCGCCAGTTCCGTTGCTGCCTCGGATGGCAGTTCGAGACGGAATAATTGGAACAACACCGATACCTGCTGGCTCGGTGATTTTGGCGGGGATTGCGTCGGCGAACCGAGACCCAAACCGTTTCGATGATCCCGACCGTTTCGATATCGGCCGGCCCGATGCCGACATCCTCACATTCGGGTTCGGGGTGAAGTTTTGTCCCGGCACCCATATGGCGAAACAGCAATTACTCGCAGCCCTTGATGTCGTTCTTGAACGTTTGCCGGGCCTTCGGTTCGCTAGTGCTGACTTTGGAGCCGTGCCCTCGGGGTGCAATCTGCGTTCGGTCTCTTCGCTGCAGTGCGAATGGGATGCCTAACTACTTTTCGCTGAATCTCAGTTTGGGGCCTACCGTATTGACAGATGTCATAGAGGGAGAGCCGCCATGGCCGATTTCAGTATTGAACCTGAGTTCGCAGAACAACTTGAGTGGATCGCGGCGTTTGTAAAGTCTGAGGTCGAGCCTCTTGATCTCGCATTTGCGGGCGAAGAGATGGTCTACAACAAGTCGAGTGTCTTCTATGGAGAGGCTATTCGTCCGCTGCAGCAGATCGTAAAAGATCGAGGACTTTGGTCATGTCATCTGACCCCGGACTACGGCGGACAAGGTTTTGGACAGGTTCGTCTTGCGTATATGAACGAAATTCTCGGTCGGTCACAATTTGGGCCCACGGTGTTTGGGAGTCAAGCCCCCGACTCCGGCAATGCCGAAATCATTGCCCATTACGGCACCGAAGAACAGAAAACTCGCTACCTCGAACCGTTACTCGATGGTCGGATTTCCTCCTGTTATTCAATGACCGAACCTCAGGGTGGCGCTGACCCTGGTGTTTTCACTTGTAGTGCAGTTCGCGACGGCGACGAATGGGTGATTGATGGAGAGAAATGGTTTTCCTCATCACTTCGTTTTGCATCGTTCGTAATTGTCATGGCGATTACCGACCCTGATGTCGCAGTTCACAAAGGCGCTTCGATGTTTTTAGTGCCCGCTAATTCTCCTGGTCTCGAAGTAGTTCGGAACGTGGGCGTGGGTCAGGAATCCGGTGGGCATGGCGGGCATGCCTACGTTCGTTACAACAGCGTTCGTGTTCCTGTCGAAAGCCTTCTGGGCGGCGAGGGGCAGGCATTTACGATTGCTCAAACTCGCCTCGGTGGTGGGCGACTGCATCACGCAATGCGAACGGTCGGAGCGGTTTCGCGCTGTCTCGACATGTTGTGCGAGCGGGCCCTTAGTCGTTCAACTCAAGGCGAATTGCTGGCTCGAAAGCAAGCAACACAAGAAAAAATTGCTGATTCATTTATTGAGTTGCTGCAGTTCAAGCTTCAGGTTCTTCATGCGGCTTGGATTGTCGATCAAAAAGGTGGGCATGCTGCCCGAAAAGAAATTGCAGCAGTGAAGGTGGCGACACCAAAGGTGTACCGAGAGGCAGTGCTGCGGACGATGCAATTGCACGGTGCGCTCGGCGTTTCCAATGAAATGCCTCTGGCAAACATGCTCATGGCATCAGTCACGATGGGTATCGCTGATGGACCAACCGAGGTCCACAAATTCACGGTGGCTCGCGAAGTGCTCAAGGGCTACTCGGCCGCTGAAGGGGACTGGCCTAGTGAGCATCTTCCCGAACGCCGTGCAGCCGCACGCGCCGAGTATGCCGACTTGCTTGAACGCTCTGTGGCCGATCGTTAACCGAGAGGGTTAGTAACCGCCACCAAGTTTGCGGTGATCCCAAGAAATGGTGCGCTCAACATTTAGTTTCACGACGACACGCTTGTGCAGCATCATCTCAACAGCGCCCTTCATTTCTTCGGTGTACGGCGCCATGTACCGATCGAAAACACTGATGCCGAGCTCAAACATGCGCTCGGGGTCATCAATGATTTCTGCTTTGCCAATCAAGGTGACACCACGAAGAGTCTCGTAGGTTTCCCCATCCTCCACGAGCATCGTGAGATTTGGGTTCCGGCGAAGATTCATTACCTTCTGGGCCTTGGCTTTGGACTCAATACCAATACAGCCTTCAAGAAATCCGTACCACATGGCAATCGAATGGATGCTGCCATCGGAGTTGATGGTCGACATGGTCATCGACCGACGCCCAGCAAGAAATTCATCGATTTCCTCCTGGGACATCACGATTTTGTTGCGCTGCTTAATGCCACGCTGCGGTTGGTCTTCAGCCACGGTTTCCCCTCGGTGATCGAATGGCAGAACGGTAACACCACACGAAGGGAGTGATAGTCGGGCGAAGACCGCATAGGGTTCGCACACCCACAGCGCATGAGCGCTCTAGCAAGGTCATCCAAGGGGACAATTCATGAGTTACGTCGAAACCGCAAAGTTGATCGCGAAACCCATCGGCGATTTGGGCGGTGCATTCATGCTTGATGGCGCTACCTATGCCCGGGGCGCTGAACTGGGGTTCTCGGGCATTGACTTCTACGTGCTCGGCCGGGGCGGCGTTCTGGGCGACACCACCCCCGATGTTGTGTCCTCGGCTTTTTTCTTTTGGAACCCAGATCAGATACGCACTCAATGGGAAGTTGCTCGCAACGTCATGGACCCTTCCATGGCCGCAGCAGAGTGGGTTGGCCTGTGCCACGCCTATGGAGATTCGCACGTACCCGACCTCGATTCTCTTGATCGATTTTCAGAACTCGCAGCAAAAGTGTGCGATGCGGCATCGCCGGCCGGCGCTGCGCTTTTCGCCGGGTGGCGTGCGCTTCCTGTGCCCACAGCCGATCGGCCCAAAGCGCGTGCGCAGCATCACCTCAATGCCTTACGCGAACTTCGCGGCGGGCTCCACGGCGGGGCGGTGCTGGCCATGGGATTGTCCCCGGCCGAGGCAGTAGCTCTGCATTCTCCGATGATGGCGCCAGTGTTCGGCTGGGATATCGAATCGATTCCCGTTGATGATTCCAACAAGGGCGAATGGAAGGTTGCCGAGGCCGGAACTGACTTGGCAATGTCACGCGTGTTGCGGGCCTTGACGGTAGATGAGTGCACCGAATTCGGGTTGCTCGTAGTTGAACTGCAGAAGGCCGTTCAGGCCGCTAAGGAAGGTTGATGGTCATGGATGTTCGTGAAGCGCTTTACACAACTCGGGCCATGCGCCGAGTCAAACCCGATCCCATTCCGATGGAGGTCCAAGCCCGCATCATGGATGCTGCTGTGCGCGCGCCCAGTGGCGGCAATACGCAGAACTGGCGATTTTTACTCGTCGATGATTCTGAGGTGAAAGCGAAACTTGGACCGATTTACCGACAAGCTATGTCGGTCTTATGGAGCTCCTATTACAAAGACCGCATTGATGCCGCCCTCGATACACCGGAACTCGAGGAGTCGAAGTCGATGCTGAGAGTGCAGAAGTCGGCACAATGGCTTGCTGACAACTTCGAACTGGTACCGCTCTACATGTTCGGCTTTGCTCAACACGATCCCAGCGGTTCATCGGTCTATCCCGCTCTCTGGAATGCGCAGTTGGCCGCTCGAGCCGAAGGCGTCGGAACCTCACTGACACAGGTGTTGGTGTTTCATAACGACGAAGTTCTTGAGATTCTTGGTGTTCCCAAGGATGAAGGCTGGAACATGCTTGGTTGTGTGTCGCTGGGCTATCCCACCGGTAAGTGGGGCGTGGCCACGCGGCAGCCGGCCCATGATGTTTCATTCCGTAATCAGTGGGGCGAGGATGTCGGTTTTCGCGACGAGGAACCGCTTTGGCCGTAACGGAGCGCTGAAGCCGAATTAGTCGGCTTCGGCTGTATGCGCCCAATGGGTGCGTAGATCGGCCAGCCAATCGGGAAAGTCGACGGGCGGGTCGGGCAATTGGGTGACGCCATGCTCGGCGAGTGCAGCCTCAAAAAGTTCGGGCTGGTCTCCCCAAGAACGAGGATCACCCATCATGACCTCGTACAACTTCGCGCCGTCCTTTCCGGCACGGATTGGCCCGAATGCTGCGCCAAAAGGAAGTTCGACGTGGGTACCGGCAGGACACCAGCGTTCCCCAAACCACAAACCACCGTCTATGACAAAAACGATGTGTGGTGAGTAGTGGCCATGACGCCGCACCAACATGCCAGGGTCATATTCGGCGTAGAGAGAGAGGTACTGAGGGTCGGGGCTGAAAGCAAACCACTTCTCGCGCACGTACGAGGTTGACCCATCGGCATTTTCCTGCGCCCGACACAACTGCCATGGCATGTCCGGATCGTCCATGTGGCGGAAGATGACCTCCTTGCCGGGAATGGGCAGGGAAGTGTTGGTCGGATCGAAGGTCATGCGATGAAATCGAAGTCCACGTGGGCTGATTCGATACCACGGACGAAAGCATTTGCCATTTCAACCGGTTGAGTACCAGCGGTCATTTTCCATCCGGAGGTGCGTCGAAGAAGTTCTTCGAAGAACACTCGAATTTCGAGACGAGCAAGAGATGCGCCAAGGCAGAAGTGGGTGCCGAAACCAAATGCGATGTGGTTGTTTGGAGTGCGATCGATGATGAATTCTTCAGGACGATCAAAATGGGCTTCATCTCGGTTTGCTGACGAGTACATCAAGACAACCTGGTTGCCTTTTGGAATAGTGACCCCGTTGACCACGGCGTCTTCTTTCGCAACACGACACATATTGTGGATCGGGGTGACATAACGAATAAATTCTTCGACCGCCACGGTGAGGTCAGCCCCGTTTCGCAACTTCGCTTCTTGCTCGGGGTGCGAAAGAAGATTAAGGATTGTCCAGGCGATCACGGTGCGTGTGGTTTCGGCGCCGCCGTCGAGGAGTAAAAGTCCGTCCTCGATAGCGTCGTGGGATTCGAAAGGACAACCGTCGATTTCCGCAGTGGTGTAGAGCGAGAAAATGTCATCAGCAGGGCAGGACTTTTTTGCCTCGAACAACTCGGCCGCGGCACCAGCGAACTCAATGGCTGAGAGAATGCCAATCTCGTTGATGTAGCGAGGTCCGCCACCGAGAGCGATGGTGGTCTCGGACCAATGCTTAAGCTTCGGCCACTCATCTTCGTCGAAGCCAAGAAGTTTGCCAATCATCATGGCGGGCAATGGCGCAGCGAGTTCGTTGATTATTTCGGCTGATCCCCCATTGTCACGGACATCATCAAGAAGTTTGGTTACTTTGCCGCGTACATCGTCTTCCCAAAGATTTGCCGCCCGCGGAGTAAATCGACGTGATACGAGATTGCGACGTTTCATGTGAAGAGGGTCATCGAGTCCGATGATTGCGCTATTGGCCGGAATATTCGGCCGAAACCCACCCTTCTCTTGATCAGAGTTAATGAAGATGTCTTTGCGCTTTTCAATTTCAACAATGTCGTCGTAACGGGCGATACCCCACAACTCGTTTATTTCGTCCCAGTAGACAGACTCGTTGGCCCGCATCCATGCGTAGGTGGGGTAGGGATCTCCACCGTAAAGTTCAGGAGCGAGAAGGTCTATTGCGAGCCGTTCCATTGTTGATTCCCTTGCACTAGTGATGGTTGAAACTGATGGTTGAAATTTGATGGCTGAAAATCCGTGTCTCCGAACGTTATCGGTACCGAGACAGCCGTAACCATCGGCAGCCTCAATCCGTTCTCAGCCTGCGGTCACGCCCCGATCGCTTGAGAAAATCGATCCGTGGATATTCGAAGAGCCGGGTGCAGCAATGAATGCCACGAGATCGGCGATGTCATCGGCTTCTCCTTGTCCGCGGAAACCCATATAGGGAGCCATGAGGTCGAAGTCGACGTCAGCAGGCATTTGAAAATTCTGGGAGAGGTTGGTGGTGATGCCGCCGGGGGCAACGGCGTTCACCCGTAAAGGGGTCTTGACGTACTCCATTGCCAATGACCTTGTGAGTTGAACGACTGCCCCTTTCGTCATGCAGTAAGCCACGGTGTAGGCCTGACCGATAAGGCCAGCATTCGAGGCGATGTTGACGATATTGCCTTCGGATGCAAGCAAATGGGGAATTGCCGCTTGGCAAAAAAAGAACGGCGCATCCATGTTGATTGCCGTCATGCGCCGATACTGATCCTCGGTCATGTCGGGAAAGTGAAACGCGCCGGCGATTCCGGCGACATTGACGAGCACATCAAGCCGACCAAATGCGCCGATTGCTTCATCCACTGATGCAAAGCACTCTGATCGTTTACTTACGTCACCAACCCGAGAAACGGCGGTGCCACCAGCGTCGATACACAGTGAGACGGTTTCGGCAAGAGAGTCCGGGTTGACATCGTGGAGAAATACCTCGGCGCCCTCCGCCGAGAACCGAAGTGCAGTGGCTCGTCCGATACCAGAGCCGGCGCCAGTGATCAGGGCGACTTTCTTGGCAAATCGATTGGGAATGGTGTGCTTCACGAGGGTCTCCGCTCTCAAAGTGGCAGTGAGATCGTGGCACATTGCCGGAGCCGAGGTCGCCAAAGGAGAACGGTAGGAGTTGGACGTTCAGGCGCGCTACGTTGCCAAGGCGTTGTGACGCCAAAAGGGCACCGCAAAAAAGGAGTTTGAGATGGACATCAAGGCCGGTAGTCGACTCGCTTGCCCAGAGTGCAGCGTCGAACTTGTCGTGGTCCGTCCCCCGAGTGCAGCCGTTGTCCTTTCCTGCGGCGGCGTCGCTGTGGTTGAGGCCTCTGCCGACCGACCCGGTGGCGGCCATGGCGGTGGCAGCGGCGAAGGAACGCTCGTCGGTAAGCGTTACGCCGACGAAGAATCAGGTATCGAGGTGCTGTGCGCCAAGCCTGGTCCAGGCACATTGGCCGCCGACGGTCGCGAGGTCCCCATTAAGGGTGCCAAGCCGCTTCCTTCCTCTGACTGATCGAAGGGCCATCGCGTGAATCTTTCGCTGCTACTCGAAATGTCGGCATCGACGCTCGAGAATCGTCCTGCAATCACCTCGGGTGCGCGCACGCTGAGTTACGCACAACTCGACGCGGCATCGCGCCGGTGCGCAGCCAAATTTTTGTCAATGGGTGCAACTGGTGTTGTCTATTGCGGAACCAACGATGTGAGTTTCCCGATTGCGGTATTCGGAGCGGCGTATGCGGGTCTTCCATTTATTCCGCTTAACTACCGCCTTGGTGACGAACAACTCCAGCCGCTAGTCGAAGCGAATCTTGGGTGTGTCGTCATTGCCGAGACCGCCAAGGTTCCCGGTGCAGACCCAGCCATGGTTGTGTTACGAACCACTTTGCTCGAAGCTGAATTTTCGACGGCAGCCGATGTTGAACTGCCAGCATTTGTTGATCCCGAGGATGTTGCAATCGTTCTTTACACATCAGGCACCTCAGGCACCCCAAAAGCGGCACTGTTGCGTCATCGACACCTCACCGCTTATGTCATCGGCACTGTCGAATTCGCCGGTGCAGAACCTGAACAGGCAGCATTAGTGACGGTGCCGCCGTATCACATCGCCGGTCTTGCCAACTTGTTGTCGAATATGTACTCGGGTCGGCGCATTGTGTATCTCGAGTCGTTTGAAGCGCAGGCATGGCTCGATGCAGTTCGGAATGAACGCATCACACAAGCAATGGTTGTGCCCACGATGCTTGCTCGTGTGGTTCAGCACTTGAATGGTTCACCGGCCGACGCTCCAACCCTCGCTACGCTTTCCTATGGCGGTGCTCGAATGCCGCTTCCTGTTCTTGAGCAGGCGCTTGAGTTGTTTGTTGGCACCGGATTCGTGAATGCCTATGGGCTGACAGAGACCTCGTCGACTATCGCGTTGCTTGGTCCCGAGGATCACGATGCAGCATTTGCGGGCGATCCTGTCGCAAAGATTCGTTTAGGTTCAGTCGGCAGAGTGCTTCCGGGTATCGAGGTTGAAGTGCGTACCGAAGAGGGGGTCGTTCTCGCTGTGGGTGAACCGGGCCTGGTGTTTCTTCGGGGCGAACAGGTCTCAGGCGAATACGAAAGTGGCAGTGTTGTCGACGCCGAAGGTTGGTTTCCCACCAAAGATCGTGGCTGGCTTGATGAAGAGGATTACCTGTTCATCGAGGGTCGGGCCGACGACACAATCATTCGTGGTGGAGAAAACATTGCGCCGGCCGAGATCGAAGACGTGTTGCGGCGCCATGAAGCGATTGTGGATGCGGCTGTTGTCGGTATTCCCGACGAGGAGTGGGGCCAGCAGATCGCTGCGGTTGTTGTGCTTAGGTCTGGTAAGTCGGCATCGGTCGACGAGTTGCACGACTACTGCAGGGAGCACCTTCGTGGTTCCAAGACTCCTTACCGCATTGAGTTCCGAGAGGAATTGCCCCATACTCCCACCGGCAAGTTGCTCCGTCGCGAAGTTCTTGCCGATCTCCTGGGCTGAGCATTTCCCGATCTTTCTTCTAGATTGAGGCTCGTGGACTTCACACTCGACGATGCCCAACATGCGCTGAAGGCCGAAGCCGAGGCATTCGCAATCGAGGCTGTTCAAAAATACGGTCGATTTAACGACTCGTGGTTGTGTTCCTTTTCTCGAGAGTGTTCGCAAGAGTTAGCGCAGCGAGGCTGGATCGGTATGACGTGGCCGAAAGAGTTTGGCGGAGCCGGGCGCTCGCCGGTCGATCGGCTGATCGTGAGCGAAGCTCTTATTTCTGCGGGCGTGCCTATCGGAGCGACTTGGTTCGCCGATCGACAGATGGGCCCCGGGCTCATCGCATTTGGAGATAGGAAACAGCAAGAGCGTTACCTTCCCGAAATTCTTTCGGGCGATGTCACTTGGTGCATCGGCATGTCCGAGCCCAATAGCGGATCTGATTTGGCGTCACTCAGCACATCAGCAGTACGAGATGGCGACGAGTGGATCATCAACGGTCAAAAAATCTGGACATCATTCGCTCATGAGTCCGACTATTGCTATTTGATCTGTCGTACCGAAAGCATTCCCGGTAAGCCCCATCTGGGAATCAGCGAAATCATTGTTCCGATGAAGACACCGGGAATTGAAATCCGACCAATTCGCGACATGGTAGACGCCCGCCATTTCAATGAGGTGTGGTTCGACGATGTGCGCGTGCCTGCGGAAAATCTTGTGGGTGTAGAGGGAAAAGCGTTTTCCCAAACGATGAAGCAACTCGAACATGAGCGGGGTGGAATCGATCGGCTTGTTTCAAACAGAGCGTTGTATCTCCACGCGTTGGAGTTAGCCGATAGCTCTGATCCGATAGTGCGCCAAGAGATTGCCGCACTCGAAATCGGGTTCACCGTGGGTCGACTACTCGTCTACCGAAGTGTTCTTGGTCAGACTCCGGCTGGTTTTGCCGCTGGCACCAAATGTGTGTGCACAGAATATGAGCAACGGGTAGCCGACTTCGCCGCCAAAATCATCGGTCCCGAAGCAATGGTGCATTCAGAGTGGTCGACCGAAATTGCTTACGCCCCCGCCTACACGATCATGGGGGGAACCTCAGATGTGATGCGAAATATTTTGGGCGACCGGGTACTGGGCCTGCCCCGGTAGCAAGATCGCTATTTGTGGTGTCAACCGGCAACAATGACAGGATGATCTCGCTCGAAGTCGCTGACCGCGTCGCCACCATCACGCTCAACGATCCCGCTCGCCGAAACATCGTTTCGGCTGCGCTGAACGAAGCAGTGGCGAAGGGAATGGATGAACTCGAAGCTCGAACTGACGTCGGCGCCATCATTGTTACTGGTGCGCCACCAGCATTTTGCGCTGGAGCCGACCTCGATGATCTTGCAGCCTGCGATACCGAAGAGAAATTGCGGAAGATTTACTCCGGTTTCCTTCGCTTGGCCGAGTCTCCGTTGCCGACTATTGCTGCTGTTAATGGTGCCGCAGTTGGAGCAGGACTCAACCTTGCGCTCGCCTGTGATGTGATTCTGGCTGGTACGTCAGCCAAGTTCGATACGCGTTTCCTGCAGATTGGCCTTCACCCCGGCGGCGGCAACACATGGCGACTTCGACGCATCACCGATCTTCAAACGACGATGGCGTTGGTGCTCTTCGGTGAAACTGTTGACGGCGAACAAGCCGCTGAGATTGGTTTAGTATGGCGCTGTGTACCCGACGCTGAACTGCTTCGCGTGGCGCAGGGTATGGCGGCAAAGGCGGCGGCAGGCCCGCCAGAAGTTGTTCGAAATATGAAGGCAACGATTCTCGGAAACGACGCGATCACAAATTCCGAAGATGCTGTTTCGGCAGAGCTTGGACCACAACTCGCTTCACTACGTGGCGATGCTTTTGTGGAACTGTTAGCGCGACTTCGGGCTCAGATAGTGGCCAAGTCATAGATGGCGGTCACTGTCGATTCAGGATGGAACAAAGCGGTTCGATTCGCAGATCAAGCGATCGATCGTTTGAGTGCGCTCGGGATTCAGGTTCCGCTTGGCGCTACCGAACTGATGTCAATGCGGGCGTTGTTTTCGGACCCGGAACAATTCCGGCAACAGTCAATGGGCGGCAAGTGTCGACTGCTTCAAACCTCCGACGGATGGTGCGCAGTGCATTTGCCTCGCGAGGATGACCTTGAACTTCTTCCTGCATGGCTCGGTCTGGATTTTGGTCATACCGAAGTCCCGTGGGGCGATATTGCAATGTGCATCGCAATACGGACGAGTGCTGATGCCGCTGGAACTGCACAAGAATTGGGATTGGCGGTGGCAGCTGTGCCTCAAGCCAACGAAGATAAAGATGAACAATTAATTGATCGGGGAACAACTCATCCGGCTCGGCCTTGGATCCAGCGCAGAGTTGGTAGGCCCGCTGCCGAACAGTCGCTGCGCGGCGCTTTGGTGGTTGATCTTTCGTCGTTATGGGCTGGTCCACTCTGCACCCGAATTCTCTCTGAAGGTGGAGCGAGGGTCATCAAGATTGAGTCGACGTCTCGCCCCGACGCTTCACGCAACGGCGATCAAAAACTTTTTGATTGGCTCCACGCTAAGAACGACTTCCGAATGATCGATTTCGAACAAGCGGCCGGAGTTGCTGAACTCGTATCGTTACTTGAACAGGCCGATGTGATTATCGAGGGCTCAAGACCGCGCGCCCTCGATCGTTTAGGAATCTCACCTGTCGAAGTCTTGGCAAAGCGGCCGGGTGTCGTTTGGGTTTCTATTACGGCCTTTGGCCGATGCGGGCCTTGGCGAGACCGGGTCGGATTCGGGGACGATGCCGCTGCAGCTGGTGGATTGGTTGAAATCGCCGCCGACGGCTCACCCGGTTTTGTCGGCGACGCGGTTGCCGACCCTCTGACTGGCTTGGTATGCGCAGCATTGGCCGTAGATGCCTTTTCTCGCGGTGGGGGCGTAACGATTGATGTGGCGATGCGTGAAGTTGCCCGAAGTGCGGGACTGTCCTCTCGGGTGGTGTGGTGATGAGTCGAATGGTGATTAAAGACGCTGAGGTTGATGGTCGGCTTGTGACAGTTGTGGTCGAAAACGACGTCATTGTGCAACTTAGTGAAGGTCTGATCGACGAGGGCGCGGCAATGGTTGACGCCAAAGGGGCAGCGCTTCTCCCCGGTCTTCACGATCACCACGTTCACCTCTTGGCAATGGCGGCGCGTCGAGACGGAGTCGATGTTGATTTTTGTGCCACTCCTATCGAGTTTGACCAGACGCTGACCTCGGCGTGTCGGCAGACCGATTCCCAATGGATTCGCGTCGCCGGCTATGACGACTATCGCCATGGCGGATTGAACGCTGTGCGCCTCGATGCGCTTGTGGGTTTGCGAAAAGTTAGGGTGCAACATCGGTCTGGGTTGGCATGGATACTTTCATCGGCGGCGCTGTCCAGCGTTCTCCTCGAGCTAAATGATTCAGAAGTTCCTGACGGACTGGAACGAGATGCCAATGGCAAACCAACGGGTCGACTTCTTCGACTTGATGGATGGCTAGCTGAACGAGTTGGTGTTCAGGTTCCGCCGCTTGCGGTTGTTGGCGCCGAGTTAGCCGCATTCGGAATTACGGGGGTAACCGATGCGACTCCCAATTTGGGGGCGGGCCGTATTGAGATTCTACGGAGCGCAGTTCAAACGGGTGCGCTGCCCCAACGACTTGTTCTCCTGGGTGCTGATGAGCACGAGATTCGCGCAACCGACGCCATAGATCAGCGGTGGGCTCTTATGGGCCCCTCAAAAATCATTGTCGATGAACTTTCTGATCTGCAACCGGATCGATTGGCTGAAACGATTTCGGCTCATCATGCCAATGGCCGCGCCGTCGCTATCCACGCAGTGAGCAGAGCCGAAACTGTGACTGCAACAGCTGCGTTTGCGATAGCGGGAACAATCAAAGGTGACCGTATTGAGCATGGTTCAGTTCTCCCTGCCGATCTCGATTCGATACTCGCAAACGGGGGAGTCACAGTTATCGTGCAGCCGAATCTTGTGTACGAACGCGGGGATCACTATTTACGTGAGGTCGATGAGGGCGATATTGCGTCATTGCATCGAGCGAGGTCATTACTGAGGGCCGGTGTCAACGTTTCCGTTGGTAGCGATGCGCCGGTGACATCGGCTGATCCGTGGGCGGCGATTGCGGCCGCTTCGTCACGTGTCACACGCGATGGAGTGGCTCTCGGCGTTTCGGAAAAGGTCGAGCCTGCGACTGCTCTTGGTTGGTACCTTGCCGATCCACTTGCACCTGGTGGACCACCTCGCCGACTTGAGGTTGGCGGGCCGGCCGATCTTTGCCTTCTTGATACTCCGCTCGCCGATGCATTGGCTGAACCCGATGCAAAGCATGTGCGTATGACGTGGGTCGGGGGCAGGCTGGTGTACCCATGGCCACAGGACTAACTCCCGCCCAGCTGTTATCGGTGACAGCCGATGGTCTCGATGACACGGCCCTCAGTGCAATGGCCACTGCACCGGCAGTGCTTGTCAATCTCGATCAACCGTTCGTTCTTCGCGATCTGCAGAGACTCCTTACGGTGGTTGAAGCTGCTCCGGTCCTTCTTATAGGCATCGCTGATTTTGCAACGGAGAACGCTGCGGTACTCGGTTTGGATCTTTTATTGTGCCGATCCCCGGATGCTCCGGCTCCGTGGATCGCGTGTGGCGAAAGTTTCGAGCAGAAAATCGAAGAGCTTTTGCTATCAATTGGCGGGTCACCTGATGCGGCGATTGCTCTTGCGCAACTGCTGCGCGTTGGCGCAACTGCATCAGCCTCGGAGGCGATTGTGGCTGAGTCTTGGGTTTACAGCCTTCTTCAAGGGGGAGATCGGTATGCCCGGTGGCTGGAAGATCAATCTGATCGAGTAGTTCGTCCTCGACCAGAGAACCCGATTGTCAGATTGAAACGTATCGACGATGAGTTAAAAGTTTGTCTGAATCGACCTGATGTACACAATGCCTACGGAACTCGAATGCGCGACGAACTGGTGGAAGCATTTCGGCTTGCTGACAGTGATCAAACAATTACTCGGGTTGAACTACGAGGTGAAGGGCCCTCTTTTTGCAGCGGAGGTGATCTTGATGAGTTCGGCACTGCGCCGACTCCCGTTGAGGCCCACGAGGTGCGCACCCGTCGCAACGCGGGCGTTGCGCTGATCGCAATCGCTGACCGAGTCGAGGTATTTGTACACGGAAGGTGTGTCGGGGCGGGTGTTGAACTTCCTGCCTTTGCGGCACGGGTTGTGGCCCATTCAGAAACCACATTTCTTTTGCCCGAGATTTCAATGGGTCTAGTTCCCGGTGCCGGCGGAACCTCGAGTATTCCCCGACGCATTGGTCGCCACCGCTGCGCCTACTTTGCGCTTTGCGGTTCGCCAATCGATGCACCGACTGCGCTCAATTGGGGCCTGATTGATGCCATCGACGACACAAAGTTCTAAAACAGGAGATTGAGCCAATGAGTGACGACCCAACCGGTGGTTCTACGCAATGGGCAGAGTGGCGCCGAGTGGTTGACCTCGACGACTACGAATCGCGCTGGGATCAAATGGCCGCTCGCGGTGAGAATCCTCATGGGGAAGTGGACTTCGTCATGCAGTTCGCCCCGACCACTGCACTTGATGCGGGCTGCGGATTTGGGCGAGTCGGAATCGAATTAGCAGCGCGTGGTGTGGACATCGTGGGCGTCGATCTCGACCGTGACTTGCTGGAGCGAGCGAAACGACGCGCGCCTCAACTTGATTGGCGGCTTTCTGATCTCTCAACGGTTGAAATCGGCCGAACTTTTGATCTTGTTGTTTTGGCCGGAAATGTCATTGGTTTTGTCGACGAAGCAAATCGCGAGGAGGCAGTCCGAGCCTGTGCCCGCCACGTGGCTCCCGGCGGCAATCTTGTGATGGGCAACCAGATCAAAGCCACATGGCCAACAATTTTTGATCTCGATACATGGTGTGCAGTGGAAGGCTTGGAACCAGCGGGCCACAAGGGCGGCTGGGAGAGTGAAACTCTTGGTGACCAGCCTGAGTACGCCGTGACCGTTCACCGCCGACCACGCGTTTGAGCGTCGATACCGCCAATTGAAAGTTCGCCCTGTGGCAGGATCTTGAGGTGCGTCACACCGGGGGCTGTTGCTTTGACTGATATGACTGAACGAATCGAACCAGCGGAAGTGCTCATCAAGGACATTGGAACGCTGCGCAGTCGCGCCGAAGGTTCGGGGCCCACTGCGCGTCGGCCCATCACGATTCCTGCCGATCGTTATTACTCCACAGCATTTGCCGACCGTGAAACCGACTACATGTGGCCTCGCGTATGGCAGTTGGCGACATCAATTGACGCAGTTTCGGAGCCGGGAGATTGGATTGAGTTTTCGGTCGGAGCGTTGTCGGCGATCGTTCTGCGCGATCAAGAGGGAACGCTTCGTGCCTTCCAAAACGTTTGCATGCATCGTGGTGTCGAATTGTGCAACGGGTCGGGAAGCGACCTCACTGAACTTCGATGTGGGTTTCACCGATGGTGTTGGAACCTCGATGGCACCTTGAGTGAAATCCCAAGTCGTCGAGATTTCGGTGTCATCGACAACGATGCTTACGGTCTTGCTCCGGTGCTAGTCGATACGTGGGGGCCATTGGTTTTTATCAATTTTGATGTCAATGCCATGAGTCTGGCGGCCTACCTCGGTGGTGCCCCGGCTGATGCTGCCTATCTCGGGATGGACGAGTTCCATTGCCGATTCGAAATCAGTGTGAAAGTCCCTGCAAATTGGAAGACTGCCGCCGATGGATTCAGCGAGACCTATCACGTGCAGGGGTTGCATCCCGAGTTGTTGAAAGTGTTTGCCGATCTTGACAACCATCAGGTGTTCTGGGAACACGTCGGACGTAGCCGACAGTTGTACGGCATTCCATCGCCTCGCATCCGGCCGACCCCGACCGATCAGGAAGTGTGGGAAGCGTTTGCATCGGTGTATTCGGCCCGCGCTGGCCTCGATGCGGTGAACCCCGGGCCGGTTCCGGTAATCGTCGAGGGTTCCGACTTATTTTCTGTCATGGCGAACTGTGTGCGTGAAGCGCAAGCAGCAAAGGGGGTCGACCTCTCTGCTTACACCGATATGCAAATCATGATGATGGACCAGCACAATGTGTTTCCCAATATCACCGTGTTGTTACATCCCGATTTACTTTCGGTCCTGCGCACCCGCCCCGGGGACCACCCCGATGAATGTTGGCTTGATATTTTCAACTTTGAGCGAGCCGGAGCGAAAGCACCTCGAACAAAGCCGATGAAAATGGAAGCACCTCTTGATGCGATGGCATTTGGCACGGTCTTCAATCAAGATTTCGAGATGTTGCGTACTGCTCAGCGAGGCCTCCACCAGCCTGGCTTTACGCGAATCACGCTTTCGCAAGAAGAAAGCCGAATCCTTAACAATCAACTTGCACTTGAGCGATACCTAGCGATATCCCCGAGCGAAATCGAAGGTGATTTTCCGTAATGGTTGTCGCTACTGCAACTCGTCGTCGCGCTGACGGAGGGCCCAGTGCACGTTCGCTTCTCATCAGTATTTTGGGCCAGTGGGTCGGTCCTACCGATACACCAGTTTGGACAGCAGCGCTTGTTGGAGCGCTCGAGTCACTTGGAATTGAATCTCGAGCAGCCCGTCAGGCGGTGAACCGCACGGCAACCGATGGTTGGCTCGAGGGTGAATCGGTTGGCCGTTATTCGCGCTGGAGTCTCACAGCCTCAGGTCGTCGGATGATCGGTTCAGCAGTACCGCGGGTTCAACGATCGATTGTTGAAGACAAACCTTGGGACGGAACCTTTTTGTTGTTGACGCTCACGGGTCCGACTCTTGATCGAACGACGCGCCATCGGTTGGCGGTTGGTCTGGACTTCGAGGGGTTTGGCATGCTTGGGGCGGGTACTTGGGTGGCCGTGGGCGAGGGCTCCCGAGAAGGGGCAGAAATCATTCTCGACTCCTTCGGGCTCGAATCCCGGGCGCTCCTTTTTCGGGCGACGGCGGTGGAAGGGGCGGAGACTCCGGCCGAGGTGGTGGCGCTGGCCTGGGACCTCGATACGGCTGCGGCGGCTCATAAGGCATTCCTTGAAGAGTTCGAGTTTGCGGAACCTGCAACCGAACGCGAGGCGTTTGCCCTCCGGACCAGGATGGCCCACGAATGGCGACATATTCTGATTGTCGACCCTTCGCTTCCCCCTGAACTACTGCCCTCTGATTGGGCGGGTACCCGGGCCCGAAAGGTCTTCCAGCGCAGATTCAGCGATTGGGCTGATGCCGCCTCGTCGTACTACATAAGGTTGTCGGAAGACCCGTTTACGTCATAGGCTGCATCCATGACCGAACTTGGATTTCCCGTCTTCGATTGTGACAATCACTACTACGAAGCAATCGATGCATTCACCCGTCATCTTGACCCGCGCACTGCGTCTCGCACCATCGAGTGGTGCACGATCAATGGCCGCCAGTATCACGTGATCGGCGGGAAGGTGAGCCACGCAGTGGTGAACCCCACCTTTGACCCCGTTGCGCTTCCTGGCGTGTTGAAGGATTACTTCCGCGGTAATCCGAAGAACGAAAACCCAATCGAGTTACTGAAGCAACGTGAACCGATTCGTCCTGCGTATCGCGACAAAGACGCACGCATTGCGACACTCGATGACCACGGACTCGAGAAATGTTGGATGTTCCCGACACTAGGCATGATTTATGAAGAGCCCTTACATCAAGACCCTTGGGCCGTGATGCAGGTGTTCACCGCGTTCAATCGTTGGATGCTCGAAGACTGGGCCTTTAATTACAAGGACCGCATCTTTACCGCTCCGTACATCTCACTTGTCGATGTCGATTGGGCTATCAGCGAACTTGAGTTCGCTCTTGATAACGGTGCAACCACCGTTGTCATGCGACCCGCAGCACCGACCACCGTTGACGGACCTCGTTCACCGGCCGATCCCATGTTTGATCGGTTCTGGGGTCTTGCCAACGAGTCGGGTATCACCGTCGTCGCTCATGCGGGCGATTCTGGTTACAACTCCCATGGCTATGCCGAGGACAATGGCTTCTCCGCTGGTTTCGGACAGCAATCTCGGCCTCAGCCGCTACGTATGGCCACCATGTTTGATCGTCCGATTGAAGATTTCTTGGGGTCGCTTGTTTGCGACAAGATGCTCGAGCGGTTCCCGAACGTGCGCGTTGCATCTGTTGAGAACGGTTCCGGGTTCCTTCGTGGCCTTCTCAAAAAGCTTGATGCCACGATGAACAAGATGCCCGGTTGGTTCGCTGAAGCGCCTTCAGAAACCTTCCGTCGTCAGATCTGGATCAACCCATTTTGGGAAGACGATGTTCACGAGGTTGTTGAACTTGTTGGTTCTGATCGCGTCATTTTCGGATCCGATTGGCCGCATATCGAAGGCATGCCCGTGCCGCTCGATTACGTCGACGAACTCAAGGAGTTCTCGCCGGCGGTGCAGGAAATGATCATGCACGACAACGTCACTGGATTGAATACCCGTCGTCCGGCCTGACTTCCGTTCAGCCCACAAAACCCTCCGAGGGAACACGCGAAGGCCTCCACAATCTGGGGGCCTTCGTCGCGTCGCAGTGCAGAAAACTTTTAGAACGTGAAGTGACTAGTACTTTCCGTCGAGAATGCGATCGCGTATCTCGCGCTTCAGGATCTTGCCGGTCGCACCGCGAGGGAGAGGCTCGTTGCGAACAAACCACTGAGTAGGGATCTTGAACGGAGCAATGCGCTCAGCAAGAAATGCAGTGAGTTCGTCAACATTGAGTGTTACCCCGGCGGCGGGCTGCACTGCAGCAACGACTTCTTCACCAAGGCGTTCATGGGGAAGCCCAAAGACGGCTACCTCGTGGACAACCTCGTATTCGAAGATTGCCGCCTCGACCTCGGAGCAGTACACGTTTTCTCCACCCCGCAGAACCATGTCTTTGATTCGGTCGACGACATACACAAATCCTTCGTCGTCGACATAGCCAAGGTCGCCAGTGTGAAGCCAACCGTCGCGAATGGTTTCCGAAGTGGCCTCGGGGCGATTCCAATACCCTCGAATAAGCATGGGGCCCGAAAGGCAGACCTCGCCCACTTCACCGTTGGGAAGTTCCTCATCATTGGGGTTTACGACCTTCACCGTCATAATCGGAACAACACGACCGGTGCTTGAAGGCTTGGCGATGTAATCCGGTCCGGTGTTGCCAGGCCCATAACCATTTGTTTCGGTGAGGCCGTAGCCAAGTTGGGGGCTGGCCTTACCGGCGAATGATCCTTCGATCTTGCGCACAAGTTCGGGCGCCATCGGAGCCCCACCCCCGCCCACGTTCTTGAGGCTTGAAGTGTCGTAGTTCGCGAAATCGGGATGGCTAATGAGATCCTGCGACATGGTGGGCACGCCGACAAAGTTCGTGACCTTCTCGCGATCAATGAGTTGCAGCGCTCGTAGGGCGTCCCACTTGTTCATCATCACAAGTTTTGCACCGGTGGTAATTGCGCCGAGCATGACGGGAACGCAACCGGTTACGTGGAACAACGGAACGGTGAGAATAAAGCACGGAGGGACTGGTGTCGGGGCAGTTGCGGGGTCGGGGGGTGTGTCAGGAGCCCATCGAACTGCTTCAACCGTGGTCCGGCAGGCAAAACCAAAGAGGCCAGAGAGCACTGCACGATTGGTTGACACGGCACCTTTAGGCACGCCCGTGGTGCCCGAGGTGAAAAGAATTGTGGCGTCGTCATCGGGATCAATGGCAACCGCAGGCATCGTTGCCCCGGGGGTAACAACGTCAGCGAGATGTTCACAGCCGACGGGGAGTTCGCCCTCGGCGCGAACAACGAGTCCACGAATGTTTAGAGCGGAAAGTCGATCGCCGATGCGGTCGACGCGCTCACGGTCGGTAACAAAAACCTTGGCGCCTACGTCAATGAGGCCGAATTCAATCTCCGGACCTGTCCACCATGCGTTAACCGAAACTGCGATAGCTCCGATTGAAACTACAGCCCCGAACGTAGTGATCCACTCGGGGTAGTTGCGCATATCAATGGCAATACGGTCACCTTTGGTGACTCCATAATGTTCGACAAGCAGGTTTGCGATTTCATCGATGCTGGTGAGAATTTCGGCGTTAGTCCAACGTTCGTCCTCAAACACAAGGGCGACATCGTCGGCGGGACGGTCCCGAATCATGTCGAACAGAAAACGCAGTGACGGCGGAAGGTTGGTGAAAATGCGTGAGGGCCGACCGAGCACTTCGGCTTCAGTGATCTCAAAAGGAGATCCCGGCCCGGTGATAACAGCCACCGCATCCTCAAATGTCATACCCATTGCGAATCTCCCCGAGGCTTTGTTTGGGCAGACGCTACGGGAAAGACGGACCTTCTTGCTACCGGTCGGTAATGCGGGTCAGTCGAGCCTGTGGACAGTGACCATGGCAAGGACCATGAGGCGATCCTCAGCTCCCTCATCACGAACCTCTACCCGCACCAAATGGTCGAGCCCTCGACGCCCGGCCAGGGTGGCATGAGCGAGGATTGGCCCCACTCGACCGGGGCTGAGGTAATGGACTGCGAGATCGGTGACGATCACCTCTGGAGTCGCTTCGGCGGTTGGTCGGCCAAGGACAACACTTCTCGCCGCAGCATCGAGAGCAACTGCGCTCGAACCACCGTGGAGAATTCCCCAAGGATTTTGTAAACGTTGTTCGACAGCGAGAGAGACCATTCCAGGGATCGAACCGGCTGAGAGATTGAAAAATTCATTGGTTGGACGAAAGAAAATGGGGTCGCTGGGGGCTTCGCGCTCGTAGGGACGCACGGGCCGAACGAATTGAGGGGGCCCGTTAGCGGGGGTGAGGACGGCACACGACATCCACGCTGTCGCAACCACCTCTCCGTTTGCGTCAGTGGTCTCAACACGTGTCACAACAGAGGATCTTCCTCGCCGAAGAACCTGGGTATCGAGTGTGAGTGGCCCGGTGCCACGGGTGCCGATGAGAGCATCGGGAGCGCGGCGAATCATGAGATTGGTTGTCACGATCCAATCGGGAAGGCTGGCTAAACCGGAGGTCATACCCCCAATGGAATCGATGATGCAGGTGAGGAGATCGGTACCGAGTCGGCCCTCGCTGTCCAAGGTAGTTGTGGTGCCGGGGAAGTGCCCTTGAGTGTGCGGAAGTACGTCGGTGCCGTCGCCGATCTCCTCAATCGTCATTGAGAGGTACTGCGCGACACCGATTTCAGTGGGATTGCCGAATCCGCTCACAGTCCAGTCACCTCAGTGGTCGCATAGGAAACGAGTACTCCGTTTCCATCACGAACTTCAACGATGGCAGAGAGTCGACCGTCTGCAGGGCCTCCGACCGAGGTGGCTTTTGCGCTTAGTGGGCCGAAACGTCCGAGTTCAAGGTAGGACAAGTGCATGTCAGTCGTAGCGACATTGCGGTCAAGCAGTTCGCGTCCAAGCGAAGCCGCTGCTTCTTCGATAATTGCTGCATGGAGCGCACCATGTAGCGCGCCAACAGTATTCGCCACGACAGGTCGCAACTCGATCGTGACGAGTCCGGGCTCGAGGGCACTGATGTTGAGTTCCTCGAAATAGTTCATGGTGAGCTTTTCTTGTGCGGCATTGGGATTCATCATGCGACGACCCGGAGTCATATCAATTGTGATGTTCACAAGGTGTTGAGGCCGAGGAACCACCGCAAAGGTGAGAAGTGCTGCGCCAGCGGGGCGGGCCCCGTCGGCGAGTAATTCCGCCTCGATAACGAGAGTGCGCCGCCCGCGACGGCGAACGTGAAGATCGGCCTGCAACATTTCCATCGGCCCGGCGGGCAAAAGGTGAAGCGACATGTCGGCGGTAAAGGCCCATTCCGGATCAGATGCAGTGATTGAGCGCATGCCACCGAGGGCATCAACCAGCATCGCAACGGTGGCGAGGCGAGGCATTCCGTCGCTTGACGCAGTGTGCGGAGTCACGGGCATCCACCCCCGCATCTCGCCGGTCGCGAGTTGCTCTAACTCAATGGCCAGCAATGTCATCGCATGTCCGGCTGGCGGGTAAACCGGCCGCAAGTCCTGAGCGTTGTTCTCTGCGGCCACGAGGAGCGAGTGTAGGACTTCTCCTGATGGTGTCGATCCGGAACTCGCCGATAAGGTGCGCGGTCGTGAGTTCATTTCGCTTCAACCGCGTGGTTGCGCTGGGCATTGCGGTGGCAACGATTCTTATGGTGGGAGGGCTTTCTGCCGAGGCGCAGTCTGCCCCTTCATCCAGCACCTCAGTGGCACGCGTTACCCCTGACTCGCTCCGTGTGCGGGCCTTTGGTGATGGTGTCACCGCAGGGTTCGGCACAGGAAGCGACGGCGTAGTGATTCCAGCCAGTAAGTCGTCAGAGTGCCGGCCAAAATGGACTGGAAACGCAGTTGCTACTACCGCAGGCACTCGGTGTTCCTCCAACGGATCGAATGGCCCGGGAACACCTGCAGACGAAGTTGCGTTCAGCGCAGATTTTGGATTGGCGAATGGTGCATCGTGGGCTGCTCAGGTGGCACAACAACTTGGCTCGGTTGACTACGCGAACTATTCGGTAGCTGGTTCAACGTTGGCTGGTTGGTTGAATTTGCCGGCAGATGAGGAAGCCCCTGAAGAAGGAGCGCAGCATGAATTGCTCAAACGCATTCAACGGGAGGATCCAGACATCGTGCTTGCGAGTATTGGCGGAGAAGCGCTCTTGCAGCAGACCTCTGGTCCGGTGCGTCTGTGCTCAGTGTGGAAAGACTCGGCCACGGAGAACCAACAGTTTGTTGACTGCGTAAACAAATTGCTTGATCGCCAACTTGTAAAGCAACGAGTGATGGCTATTTCATTCGACGTTTTGGCGCAAACGCGGAACGCAAAGTTGTTGCTTGCTACCTATGCTCCGGCCGTTCCTTTTTACTCCGCGCTGCTTCCGTGGCAACAAGATATTTTAGCTGCGGCTATCAATTTGCAGATTCGTGCTGCGGTCGAGGGAGTAAAGGAATCAGGTGCGTCATGGTCGGAGCGGATCGAGGCTGTTGCTTTCACTAGTAGCGGGGGAGAAAAGTCATCCGAGTGCAAGGTCTCTGCGGTACGCGGGCCCCGCCTCTGGGCTCCGAGCTGGTTCCTCGTATCGAGCCAATGTCGCTCGGCTGGTTTAACAACAACACCAGTCAGCCTCGGCACCGTCCCGAACTCAGAGAGGCAGCGAGGTCTCTCTATTCCCGCGTTAGAGCTTCTTCGGGCGCAACGCTGGGTGCAGGTTCCTGCAAGGTGAGCGCTGGACCGCCTCTGGTTTCTATTTCCTGTCGGCGCTTGTGGCTGGCAGGATGTCAGAACACTCGGCGCCGCTCGGGCTGTCTTAGGGGAGGACTCACATGCTTGATCTTTTGATCAGGGGCGGAAGCGTGATCGATGGCACCGGTCGTGAGCGTTATCGCGCCGATGTCGGTGTTCGCAATGGCCGCATCGTGGCCATTGGTGACATAACCGAACAAGCAGCGAAGACCATCGACGCTGAAGGTCGTGTCGTAACCCCGGGCTTCATTGATCTCCACACCCATTACGACCCACAGGTCATGTGGGATCCTGCCGCCACGCCCTCTTCTTTGCATGGCGTTACTTCCGTATTTGGTGGCAACTGCGGTTTTTCGATTGCACCAGTAACTCCAGAGGCAGCGGAGTATCTCATTCCGATGTTGGCTCGCGTCGAAGGAATGCCGGTCAAGTCACTTGAAGCGGGCCTCGACCTCATGTGGGACGGCTTCGGTTCTTGGCTCAATCGACTTGACGGAAATCTCGCCGTCAATGCTGGTTTCATGGTCGGCCACAGCGCGCTGCGTCGTGTGGTGATGGGCGAGGATGCAGTTGGTCACGAAGCAACCCCGGAACAGATCTCGGCGATGGTTGCACTGCTTCATCGGAGCATCGAAGAAGGAGGTATGGGCTTCTCGAGTACTGCATCAAACAGCCACAGTGACCATCAGGGGAATCCGGTCCCGTCTCGGTGGGCGTCACGGGATGAATTTCTGGCGCTTTCAAGCGCAACCGGTCAGCACGCCGGCACTTCACTCGAGTTCATTGCCTCAGCATCTGGTTTCTTCACTGAAGATGAAATGAATCTCATGGCTGATATGAGCGTCGCCGCGCAACGGACATTGAATTGGAATGTCATGGTGGTGTCTTCTGATCCCACCGCTGCTGCCGGTCGCGAAAACAAACTCTCCGCCTCTGATGTTGCGGCAGCAAAGGGTGGTCGTGTCGTAGGGCTTTGCCTTCCAGAGCCGATGCGAATGCGTTTGTGTTTCGCATCGGGATTTGTGCTTGACATGCTTCCGGGAATCAAAGAAGTCATTCACTTCCCGCTTCCTGATCGCAAGGCAGCGCTAGCTGACCCTGCGATTCGTGCCAACATCGCCGCCGGCTTAGCCAAACTCCCCCCGCAAAACTCACTCGGGGCAGTCGCCGACTACCGAATCATTGATGTGTCAAAAAATGAACTCGAGAAATATGTAGGACGGCTTGTCTCCGATATCGCGAATGAAAAAGGCATCGCTCCACTTGACGCGATGCTCGATATCGTTGTTGCCGATGATCTACACACAGGGTTAGAACCCAGGTTCATTGGCACCGACGACGCGTCATGGGCGGAACGGGTTCGCCTTCTTGAATCTGATCCGAGGGTGATTGCTGGTGGCTCCGACGCTGGTGCTCATCTCGACATGATGAAGACATTCGCATGCCATACAGGCTTCTTCGCCGAAGCAGTTCGCAATCGTCAGCTGATGTCGCTCGAACGAGCAGTACAACTCTTCACCGACGCACCTGCGTCGTTCTATGGCGTACGCGATCGCGGTCGCATTGCTGAGGGCTGGTTCGCTGACCTTGTCATCCTCGACCCCGATACCGTTGGTCCTGGAGTAGTAGTGCCACGCCAAGATTTGCCGGCCGACGGTTGGCGTCTCTATTCCGAAGCTACCGGCATCGACGCAACCATTGTCAATGGCATCGAGATCGTGCGTGAGGGCAAAGTTACGGGCGATACGCCCGGTACGACGCTTCGCTCTGGGCGCGATACGAAAACGGTTGCGATCTGAATCCTGCTGAAGATTTAGTAATCGGGGAAGGGCATATCGAGCGTGCTCGACTCGGTGCCCCCGTCGATTTCAATGACTTTGCCGGTCACGTAACGCGCTGCTGGCGACGATAAATACAGAACCCCTAGGGCGATGTCTTCCGGCTCGCCAATAAATCTCAGCGGTGTATTCGCAATCATCGCATCGCGAATTTCTGGCATGACGAGCACAGTTTCGAGCGCCGAGGTTGCAACAGACCCAACCGCAATGCCGTTCACCCGAACTTTGGGGTTGAGGTCAGTGGCGAGATAGCGAGTGAGATGACTAAGGGCGGCCTTCGCAACGCCATACTGCGTAAGCCCGCGCGCCGCAGTGCGGCCAGCCATAGAAGAAATATTTACGACACAGCCGTGATGTTCAACAAGTTGTGGGATGCAGGCCTGAGTGAGAGCAAATGCCGTCGTGACGTTGAAGTGAAATGCGTTTTCAAAGGATTGTGCCGTGATATCAGCCACTGCAGCGGGAGGTGAACCACCGGCGTTATTTACAACAATGTCGATCTTGCCGAGTTCATCGGTTGTGGCGGCCGCGAATTCTGCAAGGAAGTCGATTTTGTTTACATCGCCAGGAACAACAAATGCTCGCCGACCAAACGCACGGATGGCCGTTGCTACCTCCTCGAGTTGGTCGGCGCTGCGGGCGGTGATGGCAACGTCAGCGCCGGCCTCGGCGAGGGCTAGGGCGGATGCGGCACCGATGCCGCGTCCGGCACCAGTCACGATGGCGACTTTGCCATCAACACGGAATCGATCAAGAAGGCTCATGGCGAGTGATAGTAGAGCCCACGGCTACCTATCGATGCACAGTCTCAGTTTTCACGGTGAACGCAGAGAGAGCATCGATGTCGATGGAAATGCCCAGGCCCGGCCGGTTTGGAACCGCAATCGTTCCGATACCAGCTCCGCCTGAGAGCGTGAATGATTCACAAATATCCTTGGCGAAAAACCGGCTAGTGGCAGCAATGTCGCCCGTGAGGGTGGCGCCCGGGTGAGCAGCAAGTGCGATGTTGGCGGCGCGGCCAATTCCGCAATCGAGCATCCCGCCGACCCACGCATCGATACCGAGTCCAGCACAATGGTCAAGAAGTGATGCAGCCTCGACCCAACTGCCGAAGCGCGGTGCCTTGACGCAGACAACTGAACAGGCCCCCATATCGAGCGCTTCACGGGTGACGGTGGCCGAGGTCAAAGATTCGTCGAGACAAATCGGTGTGGCAAGACGTCGCGACAACTCAGCATGATCAAGCAGGTTGTCGGCGGCAAGCGGCTGTTCAATGTAGGCAAGGTTCAACACATCAAGTTCGGCGAGAGTCTTCGCGTCGTCAAGTGAATAGGCGCCGTTGGCATCAACACTGAGTTCCATGTCAGCGCCTGCAGCATCGCGAGCGGCACGAAGAAATTCGATGTCGCGACCTGGAGCAATTTTGATCTTGATGCGCCCGTACCCTTCCGCTCTTCGCTCAGATACTTCAAGCGCCAGCGCCGATGGTGAGTCCATGAGCCCGAGGGCGACGCCGGCGGGAACCTGCTTTGCCGGGCCGGGTGGTCGGGGCACAAGAAGACCGGCCAGTGGGGTGTTCGTACGACGACCTTCGGCATCGAGAAGGGCAAGTTCGACGGCTGCTTTTGCCATCGGGTGACCAATGACATCAGCGAATAAAGCAGAGATGTCAGTGGCAGTCACGGGTCCGGTAGCGCTCAGCAGTCTTGGCAGCAACTGTTCGTTGAGTGTGAGAAACGCCTCGTCGACGTACTCCTCGCTGTAGGTAGGTTCGGGCAGCGCGGCGCACTCTCCCCAGCCTTCATCCTCGGAGCCGAACACGCGAACAATCACCGAGGTTCGCGTGGTCACTGAACCGTGGGCTGCGATAAAGGGCGAGACCATCGGGAGTGAGATCACTCGTAGTTCGACGGCCTCAATACGCATGGGCTGAGCCTACGACCCGGCCCGAAGTGCGAACTTAGCGGTAGCCTTTCCCCATGCTTTTTGGATCGCGCACCCCCGCAATGGTTGACCCGAGCGCTGCCCTTCCGGGTCGTGACCAATCGATGCCCGTGGGCGCCAGTCATTTGGTGTTGGGCAATCCCATGACGGCGCCATTCCCCGAGAATTCCGAGTCCATCCTCGTGGGTATGGGCTGTTTCTGGGGGGCCGAGCGAAAGTTCTGGCAACTGCCAGGCGTGTACACCACCGCAGTGGGTTACGCCGGCGGTTTCACCCCAAACCCCACCTATGAAGAAACGTGTTCGGGTCGCACGGGTCACACTGAGGCAGTGCTTGTCGTCTGGGAGACGGCCGTGACTGATCTTGATTCGATCCTGCGCTGTTTTTGGGAGAACCACGATCCGACCCAAGGTCACCGGCAGGGCAACGACATTGGTACCCAGTACCGCTCGGCCATCTATTGCAACAGCGACGCGCAACTTGCGGCCGCGCAAGCGAGCGCAGTGCGGTTCGGCGAGATGTTGGAAGCGGCAAAACTCGATGCGGTCACCACCGAGATTGCCTCGGCCGGCCCCTTCTTTTATGCCGAGGAGTACCACCAGCAGTATTTGGCCCGAAACCCCAATGGATACTGCGGCTTGGGCGGAACCGGTCTGACCTGTCCGGTGGGTATTTCTGGCCTTTAGGCCCATCCCTGCTCGCCCAATGCAGAAAGAATCGAGGGTGTAGAACCGGGCCGCACAGTGCTTCTCGGTTTGCGATTTCACAATCTTGGTGGCCGCCGACCTGCACGATTGTGGCGACCCTCCGCTAGCCTGCGCTCTCTCATCACTATTTCTTCTGAGGAAGGGAACGTTCATGGCTTTCGAGCTCCCGGCTCTGCCCTATGCCCAAGATGCGCTTGCACCCCATATGAGTGCCGAGACCATCGAGTATCACTACGGCAAGCATCACCAGACCTACGTCGACAACTTGAACAAGGCCATCGCCGGCACCGCCGATGAAAAGGCCTCGCTCGAGGACATCATCATGAAGGCCGAAGGTCCGTTGTTCAACAACGCCGCTCAGGTCTGGAATCACACCTTCTTCTGGAACTCGCTTTCGCCGAATGGCGGCGGCCAGCCGAATGGAGCAATCGCCGATCGCATTGTTGCTGACTTCGGCAGCTACGACGAGTTCCGCAAGCAGATCACCGAAGCGGGTCTTACGCAGTTCGGTTCTGGCTGGGCATGGCTCGTTGAAAAGGATGGCAAGCTCGCCATTCTCAAGACTCCCAATGCTGACCTGCCCATGAAACATGGCGCCAAGGCACTGTTCACCTTCGATGTCTGGGAACACGCCTACTACGTTGATTACCGCAATGCGCGGGCAAAGTACATTGACGTCGTACTTGACAACCTCGTCAACTGGGATTTTGCAAACGCCAATCTGGCAGCCTGATTTCTTTGTAGTTACCGAATTTCGAGCGGGACTCCTGCGGGGGTCCTGTTTCGCGTACGGTCACTAGTCGTGATCTCTTCTTTTGTTCTTGCCGCCACCGATCCCGTCGCTCTTGAGAATGCGTGTGGAGATAACCATGGGTGGTTCTGCGATCGAGTCTTCGAATGGACGGGGTCAGAAGCATGGGCCCACGCCGCCGAGTGGTTTGTTGCCAAGCCTCTTTCGATTCTGCTGGTAGTAATCGCCGCAGGACTTTTTGCAATGGTTGTGAGAAGGCTGATTACGCGGTCAATGAATCGGTTACTTACTTCTGCGTCCTCTTCGAAACCAGGACGCAAGACCTCGCTTCGTCGGCGCACGTCAGAGGTGGTGCTTTCGTCTGGAGATTCGTCAGTGCGAACTGATGCCCGAATTGAAACTCTCACCGCTGTCTTTCGTTCAATCGGTACTGCACTTGTGTGGCTGGTCGCAATGATGATTGCTCTTGAGATATTGGGAATCAGTCTTGGACCGTTGTTGGCGACTGCTGGCATTGTGGGTGTCGCACTCGGTTTCGGTACCCAAACAATGGTGCGTGATTTCATCAGTGGATTTTTTATTGTTTCGGAGGATCAATTTGGTGTTGGTGACACCATTGATGTTGGAGGTGGTGCGAAAGGTGTGGTCGAACGTGTCACATTGCGCGCTACTCATATACGTGATGCTGAAGGAACGATGTGGCATGTTGCAAATGGCCAGATCGTAAAAGTCGCCAACAAGAGTCAAGAGTGGGCGAGAGCACTTATCGATGTCGTGCTGCCCTATGAAGCGGATGTTTCTGCGGTGAGTGATGTGATGCAGGAAGTCGCTGATTCCATTCAGGCTGATGCCGATTGGTCAACGAAAATCATGGAACGGGCGGAGATCTGGGGAATTCAGGAATTTGATGCCGACGGTGTACACGTGCGCATGGTGATTAAAACTGAGCCTGCCGAGCAGTTTGTTGTGTTGCGCGAATTGCGAGCACGTTTGAAAGAAACATTTGATGCCCGAGGAATACCGTTTGCCTATGCCGGCGCTCCGACACAGGTGGTTCTTACCGAAATGTCTCCACCGAAACCTGCACCCGCTGCGGCGACTAAAGCCAATATGCCGCCGTTAGACGGTGTCGGGTTCGTCAGCGAGAGTCACCAAGATGGCAGTTTCGGTGCCGACGGCGACGCTGATTAAGGTCGCGTTTGCTGCCTCTCGAACATCGTCCAAAACGGTCTGGAACGCCTCTACCCGAGTCGCAGTGTCGGTGACCTCAATTGTTGTAACCGGCCATTTCAGCGAACGCTTCGCTTCCGTCTTTGCTCGTCGTGCAGCACTCAGGATTTCTGCACCCCGTTCGTAGGCCTGCGGGTCACCGTTAGCGGCGGCATCACGCAGTTGCGACACGTCGGGCCATGGCGAGCGATGCACAGAACGGCTCTGCCACCAAGACCACACCTCTTCTGTAACGAACGGAAGGAACGGAGCGAACAGTCGAAGCAGCGTGGAAAGCGCAAGTTGTAGGGCTGCTTGCGCAGATTGGGCGGCTTCTGGCCCACGACTTCCGTAGGCACGCGTCTTGACGAGCTCAAGGTACTGATCGCAGAACTGCCAAAAGAATGCTTCGGTGCGTTCGAGCGCTCGGGCGTAGTCGTAACTATCGAATGCCGTAGTGGCGTCATCGACGAGTGTGGCTAGATCAGCAAGCATCGCCCTATCCAAGGGTTCGATGATTGCTGATGGCGGGTGGATTCGGGGAACGCCGTCCTCGTTGCCGATGCCAAGCGCAAACCGACTGGCATTGAGCAACTTGATGCCCAGCCGGCGACCGATCTTCATTTGGCCTTCATCGAATGCAGTGTCGGTGCCGGGTCGGGCGCTTGCCGCCCAATAGCGAACGGCATCAGATCCGTACTGTTCGAGAAGATGAAGTGGCGTAACAACGTTGCCCTTCGACTTCGACATTTTTTTGCGGTCGGGGTCGAGTACCCAGCCGGAAATGCTTGCATTGCGCCACGGGATCGAATCATGTTCAAGATGTGATCGCACGGTGGTTGAAAACAGCCATGTGCGGATGATCTCGTGCGCCTGTGGACGCATATCCATAGGAAAGGTTCGAGCGAACAAGTCATCATCCTCGCCCCAACCGGTAGCGATTTGCGGGGTGAGCGAAGAGGTGGCCCACGTATCCATGACGTCGGGATCGCCGGTGAAACCGCCGGGCATATCGCGCTGTGCTTCGGTGTAACCCCCTGGCGTATCGGTGGCGGGATCAACTGGTAAGACCGATTCTTCGGCGGTAATCGGCTGATCGTGCAGGGGCGAACCATCGGCATCGAGTGGGTACCAGATCGGGAACGACACGCCAAAGAAGCGTTGACGACTTACTAACCAATCGCCGTTCAGACCGTTAACCCAGTTTTCGTAACGGACCCGCATATGAGGTGGATGCCAATGCAATTCCTTGCCCCGTTCGAGCAGTGCATCTCGGAGGGGAAGGTCGCGTCCGCCGTTACGCAAATACCACTGACGACTCGTGAGGATTTCGAGTGGCCGGTCGCCCTTCTCAAAAAATTTGACCGGATGACTAATGGGTTTGGGCTCCCCATCAAGTTGACCGTTGTCACGAAGTAAATCAACAATGCGAACCTGTGCTTGTTTGATGGTTTTGCCAGCAAGTTCGTTATGAGCCGCCACGGCCGATTCTCCAGCGGCAGCGATCCACTCCGGTGCCTCGATTTGAATGCGGCCGTCGACACTGATGATTGGTCTGGTTTCCAGTTGCAGTTCGCGCCACCAAATGACGTCGGTGAGGTCACCGAAGGTGCAGATCATGGCAATGCCAGAGCCTTTTTCCGGGTCGGCAAGTTCATGAGGTTTGATTTCAACCTCGACACCAAAGAGCGGTGTGCGAACGGTTGAGCCAAACAGTGGCTTGTAACGATCATCATCGGGATGAGCAACGAGGGCGACGCATGCTCCAAGAAGCTCAGGGCGGGTGGTTTCGATAAAAATTGGTTCACCGTTGTCAGTGCGCTCAAATGGCAACCGGTGGTAGGCGCCAGGCATTTCACGATCTTCAAGTTCGGCCTGAGCAACCGCACAACGAAAGTCGACATCCCACAGCACGGGCGCCTCGGCTTGGTACGCCTCATCGCGAGCCAGATTGCGAAGGAAGGCCCGTTGGGCGACCCGTCGGCAACGATCGTCGATGGTGGCGTAAGAGAGAGACCAATCAACAGAAAGCCCAAGCGTGCGAAACAGTTCCTCGAAAGCTTTTTCGTCCTCGGCAGTGAGCGTTGTACACAAATCGATGAAGTTGCGCCGACTTATTTGTACCGGCAGTTTTTTTTGCTCGTCCTTTGGTCGATCGGACATCGGAATCGGAGTGGCGAAGGTGGGGTCATAGGGAAGGGAAGGGTCACACTGAACGCCGTAGTAGTTCTGCACCCGGCGCTCGGTGGGCAGACCGTTGTCGTCCCAGCCCATTGGATAAAATACGGACTTGCCCCGCATGCGCTGATATCGGGCGATGGTGTCGGTATGTGTGTAACTGAAGACATGGCCTACATGGAGCGAACCGCTCACCGTGGGTGGTGGCGTGTCAATTGAATAGACGCCGTCTCGAGTGGCGGTTCGGTCAAATGAGTAGGTGCCCTCGGTCTCCCATATCGCGCCCCATCGGGCCTCAAGGCTCTCAAGGTCGGGCTTTTCCGGGACTGTCCAACTGCTGCGCGGAGTGGGGGTGGCCGAGGTCATGAGGCTGTAACGCTAGTGGGCCCCAACCCTGCGACTCACGTGCGAACTCACATCGGGGGGTTGGGGGACAGGTAGCGTTGCGACTCGTGCTGCAACTGTTCGATACCGCCCAGGGCAAGGTTGTGCCCTTCGAAACCCGGGAACCGGGCAAGGTCTCGATGTACGTCTGCGGCCCCACTGTCTACGGGCCGCCTCATCTAGGCCATGGCCGTTTCTCGTTGGTGTTCGATGTGTTGCGTCGTTACCTCATGTGGTCTGGATACGAGGTCACCTATGTCTCCAACATCACTGATATCGACGACAAAATCATCAACCGGGCCAACGCTGAAGGGCGCGAGTGGTCAGATATTGCGCAGAAGTGCGAGCAGGTGTGGTGGAAGGCAATGGAGGCAATCGGTGTCGACCGGCCCAACGCCGATCCCCATGCGACTGCCTATGTCGGCCAGATGATCGAACTTATTGCTGATCTCATTTCCCGAGATGTCGCCTATGTCTCTGATGACGGCGTGTACTTCACACCGTCAGCAGTTGCGGACTACGGCCTTCTTGCCCGCCAGACAATTGAGTCGCTGCAGGCTGGCGCACGAGTTGAGATAGCCGATCACAAGCATTCACCAATAGATTTTGCACTCTGGAAATTCTCTAAGCCCGGCGAACCTTCTTGGACATCACCATGGGGTGAGGGGCGTCCTGGTTGGCACACCGAATGCGTTGTCATGGCGCTAGACCTACTCGGCGACGGTTTCGATCTACATGGCGGCGGTCAAGACCTTGCTTTTCCGCATCATGAAAATGAACGCGCTCAAGCGTTAGCTTCCGGGCGAACATTTGCACGCCACTGGATGCACAACGGCTTTGTTGAAGTCAGTGGCGAAAAAATGTCGAAAAGCCTCGGCAATTTCACCAACCTTCTTGATCTTGTCGAATCAACAGACCCGCGCGCGTATCGACTCCTTGTTTTGCGCTCGCACTACCGCACACCTTTAGAAGTGACTCGAGCGACAACCGATGATGCATCAGCCGCGCTGCGTCGTCTTGATGCATTCGCAAGACGCGCAAACAATGCTGGACTCACCGCTGCCCCCGATCAGGTTTCACTCGACGCGTTCCGCGCTGCGATGGAAAATGATCTCGACACTCCTGCTGCAGTGGCATTGTTGTTTGGTCTTGTCGGTCAGGTAAATGCCGCTCTCGATGCTGGTGACACGGAAACCGCCGCCGCCCTCGCTGCTGCTGCGCTCGAAATCTGCAGAGCGGTGGGTCTCGTGCTCAACGCAGGCGGCGAAGAGGTGCCGGCAGAGATTCTCGAGCGTGCTCGAGCCCGAGATGAGGCAAGAGCAGCGAAAGACTGGGCAACAGCCGATGTGCTCCGTGACGAATTAGCGGCGTTGGGTTGGCAAATCGAGGACACTGCCGACGGTACGCAAGTTCGTCCCGGCTGATGGCAAAGAAGTCGCCTCGTGAACCAGTCCCACGCGGATTTTGGGTTATTTGGACAACGGTTGCTATCGACCTCATTGGCTTTGGCATTGTGCTTCCGATCCTCCCGCTCTATGCCGAACGTTTCGGCGCTGGTGCTGTAATTATTGGTTTGTTGTCAGCAACGTTTTCACTTGCACAACTTGTCTTTGCCCCCATTTGGGGGAAGTTGAGCGACCGCATCGGTCGTAAACCGATCATTGTTCTTTCGTTATGTGGAACGGCGATCGGTTCACTCGTCACTGGCTTCGCCGGAGTGTTGTGGATTCTCTTTTTAGGCCGAATTATTGATGGGATTTCAGGGGCCTCGGTATCTGTTGCCCAGGCCGCTGTGGCCGATGTTTCTTCACCACGCCAGCGAGCGCGCTACATGGGTCTTATCGGAGCAGCATTTGGCGTTGGATTTGTGGCCGGACCAGCGATCGGTGCGCTAGCTGCGCTCGCCGGCCCCAAAGTGCCGTTTTTTGTCGCCGCTGCGATTGCCTCGATCAACGCTCTTGTTGCACTGAAACGGCTTCCTGAGACCGCTCACGGCGTGAAGGGGCACCCGCTCGCTCGACCTGAAGTTGTTGCTGCTCGCGAGGCCGAGTTCGCCGCAGCGACTGCCGATGAAGAAAGTATTTCGGCCGAACCCGCACTTGATGGCCCCGGAATTGTTGATCCCGCCCATGGAGTGTTTCGCCATGAACCCGCCGAGCACACCTCTGCGACACAACGAACCGTGATCATTCGTTTGATCGTTGTTTCCTTCGTTGGAGTGGTCGCATTTAGTGGTTTCGAGGCAACTTTTTCGCTGTTGGCCAGCGGTCGGTATGGGCTTGGTCTCTCGGGCACCGCTGCGGTCTTCGCAGGCATAGGCGTAGTGCTTGTTGGTGTGCAAGGCGGGCTCGTCGGGCCCGTGACCCATCGTCTCGGCGAGACCCGCACCTTACGTTTTGGACTCCTTTCGAACTGCTTCGGTCTTGCGGTGCTGGCGGTTGATTTGGGTTGGGTCGGGCTAATCGTTGCTTTGCTTTTCCTTACCGTCGGACAAGGGCTGCTCACCCCGACGTTGTCCTCTGCAGTGGCCGGTCGCGCTGGGGTCGATACCGGCGTCTGGCTGGGCTGGCAGCAGTCTGCTGGCGGTGCCGCCAGAGTCGTCGGGCCCCTAGTTGCCGGTGCACTTTTCCAATGGGCAGGCATGGGCTGGCCCTATGCGATTGGGGCCGGTTTGGCCTTATTTGCGCTCACGTTGCTTCCCGGAGACTCCGATAAGGCAAACCGGGTTACCGCAGGGTAACTTGACCCATCGTGTTGAACCGGGCGAGGCCCGGGTCCCCCAGGAGGAACGAACGTGTCTGATTACAGCCTCGACTTCAACGAAGATCAGCAAACCCTTGTCGACTGGGTTCACACCTTTGCCGCCGATGTGATTCGCCCGGCCGCCGAAGAATGGGACGAACGCGAGGAGTTCCCTTGGCCCATCGTTCAGGAAGCGGCCAACATTGGTCTCTACGGCTGGGAGTTCATGGCGGCAAACCTCGCCGACCCGACTGGTCTGTCGATTGTTCTTGCCATCGAAGAATTGTTTTGGGGCGACGCCGGTATCGGTCTTGCCATCTTCGGATCGGGTCTCGCCGCTGCGGGGATCAGCGGAAACGGAACGCCTGAGCAGGTCATGGAGTGGGTGCCGCAGTGTTACGGCACTGCTGACAAAGTGCAGCTCGGTGCGTTCTGCGTAAGCGAACCTGATGCCGGTTCTGATGTTTCGTCGTTGCGCACCCGCGCTGTTTATGACGAAGCGACCGACGAGTGGGTGCTCAATGGAACGAAGGCTTGGATCACCAACGGTGGCATTGCCGACATTCACGTTGTTGTCGCTGCGGTTGATCCCGAACTCAAAGGTCGTGGACAGGCTTCGTTTGTCGTCCCTCCTGGCACCAAAGGCCTTTCAATGGGACAGAAGTACAAAAAGCACGGCATCAAGGCGTCGCACACTTCAGAGGTCGTGCTCGAAGATGTTCGCGTTCCGGGCCGTTGTTTACTCGGCGGCAAAGAGAAGCTCGATCACAAACTTGCTCGTGCCCGGGAAGCAGGGAAGACCGGCGAGAAGCAACCAGCAATGGCAACGTTTGAAGCGACCCGGCCGGCGGTTGGTGCTCAGGCGCTTGGTGTCGCTCGAGCGGCCTACGAATATTCACTCGAATACGCCAAAGAGCGCCATGCGTTTGGCAGGCCGATCATCATGAACCAAGCGATAGCGTTCAAACTCGCCGACATGAAAATGGAAATTGATGCCGCACGGCTTCTTGTTCATCGTGCTGCTTGGATGGCTGCGAATCGCAAAGAGTTTAAAAACGGCGAAGGTTCAATGTCGAAGCTCAAGGCTGGTGAAGTCGCCGTGTGGGTCACCGAACAAGCCATACAGATTCTTGGCGGCTACGGCTACACCCGTGAGTACCCAGTCGAGCGTTGGCACCGCGACGCCAAGATCTTCACGATCTTCGAAGGAACTTCAGAGATTCAGCGTCTGGTCATCAGCCGCAACATCTCTGGCCTTCGTATCCCGTAAACCGCGCAATTCATGTGGCGCGTTCAGCGCCATCAGTTTGTGTGTTGCGCGTACCACTGCTTCAACGCGATCTCGATTGCGGTGGTCACGGCCGGAGCGATATGAGCAGATCCCGCAGTTGAGTAGTGCAGGTCGTCGATGCGGATCGTTTCGCCGCTCGATGTGAGTTCCTCGCAAGTTCCCCCTGCGCACAACAACTCATCGAGATCAATCGACATCGTTGTGTCGCTATGAGCGCGCGCGTACTCACGTTGGATCTGGCGCAGCTGAGCGAACTTTCCGATGTTTGCAGCCGTGAGACTGTCCTCACTCTTTTCATCGGGTATGACCATTGGATCTGCTTGAGAGACTATGACGAGCGGTATGCCGTTCTCTGTGGCGATCGCAGCGGCTTTGTCGAGTTCGGCGTTATAGAGGTCGGTCCATTCGGGTGAACCGAACGAAAACCAGGTTCCGTTGACAGCGACGTCGTAGGTGTCGCGCAAGGCGCCTGACCAAACAATGGCGTCAGGCGAAAACGAAGCCGATGCGTCGCGCCATTTGGTCTCCCAGCCGACGCATGATCCACCGCCGCTGCGCAGGATTCCGAAGGACCGTGTCTGCTGCTGCATCATCGGGCACTCGAAGATTCCCTTATTCCAAATGACGATGCGGGTGGGGTCGAACGGAGAGTCATACCCGGTGGGCCAAGGGAATTCGATGATCCCGCCACCTATTGTCCACGCCACCGAATCGCCAAACCACAGCAGCGAAATGGGCGCCTCGGCGTTCTTGGTGTTTGCGGTTGAAGGCGGAACTTTGGACGAGAAGTCGGTTTGTGCCGGCGCTGATGGTGCAGCAGCGAACCAGACGATTCCGACGACGAGCGCGGTTGCCCCGAGTGCTCCGAAGCTGGTGTAGGTGCGACTCAATCGCTTGGTTGTTGCAGCCTCTTTCGATGCTGGTTTGCGCCGTCGGAATGGCTGTTCGACGAGGTACCAGCTGAGCGCGGTGGCGCCGGCGGTGAGAGCGACGCGAATGACGAAAAGTTCAATACGGCCCGTCTGATCGTCACTGAGGTGAAGACGCTCTCCCGTGACGAACACTTTGATCGGCCAGTGCCAGAGATAGAGCCCGTACGAGACAAGCCCGAGTGTTCGCAACCAGCGAAAACTGAGCGCATTCGTAAAGAAGGAATCGTGACCGTTGAGTGCGAGAACGACAATGCCGGTCGCGATCGCAATGAAGAGAAAGCCCCCCGAATACAGCCAGTCCGAACGAAAGTCGGCAGTACTTGCAATGCCGACCAACGCTGCGAGCGCAACAAGCGCGGCAGTCGTGAGTGTGGTGCGCGTGACTGCCCGCAAGGAATTCACCGGCTTGAGTCGAACGATGCAGGCAATGGCGATTCCAACGAAGAGTGCCTGTGAGCGCGTATCGGTGCCGAGGTACACGCGTGATGGATCGGATCCGGGTGTCCGCAAGACCCACATGAGCGCACATGACGCGATTGCGCCCACGACAGCACCGATGAGTACGACGTGCGCGAGGCGGTGGACTCCGATGCGGCGCCGTAGAAGTGCAACTGTTCCGATAAGGGCAATCGGAAACACCAGATAGAACTGCTCTTCGACTGCAAGTGACCAGAAGTGATTGAGCGGAGATTCGGTACCGAACGCGGCTTGGTAGGAGTTCTGTTGTGCGATCGACCACCAGTTCGCGATGTAGGTAAGCGAGGCAATCGCGTGTCCTCGCAGCGAAGAGTCCACAGACCCGTGATCAAGGATTCTGGCAACGATGACGACGACCACGATGGTTGCGATTGCGGCAGGAAGGAGTCGACGAGCGCGTCGGGCGAAGAACCCAGAAGCAGACATTGACGTTGTGCGGTCGACTTCTTCGAGGGCAAGGGATGTAATGAGGAAACCGGAAAGCACGAGGAAGATGTCGACGCCAAGAAAGCCGGCTGGCACAAGTTCGGGGGCGAAGTGGTAGAG
>JBBEAV010000006.1:0-149011 GCA_040882655.1 Acidimicrobiales bacterium
ATTCGTGAGGGTGGTCGTACCGTCGGCGCCGGCCGCGTCACCAAGATCCTCAAGTGATCGGTCGATACTGAACATGGCTGATAAGCAAAAAATCCGTATTCGTCTGAAGGCGTATGACCACGAAATTGTCGATCAGTCGACAAAGAAGATCGTGGAAACCGTCATTCGTACGAATGCAACGGTTCGTGGTCCAGTGCCGCTTCCCACCGAGAAGCATCGCTATACCGTTATTCGCGGACCGTTCAAGGACAAAGATTCTCGAGAGCATTTTGAAATGCGAATCCACAAGCGTCTTCTTGACATCGTTGATCCCACACCGAAAACCGTTGATTCCCTTCAGCGGCTCGACCTCCCGGCTGGTGTCGACATCGAAATCAAGATCCAACAGGTCTGAGTTCCTCAGACCTGAAAATCGGATAGGGCCCTCGCTTCGGCGGGGGCCCTTCCCTTTGTGCCGCTATGTTTCGCATGTCGCCGATCGCAGCCTGCGGTCACCGAATCTCAGGGGGATGACATGGGACGTTTCGATGGCAAGGTCGTTTTAGTAACTGGTTCATCTTCGGGGCTTGGCGCGGCAACGGTGGAACGCTTCTTGGCCGAAGGAGCCCTCGTCGCCGGCTCTGATGTGCAACCGCCGGTTGAAGGCGCTCCGCATCCCACGACGTTTACGCACGTCGATGTCACCGATGAAGCGGCGATTATCGCTTGGGTTGAAGAAGCCACAAAACTGACAGGCCGAATCGATGCAGTGTGCACCTTCGCTGGAATTCCCGCTGGCGGGCCGGTTCACCTTGTTGATGTTGAAACTTTTACCCGCACACTCGACATCAATCTCACCGGCACATTCACTACGTGTAAGCACGTCATCATCAAAATGCTTACGCAGGACGCCATCGACGGCGAGCGGGGAAGCGTCATTACCGTCGCCAGTATTGAAGGTCTTGAAGGAACAGCCGGCGGAAGTTCGTACAACGCGTCAAAAGGAGGCGTTGCTATTCTCACGAAAAACATGGCCATTGATTACGGACGCCAAGGTATTCGTGTGAATTCGATCTGTCCTGGTTTCATCGATACGCCAATGCTGCGCGGACTCGGCGATCCGGAATTTAATGAGATGCTTCTGGAGATAAAAGAGGAACATAAACTTCGTCGTCTGGGGAAGCCTTCGGAAATCGCTGCAGTGGCTGCGTTTCTTGCTTCTCCCGATGCGTCGTTTGTTACCGGTCAAACAATTGCCGTTGACGGCGGTTACACCGCCGGCCGCGACCATGGCGTAACAAAACGAATGGGTCTATAGGCCGACTTTTAGATTCGAATAGCGGCTACGGGTGTTGGTGACGCAGCGCGGGTGATGGCATCTGGATTACTCGTTAAGACGATGACGCGAACATCGCGTGCCGTCTGGGTTTGGCATACCACGCCGATTTGAGCATCGGCCGGTTTCAGCGAGTGCTTGGTCGCAATTCGTGCAGCAAAATTTGCTGCTTCTGCATCGAGCGATGAGATCGCGATTGGGTAGCGGTTGATGCCTGAGGCTCGAGATGATTTCCGATCCCAGCCCGCCTCCACCTGAGCAGCAGCGGGGACGATGAGGGTGACGTGGGCGTGATTGGTCGATCGCCACCGGGCTGCTTCGATCTTGCTGGCCACCAATCGGAATTTAGGGTGTCGGGGCCAAAGCAGCGATTGAACTGCTTCACTGTCGAGAATCACAACCGTCATTGGTCAACCAGTTGCTGCGCCTCAGCCCAGAGGAGCACATCATCAGGGCTTGCGTCGGGGTGAGTGATCAGTATTTCGGCAGCAGCCTTCGTAATGAGTGCAGGAAAATTGGCTAGGGGATTGCCATCAATCTCTGCAACGCCCAGAGCGATTTCTCCGAGTGAGGGCCGGTCCTGAGGAAAGTGCTCGTAGTGGGTCTCCAAGACGCCAGTTAAAAGCGCGGATTCAATCGCAGTCCGCAGGAGTGCCGCAACGTAGGCGGTGGTTGATGGGCCGACTCCGAGGTGCTCAGTGGCCAAATTTGCGGCCTCGCGAAGTGTTGCGGGCAGTCTCATCGAGGTATTTACGGTTGATTCGTCCTCACTCTGTAGCAAGGAGCTAATTCGGTTCAGAATCTCTGGATTCACCATCTACAGGTTGTACCACATCTCTGTGGTACAACTACTTTGTTCTTTGCAAGCGCAAGTTGGGTCATTGCTTCCTAAAGCACGTGATCAACGGCGCAGCTTTGGTTCGTCAAAGTGGGGATTTGGTATGAGGCGCCCGAACCCCTAAGGTTTCGCCTCCGTGCAACAGGGGTCTTCCTCGGGAGACCGCCAACCGCACCTCTACGTCGATCGAACCGACGTCTGCGACGGTCCACTTCGGTGGATACCCCGCAGCACAATCTACAGGCGCTCGGCCGGGTTTTCCCGTGCCGAGCGTTGGCATGAAGGGCCGGTCCCCGCATGTCCGACTCGACGCAAACCACAACAGAAAGATCGTTGCCGTTATGGCGAACAAAGCAGTAGTCGGCGAGAAAGTCGGCATGACACAGGTATGGGATGACGCGAATCGCGTTGTGCCTGTAACCGTGCTGCGCGTCGCTCCAATGCGAGTGGTGCAAATTAAGACTGTTGAACGCGATGGGTACAACGCGTTGCAGGTGACCTTCGGAGAGAAGAAGGCCAGCAAACTGAATAGCCCTGATCGCGGTCACTTCGAAAAGGCTGGCGTTGCCGCCGGCGTCCGTGTGCTCGAGCTCCGACTCGACACCGTTGACGAATTCGTAGTTGGACAAGAAATCAAAGTCGACACACTTGCTGCCGGCGAGTTTGTTGACGTCACTGCCGTGAGCAAGGGCAAAGGCTTCGCTGGTGTAATGAAGCGCCACAATTTCAAGGGCCAGCGCGCATCGCACGGTGCTCACCGAGTACATCGTGCCCCTGGTTCGATCGGTGCTTGTGCCACACCGGCTCGTGTCTTCAAGGGTAAGAAGATGGCTGGTCGCATGGGTGCAGAGAAAGTCACGACACTGAACCTGCGTGTCGTGTCTGCCGATGTCGAAAAGAACTTGCTGCTTGTACGGGGCGCGGTTCCTGGTCCCAAGGGCGGCATCGTGGTCATTCGTGATGCAATCAAGATCCACTCGAAGGGTGATGCGTGATGGCCACTGTGACCATGAAGACCCCCGCCGGCGCCGACGCCGGTTCGATCGAACTCGATGCCACAACCTTCGGGATCGAACCCAACGTTCCCGTCATGCATCAGGTCGTGACTGCACAGCTTGCGGCTCGTCGTGCTGGTACGCAGAGCACGAAGACACGTGCCGAGGTGCGGGGTGGCGGTGCCAAACCGTTCAAGCAGAAGGGCACTGGCCGCGCACGCGCCGGGTCGACCCGCTCTCCGAACTGGATCGGTGGTGGAGTGGCACTTGGCCCAAAGCCACGCAGCTATGCCCAAAAGACCCCAAAGAAAATGATCAAACTTGCCCTTCGTTCGGCGCTGTCAGATCGTGCGTCAGAGGGCAAGGTCATTGTCGTCGATGAATGGAAATTCGACGTTCCTTCAACCAAGGGAGCAATCGCAGCGCTCGATGCCCTCGGTGTTGAGGGCAAGGTGTTACTGGTTCTTGATCGTGGCGAAGTTGCTGCGTGGAAGAGCTTCCGCAACCTTGGTCATGTCCACATCATTGAGACGGCTGAACTGAATACCTACGACGTTCTGGTTTCTGACTGTGTTGTGTTCACCAAGTCGACCCTGCCGATCGTGGAGGCATCAAAGTGAAAGATCCTCGCGATGTCATCATTCGTCCCGTAGTGAGCGAGAAGAGCTATGCCCTTCTTGATCGCAACGTGTACACCTTTGTTGTTCACCCCGACGCTTCCAAGCCTGAGATCCACGACGCAATCGAGTCGATTTTCGGCGTCAAGGTTCTCAACGTGAACACGCTTAACCGCAATGGCAAGCGCAAGCGCAACCGTAAAACCGGAACATTCGGTTCACAGACGGGCCAGAAGCGTGCCTTTGTCACTCTCGCCGCAGGCGACCGTATCGAATTGTTCGAGGGGTAAGGAACCATGGCTCTTCGCAAACGCAAACCAACGAGTCCCGGCCGTCGTTTCCAGACTGTCTCTGATTTTGCAGAGATCACAAAGGATTCGCCGGAACGGTCGCTCGTCGTTCCTAAGAACCGCACCGGCGGCCGCAACAGTTACGGCCGTAAGACTGCCCGACACAAGGGCGGCGGCCACAAGCAGCGTTACCGTCTGGTCGACTTCCGTCGCGTCAAGGACGGCGTGCCCGCTTCTGTCGCAGCGATCGAATATGACCCCAACCGCACCTGCCGCATTGCGCTGTTGCACTACCACGACGGAGCGAAGAGTTACATCCTTGCCCCGAAGGGTGTTCAGGTCGGCGACATTCTGCAGAGTGGCCAAGGCTCCGATATTCGTCCAGGCAATGCACTTCCGCTGCGTTACATCCCCGTCGGCACCGTCGTCCACAACGTTGAACTCAAGCCTGGTGGCGGCGGCAAGATGGGCCGTAGCGCCGGTATGAGCATTCAGCTCGTCGCGAAAGAGGGCGACTACGCAACGCTGCGCCTTCCGAGCACCGAAATGCGTCGTGTTCCGATCGACTGTCGCGCCACTGTTGGCGAGGTGGGCAACTCAGAACACGAACTCATCAAGATCGGCAAGGCTGGTCGTAACCGCTGGAAGGGCGTTAAGCCTCAGACCCGTGGTGTGGCCATGAACCCGGTCGATCATCCACATGGTGGTGGCGAAGGTAAGACCTCTGGTGGTCGTCATCCTGTTTCTCCTTGGGGCAAGCCCGAAGGTCGTACACGCGACAAGACCAAGCCATCTCAGAAACTCATCGTCCGCCGTCGCCGCACACGCGGCTCGCGCCGTTAGGAGAGGACGAAATGCCTCGCAGCCTCAAAAAAGGTCCGTTTGTCGACGATCATCTTCTGAAGAAGGTCGACGCCCTCAATGAACTCGGCGAAAAGAAGGTCATCAAGACCTGGTCGCGACGTTCGACGATCATCCCCGAGATGGTTGGCCACACGATCGCCGTTCACGACGGTCGCAAACATGTCCCGGTGTACGTCACCGAGTCGATGGTTGGTCACAAACTCGGTGAGTTCGCTCCCACTCGAACCTTCAAGTTTCATGCTGGACAAGAGAAGAAGGGACGCCGCTAATGGCCTTCGGTGCGAAGACCAACGAGCGCCCGGGCGTTCGCGCTGAGGTGAAGTACGTCCGTTCCTCGGCGTACAAGGCCCGCGAGATTCTCAATCTCATTCGCGGACTCCCGGTAGCCCGAGCACTCGAGGTGCTTGAACTCGCTGAACGCGATATTGCTCGCGTCGTCCTGAAGGGTCTCGAGTCGGCCATCGCCAACGCCGAGCACAACAATCAGATTCCCGCCGATGAGCTTTTTGTCTCCGCATGTTTTGCAGACGAAGGCCCGACGCTGAAGCGCTGGCGTCCCCGTGCACGCGGTCGTGCAACCCGCATCCGCAAGCGCACCTGCCACATCACGATCATTGTGAGTCGCTTGTCGACCGATGACCTTGAGAAACTTCGTGAGCGCGAAGCCGCTAGCGGCCGTGTCTCTGGTGGACGCGCTGCTGCGGAAGCTCGCCGAGACCGTGTTGCTCGCAGTCGACAGGTCAAGGCCGAACGCAAGGTCGAAGAAGCCGATCACGATCATGACCACGATCACGAAAATGAAGATTCCGAATCAGACGAGGTCATTGTGGTTGACGAAGTTATTACCGAGGACGCAGCGGCCGAAGAAGTCGTGGCCGAAGAATCCGTCACAACTGACGGGAAGGAAGACTGATGGGTCAGAAGGTCAACCCTTACGGGTTCCGCCTCGGTGTGACCACCGACTGGAAGTCGCGCTGGTTTGCTGATCGACGCGAGTACTCCGACAATCTCATTCAGGATTGGAAGATTCGCGACTTTCTGATGACGCAGTTGCCGCATGCGGCGATTAGTCGTGTGGAGATCGAGCGCACTCGCGACCGACTCCGTGTCGACGTGCACACCGCTCGTCCGGGCATTGTTATTGGTCGTCGTGGTGCAGAGGCCGATCGCCTTCGTGCCGGCCTTACCGAAATCTCCGGGAACAACAAAGTCCAGCTCAACATTCAAGAGATCAAGCAACCTGAGCTCGACGCTGCCCTGATTGCTCAAGGCGTCGCCGATCAGCTTGCCGGTCGTGTCGCATTTCGTCGTGCCATGAAGCGCGCAGTTCAAAACGCGCAGAAAGCCGGAGCTCTCGGCATTCGCGTGCAGTGTTCAGGTCGTCTTGGCGGCGCTGAAATGTCACGTACCGAGTGGTACCGCGAGGGTCGAGTGCCCTTGCACACACTTCGTGCCGATATTGACTACGGCTTCCGAGAAGCTAGGACCACTTACGGCCGCATCGGTGTCAAGGTATGGCTTTATAAGGGCGACATCCTTCCCTACAAGAGCGTGCTCGACGATAAGGCCACTCGCGAAGCCGCCATGGCCGTTGGCGAAACTTCTGGTGATGCTCGTCCCCGCAAGGTTGTGTCTTCGGCTGCAGGCCGCAAGCGCGATGCTGATTCCGATCTGATTGAAGATATCGAGTCAACTCCGCTGGTGAAAGAGGCCGATCCCGAGCTCGAGCGTCTTCTCGCTGAGGAAGAAGAGATCGAGCGTTCAACTCGTCAACATAACGAAACTCCGCATTTCCGTCCCGGGGATGGTGACTGATCATGTTGATGCCCAAAAAAGTTAAGCATCGCAAACAACAGCGCGGTCGCATGAAGGGTCAAGCCAAGGGCGGTACCGAAGTTACGTTTGGTGACTACGGCATCCAAGCGCTTGAGCCGGGTTGGATTACCGCTCGTCAGATCGAAGCCGCTCGTATTGCCATGACTCGTCACATTAAGCGTGGCGGCAAGGTCTGGATCAACGTGTTCCCAGATAAGCCCGTCACCCAAAAGCCGGCAGAAACCCGCATGGGTTCTGGCAAGGGCAACCCTGAACGCTGGGTCGCTGTTGTGAAGCCCGGTCGAATCATGTTTGAACTTTCCTACAACGATCCGGAGGTTGCCCGTGAGGCAATCAACCGGGCGATCCAGAAGCTGCCGATTAAGGCTCGCTTCGTTGCCCGTGAGGAGGGCTTCTGATGGCGAAGACCAAAGAATCGCTCCGTGATATCGGCGACGGCGAGCTTCTCGACAAGTTGGCTTCAGCAAAGGAAGAACTTTTCAACCTGCGCTTCCAACATGTCACCGGCCAGCTTGACAACAGCGCCCGCCTGGGTGTTGTTCGTAAGCAGGTTGCGCGGCTCAACACCGAACGACGTAGTCGCGAGATCGACGCAGCCGAAGCGCTGTCAAAGAACGAGGAGAACGCCTGATGGCTGAAGAAGCTGTGGCCACCGAGCGCGCTAATCCGCGCAAAATCCGCGAGGGCATGGTCGTTTCAACGTCCATGAACAAAACTGCCGTCGTTGCAGTAACCAGCCGGGTTCGGCACCCTCGATACAACAAGACCGTTCAGCGCACGAACAAGTTGTATGTCCACGACGAGGCCAATGACCTCAATGTGGGTGACAAAGTTCGTGTGCAAGAGACCCGACCGCTGTCGAAGACCAAGCGTTGGCGTCTCCTTGATGTTCTGGAGCGTGCACGATGATCCAGCAGGAATCCCGACTTCGGGTTGCTGATAACAGTGGTGCAAAGGAAGTTCTTTGCATCAAGGTTCTCGGTGGTACGCGTCGCCGTTACGCCTCGATCGGCGACATTTTTGTGGCCACCGTCAAAGATGCCATCCCTGGCGCCGGCGTGAAGAAGGGCGACGTCGTGAAGTGCGTTGTTGTTCGTGTGAAGAAGGAAAAGCGTCGTCCAGACGGCTCCTACATCAAGTTTGACGAGAATGCCGCAGTTCTCATCAACGACAACTTGCTGCCCCGTGGCACCCGCATCTTTGGTCCTGTGGGTCGCGAGTTGCGCGACAAGAAGTTCATGCGGATTGTCTCACTCGCCCCGGAGGTGTTGTGATGAAAATCCGCAAGGGCGACCGAGTGCAGGTGCTGTCCGGCAAGGACCGCGGCAAGACCGGCACCATCACCCGATCTATTCCCGAAAAGGGAAAGGTCATCGTCGATGGTGTCAACATCGCCAAGAAGCATCAGAAGCCCGTTAACCAGACCAACACCGGCGGTATCATCGATAAAGAGATGCCAATTCCGGCCTCCAACGTTGCCATCATCTGCAACTCATGCAGTAAGCCGACTCGTATCGGTTACCGCTTTGAGGCCGATGGCACCAAAGTCCGGATCTGCCGCAAGTGCGAAGGAGATCTCGCATGAGCACCGCAACCGTAACTATTCCCCGGCTCAAGGCTCGCTTCAACGACGAACTTCGTGTTCAGTTGAAAGACACACTTGAACTCGGCAATATCATGCAGGTTCCTCGTTTTGAGAAGATCGTAATCAACTCGGGCGTCGGTAAGGCCCTTGTTCAGTCTTCGCTGATCGATGGTGCCGTGCGCGACCTTGAACTGATCACTGGCCAAAAAGTCATCGTGACCAAAGCCAAGAAATCCATCGCTGGTTTCAAACTGCGTGAGGGCAACGCGGTCGGCGTGAAGGTCACTCTTCGTGGCGATCGCATGTGGGAGTTCTTCGACCGGCTCATCAGCCTTGCGATTCCCCGCATCCGAGACTTCCGTGGGTTATCGCCTAGGTCCTTCGACGGACACGGCAACTACACCTTTGGTCTTCCCGAACAGCTCATGTTTCCAGAAATCGATTACGACAAGATCGATGCCCCTCGTGGCTTCGACATCACAATCGTGACCAGTGCCAAGACCAATGCCGAGGGCAAAGCCCTGCTTGATGCTTTCGGCTTCCCGTTCAAGCGTGAGGGGCAACAGTAATGGCGAAGAAGGCGCTCGTTAATAAGCAACGACGCACCCCGAAGTTCAAGGTGCGCGGTTATAGCCGTTGCCAGAAGTGCGGACGGCCTCGTGCCGTTTACCGCAAGTTCCAGTTGTGCCGTATTTGCTTGCGCGAACTCGGACACGCTGGCGAAATTCCTGGTCTCAAAAAGGCCAGCTGGTAGGGGAGGCGACGATATGACAATGACAGATCCCATCGCCGACATGCTCACCCGCATCCGCAACGCGAATACTGCGATGCACGATGAAGTGCGCATGCCCTCCTCAAAGGTAAAAGAAGCACTCGCACAACTCCTCCTTGCCGAGGGTTACATCGAGGGCTTCACTATCGCTGACGACCCGAACCGACCTGGCTCGGTTCTTACCGTCACCATGAAGTATTCGGCGGAACGCAAGCGTGTCATCTCTGGTGTCAAGCGCGTGTCGAAGCCGGGCCTCCGCGTCTATATCAAGGCCGACAAGATCCCTCGGGTTCTTGGTGGTCTTGGAGTCGCTGTCCTATCCACTAGTCAGGGTCTTATGACCGACCGTGAGGCGCGTAAGCGTCGCATGGGCGGCGAGATTCTGTGTTTCGTTTGGTAAGGGGCTGACATGTCACGAGTAGGACGCGCTCCTATCCCCGTTCCCGCTGGCGTTGAGGTTTCAATCGCCGGGCAGCACATCACCGTCAAAGGTTCCAAAGGAACGCTTGAACGCGACATCCCCGGTGAGATCACCGTCAGCGAGGATGATGGCCAACTCATCGTCAAGCGCCCCAATGATGAACGTCAGAACCGTGCACTGCATGGCCTTGTGCGTTCGCTCGTCAACAACATGGTTGTTGGTGTGAGCGTAGGTTTCGTCAAGGAACTTGAAATTATTGGTGTCGGTTACCGAGCAACAGCGAAGGGCGACAACGCTCTTGATCTTGCACTTGGTTTTAGCCACCCCGTGAGCGTCACTGCTCCGGCCGGCATCACGTTCGAAGTACCCGCACCGACACAGATTTTTGTCAGGGGTACCGATAAGGAAACCGTTGGGCAGGTCGCCGCTGATATTCGTGCAATCCGGAAGCCCGAGCCTTATAAAGGCAAGGGCGTTCGGTACAAGGGCGAATATGTCGCTCGTAAAGCCGGCAAGGCAGGTAAGTAGAGATGAGCGACAAAGCACAACAAAAGCGCGATGCGCGAATTCGTCGTCACCGTCGAGTCCGCAAGCAGGTGCGCGGCACCGCAGCACGCCCTCGTCTTGCGGTGTACCGATCCAACCGTCATATCAATGCGCAACTCATCGACGATCTGAGCGGCCGCACTATTGCTGCTGCCTCAACGATCGAAACTGGTGTCGCAACAAGTGGCACAAGCAATATCACTGCAGCAACTGCAGTTGGCAAACTTCTTGCTGATCGCGCTAAGGCTGCGGGCATCGAAAAAGTTGTCTTTGATCGTGGTGGTTTCCTCTACCACGGTCGTGTAGCTGCCGTTGCCGATGCCGCCCGAGAAGCAGGACTGGAGTTCTGATGGCTATCAACGCTGACGCCCTCGCACTGCGCGAGTCACGCGTGATCAACATCAATCGAGTTGCCAAGGTCGTCAAAGGCGGTCGTCGGTTCTCTTTCACCGCTCTTGTGGTGATAGGCGACGGTGCCGGCCATGTTGGTCTCGGTTACGGCAAAGCCAAAGAAGTTCCTTTGGCCATCCAAAAGGGCACCGAAGAGGCTCGCAAGAATCTCTTCAAAGTGCCGTTAGCCGGCTCAACCGTGACCCATCCCATCGTCGGCCGCATGGGCGCCGGACGCGTGCTGATTCAGCCCGCCGCTCCCGGTACCGGTGTTATTGCTGGTGGTGCTGCTCGCGCCATTCTTGAAGAGGCGGGTATCCACGATGTGCTTTGTAAGTCGCTTGGTTCCTCGAATCACATCAACGTGGCTCGTGCAACGATCGCGGGTTTGCAGGGACTCAAGGACCCCAACGAGGTGGCTCGGCTTCGTGGACTTGCTCCCGAAGAGTTCGTTCCCAAGGGCATGCTCGAAGCGTTCAAGCTTTCCGAGCGTGGTCCCCATGTTCCCACCGAGGTGGCGTAATGGCAGAACTCAAGGTCACCCAGATCAAGTCATCAATCGGCACCAAGCCCAAGCACCGCGGAACACTCCGTGCTCTTGGTCTTCGTGGCATCGGCAAGACCAACACCCTTCCCGACCGTCCTGAAATTCGCGGCATGATTGCTCGTGTCCCGCATCTCATTGCGGTCGAAGAGGTCGAGCTCGGCTCGACCAGCAAGTGAGGACATCGTGAAAATTCATGATCTCAAGCCCGCAGAGGGCTCGAATCGTCATCGCAAGCGCGTCGGCCGCGGTATTGGTGGCAAGGGCGGCAAAACTGCCGGCCGGGGTACCAAAGGTCAAAAGGCTCGCACGACCATTCCCGCTCGCTTCGAGGGCGGACAGAATCCGCTTCACATGCGTGTTCCGAAACTTCGCGGCTTCAACAACCCCTTCCGGGTGGAGTACCAGGCCATCAACCTTGACACCATCAATGACTCGAACCTCGACGTCATCGACCCGGTTTCGTTGTTGAGCAAAAGCCTTGTCGGTAAGGGTGCACTCGTAAAGGTCCTGGGTCGGGGACAACTTTCACGAGCGGTCACCGTTCGAGCCCACGCTTTCTCAAAGTCGGCCGAAGCAGCGATTATTGCTGCCGGCGGCACTGTCGAAACCCTTCCTTTGCCATGGGGCGAGCGTCGTCCTCCTGCAAAGGGCAACCAGTTCACAAACCGCTGACATCTGTTGACGACCAGTTGGCTTCGTAGCCAACGGTAGGAGTGACCTCGGTGCTTACCAACCTGAAGAATATCTTCAAGGTCCAGGACCTTCGTAACAAGGTTCTCTTTACGTTCCTGATGATCGCCCTCTATCGGCTGGGTGCCCATCTTCCCGTTCCGGGAATTGACACTTCTGCGCTCTCAGCTTTGAAGGAACAGGCCGAATCAGGCGGTGTACTGGCATTCTTGACATTGTTCTCGGGCGGTGGCCTTACAAACTTCGCTATTTTCGCCCTCGGCATCATGCCGTACATCACCGCATCAATCATCATGCAGATCCTCGGTGTGGTCATCCCGAAACTCGAGGAGTGGCAAAATCAAGGCGCAGTTGGTCAGCGAAAAATCACCCAGTGGACCCGTTACGTCACCATTGGCATTGCCATTCTCCAAGCCACTGGTTTGGCCTACCTGTTCCACAACGGAGGCGGCGGTTTGACCAGCGGTAATACCACCGGCCTCGACCTCATCCCGGATTTCACTGTTTCTCGCGTCATGTTGATTGTTCTCACTCTCACAACCGGCACCGCGTTGCTGATGTGGATGGGAGAATTGATTACACAGCGCGGTATCGGCAATGGCATGTCGCTGTTGATCTTTGCTTCGGTTGTTTCTTTGTTGCCCAGCCAAATGGCAACGATTCGGGCCAACGGTGGTTGGATCGCGGTGCTCATGGTGCTTGCCGGTTACGCATTAATTACTGTTGCCATTGTTTATGTTGAACAAGGCCAACGCCGGATACCGGTGCAGTTCGCGAAACGCGTCGTGGGCCGTCGCCAATACGGTGGTCAAAGCACCTACATTCCGCTCAAGGTGAATCAGTCGGGCGTTATCCCGATCATTTTCGCAAGTTCGGTGTTGTATCTGCCGCAACTTCTGAGTTTTGTGCTTCCCACCCAAGGATGGGGTGTCACCGTTCAAGATTGGGTGAACTCAAACCTGGTCCAGCCCACCGCTCCAATTCATATGATCATCTTTGGTCTTCTCATCATCGGATTCGCCTACTTCTACACGGCGATCACCTTTGATCCGGTGAAACAAGCCGATCAGCTTCGGAAGCAGGGTGGCTTCATTCCGGGCATTCGTCCAGGCCCCCAGACCGAGCGTTACCTTGCCAAGGTTCTGTCCCGAATCACGCTTCCTGGAGCGCTGTTTATCGCTGCTGTCGCACTTGTTCCCTCCTTCATCCTCACGTCGTATCTCCCCGGTACGCAGGTGTCGTTCACGGGTATTTCGATCCTCATCGCTGTGGGTGTTGCCCTTGAGACGATGAAGCAGATTGATAGCCAGTTGATGATGCGTAATTACGAAGGATTCCTGAAGTAATGACTGCTCGTCTGCTTATCTTCGGACGGCAGGGAGCGGGCAAGGGCACGCAGTCCGAGCGGCTTTCAACGCACTACCGAGCTCCACATATTTCCACCGGGGACATGTTGCGAGCTGCGGTGTCCGCGGGATCCCCGCTTGGGATTGAAGCCAGGGCAATCATGGATGCTGGCGGTCTCGTCTCCGACGAAATTATTCTTGGCGTCGTCGAGGAACGTCTTGCTCAAGCCGATGTTCAAGAAAATGGCTTTCTTCTCGACGGTTTTCCACGAACGGTGGTGCAGGCAAAAGGAATGTCGAAATTTACGACTATTGATGTTGCTATTGACCTTGTTGTACCCGAAGAGGTTGTACTCGAACGCATTTCGTCCCGTCGTGTATGTGCAAAATGTGGCGCGATTTATTCGGTAGCGGCACCGCCGTCAACGCAGTGGGTATGCGATAAATGTGGCGGAGATGTTCACCAACGCGCCGACGACACGCCTGAGTCAATTGCAAAGCGTTTGGCTGTTTACAGTTCTGAGACCCAACCGACGATTAATTTTTATGCCTCAACCGGAATGCTGGTTGAGGTTGACGGACTTGGGTCCCCCGACGAAGTATTCGCCCGACTTCTGAGTGCAATCGACGCTCAGCTTCCGGACTAGAAATCACGAACACACGCTCATGAAGGCGCGCACAAAGGACGAACTGCGATCAATGCGCGCAGCCGGCCGCGTTGTTGCAGAGATGCACGAAAAAATACGTGCTGCGGTTCGTCCTGGTGCAACCACAGCCGAACTCGATCTGATTGGTCGCAATGTCATCGCAAGCAGAGGCGCGAAATCAAACTTTCTCGGGTATCACGGCTTTCCGGCAGTGATCTGCGCGTCGCCTAACGACGTGATTGTGCACGGTATCCCCGGATCAGTCATTTTAAATGAGGGCGACATCATCTCGATCGATTGTGGCGCAGTTGTCGATGGTTGGCACGGGGACGCGGCTTTCACCGCCGGGGTGGGGGAGATTTCCGTTGAAGCCCTGCGTCTCATCACCGTGACCGAGGAATCATTGGCCGCCGGCATCGCCGCCATGGTTGAGGGCAACACACTCGGCGACATTGGCGCTGCGGTGCAAAGCGTTGTTGAGGCCGCAGGATTCTCCATCGTGCGCGACTACGTGGGGCACGGGATAGGCCGGGCAATGCACGAAGCCCCCGAGGTACCCAATTACGGAAGAACAGGTAAGGGTGGAAAGCTCAAGCAGGGCATGACTCTGGCGGTTGAGCCCATGGTCACCATCGGCGAGGCCGAAACCTTTCTTACCGAGGACGGTTGGACCGTTCTTTCTGCAGATGGTTCGTGGGCGGCTCATTTCGAGCACACCATCGCCATAGGCCCGAATGGGCCAGAAATACTGACCCTGCCTTAAGAGAGAGACCCCCTGTTATCCCCTTTTCCTCGGAAACCGGGCCGAAATCGGTGGTAAAAAGAGAAAAGAGGAGGCCTTGCTGGTCCAACTTGAACCGAGCACCAACTCAGCCTCAAGTCCAGCATTTGGAGCCAGCGAGCCCGACCGGTAGGGTCTTCAGTCCGCCCTCGTCCGGGATCCCGCCTTTGCGCGGTCCTGAGCAGGGGTTTTCGAATCCAATACACAGGAGTCAGTGTCCTGGCTAAGCCCAAGGAAGACGCGATCGTTCTGGAAGGAACGGTAACCGAGCCGCTGCCGAACGCAATGTTCCGCGTCGAACTCGAAAACGGCCACAAAGTTTTGGCCCATATCTCCGGAAAAATGCGGATGCACTACATCCGAATTTTGCCTGGGGATCGCGTACAAGTTGAACTGACCCCCTACGACCTCACTCGAGGCCGGATCACATACCGATACAAGTAAGCCGCAGAACCACCAAGTGTAGAAATCGCAACAAAAGCAGTTCTAACTCAACACAAGCGAGCGTCCGATCATAAGGATCGGACCCATCGGAGAGGTTTGGCTTCGGCCCTCAACTTCGCTCCGATGTTCCCGGCAGAGCCCGGGCGAAAGGAACAAACGCAGTGAAAGTACGCCCAAGCGTCAAGAAGATCTGTGAAAAGTGCAAAGTGATCCGCCGACATGGTCGCGTGCAGGTCATTTGTGAAAACCCCCGACACAAACAACGGCAGGGCTGATCCATGGCCCGTATCGCTGGCGTTGATATCCCGCGCGAAAAGCGCCTGGAAATCAGCCTTACCTACATCTACGGAATCGGTCGCACCATTTCGCTGCAGATTTGTGAAGCGACCGAAATTAATCCGAGCACTCGAGTTCGCGATCTCACCGATGAAGAGGTGAACAAGATTCGTGGCTATATCGACGCCAGCCTGAAGGTTGAGGGCGATCTGCGTCGAGATGTCGATCAAGACATCCGCCGCAAGATGGAAATCGGTTGCTACCAAGGTCTTCGTCACCGCCGTGGACTTCCCGTTCGCGGTCAGCGCACTCATACCAACGCCCGTACGCGCAAAGGTCCCAAGAAGACCGTTGCCGGCAAGAAGAAGGTGGCGCGCTAATGGCAAAGCCAGCAAGCGGTGGCCGTCGGCCCCGCAAGAAGGAACGCAAGCACGTCACTCACGGCGTTGCTCACATCAAGAGCTCATTCAACAACACAATTGTCAGCATCTCCGACCAGGACGGCAACATCCTGTCGTGGGCTTCAGCTGGCAACGTCGGCTTCAAGGGTTCACGTAAGTCAACGCCGTTCGCAGCGCAAATGGCTGCTGAACAGTGCGCGAAGCGTGCAATGGAACACGGTGTCCGCAAGGTTGACGTGCTCGTCAAAGGCCCGGGATCAGGCCGCGAAACTGCAATCCGCAGCCTTCAGAACGCCGGCATCGAAGTGACCGGAATCAAGGATGTCACTCCTGTTCCTCACAACGGTTGTCGTCAACCCAAGCGTCGGAGGGTCTGAACATGGCTCGTTATACCGGCCCGAAGGCGCGAGTTTCGCGTCGCCTCGGCACCAACATTTTTGGAACCAAGGGCGAAACCGTTGCCCTTGAAAAGCGCCCTTACCCTCCGGGTGAGCACGGACGTACACGTCGTCGTGGAAACCCGAGCGAGTACCTGCTTCAGATGCAGGAAAAGCAGAAGGCGCGCTTTACTTACGGTTTGTCCGAGAAGCAGTTCCGCAACCTCTACGAGGAAGCGAACCGTCGCGAGGGCGTTACCGGTGAGAACATGCTCCGGTTCCTCGAGTTGCGACTCGACAACGTTGTCTACCGCTCTGGTTGGGCAGCGACTCGTCCGCAGGCTCGCCAGTTTGTGGGTCACGGACACATCAATGTCAACGGCAAACGCGTTGACATCCCGAGCTACCGCGTTCGCAAGGGCGACATCATTACCCTTCGTGACAAGACACGCGAGTTGGTCGTTATCCAGTGGAACCGTGAAGTTCTCGATCGCACGCCTCCGGCGTGGCTCGAGGCGGGTGACGGTGGTTTCAGTGTCACCGTCCTTGCGATTCCGCTCCGCGATCAGATCGATGTGCCGGTGCGCGAGCAGCTCATCGTCGAGCTCTATTCCAAGTAAGTAACAGTGAGTGGGCCGATCCCACTCTTCTGCAAGTTCACGAAATCGAACGTACGGATCCGAGGTAGGAACACATGCTGGTTATGCAGCGACCGAAGGTTGAAGCACTTGGCGACGCCGATGGCGATCGTCAGTTGTTCGCGGTGGGACCGCTTGAGCCTGGCTTTGGCCATACGCTCGGCAACTCATTGCGCCGCACCCTTCTCTCATCAATCCCCGGCGCAGCCGTCACTCAGGTGCGGTTCGACGAGGCGCTCCATGAATTCGACACCATCAAAGGTGTCACCGAGGACGTCACGGATGTCATTTTGAACCTTAAGGACCTCGTCCTTCGGGTGCACAGTGACGAAGCTGTGACGCTTCGGATTGACGTGAAGGGCCCGACCGTTGTCACCGCAGGTGACATCGTGACGAGCTCCGATGTTGAGATTCTCAACCCCGAACTTCATATCGCCACGATCAACGAGTCAGGTCGACTCGCCGTCGATGTCACCGTTGAAAAGGGTCGTGGCTACGTGTCGGCTGAGGGCAATAAGTCGACCAACATCATCGGGATTATTCCGATCGACTCGATTTTCTCGCCCGTGCGTCGTGTGACCTTCTCGGTCGAGCCGACTCGCGTCGAGCAGTCGACAGAGTTCGATCGTCTCATTCTCGATATCGAGACCGACGGAACGATTACTGCCCGCGAAGCTCTTGCCTCTGCGGGTGCGACGCTTCAAGCGCTTGTCACTCTTGTGGCTGAAATGAGCGATGAGCCTCAGGGTCTGGAACTCGGTGAGGTCAGCATCACTCATGCCGGCTCGCCCGACCTTGACCTTCTCATCGAGGACCTTGATCTTTCCGAGCGTCCCCGAAACTGCCTCAAGCGTGCGCAGGTCAATACCGTTGGGGAACTCCTGCTCAAGTCCGAGGATGATCTTCTTGCGGTGACCAACTTTGGTCAGAAGTCGCTTGATGAGGTCATCGAAAAGCTCGACGAGCGCGGTTTGTCGCTTAAGAACCGGGACTGATCCGCCATGCCAGGAACCCCACGCAAGTCGAAGCGATTCGGCGGAAGCTCCTCCCACCAACGCTTGATGATGGCAAACCTCGCAGCGTCACTTTTTGCTGCCGAGGGCATTGTCACCACCGAGGCGAAGGCAAAGGCACTCCGTCCCATCGCCGAAAAGCTGATCACCAAGGCGAAGAAGGGCGGCGTTCATCGCCACCGTCAGGTCGTATCGTTCATGGGTGACAAGGAAATGGCTTCCAAGTTGTTTTCTGATATCGCACCGCGTTACGAAGGTCGCCCGGGCGGGTATACCCGTATTCTGAAACTCGGCCCGCGCCAAGGCGACAATGCGTCGATGGCGCGTATCGAACTCGTCTGATCCGACTAGGTCCGGATAGGACTGCAATGACTGCGACCTCGACCGACCCCCAGTGGTCGGTCGAGTCGCGTCCGAAGGCAGAACGTTCGGTTGTCGTCATTCCTGCACCGGCAGCGGGGTTCACGCGAATTCGAATGACTCTTGCTTATGACGGTTCAAAGTTTCGCGGAATGGCCGAGAACGAGGGCGTCGTCTCGGTGGCGGGGACGGTTCGTACTGAGATCGAAAGGTGCGTAGGCCACCCGGTGGTGTTGTCGATCGCTGGTCGCACCGATGCCGGCGTTCACAGTTGGGGTCAAGTCATTTCTTTCGATGTCGACACTGATCTCGTCGCTTCCGGAAAAGGTTCCCCGGCGCGACTGGCACGTTCAGTCAATCGTCAGTGCGTCCCCGCGATAGTTGTTCGCGATGCACAACTTGCTGCCGCCGATTTTGATGCTCGGTTTTCTGCACTAACCCGCACGTATCGATACACGATCGTTAATCGACCAATTCCCGACCCCTTCTTGGCTGCAACCTCATGGTGGGTGCCGCAAACGCTTGATCTCCACGCCCTTCGGTTGGGCTGTGATGCGCTTTACGGACTTCATAACTTCTCCAGCTTCTGTCGGCGGCCGAAGCCCAACCCGGCTACCGGTTTCGAACCCTCGCTCATGCGTCGGGTGCACGATGCCAGCTGGCACGAACTCGGCGAAGGCATACTCCGGTTCGATATCACGGCCTCTTCTTATTGCCATCAGATGGTTCGCTCTATCGTGGGCACGCTGGTGGAAATGGGTCGTGGTAGCCGCCGACCGGGGGAAATGGCTGGAATTATTACCGCCCAGGATCGAACCGCAGCCGGGGGCGTGGCCCCGCCACAGGGCCTCTGTCTGTGGGAGGTTGGCTATGAAGCCTGAGGTTTGGTCCTGTTCTCACGCTGAATCAAGCAGAGTTGCCTAGGTTCGGGGCCTACCCGTAGGCTCTTCCCTCCGCTCCGGTGCGCAGTTTTTCTGCCGACATCGGGTATTCGTTCGCAAGCCACCTTCGGGTGGACCCAAGCAGAAGGGCTGCGCCATGCGCACCTACACCCCTAAGGTCAGTGAAATCCAGCGCTCGTGGTACGTCGTTGACGCCGAAGGCATGGTTCTCGGTCGTCTCGCTACCGAGGTGGCAACAATTCTTCGTGGCAAGCACAAGCCGACGTACACCCCGCACATTGATACTGGCGATCATGTCATCGTGATCAATGCCGACAAGGTTGTGCTTACTTCAAACAAAGCCGAGAAGACTCTTGTGCATCGCCACTCCGGTTATCCCGGTGGTTTGCGCACCAAGACCTACGGCCAGCTCATTGCCGAGAAGCCCGATGAGGCAGTGCGCCGTGCTGTTCGCGGAATGATTCCGAAGAACCGCCTTGGTCGTCAGATGATTAAGAAACTCAAGGTCTATGCCGGACCCGTGCACAACCACGCTGCACAGGATCCGCAGTCCATCGAATTCGCACACGCCAAGGCTCGCTGAGCGGTAAGGATCAGACAATGTCGCAACCTCTCGTTCAGTCAACCGGTCGTCGCAAGCGTGCAGTCGCACGCGTCATGCTGCGCCCTGGTTCGGGCACCATCACCGTTAACAAGCGTCCCGTTGCTGATTACTTCCCTTCGGAAACGCATCGCATGATTCTCACCGAACCTCTTCGTGTCACGAGCACCGACGAGGTCTATGACATCGTTTGCAATATCGACGGCGGTGGCGTTTCTGGTCAGGCTGGCGCTCTTCGCCACGGCATAGCCCGTGCACTCATCGAACTTGACCCCGAACTTCGTGGCGAACTCAAGAAGGCCGGCTTCCTTACTCGCGACGATCGCAAGAAGGAATCGAAGAAGTACGGCCTCAAGAAGGCCCGTAAGGCACCGCAGTACTCGAAGCGCTAAATGCTGGGGTTTCCTCGCCGTTGCTTTCTTTGGCGAAGTAGACCGCACGCAGTTGGTTTTGGGGCCACAATCGTTTTATGACTCTCCGATTCGGAACCGACGGCGTTCGTGGCCCCGCATCAGAATTCTCCGACGCGTTCCTTTCGGCATTGGGTCAAGCTGCTGCTGAAGTTCTTGGCGCTGCAGTTTCTGGTTCCGACGTCTTCGTGATTGGCCGCGACACTCGCGAATCGGGTGCACTCCTCGAATCATCGCTATCTGCCGGATTGCAACGCGGAGGAGCGAAACCACTTTCGATAGGTGTCGTGCCCACGCCCGCAGTTGCCTGGGTCTGCGCACAGCGCTCAGTCCCGGGTGCGGTGATATCCGCCTCGCATAATCCGTGGACTGATAACGGAATCAAATTCTTTGCTGCGGGAGGCCGAAAGTTGTCTTATGAGCTGGAGGCAAAACTCGAAGCACGCATCGACGAACTCGTTGGTAGAGAACGTGAGGACGCAAAGGGGTCAATCGGCGTTATCGTCGATGACACTGAAGCAGTATCTGCATGGTGTGATTCGATTATTGCTTCGTCGAATATTGTGTTTGAGGGCAATCAGTCGCCACTGCGCATTGTCATTGATTGCGCCAACGGCTCTGCATCTTTAGTGGCGCCAACTATTTTTCGTTCTCTCGGGCTCGAAGTTGAGGTCCTGCACGCTGAGCCAAATGGCCGCAATATCAATGATGCATGTGGTTCGACTCATCCCGAGGATTTGCAGCGAGCGGTTCTTGCGTCGGGCGCAGCACTCGGGCTGGCATTCGACGGTGACGCTGATCGTTTGTTGGCCGTCGATGAACTTGGTGGACTGATCGATGGGGATCAATTGATTGCTTTGTTTGCTCGCAATCTTCATGAGCAGGGAAACCTTGCTGGAGATCGCGTTGTGGTTACCGTGATGTCGAACTTGGGTTTTCGTCTGGCGATGGAATCGCAGGGGATCGAGGTCATTGAAACTCCAGTTGGCGACCGCCACGTGCTCGAGGCGTTGGCCCGCACCCAAAGCTCGCTCGGCGGTGAACAGTCTGGCCACATCGTCTTTGCGGATTTGGCAACTACCGGTGACGGCATCCTTTCGGGAGTGCAACTTGTTGGCCTCGTTGCTTCTGCTTCCGAGCCGTTCTCAGTGCTCGCCGCCTCTTCAATGAATCGGCTTCCGCAGGTATTACTCAACGTGACTGTTGAAACTCCTCGCGAAGACATGGAAAGTTTTCTCGCTGGTGTAATCGGTGACGAGATCGCCGCAGTGGAGTTGTCCCTCGGATCTCAAGGCCGCGTGTTGATCCGCCCGAGCGGCACTGAACCCCTTGTGCGGATCATGGTTGAGGCTCCAACCGCAGAACAAGCAGAGAGCGCAGCTCGTACTCTTGTCGCGGCGGTCCTCCGAGTCTGCTCGGCGTAGGCTGGCCCTCTTATGTGCGGAATTATCGCTGTTCTCCGACGACCGTCACTCCGCCAACCCCCCGGTTCCGCCGAGGTCACTGACCTTCTTGAGGTGGCATCTCAGTTGCTGGCGGGGACTGTTGAAGCAGAGTTGATCACGGCTGCTCCCATCGCCGAAGCGGCAACGGCCGTTTCTGATGCGGACACGCTCTTACGCGGCGTACCGGGAGTTCGGGCCCTTCTTGAAACTCCGGGGCTTCGTCCTGCGACTGCGAATCTCGTTCGCGGCCTCGCCGGTCAGGTCGCTCAACTTGAGTCCCGGCTCGACGCAGATGCCGGGTCTGTAACTGCCAGCACTCCCGTGGTAGCGGGGACTGAACTTGAGCGATTGAATGCCGCAGTTGTTGCCCTTAAAGATGCAGTGTGGGCGATTGAGCGTGATCGGCTTCGTGCTGCCGAGGGTGTGACGTCACTTCTTGATGCCGTTGGCCCCGTCGGGGAGCCGTTTCATCCCGCAGCGGTTGGTGTTGCCCTTTCAATCCACCAGGCGTTATCGGCCCTCGATCGCCTTGAGGTTCGCGGTCGTGATAGCGCTGGTCTCCATTTGCTTGTTCGCAACCACGGACTTGATCTCTCCTTACCGGCGATAGGCACGGTTATTGCCGATCGTTCAGCCGACCCGCTGTTTGGATCGATGGCGGTGCGCACGCCAGAAGGTCATCTGAGCTTTGTTTACAAAGCGGCGGCCGAGATTGGCGAGTTAGGAGACAACACGCGCGCGCTACGAGATGCCATCACCAGTGATCCGTTGTTACGTCAAGCATTGAACTCACCTGATGTTGAGGCTGTCGTACTTGGGCATACGCGTTGGGCAAGCGTGGGTATCGTGAGCCAACCCAACGCTCATCCGCTCAATTCTGATGAGTTGGACGAAAGCGATGGCGCGTATGTCACGGCCGTACTCAACGGCGATGTCGATAATTTTGCTGACCTCAAGGCTGGGCAATCTCTCCAGATAGCCGATGAGATCACCACCGATGCCAAGGTGATCCCGACTCTTACCTCTCGGGCAATGGTCGATGGCACTGGTGTCCTTGATGCGTTTCGCTCAACGGTCAATGAACTTGAAGGCTCTGTTGCGATTGCAGCAAGCGCAGCCAATGCTGCCGATTCGCTCTTGTTGGCTCTGCGCGGCAGCGGCCAAGCGCTGTACATCGGTATTGCTGAAGATTCCTTCGTTGTGGCCAGCGAGCCCTACGGAATTGTTGAAGAAACCTTTCTCTATCTCCGACTCGACGGCGATATTCCTGTTGATCCATCGAACCCTGCAAGCAGCGGGCAGATCGTTCGGCTATCCGGCGCTCAATCTGGTCTTGCCTCGGGAATCGAACGTTGGGCCTATGACGGGACCGAGATTCGGGTTACTGAGCAAGATCTTGCCGAAGCGCAGATCACCACTCGCGATATCGATCGTGGTGACTCTCCTCATTTTCTCCTTAAAGAAATTGGCGAGGCTTCCGGATCGTTCCGAAAAACTCTGCGGGGTAAATTGGTTGAGCGAAACGCGCAAGCCGATGTGGTTCTCGGTGATGACGTGTTGTCTCCAGAGATTCGCGCTGCACTCGCAAGTGGGTCCATCAAACGAATCTTGGCTATTGGCCAAGGCACTGCCGCTGTCGCCGCCCGGGCGCTACTCGAAGGCCTTGCGGCATTCGCTCCCGACTCTCCTGTGACTGTGCAATCAATTTTGGCGACTGAGTTGAGTGGTTTTCATCTTTCAGATTCGATGCACGATGTTCTTGTGGTTGCGGTAAGCCAATCGGGGACCACCACTGACACAAACCGAACCGTTGACTTGGTTCGGGCCCGAGGTGCACACGTCATTGCGATTGTCAATCGCCGCAACAGCGATCTCACCGATCGTGCTGATGGTGTTCTCTATACATCCGACGGTCGAGATGTTGAGATGAGTGTGGCCTCAACGAAGGCGTTTTATGCGCAAATTGCTGCTTGTTTCTTGTTGGCGGCGGCGCTGGCGGACTCGATGGGGGCAACGTCGCATGACCGCGTCGAAGTGCTCGAGGGCCTCCGGCAGATTCCCGACGCAATGGAGCGCACGTTTGCATTGCGAGACGAGATTGCTATCGCCGCAACAGCGATGGCGCCATCTCGTCGCTATTGGGCCATCGTAGGAAACGGTGCGAATCGTATTGCGGCCGAAGAAATTCGAATCAAGCTTTCAGAGCTTTGTTACAAAGCAATTGCCTGTGATGGTACGGAGGACAAGAAACATATCGACCTCTCTTCCGAACCAATGATTTTGGTTTGTGCCGCTGGACTTCAGGGCTCTACTGCCGACGACGTTGCCAAGGAAGTTGCGATTTATCGCGCTCATAAAGCGGCCCCGATCGTGATCGCAACCCAAGGTGAAGAACGATTCTCGGCTGCGTTACAGGTCATTGCTGTACCCGAGGTGCACCCGCGACTTGCGTTCATTCTCTCCGCCATGGTCGGGCATCTCTTTGGGTATGAAGCTGCCCTCGCTATCGACGCGCAGGCCCGTCCGCTTCGGGAAGCCCGCGCCGCAATCGATACCGCTGTGGCGACAACCTTTCCCAGCGATGGCGAGCTATTGCTCGATAATCTGCAACCGAGCCTGGCCATACTTGCATCTCGTTATTTCGATGGTTTACGCAATGGCGAGTACAACGGTCATCTCGAGGCAAGCTCTGCGGTGAGACTTGCCACCGTATGGCGTTTTGCGCTGGGGTCTGTTCCCCTCGAGTCCTACCAAGTTGAGTTCGGCAAAGTCGGAACTCCCGCTGTGGTCCTTGAGGATCTTGTTTCTGCGTTGACATCAGCTATTGACGAACTCACCCGGCCGGTTGACGCGATTAAGCATCAGGCAAAGACGGTCACCGTGGGTATTTCTCGCAGTGATGAAACGCTTATGCAGGTGCCATTGGTAAAGGAAGTTTTCAGCACTGGCGTTTCACGCGATCGGCTCACCTATTCCACATTGCGCACTCTTGCTGCGCTCGAACCTCTTGTGGATGAAGTCCTGGGTTACACCCGCTACGCGATTGAAGGTCACGTCGACCCTGCTGGTCGAGATCAAGCGTCTGTCGTGATAGTCGATCGGGGTGGGTTGGCTCGAGATCTCCAGAGCCGCACGACCGACGACCCCCAATTGCGCGGAACGAAGCGACTCGTCGCTGTCGAACACACGGTGTTGGTGGCCAAGGGTCGTAACGATGGCCGCACTGTCATCATTGTTCCCGAAATCAAAGATGGTGAATCCACCGGGCTCTCGCTCCTACATGTGCGCCTTCGCGATGACCTTCCGCTGCCTGCGCTCCGTTCGGTCTTGCAGGGCTATCGCAATCGCTATGCCGCCATAAAGCACGCCGTCACGGAAACCGAACCAGTCTTTCGCGACGATCTCCTAGCCGACGTGTCAGTGATTGACTTGATGACCGAGCCAGTCAATCTGCTGGCCGAACATTGGCGATCCTGATCGGCAGAGTCACATGATTCTCGGCATAGGAAATGATCTTGTAGACCTCGATCGATTCCGTCGGGTGCTTGAGCGTCGCCCCGCTTTACTCCAACGCCTCTTCACTGCCGGCGAAATTGATTACGCCCAGCGCCGCTCCGATCCCACGGAACGTTTTGCCGTTCGTTTCGCCGCCAAAGAAGCAGTGCTGAAAGCAATGGGCGTTGGCATCGGCGCCGTGGGTTGGCACGAGATCGAAGTTCTTCGTCACCCTGATGGTCAACCCTCAATTGCCCTTACCGGTCGCGCCGCGCGGTTAGCAACCGAACTCGGAATCGAAGGGTGGCGATTGACGCTTAGCCACTCTGACCTTGTTGCCCAAGCGATTGTGGTGGCGATGGGTGCCACTACCTTTTCGGCGGCCCGTCGCCCAGCGGGAACATTTGCGCTACCCCACATCAATGAAATCGATGGTGGGGGATTAGTCCCCATTGTTACCCCTGCAGAAATGAATGAGATCGATCGCACGGCTCCGGAACCGGTTGAAGTGTTGATTGATCGGGCCGGCCGTGAAGTGGCCCGTGTTGCGCTGCGCATGTTGGGTGGCACCTATGGCCGTCGCGTGGTGGTTCTTGTTGGAAAGGGCAATAACGGAAATGACGGTCGTGTCGCTGCAGCTCAGTTGCGATCGCGCGGCGTACGCGTGCAGTTAGTTGATGCAAGTGCCATCGACGCTGATGACGCTCCTGAAGTGCTTCCGGAATGTGATCTTGTTATTGATGCGGCGTATGGCACCGGATTTCGTGGCGGGTGGAATGCCCCGATTGCTTCTCCGGGATCTCTGGTCTTGGCCGTTGATATTCCCTCGGGAATTGACGGTCTTACCGGCTCGAAGGCAGGAGCGGTGTTGGCCGCTGACGTAACCATTTCGTTCGCGGCGCTGAAGCCAGGAAATATTTTTGCCGAGGGGCTCGAGGCCAGCGGTGATCTCCTCATCGGCGATGTCGGTCTCGACACTCGATCTGCACGAACTCATCTTGTAGGTGCTGCCGTTGTTAGTTCTTGGATTCCTGAACCTCCACGCGATGCTCACAAGTGGCAAACCGCGCTGTGGGTAGTTGCCGGGAGCCCAGGTATGGGCGGAGCGGCGGCATTATGTTCGGGTGCAGCAGCGCGCGTTGGTGCCGGTTACATACGCGTGTCAACGCCGGGTGGAGTCCTTGCCGAAGTCTCGAGCGAGTTTTCGATTGAAACGGTGCACACTGAACTTCCATTGTCTTCGTGGTCAAGTGATGTAATCGCTGATTTGCACCGTTTCGGTGCGCTGGTGATCGGAAATGGAATTGGTGTGAGCGCCAACAATGCCGAACAGATGCGCCGAGTTGTCGCTGCGGCAACTGGTCGCGGTCTCCCGACGGTTGTTGATGCCGATGGTTTGACTGCACTGGGTACTGATGCGGCGCGATTTGTTTCCGTCACGACAGTGCTCACTCCTCATGATGGAGAGTTCGCTCGATTGGCCGGTCATGCTCCCGGAAATGATCGCATTGAGGCAGCGCGAAACCTTGCCGAACAAACGGGCGCAATTGTTTTGTTGAAAGGTCGGTCGACAGTGGTGGCGGCGCCCGATGGGCAGGTTCTGGTCTCGGTCGCCGGTGATCAACGACTAGCCACGGCCGGAACCGGTGACGTTCTCGCCGGGATTATTGGTGCCCTAATGGCGTGTGGAGTCGAACCTTTCCATGCTGCGGCGGCAGGGGCATTCCTCCATGGCCGGGCCGGAGCCCTAGGCTGGCACCGTGGTTTGGTAGCTGGCGACGTCATCGCTCATCTTCCGGCCGTGCTCGACGAACTGACCTTTCTGCGGCCCTGATCGCAAAAAGGCCGTACTCCGGTCTTGAGCCGGATCATGGAGGATTGATGCTTCGAGAACTTCCGGTTCGTGACGTGATGGTCACCGACGTCCTTGTGTTTTCTCCCGAGGACAACGTTATGGATGCCATGCGTTCGCTTCTTATTCGCAATATTGATGGCGCTCCTGTCGTTAACGCTGATGGAGACATCGTCGGACTCCTTTCTACTTCCGACCTGATTGTCGAAGAAGCCCGAGTTCATCTCCCCACTGTCATCACATTGCTCGGGGCCTACATTGAATTGCCCTCATCGAAGAAGCAGTTTGATAAGGACGTCGAGAAGGCGCTTGGCTCAACGGTGGGCGAAGTGATGGGAGATGCCGCTCCAACAATTAGCCCGGAGGACACCGTCGAGTACGCCGCAACGGTCATGCATGAACAGGGGGCCGATCGTCTGCCGATTCTGGATGAATCCGGGGCACTTATAGGAATCGTCGCTCGTGGCGACATTGTTCGCGCCATCGTTGCCGAGTGGGACGCGGGCGAGTAGTTCGATGCGCGCCGCACGCGTCGAGGTTGACCTCGAAGCGATTGCCCACAACGTGGGAGTCGTTCACACGCTCGTGGCGCCTTCCTTGGTGTGCGCGGTTGTGAAAGCCGATGGCTACGGCCATGGTGCAATTGCAGTTAGTGAGGCCATTCTTCAAGCTGGTGCAGATTGGTTGGCCGTTGCACTGATCGAAGAGGCTGCAGTTCTCCGCAAGGCGGGAATTACTGCTCCGATTTTGCTGCTCTCGCAGCCTCGGCTCGCCGACCTTCCTGCTGTTGTTCGTTATGACCTGCGCGTGTGCATCTTCTCTGTCGAAGCAGTTGAACTACTTGCCGATGCCGCTCGCGCCCAAAACAAAGTTGTGCCGGTGCATATCAAGGTTGATACAGGCATGAATCGAATTGGTGTGGCACCCGCCGATGCGCTTGCGCTTGCACTTGAGGTGGCAAAGCACCCTGAACTCGCACTTGAAGGCGTGTTCACCCATTGTGCAGTCGCTGATGAACCAGACAACCCCTTCACCAATGTGCAACTTGATCGTTACGAGGCTGTGCTGGCCGAACTTGAGGCCGCCGGCCTTACGCCATTGATTCGTCACTCGGCCAATTCAGCAACTGCCATCGCACACCCGCGCGGTCGCTACGACCTCGTGCGTGTCGGTATCGCCGTCTACGGCATAGCCCCATCACCTGGTCTGCCCGGTACCCCAAACCTTCAGCCGGCGCTTTCGTTACACGCTGAGGTTTCAATGGTGAAGCGAGTTGCCGCCGGTGAAGGTATTTCCTACGGACTACGTCATCGCTTTGAAACCGATAGCAATGTGGCCACGGTCCCGATTGGTTATGCCGATGGAGTGCCTCGTCGGCTTGGGCTGAATGGTGGCGAGGTGCTCATTGGTGGACGAAGAAGAGCAATTGTTGGAGTCGTCACTATGGACCAACTCATGGTTGATTGCGGCGAGGACCACATAGAGGTCGGGGACGAAGTTGTACTGATCGGCCAGCAGGGCGATGAAGAAATAACTGCCGAAGAAGTAGCAGAGTGCCTCGACACCATCGCCTATGAAGTTATCTGCGGTATTGGTCCGCGAGTACCTCGTTTTTATACGGGAAGCGAGCGCGTGTGATCTTCGCCCGTACGACCTCTGCAACGCAGACGAAGGAACTCGCTGCTGCTCTCGCGGAATTGGCGCGTCCGGGAGACCTCGTACTTCTGGCCGGTGATCTCGGTGCGGGCAAGACCGCATTTACGCAAGGCTTTGGTGCCGCACTTGGTATCGACGATCTCATTACCAGTCCCACCTTTACGCTGGTGAATACCTATGAGGGTCGGCTCGAACTCAATCACCTTGATGTGTATCGACTTGAAGGGTTAGGCGAAGTACTCGATCTTGGCGTACCCGAGATGCTTGACGACGGGGGAGTTACCGTCATCGAATGGGGCGATGCGGTTGCGCCGGCGTTGCCGGCGGAGTATCTCGAGATTCGGTTCTCCTTCGACGAGGTCGCGATTTCGATTGATCAAACTGGTGGTGCCGATGACATCCGAATTTTGGAACTTGTTCCGGTGGGTGCGCGATGGAGCGCACGGATTCGGGCAGTAGCCACTGCGGTCTCTCCGTGGATTCACGAACCCGACAGAGATGACTGATGCTTATTTTCGGAATTGATACCGCAACCATGCAAGTAAGCGTCGCTGTTGGTGGGCACGAGGGGGTTCTTGCGTCAACCCAATCAAGTCGCGGCCGTCAACACGCTGAAGTCCTCACCCCTTCAATCGAATTCGCTTGTAAACAAGCTCGCATTGAGTTGTCGGAGATCAGCGTTGTCGCTGTTGACCTTGGCCCAGGATTGTTTACTGGGCTTCGAGTCGGAGTCGCAGCAGCAAAAGCGATGGCTTACGCGCTTGATGTGCCAATGATCGGTGTTCCCAGTCTTGACCTGCTTGCGTTTCCCGTTCGGTTCACGTCGCGTCTCATTGTGGCCACCATTGATGCCCGTCGTAGCGAACTATTTTATGCGTTTTATCGCCAGGTTCCTGGTGGGGTTCAGCGTGTGACCGACCATCAGGTTGGATCGCCAGACGATCTTGCTTCGGAACTCATGGCCTCGGGTGAAGAGTGTCTACTCGTGGGCGATGGGGCTATTCGTTACAGCGAAGTCTTTGATGGTTTAAAAAAGTGTGAGATTGCCGAGGAAGGTTTTGCCTACCCGAATGCAACCTCTTTAGTTATGTTGGCTCACGCACAAGCGCTGCGTGAGCAATGGGTCAAGCCCTGGGATCTGCAACCGCTTTATCTGCGTAAACCCGATGCGGAAATCAATTGGACCACGAGACCGAGCATCTGAAGATGGCCACCGTTGCATCCGATTTAGAATCCGAGGAAGCTGCACTCGAACCTGTTGTCATCAGCAAAATGCGAAGGCGGCATTTGCGCAATGTGCTTAGAATTGAGGAGAAGACCAGTACTACTCCCTGGTCGCTCGGACTGTTCCTTGCTGAGGTACGACGCGAAGAACGCGAGTATCTCGTTGCTCTCCAAGAACGAGGTACAACCGAGACACGAGCTGGTGATCCCCGAGTTGTTGGCTTCGCCGGGCTGCTCTATGTCATTGGTGAGGGTCATATCACCACCGTTGCTGTCGATCCCGGAGCCCAGCGTGGTCGCATCGGTACGAAACTGATGCTGGTCTTGGTGCGTCGGGCGATCTCGCACGGTTCCGACTCAATCACCCTTGAAGTACGCGCCTCGAATGTTGCTGCGCTGGCGCTCTACCGGCGGTTCGGTTTTGCACCTGCTGGCGCTCGTAAGGACTATTACAAAGACCCGACCGAAGACGCTCTCGTCTTATGGGCATACGAAGTTGATACTGCCGAGTATGCGGCCCGCCTTGCGGCGATTGAAGCAAACCTGCCATCACCGCTCTGTATCGATGACAGTGTGCGTCCTTGTAATGACAGATCTAACGAAGCCAGTGCTCTAGCAAAAGAGGCCGAGAAAGCATGACGGGAACCACTCCACAACATTCGCTTCCCGGCACGCGGGTGCTGGGTATTGAGACGAGTTGTGACGAAACGGCGGCGGCCGTTGTCGTCGACGGGCACCATGTGTTGTCTTCTGTCGTTTCGAGCCAGATCGATCTACACGCGCGCTATGGCGGAGTCGTGCCCGAAATCGCCAGCCGCGCCCATGTTGAACTTCTTACCCCAGTCATCGCTCGATCACTGATCGAGGCAGGAATTCAGGATGATCATGTTGATGCAGTTGCGGCCACGGTTGGCCCTGGCCTCATCGGAGCGTTACTTGTTGGTGTGAGCGCCGCAAAAACCCTTGCCCTTGTATGGGACGTTCCATTTGTTGCGGTCAATCACCTCGAAGCTCATCTCTACGCTGCGTTGCTCGAAGACCCAGAAATCGAATTGCCAGTTGTGGTGTTGCTGGTGTCGGGTGGTCACACGTTGTTGGTGCTGATGGAAGGACACGGCCAGTACCGCGTTTTGGGCTCCACCATTGATGATGCTGCTGGAGAAGCATTCGATAAAGTTGCGCGCTACTTGGGCCTTGGCTATCCCGGTGGACCAGCCATCGATACCATCTCCATGCAGGGCGATCCCGAGTCGATCAAGTTTCCCCGGGCCTTCCTCAACGAGGGTTATGACTTTTCGTTCTCGGGTCTCAAGACCTCGGTGGTCAATCATGTGCGTCGTAATCCTGAGGTCGAAACGGCCGATGTCGCTGCTGCGTTTCAAGAAGCAGTCGTTGATGTGCTGGTGACCAAAGCGCGTCGCGCGGCGCAAGACCTTGGGGCCAAGGGTTTGTGCCTGGCCGGGGGAGTGGCGGCCAATTCCTTGCTGCGCGAGCGCCTCCTTGATGCCTGCGTGGCCGATGGGCTGCGGGCCTTCCTGCCGAGCCGGGCGATGTGTACCGATAATGCCGCCATGGTTGCGGCGGCAGGCTGGTACCGGCTTCAGTCCGATGGGCCATCGCCTCTCGATACCGGTGCCGACCCCAATCTTCGGTTGGTTTCCACGCTTCTGTGATCCACTGCCGACTCGCAGGTGGGATTCTCAGATCTCAGGTTGTGCGCCGCTGGGCAGGGGCCTATCGTTAGCAGTCCCACTCGGAGAGTGCTAAGTGCTCAAAACCCCGCGAGCACTACGACCAACTGCCTTACGGAGGCTCCAGCTATGAACCTTCAGCCCCTCGAAGACCGCATTGTGGTCCTTCCCGGACAAAGCGAAGCAACGACCGCCAGCGGTCTTGTCATCCCCGATACCGCCAAAGAGAAGCCCCAACAGGGTGAAGTTCTTGCCGTCGGCCCCGGCCGTCGCAGCGAACAGACCGGCGAAATCATTCCCGTCGACGTCAAGACCGGCGACACCGTCGTCTACTCAAAGTACGGCGGCACCGAAATCACCGTCGATGGCAAAGACGTTCTCATCCTCAACGCCCGCGATGTCCTCGCGGTCATCAAGTGATCGGAAGCTGACACATGGCAAAGATGCTCAAGTTTGATGAGGACGCACGGCGCGCCCTCGAAGCTGGTGTAAACGCACTGGCAGACGCAGTCAAGGTCACGCTCGGCCCGAAGGGCCGCAACGTGGTGCTCGACAAGAAATTCGGCGCACCGACAATCACCAACGATGGTGTTTCTATTGCTCGTGAAATCGAACTCGAAGATCCTTTCGAGAACATGGGCGCGCAATTGGTCAAGGAAGTTGCGACAAAGACCAATGACATCGCTGGCGACGGCACCACCACCGCCACCGTTCTTGCCCAGGCTCTCGTTCGCGAAGGTCTCCGCAATGTTGCTGCCGGCGCAAGCCCGCTTGGTCTCAAGCGCGGCATTGAAAAGGCAGTTGCTTCAGCAGTCGAAAGCATCCACGCGCAGGCCAAGGAGATCGACGACAAGTCCGAGATCGCTCAGGTCGCCAGTATTTCAGCTGCCGACACCGTTATTGGTGGTGTGATTGCTGACGCAATTGACAAGGTCGGTAAGGACGGCGTCGTCACTGTTGAAGAGTCCAACACTTTTGGTATGGACCTCGACTTTGTTGAAGGTATGCAGTTCGACAAGGGCTACCTTTCCCCGTACTTCGTTTCTGACCTCGAGCGCCAAGAAGCAGTTCTCGACAATCCGTACATCCTCTTCGCAAACTCGAAGATCTCTTCGGTGCAGGACATGCTTCCCGTGCTTGAAAAGGTCATGCAGTCGGGCAAGCCCCTTCTGATCATTGCGGAAGATGTCGATGGCGAAGCACTTGCCACTCTCGTAGTGAACAAGATCCGTGGCACCTTTAGCTCAGTCGCCGTCAAGGCTCCGGGCTTCGGCGAACGTCGTAAGGCAATGCTTGCTGATATGGCCATCCTTACCGGCGGTCAGGTCATCAGTGAAGAGATCGGCCTCAAGCTCGACTCGGCCACGCTTGACCTCCTCGGCACCGCCCGCAAGGTTGTTGTGACCAAAGACGAAACCACCATTGTTGAAGGCGCTGGCGAATCTGCCGATGTCAATGGTCGTGTTGCGCAGATCAAGCGCGAGATCGACGACACCGATTCCGATTGGGATCGTGAGAAGCTCCAAGAGCGTCTGGCGAAGCTTTCGGGCGGCGTTGCGGTCATCAAGGTTGGTGCAGCTACCGAGGTTGAACTCAAGGAAAAGAAGCACCGCATCGAAGATGCACTCAGCGCAACTCGTGCAGCGATCGAAGAAGGCGTTGTCGCTGGTGGCGGCACCGCACTTCTCCGTGCACGCGCCTCGCTGGCGAAGACCATTGACTCGCTTGAAGGTGACGAAGCCACTGGCGCTCGCGCTGTCTACCGTGCGCTCGAGGCTCCGGCTCGACTCATTGCTGACAACGCTGGCCACGAAGGTGCTGTCATTGTCCAGCAGGTCGAAGCCCAAAAGGGTTCGATGGGCTTCAACGCTGCAACTGGCGAAATGGTTGACCTTCTCAAGGCTGGTGTCATTGACCCGGCCAAGGTCACTCGCGCCGCACTGCAGAACGCAGCCTCGATTGCGGCTTTGCTCCTCACCACTGAAGCACTCGTCGCCGATAAGCCCGACGACGGCGGCGGCGCAGCTGCTGCCGCTGCTGCCATGGGCGGTATGGGTGGCATGGGCGGAATGATGTGACCTTGCTCTCCTGAGCAAGTTGTTGTTCCAGATGGCCGGTCCTTCGGGGCCGGCCATCTGCGTTTCTCCGGTAAAGACTTTGCCGTAAGCGTCGCCGCAGCCCCTTTGGTCGCTACCCTTCCGGCTATGGACATGAGTAAAGGACCACCACCGCCCGACGCCGAAAAACTTCTCGCAGCATGGAACGAGTGGGAAACCGGTGAGAACACACCCGGTCGTGTAATGGCCAACCTCAAAACCGCAGGCATGCCGGAGTTGCTGCGGGTGCTCGTCGAACAAAAACAGGCAGGGCAGTCCTGAGTCAGTCTGAGCCGCAGATTCCGCGCCCGCCCGGTGTCGCCGAGGGCGCACCCGCTCCATGGGCTCAGTTGCCTCCGCAGGAGCGTCGTCCGACGATGGCGCAGATCCGTTCGGTGATGGCAGAGGCTCCGGCTCCTCGGGCACATCTAGTCGGCGCCGACCAATCTCGTTCTGCGACCCTTGCCGGCTTGTACGACAACGAGTCGAGCGGAGGAGCAGCCCAAGTTGTTCTCACGCGTCGGTCGCGCCATATGCGCAGCCACGCCGGAGAAGTGAGTTTTCCCGGAGGTCGTCAAGAGCCAGGCGAAGATCTCTGGACAACGGCGCTACGTGAGGCGCAAGAAGAAATCGCTCTCGACCCTGCCGCAGTTGCTCATCTTGGCGAACTTGATCACCTTCAAACCGTTTCAAGCCGTTCGTGGATCGTGCCATTCGTGGCCGAAATCGCCCAACCCCATCTCGTTATTCCCCGCCTTGAAGCTTCGCCTACCGAGGTCGAATTGATACTGCACGTTGGCCTTGACGAGTTGTTGGCTGATGGAAGTTTTCGTGAAGAGCTTTGGACATTCGGGCCCCACACGCGCCCGGTGTTCTTCTTTGAGATAGAGGGACTCACCGTGTGGGGTGCAACCGCAGCGATGCTCCGCAATCTGCTGGCTATCGCGACCGACACCCACGACCCTCTGGCCGAACTTTCCCACTGGGACGCGCCAGGAGCGGTGCTCCCGCCCGGTCTCGGCGAGTAGAGTTCTCTCTTTCCAGCGGAGAGGGGCCCTTGCGGTCTTGTTCCGCCATTCCTCCCCCGGGGTTCCCCCGACGGATTTGAGCGAAGGGATCAGCAATGGCTGAAGTCGAAATCGGAATGGGCAAGTCAGGCCGTCGGGCGTACGGCTTCGATGACATCGCCATCGTGCCGAGCCGCCGCACACGCGATCCCGAGGATGTCGACATCACATGGGAGATCGATGCGTTTTCGTTCGGTCTTCCTCTCATGGCCTCCGCCATGGACGGAGTCGTGAGCCCGGCGACCGCAATCGAAATTGGTCGGCTCGGTGGCGTTGGCGTTCTCAACCTTGAAGGTCTCTGGACACGTTATGAAGATCCCGAAACCTTGCTTGAAGAAATTAGCAAGCTCGACGTTGAAAAAGCCACCGCTCGCATGCAACAGATCTACATGGAGCCCATCAAGCCCGAGCTCGTTACCCAACGGATTCGTGAAATCAACGCTGCCGGCGTTACCTCCTGTGCTTCAGTTACTCCGCAGCGTACCGAGATGTTGTCCAAGGCCATTCTCGATGCCGAACTCGACCTGCTCGTCATTCAAGGCACCGTTGTGTCGGCCGAACATGTTTCGAAAACCGTTGAACCCTTGAACCTCAAGAAATTCGTTCGTGAAATCGACATGCCCGTGATTGTTGGCGGTTGCGCCTCGTACCAAGCGGCCTTGCATCTCATGCGCACTGGTGCTGCTGGCGTACTTGTTGGCGTTGGCCCCGGCCACGCGTGCACGACACGTGCAGTTCTTGGTCTTGGCGTACCGCAGGCAACGGCAATCGCCGACGCCCGCGCTGCTCGTATGCGTCATCTCGATGAAACCGGTGTCTACTGCCAAGTCATCGCCGACGGAGGCATGGGAACCGGTGGCGATATTGCGAAAGCAATCGTCTGCGGTGCCGACGCCGTCATGATCGGCTCACCATTGGCTGCTGCTTCTGAAGCGCCTGGCCGTGGTTATCACTGGGGCATGGCGACATTCCATCCCACACTTCCTCGTGGTGCTCGCGTCAAGACCACCACCCGCGGGACTCTTGAAGAAATCCTTATCGGCCCCGCCAACGAAAACGATGGCCGCATGAACTTGTTCGGTGCCCTTCGTACCTCGATGGCCACCTGCGGGTATCAAACCGTGAAGGAATTTCAAAAGGCCGAGGTCATGGTGGCGCCCGCACTTCAGACCGAAGGAAAGGTTCTGCAAAAAGCGCAGGGCGTCGGAATGGGTCACTGATCTTGAACCCTGGTGCGAAAAGCGGTTCGCCCGTCGGGCCAGTTCTGGTCGTGGATTTTGGTGCGCAGTACGCCCAGCTCATTGCTCGGCGCGTTCGCGAGGCCCACGTTTATTCTGAAATCGTCGGTCACAACCTGACGGCAGCCGAGGTTGCCGCCAAAAATCCTGCCGGCATCATTTTTTCGGGTGGTCCCGCTTCGGTGCACGTTGATGGGGCACCTTCCATCGATCAAGGTGTGTACGAACTGGGCGTTCCTATTCTGGGAATCTGTTACGGCGCGCAGTTGCTCGCACGAGATCTCGGCGGCGAGGTCTCTCGCACTGATCGGGGCGAATACGGGCGCACCGAACTCACCGTCTCAACCGATGATGTTTTGTTTAGCTCAGCTCAGCCCCGTACACAGCCGGTTTGGATGAGTCATTTCGACACCATCACGAAGCCGCCGGTTGGCGCTTTGGTCACCGCGTCGACTCCGGAAACGCCCGCAGCTGCCTATGAGGACGTAAAGAACCGTCGCTTTGGCGTGCAGTTCCACCCCGAGGTCGTGCATACGCCGCATGGTCAGGAAATGCTCGAGCATTTTCTTTATGACGGCTGCGGACTCGCTCCTTCATGGACGATGTCATCAATCATCGAGACTCAAGTTGAACTGATTCGTGCCCAGGTCGGCACCGGTCGAGCAATTTGTGGGCTGTCGGGTGGCGTCGATTCTGCAGTTGCCGCTGCGATCGTGCACAAAGCAATCGGATCCCAACTCACCTGTGTGTTCGTCGATACCGGTCTCATGCGGTTAGGTGAAGGCGAACAGGTGGTCGAGACATTCCAGCGCCATCAGGGCATCGAGTTGATCCATGTGCGGGCTGGCGATCGTTTCTTCGAACGCCTTGTCGGCCTCACTGATCCTGAGGAAAAGCGCAAAGCGATCGGTGAACTTTTTATTCGTGTGTTTGAAGATGCAAAAGTCGGCCTCGAAGACGCTCGGTTCCTGGTTCAAGGCACGTTGTATCCCGATGTCATTGAATCGGGCACCAAAGACGCAGCGAAGATCAAGAGTCACCATAACGTGGGTGGACTTCCCGACGATATGGACTTCGAACTTGTCGAACCATTACGTGCGCTGTTTAAAGATGAGGTCCGTAAAGTCGGAGCCGAACTTGGTCTGCCCGATGAAATTGTGTGGCGCCAACCATTCCCCGGTCCGGGTTTGGGCGTACGCATCATCGGTGAAGTCACTCGCGACAAGGTCGAGATGTTGCAGAAGGCCGACGCCATTGTCCGCGAAGAGGTGAAGGTTGCCGGCCTCGAGCGCGAAATTTGGCAGGCATTCGCTGTACTTCCTGATATTCGTTCGGTTGGCGTTATGGGCGACGAACGCACCTACGGCTTCCCTGCGATCATTCGCGCTGTCACCAGCGAAGATGCGATGACCGCCGACTGGGCCCGACTTCCCTATGAACTTCTTGAGCGCATGTCATCGCGGATCATTAACGAGGTACCGGGCATTAATCGAGTGGCCTACGACATCACGTCGAAACCCCCCGGCACAATCGAGTGGGAATAGTCAGGTTCCTGCAAGACGAGCAACGATTGGCGCAAACGATTCCACCGCGTCGGCGCCAACGGTGATGTACGACAGCCCCCAACGCTCGCGACGCTCAATGATGGTTTCGCACAGTTGATCAACAGTGCCGGCTAGTGCGTGCGGGGATTCGAGTGCCTGAGCACCGGTGAGACCGAGTGCCGGCGCCACCATTTCAGCAAATCCTTCTCGATCATCGGTGACAACGGCAAGGTGCACGCGGGTTTGCAACTCAAGCCCGGCGTAGCGATCGCCAGCGGCATCGGCAATCCACTGAATCTTTTCCTCCGTGGCTTCTGCGGTGGCATTGGGTCCGGCTGATGCATCAATGACACCGGCGGTGAGGGCCACATTGATGCCGATGATGTCAGCCTCGCGTGCAGCAATAGTCAGTACCTTTTTGCCACCACCGCCGATGAGGAACGGAATGGGCGACTGCAGTGGTTTCGGCGTTCCTTCGTGGCCAGTGATTGTGTAGTGCTCGCCACTGAAGTTCACGGGACCGACACCAAACAATCCTTTGATGATGGTGATGGCCTCGGCCATACGGTCGATTCGCACACCGGGCCGATCGAGGGCGATGCCCGTTTGTTCGTAGTCAGTGGTCATCCAGCCGGCACCGATCCCGAACTCAAGGCGGCCACCACTGAGAAGATCGATGGTTGCCGCCTCTTTGGCCAAAACAACTGGATGGCGATAGTCGTTGCACCACACGAGCGTGCCAATTTTAAGTGTGCTCGTTGCTTCGGCGGCAGACACGAGGGCCGGGGTAATTGCAAACTGAGCGTCAAGGTGATCGGCGATTGTGAGTGAGTCGTAACCAAGCGTTTCGACTTGGCGGGCTAAGGCGCGCCAGCGGTCGCCATCGTCGGCAGTTCCAGTGAAACCACCGGGAGGTTCGCTGGCCTGAATGCTAAATCGGAATGGTTTTTGGCGGGGGAGTCGAATACTCATGTGGTTTTCTCTCAGCTATCTCATCGCTGCGCCGGCATCGATCGGCAGTGTGATGCCGGTGACCATGCGAGCTTCATCAGAACTTATCCATAACAACGCATTAGAGATGTCATCTACTGACTGTGCGCCACTGTCGAGCGGTCGTTGACCGGTGTACGCGCCGGTCGTGCGCGGGTCCTCGGCGATGATGCGAGGCACATCGGGGTCGTGGCCCATGATCGTGTCGACAGCACCGGGGTGAATGGTATTTACGCGGATGTTGTACTGGCCGACCTCAAGCGTGAGCGAGCGCATGAGTCCAACGAGGCCATGTTTGGTGGCGGCGTAGTGGCCAAGATAGGAATACCCGCGCAGCCCGGCAGCAGAACTGATGAAGGTGATGGCACCGCCGTTGCCGGCTTCGATCATGGCGGGAAGACCCGCCTTCACGGTGCGCCAAACGCCGGTGAGGTTTACATCGAGCACGATCGCCCAGTGTTCTTCGGGAACTTCCCAAGTGCGGAAATAGCTGGCGACTCCGGCGTTGGCAACAATCACATCGAGTCGACCGAAGCGGTCGACCCCTTCGGCTACGGCAGCATCAAGTGCGGACTGGTCGCGTACATCGGCAACATGGGCAACGATTCCGCGGCCTTCCTTTTCGACCATACGGGCGGTCTCGTGCAGGTCTTCCTCGGTGGCTGCTTCGTAGGCGACATCGGGGAGAATCGGAGCGCAGGCATCGACAGCAATGATGTTGGCGCCCTCGGCTGCGAATCGACGGGCGTGGGCTCGACCCTGCCCGCGAGCCGCGCCGGTAATGAGCACGACCTTGCCCTCGAAGCGTCCTTCATCTCTGCCCACGGTTCTCCCTTGGCCAATCGGTTCCTCTTTCCTACTACCTCTTGGGCCCACCTATACCGGTTTCGATGAGCGGGCAAACGAAGCCGACGACCTCTAGCGTTCGGCCATGGCCTCGAAACCAAACGATTCGCACATCGGAACGCATAATGACCCCCTCACCGACTTCATCTGTGGTTCGTTCACGCACGAGGGCAGAACCCATACGGTCTTTCGCAGTGGTGCTGGCCCGGCCGTCATCGTGATGGCGGAGATTCCCGGCATCACGCCCGATGTGGCTGATTTTGCTCGACGCGTGCGCGAACTTGGTTGCACCGTGTTCCTCCCGGTTCTGTTTGGTACCCCAGGAAAAGCGCCAAGCGGGCGGTACATCGCCAAGTCTTTAGCGAAAGGCTGTGTGTCGAAAGAATTCGCCGCATTTGCCACCGGCAAGACCGAACCGTTGTCGGTCTGGTTACGGGCCCTTGCCCGTCATGCGCATGCCGAATGCGGCGGGCCCGGTGTGGGTGCAATTGGAATGTGTTTCACCGGTGGTTTTGCTCTGGGTATGACTGTTGATTCTTCGGTGATCGCGCCGGTAGTGAGTCAACCTTCGTTACCTTTACCGATTTCAAAAAAGGCGAAAGCGAGTATTCATCTTTCACCCGAGGACCTGCGCGTAGTGAAGGAGCGTGTTGCCAATGACGATATTTGTGTGCTCGGTCTGCGCTTTACGAACGATCGGGCGGTACCGGCTGAACGATTCGCAACCTTGCGTCGAGAACTGGGTGACGGATTTATCGGTGTTGAGATTGATTCCTCCGAAGGCAACGAATGGGGCAACCCCAAAAATGCCCATTCGGTCCTGACCGAACACTTGGTTGACGAGCCCGGTCACCCGACCCGTGAAGCGCTCGATCAGGTGCTGCAATTCTTTCGAGATCGGCTGCTACCCGCTAGTTGAACCCGCTCAGAGCATCTCAGGGCGCCGGTAGGATTATAAGTTCATGACTTCATTTTTCGACGACGAGTCGTCCTCTAGCAACGACTCGCGTGCCCCTGCGGACCTTCTCGACGGCCTCAATCCAGTACAGCTTGAGGCCGTTACCCATGCAGAAGGCCCGCTGCTCATCATCGCCGGCGCTGGTTCGGGCAAAACCCGAGTCCTCACACAGCGCATTGCCCATCTCATCGGCGATCTAGGCGTGTCGCCATTCGAGATACTCGCCATCACCTTCACCAACAAGGCCGCAGGAGAAATGAAAGAGCGCGTCGCTGCGCTCATTGGCCCGGTGGCTGACAAAATGTGGGTCTCCACGTTCCACTCAGCATGTGTGCGCATTCTGCGCCGAGACGGAAAACGCCTGGGCTTCCCGTCCTCATTCACGATCTATGACCAGTCCGATGCCGAGCGTCTCACTGGCTATTGCATTCGCGATCTTGGCCTTGATGCCAAAAAGTTTCCATCACGTTCAGTTCACAGTTCAATTTCGGCGGCTAAAAACGAAGGTCTCAACCCGACGACTTATGCCGCTCGTATCGGATCTATTTTCGAGCGGAAGATTGCCGAAGTGTTCGTCGATTACCAAGCGCGCCTCCTCAAGGCCGGCGCAATGGATTTCGACGATCTGCTCACGAATACCGTGAAACTTTTCCGGGAGCACCCCGATGTGCTCGAAATGTATCAACGCCGCTTCCGCCACATCCTTGTTGATGAATATCAAGATACCAATCACGTTCAGAACGACATGGTGCTCATGCTCGGAGCGCAACATCACAACGTTTGCGTGGTGGGTGATGGCGATCAGAGCGTCTACGGGTGGCGCGGCGCTGACATCACCAACATTCTTGAGTTCGAAAATGCCTTTCCCGATACCACCGTGTTGCTACTCGAGCAGAACTACCGCTCGACACAGACAATCCTCGATGCGGCCAACGCAGTGATCGATAACAACATGTCGCGTCGGCCCAAAGCACTCTGGACAGAAGCGGGCGCCGGTGAAGTCATCGTCCGCTATCACGCCGATGACGAGGCCGATGAAGCGCAATGGGTTGCCAATCAACTCAATCACCTGCACGAAAACGGTCATCGCTGGGGTGATTGTGCGATTCTCTATCGCACCAACGCGCAAAGCCGATTAATCGAGGAATACCTCATGCGCGTCGGCATTCAGTACAAAGTTATCGGCGGCACACGTTTCTACGATCGCCGGGAAGTAAAAGATGCGCTGGCCTATTTGAAGGTTGCGGTTAACCCCTCCGACGAAGTCAGCGTCAAGCGCGTCCTCAACGTCCCCAAACGGGGTGTGGGCGAATCATCAGTTGGCCGACTCGATGTTTACGCACGCAGTCATGGCTTAACATTTTTTGATGTACTGCGCGAGGCCGCCGCTGCAGGAGTGACCGGTAAAGCGCTGAAAGGTATTGAACAATTCTTGAAGCTTGTCGATGAACTAATGTTGTTTCTTGACAGTGGACCGGCAACAATTCTCGAGGCCGCACTGCAGCGGTCTGGCTATATCGAGGAACTCGAGGCCGAACATTCGGTCGAATCCGAAGGTCGTATCGAGAACCTTTCCGAACTTGTCGGTGCCGCCCGTGATTTTGGCTCAATCGATGAGTTTCTTGAGCAGGTCAGTCTCGTCGCCGATACTGATTCTCTAGATGACGATGACTCGTCGGTTGTGTTGATGACATTGCATTCAGCCAAGGGCCTTGAGTTCCCGTGTGTCTTTCTCATCGGTATGGAAGACGGAATTTTTCCTCATATGCGCACGCTGGCCGAACCCGATCAACTCGAGGAAGAACGTCGTCTCGCCTATGTCGGCATTACACGTGCGCGCAAGCGTCTCTATCTCAGTCACGCGTGGGCTCGCACCATGTTTGGCAGCACGCAATACAACCCCCCCAGTCGTTTTCTCGATGAAATCCCCGCGCAACTTGTCGAGTCAGTACAAGGCAACCGGCGTCAGTCGCGCAGCGCTTCGGGCAGTTCTTCGGGAAGTGCGTGGGGAAGCAATCGCGGTTCTGAAAGCGGCATCTGGGGTAGCGGCGGTCGCAGCCGAAGTGAAGACGACGATTGGTCGGGCCCGGTTATTGGCGGCGGAGGTCGAACCACCCGTGACGAGATCCGTGAGAACGCCCTCAAGTCCGCCCCGCTGGCACCAAGCGGGGCCGATGCCATTGGCCTCAAAGTGGGCGACGACGTGCGCCACGGAAAGTTTGGTGAAGGGGTGATTTTGGGCATCGAAGGGGCCGGAGACAAGGCCGAAGCCATTGTGCGCTTCCCCGGATTCGGTGAAAAGCGCCTCTTGCTGGCCTGGGCCCCCTTAGAAAAATGCTGATCGAGGATTTTCTTTTCTGACGACTTGTCAGATCCGTTAGGTAGGCTTAACATCTCCATGTAAGGCATACCTAACAATCATCGAGAAGCAAGGAAACGCTATGGGCTTGGCCAAAAAAGAGGCCGTGCAGCAAGAGATCCCCAGACGAGGCCAAAATCCTCGGGCGTTGGTGGCTATCGCTGCGCTCGTGGTTCTGTCACTTTTCGCTGTCGCCTGTGGGTCGTCTTCCTCAGACGCCTCGGGCCCACTCACTGTCTATTCGGGCCGAAGCGAATCGCTCGTCGCCCCGTTATATGAGATGTTCACTGCGGAAACCGGTATCACCGTTGAAGCTCGATATGGCGATAGCGGCGAACTCGCTGCGCAGATCATCACCGAAGGAAGCGCATCACCAGCCGATGTGTTCTTCTCTCAGGATGCTGGTGCGCTCGGAGCTGTTTCGGCTGCTGGACGATTCACCAAACTTCCTTCGTCGATCCTTTCGCAGGTGCCGTCGGCATTTCAGGCCGATGACGGAATGTGGGTGGGAGTTTCGGGTCGAGTGCGCGTCATTGCCTACGACAACGTGAAAGTCGCGAATCCGCCTACGTCAATCGATGACTTGCTTGACCCGAAGTGGAAGGGGCAGATCGGCTATGCGCCGACCAACGCGTCCTGGCAATCGTTTGTGACCGGACTTCGGGTCCTGCGGGGCGAGGACGGTGCCGAACAATGGCTACGTGCCTTCTCTGCGAATCAGCCAAAGGCCTATGAAAAGAATGGTGCGGTGCTTGATGGCATCGCCAAGGGCGAGGTGCAACTTGGCCTAGTCAACCACTACTACCTCTATGAGCGCATCAAGACGAAGGGTGCAGAGAATGTGAAAATCTCAAACCAGTTCCTCACCAATGGTGATCCGGGTGGCTTGGTGAATGTCGCTGGGGTTGGAATTCTGTCCTCGTCCAAGCACAAGACCAGCGCACAGAAATTTGTTGACTACCTCCTTAGCCCCCCAGCGCAACAGTATTTTGCCGATAAGACATTCGAATTCGCATTAGTGAATGGGATCACTCCCGGCAGTTCAACGCAACCAACGTTGGCATCGCTGCAGGCCCCTGAGATTGATCTTTCAGACCTTGCATCTTTGGAGCAGACCCAAGAACTGCTGCAAAAGGTTGGACTTCTCACGAAGTGACAATGAGTAGCGGAGCGATGTTGGAAACAAAAACGGAGTCTCGCCGTTTTGGAACGCGACCACTCAGGGTTTCCCCTGTCGTGGCGATTGTCGCAGTGCTTGCGGCGACAATCGCCACGCTTCCACTCTTGTATCTGTTGTTCCAGGCCTCATCACGAGGCGTAGACAATGTTGTCAGCGAGATTTGGCAGCGCCGCACGCTTGATCTCATGATCCGGTCGCTGGCCTTGGCCGGCACGGTCACTGTTTTCAGCCTGTTAGTCGGGGTCACTTCGGCGTTCCTCGTTGTGCGAACGAATCTTCCCGGATACCGATTTTTTGCTGTCCTACTCGTTTTGCCACTGGCTCTGCCTTCATATGTTGCGGCTTATGCCTGGATTTCATGGGTGCCGTCGCTTGCTGGTTTCTGGGGAGCGGTGCTCGTTCTCACCTCAATTTCATTTCCTTTTGTTTTCCTCCCGGTGTCTGCATCACTACGAAGAGTCGATGCGCGTCAGGAAGACGTCGCTCGCTCACTCGGGTTGACGACGACGCAGGTGACGCTTCGGCTCACACTCCGTCAACTGCGCCCAGCAGCAACAGCCGGAGCGCTCATGGTTGGTCTGTATGCACTTTCTGACTTCGGTGCAGTGGCAACGATGCGATTTGAGAGTTTCACTTGGGTGATCTTCGGGGCGTATAGAGCCGGATTTAATCCAACTCGCGCCGCCATTTTGTCCCTTGTCCTTATCGCAATCTCAATGGTTTTTGTGTGGGTGGAGTTGTTGATTCGGGGGGATGGTCGAGCAGTGACGATGGGCAGTGGCGTCTCGCGTGCACCCGAACGTCTTCAACTCAGACTGACTCGGTTACCGGCATTTTTCTCCCTCATCGGAGTCGCCATCGTGACTCTTATGCTGCCGATTTTCCTTGTAACTCGATGGTTTTTCAATGCCGCAGGAATGGGAATCGATTCCGGCGAACTGTTCTCGGCGGTTGGTCAGACCCTGCTCGTGTCGTTGTTGGCCACAGTGGCCATCATTCTCCTCGCGGTGCCGACTGGGGTCCTTGCGGCTCGCGTGAAATCTCGTTGGGCACAAGCAACTGAGCGCACGGTGTTTGTCATTCACGCACTGCCCGGCATCGTTATCGGTTTGTCAGTGGTCTATCTTGGTGTTCGGTTAGTTCCGTCGGTCTATCAGCGCGTGCCGATGTTGATCTTCGCCTACGTCGTCCTGTTCACCTCACTGGCGGTTGGTTCAGTTAGGTCGTCGGTTGAGCTGACACCGGTGGCAATCGAGGATTCGGCTCGTTCGCTCGGGCTCTCCCGTTTGAGCGTGCTTCGCAGGGTCACTCTTCCTCTAGCCCGACCAGGAGTGCTCGCCGGGGCTGCGCTGGTGTTCCTTACGGTGATGAAAGAACTGCCAGCCACGATTCTTTTACGACCGACGGGAATGGAAACCTTGGCCACCGAACTCTGGTCTCGTACCAGTGTCGCTGACTATGCCGGTGCGGCCCCTTACGCTCTGGTGCTTGTAGTCGTTGCAGCAATTCCTGCGGCGTTACTTACCCTGGCGCGGGAGACACAGTGAATCCAACACTTGAAGTTTCCTCGCTTACAAAGTCATTCGATGGCGAACGTGTCGTTGACACTATTTCTTTTGCCGTGCGGTCGGGTGAGATCGCCGTAATTGTGGGTCCGTCGGGTGGCGGAAAAACGACGGTGCTGCGATGTATCGCAGGTTTCGAACGCCCCGATTCTGGTTCGATCTCAATCAACGGAGAACTTGTGGTTGATTCGGAAACTTTCATAGCCCCGGAATATCGTCACGTTGGGTACGTGCCGCAAGAGGGTGCACTCTTCCCCCACTTGTCGGTCGCAGGAAATGTTGGTTTCGGACTTCCTCGTTCAGCGAACAGGTTGGATCGGGTACCAGAGTGCTTAGCCCTTGTGGGTATGGCCGGATTTGAAAACCGTCGAGTCGATGAACTTTCGGGCGGCCAGCAGCAGCGAGTAGCTCTAGCTCGCGCCATGGCGCCCCGACCGCAGTTGATCGTCATGGACGAACCATTCTCTGCGCTCGATGCAGCTCTTCGACCCGAAATTTGTGCCGATGTTGTTGCTGCTCTGCGCGCCGATGAAGCAACGGCAATTATCGTGACCCATGATCGTGATGAAGCCTTGGCGGTTGCCGATCGCATCGCCGTCATGATGAACGGTTCGGTGATGCAATATGACGATCCGGTCACTCTGTACAAGTCGCCGGCCTCTGATGAAGTGGCTGAGTTTCTCGGTGATTTCTACGTCGAGCGTGGAGTCGCCCTCGACGGCCTCGTTACCACAGCCTCGGGAACCTTCGCAGCCAACGCTGATCTTGACGGCAATGTCGATGTCGTTCGTCGTACACCGCAACTCAGGGTGTTTCCCACCCCGAAGTAGTCAGCGAGTATCTATGAAGTGGTCACTGTCGTTGAGGGCTCAGCGTCAAACCGGAAGTCAACAATGACTTTGCCTTTGTCGGTCACGGTTACAACGTAGGCAGGGAGTCCCTCGCCATTGGAACTGATTGTCGTGCCATCACATGGATCACGAAAGTTCGAAAGTTCGGGTTGCCAGATCAACGTGCAGTCGCGAACTTGACCGGCGCGGCGGGCATCGAATGCAAACCAACCGGTGGTGGCATCCGCGCCGGTGTGCTGCAGGTAAATATCGCGATTTCCGCTGGAGATATCGGAAAACAGCAGCGGGCCGCCCTGAGCGATATTGGCGGCACGAGCGCTGGCGTTGCCGGCATCGTAGGTATCGGAGCCAAGTTTGACCTCAACGGTGCCCGATTCAGTGAGCGAGGGGATTGCGACCACAAAAAGAAGAAACACTAAGACAACGCCCACGGCAATTCCGGCTACGGCCAGGAGGACTGATCGAGAGTTGCGCTTTGGGCTTTTCTGCACGGGCATGGTGGAAAGTATGCCCGTCCTACCGGATGGTTCCCACGCAGGGACCCCAAGATCTGCGGACTCACGACCGGTGTCACCCGGGAGGTTTGGGTGCTTGGCCTCTGGAGTGACTACGTTCTGCGCCGTGGATCTTCTCGAATATCAAGGCAAACAGTTCTTCGCTCAGTTCGGCATTCCGGTGTCCGACGGGCGTCCGGTAACAACAGTCGACGAAGCGGTCGCTGCGGCAGATGCGGTGGGCTATCCCGTCGTGGTCAAAGCTCAGGTACACGCTGGCGGCCGGGGCAAGGCGGGCGGTGTCAAGCTGGCCAACAACGCCGATGAAGTACGCGAACACGCGGGCAACATCCTTGGCCTCGACATTGGCGGGCACATCACCCGCATCCTCTGGATCGAAATCGCCTCGGACATTTCCGAGGAGTACTACGTGTCGTTCACCCTCGACCGTTCTGCCAAGAAGCATCTCGGCATGCTCTCCAAAGAGGGCGGCGTTGAGATCGAACAGGTCGCCGTCGAAAACCCCGACGCGATTGCCAAGATCTGGATCGATCCGGTCGACGGTCTCACCGAATCGGTGTGTCGTGATTGGGTGCTTGCTGCCAACCTCAACCCATCAGTCACCGACGGTGCGGTGGCGCTGCTGCTGAAGCTCTACACCGCCTATACCGAAGGCGATGCCGACCTCGCGGAGATCAACCCGCTCATCGTGAAGACCGATGGCAACGTGCATGCACTTGATGCCAAGGTCACACTCGACAACAACGCCGACTATCGCCATGAATGGGCCGAATACGAGGCGACGCAGGTTCGCGATGATCGTGAACAGGCTGCGCACGCAAAGGGTTTGCAATACGTGGGTCTCGACGGAACCGTCGGTGTTATCGCCAACGGCGCTGGTCTCGCTATGAGCACTCTTGATGTTGTGAATCAGGCCGGCGGCAAGCCCGCCAACTTCCTCGACATCGGTGGCGGTGCCAACGCTGAAGTTATGGCCGGCGCACTGCAGGTCATCAACGACGACCCGAATGTGAAATCAATCTTCATCAACATCTTTGGTGGCATCACCCGGGGCGAAGAAGTTGCCAAGGGCATCATCGGAGCGCTCGAGATGGTCAACATTTCCGCTCCGATCGTTATCCGTCTTGACGGCACGAATGCCGAAGAGGGGCGTGCACTTCTTGCACCGCACCTCTCCGACAAGCTCGTCAGCAAGCCCACGATGCTCGAAGCCGCTGCTGCCGCTGTCGAACTCGCGAAGAAGAACTGAGGAAACCGTGAGCATTTTTGTTGACGAGAACACAAAGGTCATCTATCAAGGCCTCACCGGTTCGCAGGGACGTTTTTACGGTCTGCGCAATCGCGATTACGGCACCAACGTTGTTGGTGGCACCAACCCCAAAAAGGCTGGCGAAGACGTCGACGGCATTCCGATCTTCGCATCGGTGGGCGACGCGGTTGCGGCAACCGGCGCCAACGCTTCGTGCATCTTCATTCCTGCTCCCGGCGTGCGCAGTGCCGTCATGGAAGCAGCCGAAGGTGGCGTTGAGTTCATCGTGTGCATCACTGAAGGCGTACCCGCTCATGACGAAGCATGGTTCTTCAACAAGTTGAAGCGTGACTTCCCCAACGTGCGTCTTCTGGGCCCGAACTGTCCCGGCATTATCAGCCCCGGAAAGTGCAATATCGGCATCACCGCCGGCGAGATCGCGAAGCCCGGCGGCCCGGTGGGCATCGTGAGCCGTTCCGGCACGCTCACCTACCAGGCGCTGTATGAACTCAAGCTTCAGGACATTGGCGTCACCACCTGCGTCGGTATCGGTGGCGATCCGGTTCCCGGTACCTCGTTCATTGATTGCCTTGAGGCTTTCGAAGCCGACCCCGACACCAAGGCCGTCATGATGATTGGTGAAATTGGTGGTTCTGCTGAAGAAGAAGCAGCCGAGTTCATCAAGAATAAGATGAGCAAGCCGGTTGTTTCCTACGTCGCTGGTGTCACCGCACCCGCCGGCAAGAAGATGGGCCATGCTGGCGCCATTGTCTCCGGGGGCAAGGGCACTGCTGCCGCCAAGATGGAAGCGCTCGAAGCCGCTGGTGTTCGCGTAGGCAAGAACCCCACTGAAGCGGGCGAACTGATGGTCGAGGTTGTTCGGGAGAACGGCTGGGCCTGAGCCCAATGAATGATTCCGGACCCCCGCATTTAGTTGCTGGTGAATTCGAAACCTTGAGGGCGTTCTACGACTTTCAGCGAAATTCGTTTGTCCGCAAAGTCTCTGGGGTTACTGACGAAGCGGCGGCGCGTTCGCTACTGCCATCGGATACGACGCTGTTGTGGCTGGTGAACCACCTTGCGTTTGTCGAGGAGTACTGGTTCTGCCACTGCTTCGCTGGGCAAGAGTTTGTTGTGCCTGACTACGAGCGTGGGCCGATGGCGGTTTCGCTGAGGGGATATGCGCTTGCCCGGCAACGGGCCGATGCCATCCTCGACGACGCCACCGATCTCAATGCCGAGTGCGTACAGGTAGGGTCGGGCGAGATAGTGAATCTGCGCTGGGTACTTGGCCACATGCTTGAAGAGGTGGCTCGTCACGCCGGCCACGCCGACATCATTAGAGAACTGCTCGACGGCGAAACCGGTCGGTGAAGTTTCCCGTCACGAGTATCGGCTGAGCGGTACTGTCAGCACATGCACGATGTCGTGATCAGTGGGGGACTAGTTGTCGACGGTTTGGGTTCCGAACCACGGCGAGCCGACGTAGCGATTAACGGCGACACGGTCGTGGCTATCGGTGACGATGTCGGGTCGGCAAAGCGCATCCTCGAAGCCGACGGAAGATTGGTCACGCCGGGTTTTGTCGACGTGCATACTCACCTTGATGCGCAATTAGCCTGGGATCCAATCGGAACCTCTACGTGTTGGCATGGCGTCACCTCAGTGGTGATGGGTAATTGTGGAATGACATTTGCGCCCGTGAAAGATGGCGACGCTGAGTTTTTGGCTAAGGCGATGGAAGCGGTTGAAGATATTCCCGCACCGTCGATCCTTGAGGGAATGCCCTGGACATGGACAACCCATGGCGATTACTTGCGATGGTTGGGTAGTGAACCAAAAGGTATGAACTTTGGTGGGTTCGTTGGCCACGGAGCTGTTCGCTACTGGGCCATGGGGGATCGTTCGCTTGATGCGGGCGCTGATCCGACTGATGACGAACTCGCAGTGATGGTTGATCTTGTTGATGAAGCAATGCGCTCGGGAGCAGTTGGTTTTTCAACCTCGCGCACTGGTCGCCATGTCACACGCGATGGTCGCAATGTTCCGGGCACTTGGGCGATCTCACGCGAACTCGTTGCATTGTCCTCAGTCCTGCGTACACATGGGCGTGGTGTGCTCGGATGCGCTCCGCGATTCGACGGTGAAGGACCGGGCACTGATCGCGCCCAAAGCGAAGTGGCGGTCATGGCGGAGATGAGTCGTGCTGCTGGTCGACCGTTTACGTTCAACCTCACCAACGTGCTCTCGGCTCCAAATCAATGGCGTGAGGTTCTGGACTTCGTTTCAGAAGCGAATGCAAATGGTGCGAACCTTCGACCCCAAACCACCTCACGCAGTATCGGCGTGATCTTCTCGCTGGGCCATCACACTCCGTTTGGTCGTTTGCCCGGCTGGAAGATTCTCGAAGGGAAGACACTCGAACAACGCGTTGCGGTGTTGCGAAACCCTTCTGTACGCGCCGAACTGATTGCTGGCGGAGATGGACCAGCAGGAATCGCTGGAACTCGCGAATACTTCGTGATGATGCCCGATCGGGGTGCTCGATACGACTGCAATCCGTCCGAGTCATTGGCCGCCTATGCCGAACGTGGAGGCACAACCGCGGTCGAGGCCTATCTCGATCTGATCGATGAATCCAACGGATCGGTCACGCTCAATTGGCCCATCCTCAATCAAGACTTTCCCGCAATTTCTGAAATGCTCACCGATCCCCGAATGATGCTGGGCCTTGCCGACTCCGGAGCCCACGTCGGGCAGATTCTCGATGCGAGTCAGCCCACGTTTTTCCTTTCCTACTGGATTCGTGAGCGGGGCCTCATGTCGATCGGCGAGGGCATCAACTGTCTGACTGGTCAGCCCGCCGATCTGTTTGGTTTTCGTAATCGGGGTCGTCTCGTTGAAGGGGCCAAGGCTGACGTGAACGTGTTCGATCTCGATTCGCTGTTTTTGCCGCTGCCCACGTTCCAACATGATTTTCCCGGCGGGGCCGGCCGGTTTGTTCAGCGATCAAACGGTTACGCGTGGACTCTTGTCAACGGTGAGGTCTTCATGGAGAACGGTGAGCACGCCGGTGCGCTTGCGGGAGAGCCCCTTCTCGCCTCCTGATAGGTTCAGCGGGGTATGCGACTCGCAGTGTTGGCTTCAGGTAGCGGAACAATTCTTGATGCCATTTGCGCGGCCGATGTGCCCGTTTCGGTGGTTATCGTCGATCGAGAGTGCGGGGCCCAAGAGGTTGCTGCCCGCAATGGTTTGTCATGCGAGATAGTGAAGCGCCATAGCTACGGCAAAGACTTTGATCGAGATGGCTTCACCGCCGCACTGCTTGGGGTGCTCTCAGGCTGGGACATCGAACTGGTAGCGATGGCGGGGTTTGGCACAATTCTGGGCAAAGGCATGTTTGGCACATTCCCTGGCCACATCCTGAACACCCATCCGTCGTTGCTTCCCTCGTTTCCGGGTTGGCATGGCGTGGAAGATGCGCTTGCCTATGGCGTAAAGGTCACCGGCTGCACCGTACACATCGCTACCGAGGAAGTTGACGCCGGGCCAATTTTGGCTCAAGAAGCTCTAGCGATTGAAGCCGAGGACACCGCAGCAACGTTGCATGAACGCATCAAAGCTGTCGAGCGCCGCATTTACGTTCGTACTATTTCTGACATCATCGAAAGGGGAAGCGTCCAGTGAGGGCACTTCTATCGGTATACGACAAGTCCGGCATCGTCGAGTTCGCTCGCGAACTGAATGACCTCGGATGGGATTTGGTCTCCAGTGGTGGTACGGCACGTGTCATCGCCGATGCGGGCATCCCTGTGACTGATGTTGCCGACATCACCGGGTTCCCGGCCATTCTTGGTCACCGAGTTGTCACGCTGCACCCAAAGATCCACGGTGGCATCCTCGCCGATCCAAGCAATGCTGAACATCGCGCTGATATGGAGACTTACGGCATCGACGCAATCGATCTTGTGGTCGCCAATCTGTATCCGTTCTCGGCCGAACCTTCAATCGAACTGATTGACATTGGTGGACCAGCAATGGTTCGGGGTGCGGCAAAAAACCATGCCCATGTCGCGATTGTCACCGATCCGTCGCGATACGGCGCAATCGTTTCGGAACTGAAAAGCAGCGGATCGTTGTCGCAAGTAACACGCACGCAACTGGCGCGCGATGCATTTGCCCATACTGCGGCCTACGACGCAGAAATTCTTTCGTGGTTCGATGCAGGTATGCCGGCCAAGGGTGAAGGTACCGAAGTTCTGACAGAGCTTCCTGAAACGCTCACAATTGATCTCAAGCGCGAACAGGTGCTTCGTTATGGCGAGAATCCGCATCAGGTCGGAGCCCGCTATTCCGCCGCGGGTGAGCGGGGTTGGTGGGACAGCGCACAGCAGCATGGCGGCAAGGAAATGTCGTATTTGAATGTGTACGACACCGAAGCGGCATGGCGACTTGTGCATTCAATCGGCGAGCGTCCCGCTGCCGTTGTCATCAAGCACGCAAATCCGTGTGGCGTTGCCGTGGCCGATGACCTTCTCACTGCCTACACCCGTGCGCATGAATGCGATTCGGTGAGCGCGTTCGGCGGAATCATCGCCCTCAATCGCGTTGTAACTCTTGCCGTTGCGCAGGCAATCGCGCCTGTGTTCACTGAAGTGTTGGTTGCGCCTGGGTACGAACCCGATGCACTGGCGGCGCTGCAAGAGAAAAAAAATCTGAGGATTCTTACGGCGGTTGCACCGGGCGCACCGGGTCTTTCTCTTCGTCCCATCGATGGTGGTTATTTGGTGCAGACCCCAGATCCAGTGACCGACGACAATGCGGGCTGGACGGTTGCCACTGATCGTGCGCCTAGCGAGAGCGAATGGGCTGATCTGGTTCTCGCGTGGCAGGTCGTGGCCAAGGTGACATCAAACGCCATCGTGTTGGTGAAGAACGGCCAAGCAGTGGGTATTGGTTGTGGACAGCAGAACCGTCGCGATGCCGGCCGCCTTGCGGCAACAAAAGCAGAGGGCCGTGCCGTTGGCGGTGCGTACGCCTCCGATGCATTCTTTCCTTTCCCCGACGGTCTCGATGCGGCCATTGAGGCAGGGGCGACCTGTGTTATTCAGCCCGGCGGTTCAATCCGTGACGAAGAAGTGATTTCTGCCGCCAACGCCGCCGGCTTCGCAATGGTGTTCACCAGCGAACGCCACTTCCGCCACTAAGACGAATCGTCGACCCAATAGTTGGCCATCAAATCGATCGCCCACTGCGGTTGGCGAACCTCGGTCCGAGGCGCAAAACCGGTCATGTAAGGCTTGAGATCTACAACTGGAGTGCCGTCAATTGCATCAAGCCCGCGAACCCGAACGCTGCTCGATGTGACCGAAACAATTTCACAGGTTGTGACGCCCAGTCGGTTTGGTCGCATTCGGGCTCGTTGAGCGAAGATGCCGACTTCGGACCAATCGGGATTTCCACGGGGTCGGCGAGCACGTGTTTCCACGGCATCGCTTGGGACCTCATGGAAGACATAGACAACGTCGAGGTGAGAAAATTCCCCAAGCCCTTCCAACGCTTTGGCTCCAAAGGCCGAAGAATCGAGCTCGATTTCGGCTAGGACAGCAGCCCAGTCGTCATCAGCTGCGTCAACGCGGCCGCCTCGAACCCATCCGATTGGTGTGATCTCAAACATGGTTCACTTCTTCGGTCAGACTACGCCCATGGATTCTCCAGTACTCGGCTTTAGCCATCTGCAGTTGAACGTGCGAGATGTGAGCGCATCTGTCGAGTGGTACTGCGCTGTGTTGGGTATGGAGGTGATGTCAGAACATGGCGATGTTGTTGCTCTTCGGCATCGTCAAGCGCGTCTGGTCATTGTGGTGTCTGCGGGCGAACCCGATGTTGCTCATTCGCCGATTGACCACTTGGCTTTTGCTGTAGCCGATGGCCCGACCCTCGAAGCCTGGGCAATTCACCTTCGCGCCGCTGGGCTTGTCGTTCCGGAGGTCGTTGATGAACTCGGCAAGCCCTCGCTGCAACTGCGCGACCCCGACGGCAATGCAGTTGAGTTGGTTGCTCCCGCTTCGCGTTAGCGAGAAAAAGTAAACAGGTCGTAACCCAGCCGGGCGACAAGCGCTGCGGTCGCATCAAGCGGAAGGCCTATGACGTTTGTGGGACTGCCGTCGATTCGATGAACGAAAATCGCTGCAGAACCCTGCATGCCATAACCGCCGGCTTTGTCGAACGGTTCGCCGGTGGCGATGTACCAGTCGATCCAAGCATCGGGAACCGGTGCGAATGTGACCGCAGTAGTGACGACGGTCGATTCGTCTCGAGTAGTGCCGTCGGCATCGATAGCCAACGCGCACACACCGGTGTGAACATGATGCACCGAACCAGATAATTTGCGCATGAGTATGCGCGCATCGTTTTCATCGACAGGTTTGCCGAGCAACTCACCCTTGAGATCAACCGTAGTATCAGCCGCAATCACAAGTTCGCCAATACCGGCAACGGCTTCAGCTTTTTCTCGGGCTAAACGCAATACGTAGTCGCTGCCGATTTCGCCTGGCCGCACAGATTCGTCGATATCGGCGGGACGAACTTCGAAGGACAAACCCAGATCGCCGAGGAGTTCTTGTCGACGAGGAGAAGCCGAAGCCAAAATAAGTTTGATCTTCACAGTGTTATCCACCGCTCACTGTGGAATCGGCCAAAGCGTCGGGCGGCTCAGTGGCTTCGGCATCAAGCCAGCCCTCAGGGATGACGACGGCATGCGGTCCGGTTTGTGTGCCGCGCGGACGCGAAGCGGTAAGCGTGTCGACGGTAAGGGAATGATCGAGCGCAGCAAGTTGATCATCAAGTTCAGCGAATGATGCCACCAGCGTGAGATTGCGTCGAGCAACTGACCCAACTGCATATCCGGTGAGATACCAGCCGAGATGTTTGCGCATCATCAACATGGCGCGACGCTCACCCACGGTTTCAGCAAGAAGGCGAGCATGTTCCGATGCAACAAGCGCGACTTCTCCCAATGGTGGTTCTGGTCGCGGGGGCAGACCGGCGAATACATCGGCGAGTTGCCCAAAAAACCATGGCCTTCCGAGACATGCGCGGCCGATGACAACTCCGGCGCAACCGGTGCGTTCGATCATCAGTAGAGCGTCGTTCGCCGTCCAGATATCACCGTTGCCGAGAACGGGAATTTCGGGAACCGCTTCGACTAGAGCAGTGATGGCATCCCAATGGGCACGGCCGGAATAGCGCTGTGCTGCGGTACGGGAATGGAGAGCAACCGCTTTCGCTCCGTTATCGGCAGCGATACGGCCGGCTTCGAGGTAGGTGAGACGGTCCTCGTCAAGACCCATACGCATCTTGACGGTGACGGGAACGGTGCCGCCCGATGCAGCATCGGCGGCCTTGACGGCCGCACAAATGATTGCGGCTAGGAGCCGGGGGCGGGTAGGCACTGCAGCGCCACCGCCATGTCGCGTCACTTTTGGCGCCGGGCACCCGAAGTTGAAGTCCAAATGATCGACTCGGCCTTCGTCAATGAGTCGACGAACGGCCTCGGCCACCACTCGTGGGTCGGTGCCATAAAGCTGCAGTGAGCGGAGCGGTTCATCTTCGGCAAATGAGGCCAACTGCCAACTTTTCTCGCCGCCCTCGAGAAGGCCTCGGGCATTCACCATTTCGCTCACATAGAGACCAGCGCCATAGCGACGGCATAGCCGGCGGAAGGCGCTGTTGGTGACCCCAGCCATGGGGGCGAGTACGACAGGCGGGTCGACCGTGATCGGGCCGATGGTGAGAGAGCGCTTCACGAACCATCACGCTAGCGAGGGCCGGTAGGGTCACAGCTATGACTGCGCAGGTGCTCGACGGGGAACTAGTAGCCGCCGGAATTAAGGCTGATCTGACCTCCCGGGTACAAGCGCTCATTGAGCAGGGGATCACCCCCGGTCTGGGCACGGTCCTCGTGGGTGACGATGGCCCCTCGTCGAACTATGTCTCGATGAAACATCGTGATTGTGAAACGCTGGGCATCACCTCTCAGCACGCCCATTTGCCGGCCGACGCTACGCAGGAAGACGTTCTCGAGGTCGTGGCTCGGTTTAATGCCGATCCCGCTGTTGATGCCTATCTCATGCAGTATCCGTTCCCCAAGCACCTCGATTTCGAGGCCGCATTGCTTGAGGTGGACCCGGCCAAAGATGTCGATGGGCTTCATCCGGTGAATCTCGGCCACCTTGTGCAGGGCGTTGATGGGCCGTTGCCGTGCACCCCGGCGGGCATTCAGGCATTGCTGGCTTACTACGAGGTGCAGATCGAAGGCCGCCATGTAGTCATCGTGGGTCGTGGTCTCACCATTGGTCGGCCGCTGGCCAACCTGCTCACATTGAAGCGACCGAATGCCAATGCCGCTGTCACTGTGGTGCATACCGGTGTTGCCGATTTGGGTGCCTACACACGCCAGGCCGACATCATCATTGCTGCGGCGGGTTCTCCGGGGCTCATTACTGCTGACATGGTGAAGCCAGGTGCAGCGGTTGTCGCCGCCGGGGTTTCTTTTGAAGGCAAAAAACTGGTTTCTGATGTTGCTGATGAGGTCGCCGAGGTTGCTGGGTGGTTATCGCCGCGCATTGGTGGTGTTGGCCCGATGACTCGCGCCATGTTGCTGGTCAATACGGTTGAGGCTGCTGAACAACGCGTAGAGCAGGGCTGATCATGACCTTGATTTCAGATCTCCTCGCCGCGAGCCGCACCTGTTCATTCGAGTTCTTCCCACCGAAAACCGACGAAGCAGCCCGATCGCTCGAACAAACTATTGCTGAACTTTCCCCGCTCAATCCATCATTCGTGTCGGTCACCTACGGGGCCGGTGGCTCGACTCGTGAGCGCACCCGAGATGTAGTCATCAACATCGAGCGCGATATCGGTATCACGGCAATGGCCCATCTCACTTGTGTTGGACATTCGCGAGAGCAACTCGATTCATTGCTCGACGAGTACAAGGCCGCCGGTGTCTCCAACATCCTTGCGCTGGCCGGTGACCCCATCGTTGATGACAGTGGCGATGTTGCCGAAAGCGATTTTGAATACGCAATGGAACTCGTTGAACTCATTAAGCAAAAAGGTGACTTTTCGATTGGCGTAGCGGCCCACCCCGAAGGCCATCCTCGATCCGGGGATTTGTACTCTGATCGACGCCATTTGGCCGACAAACTCAATGCCGCCGATTTTGCCATCACGCAGTTTTTCTTTGAGGCCGAACCGTATTTGCGGCTCATTGACGGGCTCTCGGCGTTTGGCTGTGACAAACCGGTTCTACCGGGCATCATGCCGGTGACTAATGCCGCTCAGGTTGTTCGCTTTGCTCAACTCGCCGGCGCTGATTTTCCGCCTCGATTAGCCGATCGTTTCAATGCGATTGCCGATGATGGCGATGCCGTGCGTGCCCTTGGCGTTGAGTTGGGTAGCGAGTTGTGTCAACGTCTGCTCGACGAAGGTGCACCGGGCCTTCATTTTTATACGCTCAATCGATCGACTGCGACGCGTGAAATTGCGGCAAATCTCGGTATTGGCGGCGCTCCGTCTGACGGTAAGTAACCCCTTATGGCCTCGGGGGTGCCCGGAGTATTTCGTCGCGGTGCGCGACTCTTGACCCGTTATGTGCGGGCCCATCCGGTCCCATTTTTCATTTCAATCTTCGGAGCAACGATCTACGCCGGTGCGGCAGTCGGCACCACGATAATTTTGGGCCGTATCACCAATAACGTAATTGTTCCTACATTTGAAACGGGACGGCCCTCGGCCAAAGCAGTGTGGTTCAGCGGTTTAGCGTTATTGCTTGTTGGTCTGTTGCGCGCATCAACAATTATTCTCCGCCGATATTTTGCCGCGCTCCTCACGTACCGAACTCAGCGAGATTGGCGTCGCAAACTTGCCCACACCTACTTGTCGGTGCCACTCAAATATCACCGTGAAACGCCAACTGGAGAACTACTCGCTCACGCGGATGCCGACATCGTTGCCTCAAGTGAAGTCATTAATCCACTGCCCTTCAGCATCGGTGTAGTCACACTGGTCATTTTTGCGATTATTAGTCTGGCCACAGTGGATTGGCTGTTGATGTTGGTAGCGGTGGTGTTGTTTCCGATGCTGGCCATCATCAACCGTATGTACACGACCCGCGCCGAGAAGCCACTGGGTGTGGTTCAAGAGCGAGTGGGACAAGTCAGTCGTATCGCCCATGAATCGTTTGATGGCGTTCTTGTGGTGAAAACGTTGGGGCGTGAGGCCGATGAGGTTGATCGTCTCGAGGATGCCGCCGACAAACTGCGGGCCTCACGGGTGGGTCTTGGCCGTATTCGGGCCGTATTCGAGCCGATGATTGAAGCGCTGCCCAATCTAGGGATTATCGCTTTATTGCTCATCGGTTCTTGGCAGGTCTCGATTGGTCGTCTCAACACCGGCAATATTGTGCAGGCCGCGGCGCTGTTCGGGCTTTTGGCCTTCCCAATGAGAGTGTTCGGATATTTCTTGCAGGAACTTCCCCGTTCTGTTGTGGTGAGCGCTCGGCTCGACAAAGTTCTGGCCGCTCCCCACGAACCGGAAGCTGCGTCTGATACGCCGCCGCCGGTCAGTAGCGGTGCGCTTTCGGTCGCGTTTAGCAATGTCACGTTTCGTTACGGCGAAGATCCCCCGGTGCTTGACGGATTGAGCCTCGACCTCGCCGCCGGCTCGATTGTGGCGTTGGTCGGTGTGACCGGCTCAGGTAAATCGACACTGTGCGAATTACTTCCGCGCTTGGTTGACCCTGAAAGCGGAGTGGTCTCCTTGGGTGGGACTGACCTGCGTGAGTTCGATCCTGTCGACGTTCGTTCTGCAGTTGCGTTGGTATTTCAGGAAACGTTCCTCTTTGCCGACACCGTTCGCGAAAACGTCACCCTTGGTGACTCTGTCGCTGATAGCGAACTTGATCGCGCCGCGTCAATTGCCCATGCGCTGGGGTTTGTTCGACGGTTGCCCCAAGGATGGGACACTGTCGTGGGGGAGCGGGGGGTCACTCTTTCCGGTGGTCAGCGTCAACGACTTGCGCTTACCCGTGCACTTCTTCGCAGCCCCCGCGTGCTGGTGCTTGACGATGCAACCAGTGCCGTCGACCCGGTCGTTGAGTCGGCCATTCTTCGTGATCTGCGCTCCGCGTTGAGTACTACAACGCTTGTCGTTGCTCATCGTGTTTCTACGATTGAACTTGCCGATGAAGTTGTATTTCTTGATGAAGGTCGCATTGTTGCCTCCGGATCTCATGAAGATCTGTTGGCGAGAAATTCTGACTACGCCCACTTGGTGCACGCTTATGTTGATCGAGAGTCAATGATTGAGGATCTCGATCATGCCGACTCCGATGACTCGGGGTCGGCATCATGAGCGAGAAGGAACTCTCTGTAAAGGCCAACGATGAACTTGCAGTCATGGAGCACGCGTCAGCGTTTGATGACCCGATCGCGCTTGAACATGATGCCCTTGCGGCCGCAGCAGTAGAAGAAGAACGAGCAAACGAAGAGCGTCAGCGTGCGATCGCAGTTCTTCGCCGCGGCTTCGCTCAGAGCCCGGAATTGGTGCGTGGCGCTCGACTGACGGTGTTATTCGCAGCGATTGGCTCAATCGGGCGCTTGATCATTCCTGTTCTTATTCAGCAAGTGATTGATAAGGGGTTGCTGGCTGACGAAGGATTTCGTCCCGGTTTCACCATTACCGCATGTGCCACAGCGGCGGTAATTGTTATTGCCGTGATGTTGCTTGCGCGAGTGACTTATGTGCGTTTGGTCACTACTGCTGAAGTGATGCTGCGCAATCTGCGGGTGCGCACTTTTGCCCATATTCATAGATTGCCAATCGCCGACCATGAGTCAACGCGCCGCGGAGAGCTCACCGCTCGAGTGACCAGCGATATCGAAACTATCGCCCGATTTTTGCAATACGGAGCGGTGGCCTGGATCATCGATTCGGTCGTCATCATCGGAACGCTGATTGTGATGAGTTTCTATGCGTGGCAACTGGCGGTCATCACTGTCGTTGCGGCGGTGCCGATAGTTCCGCTATTCCGACTTATGCAACGTCGGCAGTTGAAGGCGTATTCAATTGTTCGAAATCGGGTCGGAACCACGCTGTCTGAGGTAAGCGAGGCAGTGCAGGGTGCTGCTCCGATTCGGGCCTACGGCCTCCAGCGCCGATCACGAGCAAGGCTCGATGAAGCAATTGAGGCTCAGTTCAAATCGGAAATGGGTGCTGCGCGCTGGTTCGCCTTCATGTTCCCGCTCGGCGATGCTTTTGGTGGTGTGGCGTTGGCCTCGGTCGCCATGGCGGGTATTTGGTTTGGCGAATCTTGGGGCCTGAACGCTGGGAGTTTGGTCGCTTGTCTTTTCCTTGTGCAACTGATTCTTGGTCCAATCGCCGAGATAGGTGAAATTCTTGATCAGACCCAAACCGCCATTGCCGGTTGGTCGAAAGTGCTTGATGTACTCGATACGCCAGTTGATTTAGTTGAACCAAAACCGGGCGTGACACTGCCGGAAGGTCCGCTTGATGTGCGTGTTGACCGCCTTGGTTTCACGTATCAAACCGGTGGTCCTGTTTTGCATGACGTCACTATTGCGATTCCAGCGGGGGCGTCGGTCGCCATTGTTGGTGAAACTGGTTCCGGTAAAACCACATTCGTCAAGTTGCTTGATCGCCTCGCTGACCCAGTGGAAGGATCGGTGTTTATCGGCGGCGTTCCGCTCGCGACCGTGAGCCACCAGTCGCGCACCGAGCGCATCCGAATGGTTCCCCAGGACGGGTTTATGTTCGATACGACCTTGGCCGAGAACATTGCCATTGGTCGCAATGGGGCCACCATTGATGACGTTCGTGCGTCTATCTCCGAATTGGGTCTCGATTCTTGGGTCGATGGACTACCTCGTGGTCTTGAAACTGAGGTTGGTGAGCGCGGTGAGGGCCTCAGTGTCGGAGAACGGCAACTGGTTGCGCTCGCTCGCGCTCAAATGGCCGACCCCGGTCTGCTCATTCTCGACGAAGCAACAAGCGCGGTTGACCCCCGAACTGAACGCTCGCTGACAACAGCGTTACATCGTTTGGCCGAGGGCCGGACCACGATAAGCGTGGCCCATCGCCTCTCCACCGCGGAACAAGCTGACCTCGTTCTGGTGTTTGATGCAGGAGAATTGGTAGAGCACGGTTCGCACGATGACTTAGTTTCGCTCGGCGGACGCTATAGCGAGTTGTATCGATCATGGTTAGGTAACACCGGTCAAAATTTTCATTAAGAATGTGGTGAAAGTTGAAGTGTCTGCGGCTCGCGACGATCTACTATTGGCGAATGGCCAGCGAACAATTTCACGCGATGCAAGAAGCAATGGCAACTCGACCTGTTCCACCTCCTCCGGCCGACATCACTGAACACCGCAACCGTATTGACGAAGCCATGGCGCAAATGCCGTTGGCCGAAGGGACAATCGCCGAGCCATTTGTCCGCAGTGGCGTCGCTGGAATCGAATGTCGGCCAGTTGACTTGGCGGAGAATGCACCAATCATTTTGTATTTTCATGGTGGAGGATTCCGCATCGCATCGGCATTGGCGTACCGGTCGTATGGATCACATTTGGCCTCGGTATTCGGCGCACGCGTGCTGCTGGTCGAATACCGGCTCGCTCCCGAGCATAAGTTTCCCAAAGCCGTCGATGACTGCTTCACAGTGTGGGAATCTTTACTCGGCGAGGGCATCGATACAGGTCGTATCGTCATTGCCGGCGATTCTGCCGGTGGTGGCCTCGCCGCCTCCGTCACGATGCACGCACTCGCCGATGGTGTGTTACCCGCCGGTGTCATTTGTTGCTCGCCGTGGGTTGATCTCACTGTCACGGCAGACAGCTATGCCACTAACGCTGAATCCGACAAACTGTTTTCGCGTGCTTCAGCCGAAGAAGCCGCACCGGCCTATCTCGGTAATGCTGATCCTGCTCATCCGCTTGCATCGCCGTTATTTGGCGATTGGGATGGGGCTCCGCCATTGCTCATCCTGGTGGGCGATGCTGAAGTATTGCTTGACGATTCGCGCAAACTCGCTGAAGTTGCGAAGGCCGCAGGAGTCGACGTGACGCTCAGCATTTATCCGGAGATGCCCCATATCTGGACTATGAGTTACCCGGCATTTCCCGAAGCGGTCGAGGGAGTCACCGAAATGGCCGAGTTCGTCGCTCGAGTTACTGCCTAGACCGAACTCAACTCGCTGGGGGGCGGCCGCGAGAAGAACGTGTTGCAATAGCGGCAGCGTCGCGAATCTTTGTTCCTTTCGCAATCACTGTTTCTGCATCAAGGCCGGGCGGAAATCCAGTTGCCGAAATCGCAGCGATAACCTCTCCTTCTGAGCCGAAAATAGGGGCCGCAATAGTGCTCACATCGAATCTGCTTGTGGCATCAAGGTGCACCACGGGGTACTCCTCGGTGGCGAGTGTTGCGAGAAGTTCGGCCACGTCTCCCCGCAGTTCGGAATTGCTAGGAGAGTCAGAAAGCGAATAGGCACGCTCTCCAAGAAGCCGTTGAGTGTCTGAGCTAGCCGTTACGGCAAAGCCCCGAGATCTGGCTAACTCCAGCGATAGTTGGAGACGTTCGATGGCCATGCCCGATGCGTCGGGCGAGCGTAGGAGCCACTGCTCAATTTCATATTCCTGGGACCACGCAAAAAACACGGCTCCGAACGGCGGGATGAGTGGCACTCGCTCTCCCTCGCGAAGGCCGGGTCCAAATGCGCTGTGCTCACCAGCTCTTGCCACAAAAATGATCTCATCGACGGTGCGGGCTGACACCACAACTTCAACACCGAGTTCTGCGGCCAGCGATGCGATGGACTGGCGGGCAGCATCGATAGCAGGGTGATGTTCAAGGGCAACAACTCCGGCAACGACGAGTGCCGGCCCCAGTGAATAGGCGCGGGTACCAGCGTTACGCGAAATATGACCACTTCCTTCAAGTACAGCGAGCGTCGCGTGCGCCGAGCCCAAACTCATACCTGTGCGTCGCACCAACTCCGAGAGGGTGAAGCGTTCAGTGGGGTGAGTGACAAGCAGGTCAAGTATCTGGATCGCTCGGCTGGCAGCCGGGGCGGGACGGGCCATGGGTGCGCCTTCGGGTCGATTGACCGGATGAGACCGGTGTCCTACGGTGTCGGCAGCATAGCGAAAAGTTCTTCGCAATAGCGAAAATCAATCTGGTGAAAGCCGCTTTGAGCGTACGAGAGGAATTCCGCAATGACCTCGATCCCTGACGAGCGAGCAGCTTTTTCCAAAGAACTCATCGAACAGTTTTCGTTGCAGGGCCGTACTGCAGTGATCACCGGCGCCGCTGGGGGTATCGGCCGTCAGGCTGCCCTTACCTTCACTCAGGCGGGCGCCAATGTCGTGATCGCCGATGTGGGTCTGGCCGGGCTCGAGGAAACCGCCGAGATGGTCGCTGCGGCCGGGGGTAAGGCCACGATCACCCCCACCGACGTCTCTGATCGCAATCAGGTCAATGCCCTTGCCGATGTTGCGCTTAAGCACTATGGCCAGTTGGACATTTGGGCCAATGTCGCAGGCGTCATCCGTTACATGAACATTGTCGACGCGTTGCCCGAGGACGTTGAATTCATCACCAAAGTCAATTTATGGGGTACCTACTGGGGCGTCGCTGCTGCTGGTCGAGCAATGACTACCGGCGGATCAATTATCAACGTGTCATCGGCCGGTGGTGATATGCCAGCGCCGACTCTTTCCATTTATGCGATGACGAAAGCCGCGGTATCGCATCTAACCCGATGCGCAGCAGTGGAATTAGGTCCTGCGAATATTCGCGTGAATGCAATTGCGCCAGGCTTCACCGATACCCCAATGGTGCAATCTCGTTGGACCAATTCTGATGGATTACTAGATGAAGCCGAGCGCGAGTCTTACACCGCGCTCCGAGCAGCACAGTCGCCGCTCAATACCATTGCCACTGCTGAGGATCAGTCCTGGGCGATGTTGTACCTGGCCAGTGATGCCTCACGTTTTGTGACTGGTCAAGTGATTCGCCCCAACGGTGGCGTGGTGATGGCATGACTATTCTCATCAACAAACACCCTTACGACAGAAACCTCTAGATCGGAATCGCATTATGACAACTGGTGACAATTCTCCAATTCCCGATTTTCTTTCTCGCCTTCGCGTTGACGGTCGCACATTCGTTGTGGCTGGCGCCGGTGTGGGAATGGGGCGAATGACATCGCATGCGCTAGTGCAGGCTGGGGCAAAGACAGTCGTATGCGTTGATGTAGATGCCGATCGCGCCGCCGAAATTGCTGCAGAAATTGGACCGGCCGGCGTTGCCTGGGTCGGGGACATGACCACTCGTGAAGGGGCCGCTCAACTTGCTGCCGATGCGGAAGCAATCAATGGCCGCATCGACGGCCTCGTCGACATCATCGGTATGGCTCGTTGGGAGTCCATCCTCGACATGACCGACGACACTTTCGATTGGGAGATCGACATTTGTCTGCGCCACGCGTTTTTGTTGTCACAAGCATTCGGGCGTCGTATGGCCAAAACTGATGGTGGAACCATGGTGTTCATTGCGTCGGTTAGCGGTCTCACCGCAGCTCCGATGCACGCTGCTTACGGTGCAGCGAAGGCTGGCCTCATGGCATGGGTGCAGACCTTGGCCATCGAACTCGGTGGTTTCGGCATTCGTGCCAATGCGGTCGCCCCGGGAACGATCCTGAGCCCCCGTATGGAGGCAGCGTTCTCCGAAGAACAACGAGCCCTCAACGCCGGCAACTCACCCATGGGCAAGATGGGTTCCACCGCCGATATCGCCTCGGCGGCCCTGTTTTTCTCCAGCGAGATGTCGGCGTATGTGACCGGACGCACACTGGTGGTCGATGGTGGGGTTGATGCGAAATTCCCCTATCCCGTCACGCTCTAGGTGAGATCAGCGCGCTTTGTCGGCAAGGTCGTCAACGCGTCATTTCTTCGGTTTTTCAGGGGTTCTTTGGCTGACTAGTGTCGGCCCACCAACAGTCCCCGTGGAGGACCCCCCGTGAAGACCCCCGTACGCGTAGCTGTCACCGGTGCTGCCGGTCAGATTGGCTACAGCCTTCTGTTTCGTATCGCTAGTGGCCAAATGCTGGGAGAAGACCAGCCGGTCATTCTCCAACTTCTTGACATCACTCCGGCCATGGATGCGCTCAAGGGCGTTGCTATGGAACTTGAAGACTGCGCTTTTCCCTTGCTCTCCGACATCGTGCGTACCGATGACCCTAATGAGGCCTTTGGCGATATCTCCTACGCGTTACTCGTGGGTGCTCGTCCTCGTTCAAAGGGCATGGAGCGCAAGGATCTGCTCGAGGCCAACGGTGGCATCTTCAAGCCCCAGGGCAAAGCGCTTTCAGAGAATGCTGCTGCCGATGTGAAGATTCTTGTTGTCGGAAATCCGGCCAATACCAACTCTCTCATCGCAATGAATAACGCACCCAACATTCCGGCTGAGCGCTTCACAGCAATGACCCGCCTGGACCACAACCGTGCCATCGCGCAGGTCGCAGCCAAGACCGGCACGACCGTTTCGGAGATCACCAAGATGACCATCTGGGGGAATCATTCGGCCACGCAGTACCCCGACCTTTTCCATGCCGAGGTCAAGGGTCAAAATGCGGCGGTACTGGTCAACGACCAGACCTGGCTCGAGAACGATTTCATCCCCACCGTGCAACAGCGCGGTGCGGCCATCATCGAAGCCCGAGGTCTTTCTAGCGCTGCATCGGCCGCCAACGCAGCAATCGACCACATGCGCACTTGGGCGCTCGGCTCAGCCAAGGGCGACTGGGTATCGATGGCTATCCCTTCTGACGGTTCCTACGACGTCGCCGAAGGCATCATTTCGTCTTTCCCCGTCACCTGTTCGGGCGGAAAGTACGAAATTGTGCAGGGTCTTGACATTGACGAGTTCTCTCGCAGTCGTATCGATGCGTCGGTCGCCGAACTCGTCGAAGAGCGCGATGCAGTGAAGGAACTCGGGCTTATCTGATTTGGCCGAGTACGTCTTGGAGGTCCGCAAAAAGCTGAGCGTGTTTTAGTAGCGCGCTGATCGAACCCTCAACGCGAAGCTCGCCGGCGATAAAGGCAGCCTGTGCGCTGATTGATCCGTCGTGAATGCCTTGCGCCGTGACAGCATCGGTTACAAACACCACATCGGCGTTCTCAGCGGGACCAGAGCCAATCGAATTGGTACCGTCCTCAAATCGCATATGCCAAATACTCTCGCTGGCATCGGAACGAGACACAACCCGTTGCTCTAAAACCAGTTGCACGCCGCGGCTGCGCTCAGAAAGATGGAGGTTCGATGCCAACAGGGCATCGGCTTCACGAAACCAAGCGGGGGAAAGAAACATGCTCACGCTGGGGACGGTAGTCGTTAGAGAGGATCACTCAGTTACGCAGCAGTGTCCTCCGGTACGATTGCGCTATCTATCGCATTTGCCGTCAATCGCAAACTGGATCGGTGTTGACCCATGCTTCGAATTCTCAGCCACGTGGGGCGTCTCGACGCCATTCATATTCCCAGTGACATCGCCGAAAGGGTCGAGGTCATTGCGATTCCCATGGACGGTGAAATCGACGCAGATCTTGTTGGCGAAGTTCTCATCACGACTCCCACCAATGTGCCGACATTAGAAGAGGCGCTAAGTCGCGGGGTTCGGTGGGTTCACTTGATTGGCACCGGTATCGATAAGTTCCCGGTGCACCTCATAGGCGATGACCTTGTGCTCACCAATTCACGTGGCCTCAGTGCCGTTCCGATCTCTGAATGGGTAATGGCGTGCATGCTGTCGTTTGTAAAGCGAATGCCGGGCTCGTTTGTAACCAGCCAACCTTCGCATTGGAACATTCCGACGCCATCATTTGCGACGCTGGATGGTGCCAATCTGTCCATTCTTGGTTTAGGGGGGATTGGCACTGCAATCGCAACCCGAGCGCTTTCGTTTGGGATGAACGTGACGGCAATGCGATACACCGATGCCCCGAGCCCAATCGAGGGTGTGCGTATGGTGCGCTCTGCAGCCGACCTCGTGGCCGAGGCCGATCACATCGTGCTGGTTGCGCCGCTCACAGACAGTACGAGGGGGCTCTTCAACGAAGAGGTGTTTGCGGCAATGAAAACCGGGGTGCAACTCATCAACGTGGCCCGCGGGCCAATCATTGATGACGGGGCTCTTCTACGTGCACTTGATAGCGGCATTGTGGCCTGTGCCGATATTGACGCCACCGAACCCGAACCGCTCCCCGATGGTCATTGGATGTACACCCACCCCAGCGTGCGACTCAGCCCCCATGTGTCATGGAATTGGGGCGGAGCCTTCCAAGCTATGTACACAACGTTCATCGACAATCTGCGGCTGTATCTCAATGATGACCCGCTGTTATCGGTCGTGAATCCCGCGGACGGCTACTAACAGAGGCCAATAGTTTCGTTGCTTCCCGTGATTATCGAATTCATCCGTCACCGCCGCGCGCCTAAGGGTGATCACTTCGCCGAGTAGCACTACAAATCGACGACCGGCGCCGCCTACTCCTAGAGAGAAGTGGTTCGGCGCCGGGCGAGAATGCCGCAGGTATGCGAATCAGAAACTCATTAGCGCTGGCCCTGCAGCTTGCGGTTCTTGATCTTTGACTTCAGGAAGTCTCGGTTCATCATTGCGATGAAGTCGATCGGAATTTCTTTCGGGCACGCCTCTTGGCATTCGCCGTAGTTCGTGCATGAACCGAAGAACATTTCCATGGTCTCAACCATGTCCTCGGTGCGCTTCCATCGCTCTGCCTGGCCCTGGGGCAGCAGGTTGAGGTGAGCAAGCTTGGCCGAGGTGAAGAGCTGGGCTGCACCATTCGGACAGGCGGCAACGCAAGCACCGCAGCCGATGCACGCCGCTGCATCCATCGCTGTATCGGCAGCGGCTTTAGGGATGAGAATTTCGTTGGCGTCTCGGCCGCCACCAGTATCAGAGGTAATGAAGCCGCCTGACTCGATGATGGCGTCGAACGCACTGCGATCGACCATGAGGTCTTTACGAATGGGGAAAGCCGCTGCCCGCCATGGCTCAATGGTGATGGTTTCTCCATCATGAAACTTACGCATATGCAGTTGACAGGTTGCCGTGCCCTTCTGGGGGCCATGCGCTTGTCCGTTGATCATGAGGCCGCAGGTACCACAAATTCCTTCACGACAATCGCTGTCAAAGGTGATGGGTTCTTTGCCATCTTCGATGAGAGTTTCATTGACGAGATCAAGCATCTCGAGAAAAGACATTTCGTCTTTGACGTCGGTTGCTTCGTAAGTCTCGAAGTTTCCGGTAGCGGTGGGACCATTTTGGCGCCATACCTTAAGAGTGAGGTTCACGATGTCTCCTGATTACTTGTAGCTGCGCTCGACGGGCTTGACGGTTTCAAAGACGAGTGGTTCTTTATGAAGAGTCGCGGCGGTGCCGTTGCCTTCCCATTCCCATGCGCCGACGAATGAGTAGTTTTCATCGTCGCGCTTCGCTTCGCCTTCTTCGGTCTGATGCTCGACCCGGAAATGGCCGCCGCAAGATTCTTCTCGCATGAGTGCATCACGGCACATCAACTCGCCGAGTTCGAAGAAATCAGCCACGCGACCGACCTTTTCGAGTGACTGGTTGACGCCATCGGGATCGCCGAGCACACGAACGTTCTTTTCGAACTCTTCTCGCAATGCGGGGATTTCGGACAGAGCCTTTTCGAGGCCATTCCTGTCGCGAGCCATACCGCAGTAATCCCAGACGATCTTGCCCAGTTCACGGTGGTAGTACTCCGGCGACTTCGTGCCGCCAACACCAATCCAACGACGTGTCTCGTCTTGGACGGTGTTGATTGATTCGGTAAACACTGGGTCCTCGGTCGTGACAGGAGTTTTGCCCAGCAAACCGGAGAGGTAATCAGCGACCGTATTCGGAGCAACGAAGTAGCCATCGGCCAGACCCTGCATAAGCGCAGAAGCGCCTAGGCGGTTAGCACCATGATCTGAGAAGTTTGCTTCACCAAGTGCGTACAGGCCGGGGATATTGGTCATGAGGTTGTAGTCAACCCACAGGCCGCCCATCGTGTAGTGAGAGGCCGGGTAGATGCGCATTGGCATCTTCATTGGGTTCTCGTCGGTAATGCGCTCATACATGTCGAACAAATTGCCGTAACGCTCGAACACTGTCTCTTCACCGAGGCGGTCAATGGATTCAGCGAAGTCGAGATAGACACCGTTCTTAATCGGGCCAACGCCGCGACCTTCATCAACAACCTGTTTCGCGTTACGAGATGCAATATCACGTGGGGCGAGGTTGCCAAAGGCTGGATACTTCCGCTCAAGGAAGTAGTCGCGATCATTTTCGGGTATGTCCTGCGGCGCCCGATTGTCATCGAACTTTGAAGGTACCCAGATGCGACCATCGTTACGAAGTGACTCCGACATAAGCGTCAACTTCGATTGGAATTCATCGCTGGCGGGGATGCAGGTCGGGTGAATCTGTGTGTAGCAAGGGTTCGCAAACAACGCACCCTTCTTGTGTGCTCGCCATGCTGCCGTGACATTCGAGGCCATGGCATTGGTGGAGAGGTAAAAAGCGTTGCCGTATCCACCGGTACACAGCAGCGTGGCGTGTCCTGCCCAACTCTGGACATCGCCGGTGAGGAGGTCACGAGTGACGATGCCCGCAGCAACGCCGTCTTTTGTAACGACATCGAGCAATTCAGTCTTGGTATGCATTTCGACTCGACCGAGCGAAACCTGCTGCATGAGGGCCTGATAGGCACCTAACAAAAGTTGCTGGCCAGTTTGGCCTCGGGCGTAGAAGGTACGACTGACCTGTGCGCCACCGAATGAACGATTGTCTAGAAGACCGCCGTATTCACGGGCAAAGGGCACGCCTTGAGATACGCATTGATCAATGATGCTGACACTGACTTCGGCCAAACGATGCACATTGGATTCGCGAGAGCGAAAATCGCCGCCCTTCACCGTGTCGTAGAACAAACGATGGATACTGTCGCCATCGTTTTTGTAGTTCTTGGCACCGTTGATTCCGCCCTGGGCGGCGATGGAATGCGCCCTACGGGGTGAGTCATGGAAAGTAAAACACTTCACCTGATAGCCGAGTTGGGCAAGTGTGGCTGCGGCGGCAGCACCGGCAAGACCGGTTCCAACCACGAGCACGGTGAACTTCCGCTTGTTGGCAGGGTTCACCAGTTTCATGTTGAACTTATGGCTCTCCCAGCGTTCCTCGATGGGGCCTGAGGGAATCTTGGAGTCGAGAGTGATTGTGCTCATCTATTGCTCCTTCAGCCGACCACGCCGGTAAGCACGGCGATGGGGAATGTGATGTTGACGCCAGCGACAAGAATTGCGAAGCCCGCAGCAAAGCCACGGCGAATCGGATTGTGACGGGGATTGAACTGGGCACTCATCGAACCGACGCTCTGAAAGATGCTCCAGGCGCCGTGGTAGAGGTGAAAGCCAAGTGCGATGTTGGCAATAATGTACAACGCAGCGATGGGTGCACGTTCGAGACTCGCAACGACGTTGGCATAGGGATTTCCGTAGACGAAATCTGGGTTCGCCCAACCCCACGTCAGGTCAGCGAGATGCCACACCAGAAAGAGACCAACGATGACGCCGCTCCAGCGCATTGTGCGCGCTGCCCAGTTCACGGCCACATAATCACGTGGTGACTGGTAGTTGATCGGTCGGGCTTTGCTATTGATTCGCGTAAGCGCGTAGGCCGATTGGATGTGCAGTCCGAAAGCCGCCAGAAGGCCGAGACGGAAAATCCAAAGGACACCTGTCTCTGGGATGATCGGATAGAGCAACTTTCGCAGGAATTCCGCGTATTGGTCGAAGTCCTCGGCCCCGACGTACATCTTCAGGTTGCCGAGCATGTGAACGAGCACGAATCCCATCAGCATGATGCCGGTGAGAGCCATGATCCATTTCTTGCCCACTGACGACTTGTAGAGGTCAATGATGGCGAATGTGTTGCGTCGGTTGGCCTTGCGAATCATGGGGGACGAGATGTCCGGGGTCAGCGCAGGCGGTTCCTTGGTTGCTGTCACGAGCAAACCTTTCCTCGAAGAGGGGGTGACTAAAACTGAATTTGTGTTGGCCAAAGCCTTGACCGGATGACGTCACGCTACTCATTCGCAAAGGTAGCGAGCGAACCCTGCGGCCACTGATCTTTCGCTGATTTGTCACTGACATGCCACTGATCTCCCACTTGGCTCGCCGGAGGCGGGGGAGACGGCGGTAGGTTGCTGGTTCCATCGTCTGGACATCGGGTCCGGCAGGGGAGGAAACGATGTCTGACCGTCCCACCACTCTTGGAAAATTGCGTGCATCGGGTTGGGAGAGTCGCCCGGTCAAGGATGAATTGCGCCAGAACGCCATTAAGCGAATTGTCGCTGGTGAGCCGCTTTTTGACTCGGTTTTGGGCTACGAGGACACTGTTCTTCCCCAGCTCGAAAATGCCATTCTCGCTGGTCACGACGTGATCTTCTTGGGCGAGCGAGGCCAGGCCAAGACCCGCATGATCCGCTCGCTTACTGACCTGCTCGATGAGTGGATGCCGATCGTTGCCGGTTCGGAGATCAACGACGATCCCTATGCCCCAGTGTCGAAGCCCGCCCGTGATCTTGTTGCTGAATTGGGCGATGGCACTCCAATTTCCTGGGTGCACCGAGACGAGCGCTATGGCGAGAAGCTTGCCACCCCCGATACCTCGATTGCCGATCTCATCGGCGAGGTCGACCCGATCAAGATCGCCGAAGGTCGACACCTCTCTAACGAAGAGACCATTCATTTTGGTTTGGTGCCCCGCACCAACCGCGGCATCTTTGCCATCAATGAACTCCCTGATCTCGCCGAGCGCATTCAAGTGGGATTGTTGAACGTTCTCGAAGAACGAGACGTACAGATCCGCGGATTTAAACTTCGACTGCCGCTCGACGTGTTGCTTTTCGCGTCAGCCAATCCCGATGACTACACCAACCGCGGTCGACTTATTACGCCACTCAAAGACCGTTTCGGTTCGCAAATCCGCACCCATTACCCGCTCGATGTGGCAACTGAAGTCACCATCGCGCTGCAAGAGGCTCGCAATCTGGAAGTACCGGGCATCGAGATTCGGGTTCCTTCGTACATGACCGAAATTGTTGCTGAGTTTTCACAACTGGCTCGCCGTAGCCCACATATCAATCAGCGTTCGGGTGTTTCGGTCCGTCTTACCGTTGCCAATCTGGAAACACTGCAGGCCAACGCAATGCGAAGGGCTTTGCAGCACGATGAGACGATCGTGGTTCCACGGGTTTCTGATCTTGACGCACTCGCTGCTTCAACGATTGGCAAGGTTGAAATCGAAACGATTGAAGAGGGCCGTGAAGGACTTGTCGTCGAACAACTCTTGAAAGCTGCTGTGCTTTCCGTGTTCCGCGAGCACATCGCCATTGAAAACCTCCGCGAGGTTGTTGATTCATTCGAGGGCGATCGCCTTGTAAATGCCGGCGAAGACGTCTCTTCTGCTGATTATGTGGCTTTGCTCGGTGACATTGCGGCCTTGGCGCCTCATGTCACCGCACTCACTGGTGGCGATACCACTCCGGAGGTTGTCGCCAGCGCAGTCGAGTTTGTGCTCGAAGGGCTGCACCTTTCGAAGCGTCTCAACAAGGATGCAGTGGGCGCTCGAGCGCAGTACCGCGGTCGAGGCTGACGTAGTAGCTGTTAGCAATTGTTGTTGACGAGTTCTTGTACGCCATTGAGTCCGGCGATCACGACACGTTCGACCATCGTGCCAGGAAAAATCCCGTGCTCAACAATGCCCGGAGTTTCTGAAAGCTCACGGCCCAGAGCAACTGGGTCGGCAATGGAACCAAACTGCGCGTCCATAATGAGGTTTCCGTTATCGCTGCGTGCTTCACGTGTCGATACGCCAAACGCACCCAGCGCTCTCACGGCAGTGGCGACAACCCCGGGAGCAAAATCAAGAACTTCGAGTGGGGTTCCAAACGGACCAAGAGCGGGAACGAGTTTGGATTCATCAATCACGATGATGAACTGCGACGACATTGCGGCAACGATTTTCTCTCGGGTGTGAGCGGCGCCGCCGCCCTTTGTCAGGTTGAATGCAGGATCAACTTCATCGGCACCATCAATAGCGATATCAAGCGCACCGATTTCGTCGGGGGAGATGACCTTCAGTCCAAGAGAGGTTGCGAGTTCGTGGGTCTGTACCGAGGTAGACGTACACGTGATGTCAAGGGCTCGCTCGCCTAGTTCGACGATTGTCCAGTACACCGTTGAGCCCGTGCCTAGCCCGACACGCATTCCGTTTGTCACGTAGGTGGCAGCGTGGCGACCAGCTGCTTCCTTGGCGAGGTCTTGGGGCGAACGATCGGAGAGTTGTTCAGTGCTCACGTCGCGAGCATCGCACGTCAGCGTGGGTTGGCGCGCAGTAATTGTGCGCTTTCGCGCGGGTTGCGATTTCGGTCGAAGAGCCCGTCGGCAATATCCAGTCCGCACTCCGGGGTCCAGCCGTCGATGCCTGACTCCCAGAAAGCATGGGTGATTGAGATGCCATCGTCAGCAGCCCGTTGGGTTTCAGCGATGGAACCGCCGAGTACTTCGCCTCTCCAGTCATCTTCATGAGCGGTGAGGCCTGTACCAAGGAGTGCAAACGATCGGTTGGGAAAGTTGTCGGCAAGACGGCGAATCGTGACACCGAGACCTTCTGTCCACGGTGCATGTCCATCGGGGGCAACGGGAGCGTCAAGGGGGTAGGGGCCGGTCGTTCCGTCGGCGAACAAGGTTGAAGCGCCGCGATAGGTGAAGCCCACAAGGTCGTACGCGCCGGCAAGTCCATCGATTTCCCGCTCGGCCAAACCGGGAATGGAGATGACCCCGTCGTTGAGTTCGCGGATCCAAGAGCCGAATCGCAGACGGTCAACAGACTCAGCGCGTTTGCGCGCCGCGTCACGTTCGTCGGGCTCACGAGATATCACGCCAGGTTCGACCGGGCACGTATCGATACAAACGACAACCGGGGGAGTGCCGCTACGCAGAAGGCGGTTGGCCTCGAACGATGCGTGATGCAGCGTGTGAAGAGCTTCAAGGAACTTGCCGGGTTCGGCTTTGTACGGCGGCCGGCTACCAACGAGGTGGCCTTCAAGGGCTCGTGTATAGGGGTCGAGAATCGGAATCCACGCCGCCACGAGATCGCCGAAGGTTTCGGCCACGCGGTCGACGTGGCGGGGCCAGGTGAGGCGAAGGCCATCAGTATCGTTGAAACCACGTTGGTCTTCAGAAAACCATCCCGGCAGTGGGCCATCGTTCAGAACGGCCCAAACCGCAATACCGGCGCCTCGAGCAGCCTTCAAGATGTCCGAGACGTGATCGACCGCATCGCTGTCCCAATGGCCAGGGCGGGGCTCGAGCCGCGACCAGTCGATCGTCCAACGCATGGTGGGAATACCGGCCTCAGCCAGCATGGGAAGGTCAGAGCGATACTCGAAGCCGAAACCGCTGCCGATCATGGAATCGGGAAGGGTTCCGTCGCTGGTGAGGGTGGACCAATCGCTTCGATCTGAGAGGCCTTCGCCCCCTGCGGCAGTGGTGGCGATGCCCCAAAGGGCTGGGTCGGTCATAGATGCAGTATTCCCGGTACGGTGCCTCTATGGGCAGAGCCAATCGGGTTCAGTACTCGCGATGGGATGGGACACAGGTCGGATTCGACCTCGAGGCCACCGATATCTTCGATGAAATCACTGACGACCTGCTGTATCACGGTGATATCAACGCAGCACTTCGGCGCATGATGCAAGAGGGGTTTGAGGCCGATAACGGCGAGCGCATGAAGGGCTTGCGGGAAATGATGGACGAGCTCCGACGCAAGCGTCGTGAAACGCTCGAAAGTAATGACCTCGGTGGCATCTACGACGAAATCGCCAAGGACCTTCGCGACGTTGTCGAAGCCGAACGTGAAGCAATCGATGAACTCGCACAAGAAGCGCGTGACTCTGGCGATGCCCGTCGCCAAGAACTCACCGAACAAGTTGCTGCCGAGCGCCATATGTCGCTCGACTTGATGTCCCAAGATCTCGCCGGAATGGTGCGCGACTTGCAGAGTCACGACTTCACGTCATCTGAAGCACGGGAAAAGTTTGAGGAACTTGTCGAAAAGCTGCGTGAGCAATTAATGCAGCAATACGTTGACCAAATGTCTGGCGCTGTCGACAACATGACGCCTGAAGATATGGCCCGCATGAAAGACATGTTCGCCGAACTCAACCACATGCTCGAACAACGTCAGCGGGGCGAAGAACCTGATTTCGATGGCTTCATGGAACGGTTCGGAGATTTCTTCCCCGAAAATCCAGAAACCCTCGACGAGTTGCTCGAAATCATGGCGGCACGAATGGCTGCCGCTCAAGCGATGATGAATTCAATGACGCCCGAACAGCGCGCGCAACTGCAAGCGCTTTCAGATCAGTTGCTTGAAGATATGGATCTTCGTTGGCAAATGGATCAGTTGGGGCAAAATCTGGCGCAAGCGTTTCCTGATCTCAACTGGAATCGTCGCTATGAATTTTCTGGCGACGAACCAATGAATATGGCCGATGCCAATCAGATGCTTCAGCAACTCGGGGATATCGATCAGCTCGAGAACCTACTCAAGGGTGCAATCAATCCGGGCGCTCTTGCCGAGGTTGATCTTGATCGTGCCCGTGAGTTGTTGGGCGATGATGCGGCTCGCAGTCTTGAACAGATGGCCGAATTGTCACGTCGGCTCGAAGAGTCCGGTCTAGTTGAGAACAAAGAGGGCCGGCTTGAACTCACACCACGGGGCATTCGACAACTGGGCCAGAACGCGCTCGACGAGTTGTTCAACAAACTCGACATGGACAAAGCCGGACAGCACGAGATCGCCCGGATCGGCGTTGGCCACGAGCGTGATCATTCGACAAAGCCCTATGAGTTTGGCGATCCGTTCAATCTTGATATTGGTCGCACGGTGCGTAATGCAATTTTCCGCAGCGGAGCGGGCACGCCGGTGCAACTCACCCCCGAGGACTTCGAAGTGGAGCGAACCGAGCATCTGGTGCGCTCGAGCACTGTCCTCATGGTCGACCTTTCGCTTTCAATGCCGATGCGGGGCAATTTCCTGCCGGCCAAGAAAGTCACGATGGCGCTGCATGCTCTCATTACATCGAAGTACCCGCGTGATTATCTTGGCCTCGTCGGTTTCAGTCGTACGGCCGAGGAACTGAAAGCCGAGCAATTGCCCGAGGTCTCGTGGGATTTCGATTACGGCACCAACATGCACGAGGGGCTTATGGTCGCTCGCCGAATGTTGGCGAAGCAGTCAGGTACGAAGCAGATCATCATGATCACCGATGGAGAGCCCACGGCTCACGTGATGCCCAACGGACAGATCTTCTTCGATTACCCCACTCGACCGGAGACCCGCGACGCCACGCTGCGTCAGGTGATGTTGTGCTCAAAAGAGGACATCACCATCAATACCTTCATGCTCGACCCCAACCCGTATCTCACCGAGTTCGTTGAAAAAATGAGTCAGCTCAATGGTGGGCGTGCCTTCTTCACCACCCCGGAGAACCTGGGTGATTACGTGTTGGTGGATTTCCTGAACAACAAACGGGAAATGCTTCGAGGTCGACGAGCAGGGTAATCACGGCCCTGACCTCGGCTTTTTAGGAGCGGGGCCAGATTCCCCTTGCGTTTTTGGCCATGAGGGGGCAGAATCACGCCGTTGTAATTACACCCTTGAAGCACCGGCGCATCAAGGGATGCTGCTCGAGTCCAGGAGACCCAAAGCATGCCGCAATCGACCGCACAGTCATCATCCCAGTCATTAGTTCAGAACGCCTCGACCGAGGTCGACCTCGACGGCGAGGACAAGTCCTGGCAGGACATGGCCAACTGCCTTGGTGTTGAACCAGATCTGTTCTTCCCTGAGAGGGGTGCATCCACTCGCGAGGCCAAAGAGGTCTGCAAGGGATGCGTCGTGCGCGACGACTGCCTTGAATACGCTTTGGCCAACGGTGAGAAATTTGGCATTTGGGGCGGAATGAGCGAGCGCGAACGTCGCCGTATTCGTCGCCAGCGGGCATTGGCTCGCGCTGCTGCAGCACCGGCCCGCACCGCAACTGCCTGATCTGTTGTTGGCTTAGCTCTTTGGGCGTTGAGTCAGCGCTGCTTCTGTTGTCTTCGAAACTCAATTGTTGTTTCGAGAGAGAGATCAAGTTGTTCCCAGCGGCTCCGGTCGACTTGGGCCAAGACGGCGTTCGGGGCGAGGCCCACAAGTTCGGCTCTCGCTATAGCGGCCTTTGCGGCAACGGCGTCGTAGACCTCTGTCGGGCCCAGGCTGAGGGGATCAATGAGATTCATCGAGACTTGGACGTGGTCGCCGACTTGAAGACCAAGTGCTCGAACACTGGGGCCTCGAATGAGATTCGCAACCGATGTTGCGAGCTCGAGATCGTTGTTTTCAAGCCAAAGGTTCCATGCCAGCATCGGAAACCGTGCTCCCACGGCAACCGCGCCAGCAGTGGGGTGCGGTTGTGGTGGGCCGAGGTCGGGTTTGAGAGTGGCGAAGGCTCCGCGACGGCAATCAGGTAACGAACGCTCGGGTCCGTAGAGGAAAACTGGGAGTTGCAGTTCTTTAGCCATCCATGCCGCAGCGGCATCACGAGCGCGAAGGGCATCTTCAAATGTGGCCTCATCGAGGGGGACGAAGGGCACAACATCCACCACGCCGAATCGTGGGTGAGCGCCAGTGTGGGAGCGCAGGTCAAGGTGCTCAACCGCAGATCGGATAATGGCAATTGGAGCGGATGGACCTACAACGGTGAGTACCGATCGGTTGTGGTCCGGGTCGGTATGCACATCGAGGAGGTCCCCGCCGGCGCTACGAGCGACCTTTTCGACGAGCTTGAGGTCGCGGCCCTCGCTGATGTTGATAACGCACTCAATCACGGTGAATCACAAACGCGATCCTGCCCCATGCATCTCCGGGAGGTGGTGATGAATGGGGCAGGTCGTGGTTGGCAGATCGGCAGATGCCGCTCTTGCGATGAACTTCGAAGGAAAACTGAAACTGCTTGAGGCCTGTCGGCTAGGGCCGATGGTCAGACGGAGATCATGGGGCTGGTGGCACGGCGACTTTTGAGCATCCGGCGCCTCTGTCGCTCTGAGGTTCCGCCCCATACGCCGTGATCGATTCGGTTATCGAGTGCGTAGTTGAGGCAATCAGCCGCTACCGGGCAAGTGGCGCAGATGCGCTTTGCGATCTCAACGCCGACACCATCGCTCGGAAAGAACGTGGAGGGGGGTCGATCCTTGCAGAGGCCTTCATTCATCCAGGGGGTGGGGGTTTCCATAAACCGAAAGATACGGAAGGGGAGCGAAAGCCGGTGTAAGGGAAGCGTTTGCCTTATCCGCCTATGCAGTTGCTGGATTTTGGAGGAAGAGAGGATGAATTCTCGATCGGTAGAGAGGCCCGTTGGGAAGCCCCGGGCGACTCACCGCTAGTATCGCAACCTTGAGAGGTCGCTTATGGCCCTCATGTCGACGAAAGTGCCGTGCCGCCATGTCCATGCCCCAAATCGATGCCGATCAGCCGCCTCGTGGCCGAGTCCGAGTGATCTACCTCGGCCCGGTTGCCCCGCATTGGGATGTCCAAGGCGATTCCGAGGTCCGTGGACTCGTCGATGAATTCCGCAATCGCGTCATGGCCCGACTTCTCCTCCTTCCGCCTCACGATCCGCAATTCCGTCGCAATAAAGAGCGTGTCGCACGAGATGCCGAGCGTGAGAATCTCACGCTCATTTGGGATCTCGGTCTGCCAGAGGAGTGAACACTTCGCTTGGCGTCTCGCGCCCGGTAGTGCATCTCACGCCCTCCGAACTCGCGGTTTCGCCCGAGCGGTTTATCAATCGCGAACTTTCGTGGCTCGATTTTGACTCACGTGTACTTGCGCTTGCATCGAATCCCGAAGTGCCCCTCCTTGAGCGGGCGAAGTTTCTCGCAATTTTTTCGCAGAACCTCGATGAGTTTTTTCAGGTTCGAGTTGCTGGGCTGAAGGATCAGGTGGCAGCGGGTCTTGGCAAGCTGACCGCTGACGGACGCAGCGCGGCACAACAGTTACGAGACATCCACGAGCAACTGGCGTTGTTGGTATCGAAATCAGAGCGCGTATTTCTTGAAGAACTCGTTCCCGCCCTTGCCGGTGTGGGGATCGTATTTTCGAGCATCGAGGAACTCGATGATGATGATCGCGGTTACCTCAACGCTGTGTTTGAAAAACGGATTTTTCCTGTCCTCACGCCGCTAGCAGTCGATCCTGGCCATCCATTTCCTTATATTTCTGATCTGTCACTGAATTTGGCTGTTGTCGTTAATGACCCGGTGACCGGTGAACATCGATTCGCCCGAGTCAAAGTTCCGAATCTTCTTCCCCGTTTCGTCGTGATGCCCGACGGCGAGCGTTTTGTCCCGCTCGAACAGGTCATTTCTTCACACCTCGATGTTCTTTTTCCCGGTATGGAGCCAGGCACTCATTACGCGTTTCGGGTCACCCGGAATGCCGACCTCACAGTTGAAGAAGAGGAAGCCGATGACCTTCTCGAAACAATCGAACTTGAACTTCGCCGTCGGCGGTTTGGCCGCGCGGTACGCCTCGAGATTGATGGCAACGCGTCCGAGGAAATTCTTGAGTTACTGACTGAAGAGCTTGATCTTGATCCGAGCGATATTTATCGATTCACCGGTCCTCTCGATCTGGGCGGATTATTCGGCCTGATGAGCCTTGACCGTCCAGATCTAAAAGACGAGCCGTGGACTCCGATCACCCAACCACGTTTACATAGTTCCGACCCCGATGAACCGGTCGACATGTTTTCCGTCATTCGCGATCGTGATGTTCTTTTACATCACCCCTACGAGTCGTTCTCTACATCAGTCGAGGAATTCATTCGTCAAGCATCGATTGATCCTGCAGTTTTAGCGATCAAGCTCACGCTGTATCGCACGTCATCGGATACCTCAATCATCGAGTCTCTGGTTCGAGCTGCCGAACGGGGCAAACAGGTTGCTGCACTCGTGGAGTTGAAGGCCCGATTCGACGAAAAGAAGAATATTGGCTGGGCGAAAGAATTGGAAAAAGCCGGCGTGCATGTCGTCTATGGGCTGATGGGCCTGAAGATTCACACGAAAACCACGCTCGTCGTTCGCGACGAACACGATGGCATTCGTCGTTACTCCCACATTGGCACCGGTAACTACAACCCGAAGACTGCTCGGTTGTACGAAGACGTTGGCTTGCTGACTGCCGATCCTGCTATCGGTTCCGATCTCACGCAATTGTTCAATCTTCTCACGGGTTTTGCGCGCAATCCCGATTTCACAAAGCTTCTCATTTCACCAACCACGGTCCGCCCCGGAATTACCGAACTGATTGCCAACGAGGCGGCGCGTGGTGCAAACGGACACATCGTTCTTAAGATGAATAGCCTTGCCGATGCGGCACTCATTGACGCGTTGTATGCGGCTTCACAAGCGGGCACTCGTATTGATCTGATTGTTCGAGGAATCTGTTGTCTGCGGCCAGGGGTGCCGGGTCTTTCTGAGAATATTCACGTTCGCTCGATTGTTGGGCGCTTTCTTGAGCACTCGAGGATCTATCACTTTGCCCACGGTCTCGATGGCGCTCCGGTGTACTACATCGGTTCCGCCGATCTCATGCCTCGTAATCTTGATCGACGTGTCGAGGCGCTTGTGCCGGTTGAAGATCCCGCGCTGCAAATGCGACTTCACGAAATCCTCGATGTGAATCTTCAAGATGATTGTCTGGCTTGGGCACTGACTCCTGATACAACCTGGCACCGGGTTCCAAGCAGGCATGACCATGAGTCTTCAGGGCTTGATGCACACCGTCACCTCAAAACACTTGCGCTTGAGCGACGCGGCTAACTGTGGGTGAATTGGGAGAACGTTTTGAACTTTCTGAGGAAAGTAGCGGGGGAACTATTTTCGATGTTCGCGCTGCCGGCGGCTTAATTTTTCGGGGGTCTGGTGACCACCTTGAACTTGTGATCGTCCATCGGCTTCGCTACGACGACTGGACCTTCCCGAAGGGCAAAGCCGAGTCGGGCGAAACCGATGAGCAAACAGCCCACCGCGAAGTAAGCGAGGAAACCGGTTTTGATTGCTCGCTGGGCCAGAAGTTGCCCTCTGTGACTTATCGCGATCACAAAGACCGATCGAAAATTGTTCGTTACTGGGAAATGACTGTGCAGTTTGGTTCATTTACGCCGAACGAAGAAGTCGATGCACTTGCGTGGGTGAGCGTTGCGGAAGCAGGGGAGCGCCTCACTTATGACCACGATGTCGATGTGTTATCAGCCTTTGTTCTGCGCCACGCCGAACGTTGAAGCCTTAGCCTGCTGACAGTTCTTCATCGAGTTCCTCAATGAGTTTCTTGACTCGAATTTCGATTTCATTGCGAATGGGCCGAACCGACTCGACACCTTGTCCCGCTGGGTCATCAAGAACCCAGTCGAGATAGCGAACGCCGGGAAAGTATGGGCAGTTATCGCCGCATCCCATTGTGATGACGACGTCGCATCGTTCAACAACTTGAGCATCGAGAATTTTTGGATGCGCACCGCGTTCGACAAGGTCGATGCCGACCTCCTCCATGGCCTCGATCACGGCAGGATTGAGTGTGTTCGCAGGTGCGCTTCCGGCGGAGAGCACTTCGATGCGATCACCAGCAAGGTGGTCGAGAAATCCAGCCGCCATTTGCGATCGGCCGGCGTTGTGGACGCAAACGAACAAAACGGTGGGATTTGTTCCCGTCATTTGTCTTCCTCGTGCTTCATGAGTAGTTCATCGGCAAACTCGTCAGCATCGGGAAAAACAATGCGGATGGCGACAAGGGCAACAGCCATTCCAATGAACTGGGCGATAATGAATCCCGGTGCTGACTTCGGAGCGATGCCTGCAAACGAGTCAGAAAGGCTGCGACCGATGGTGATAGCTGGGTTCGCAAAACTCGTTGATGAAGTAAAGAAATAGGCCGCCGTGATGTAGCCCGCAACGACGAACGGGGCGAGTGTTGAAGTTCCCGATCGGACGACTCCGAAGATCACGAGAAGGAGGCCGAGAGTAGCGACGATTTCACCAAGCCATACTCCGCCGCCCGAGCGAGTTTTTGTCGAGATGTCGATGGCGGTGAGGCCGAACATGAGGTTTGCGACCATGACACCTGCGACCATCCCGCCGATCTGGGCTGCGATGTAGGGGAGTACCTCTCGTGTGGGAATGCCTCGGAAGACGCGGTCGGCAATGGTTACGACCGGATTGAAATGTGCGCCGGATACTGATCCGAAAGCAGCGATAAGTGCGACCAACGCGCCTGCAGTTGCGACTGTGTTGCAAAGCAGTTGGAGGGCAACGTTGTCGGTGAGGTTGGTAGCCATGATGCCTGAGCCGATCACCGTGGCGATGAGGAAGGCGGAGCCAAGAAATTCGGCCACGCATTTTCGAAGTAGGGGTGACATCAGCAGGCGCCATTTTTCGGTGTGAGGCGGATCGGTTCGCAGCAAATATTGGTGAGTGCGATTTGATTCCTAGGCATAGAGGTCTCTTTCGGGTGGCAGGGAGGAACTGAAACCAGCGTATTGATAGACATCAATACGTACTATGATTACTCTATCGAAGTTCGTCAATATCTCGAGAAGAGAATTACATGGGAAACCCCAAATCCGCGCAGTCAAAAGCGCCGAAGGTGCACCCACGAAAAGCAACGCCGGCACCGAAAGTGTGTTGCGGAACCGCCCGAGACATCCCTCTCAGTGAGCCTGACTCTGAAGAACTGGCAGCCGTCTTTGCGGCCCTCGCCGATCCGGTGCGGCTCAGACTCCTTTCACTTCTCAGTTCGAGCCCAAATGGTGAGGTTTGTGCTTGTGATCTCGTCACGCCCGTGGGTAAGTCTCAACCCACGGTCAGCCATCACCTGAAGGTCCTCCACGACGCAGGGTTGGTGTCCCGTGAGAAGCGCGGTGTTTGGGTTTGGTACAAAGTGGAAACCGCAAAACTCAAGCAACTCTCTGAAACTCTCCAGTAGTGGACTGCCTGAGAAGTTTTTCTTTTATTCACCTGGTGTCCACCTAGGAAGACGAAAAAAGACACGTTGGTTCCCTACGGTGCTTTTTTGGTAATCCAGTCGGGTTTGCCACTACTTACCTAGGGAGAAATACGTTGCCTTCATCAAAGCGGAGTTTTCTTTGGCTTTTTGCCCTTCTAACCGCCTTCGGTCTTGTTGCCAGCGCATGCGGTGGCAGCTCATCGGATTCCTCCTCAAAAACCTCCAGTGCGGCGTCAACCTACGACTACCAGTCGCTTAGCGGCACCCTTAATGGCTCGGGCGCAACCTTTCCAAGAAACTTTTATGAGGAAGCGATCGCCATGTTCGGCGACGTTGCCGCTGGGGTCACGGTGAACTACAACTCGGTCGGCTCGGGTCAGGGCAAGACAGATCTTGCGGCCGGCACTTCGGATTGGGCTGCCTCCGACAGTCTGGTGAAAGACGACGAGAAGGCGAATTTCAAGGGCCCGTTTCTTTATTTTCCAACCGTGGCTGCACCCATCACTGTTTCGTACAACTTGTCGGGCGTGAAAGATCTCAAACTTTCTCCTGAGACGCTGGCCAAGATCTTCATGAGCACCATCACAACGTGGAACGATGCAGCAATCGCTGCGGACAACCCCGGGGTAACGTTTCCTTCTACCGCAATCACTGTTGCGGTGCGTTCAGACGGTTCGGGAACCACCTCGAATTTCTCAAAGTACCTTGTGGCCGCTGCACCTTCGATTTTCACGGTAACTGCGGGCGATTTGGTTGCATGGCCGAAAGCGCAGGCCGGAAGGGGTAACGCCGGCGTAGCTCAGATCATCAAGGACACCTCTGGTGCAATCGGCTACGTGGATCTCTCCGATGCCAACGCATCAAATCTTGTTACTGCATTGATTAAGAACAAGGATGGCAAGTTCGTGGCCCCCACCCTTGCCGGAACAACGGCCGCACTGGCCGGAGCAACCATCAAGGATGACCTCTCCTACAACCCGCTCAATGCTCCGGGTGCCGAGACCTACCCAATCACGGCTCCTACGTATGTCATCGTGTACGTGACGCCCTCGACCAATGCCAAGGCCATCAAGGGTTGGCTGACCTACTTGCTTTCTGAAGGTCAGGATTTGGCGAAAGACGTGGACTTTGCTCCTCTTCCGACCCCCCTGCGTGACAGGGCTCTTGCGCAGATCACTCAGATCCAGGGCTAAGTTCCCAGTCCGTGGCTCTTCCTCCGCTCGTCGAGACAGGCATCCCCCGGCCCATGCCGGGGGATGAGCTGTCCTCGCCGCTGCAGTCAAGTTCCGGCCGACGAGGCGATGCCATCTTCAAAGCGGTGGCGCTAGTCGCCGGTTTGGCGGTTCTTGCCATTCTCGGCCTGATTGCGTTTTCGACGACCAAAGAGGCATGGCCTGCGTTCAAACAAGAGGGTCTCGGTTTTGTCACCTCAAGTACATGGATACCTTCGGATAATAAGTTCGGCGCCCTTGCTTTTATTTACGGCACCGTGCTCTCGTCGCTTCTTGCGTTGGTCCTCGCCGTTCCCGTAAGCCTCGGAATCGCGCTGTATACAAATGAAGCAGCACCGCGGCGGTTCCGTCGACCAGTTGTGTATGTGATGGATCTACTCGCAGCAATTCCATCAGTTGTCTACGGCTTGTGGGGCATCATCGTTTTTGCCCCGGCAATCAAGCCGGTCTATGAAGCCATTAACGGCGCAGTTGGCGATATTCCTGTGTTGGGTTGGTTTTTCAACGGAACGAGCGGTCGCAGTTACATGACAGCCGGCATCATCCTTGCCTTCATGATCATTCCGATCATTACGTCACTCAGTCGAGAGGTAATTGCTACCGTTCCATCATCGCAACGCGAGGCTGCCTATGGCATGGGCGCAACGCGATGGGAAATGATTCGCTCAGCAGTGTTGCCATGGAGTCGGGGTGGCATCACCGGTGCCGTCATGCTGGGGCTGGGCCGAGCTATGGGTGAAACAATTGCGGTTGCACTGGTGATTGGTTCACAGGCGCAAATCACAACGCATCTTTTTGAGGCTGGCGATTCAATGGCTGCCGTCATCGTGAATCAATTCGGAGAAGCATCAGGCGTGCACCGATCGGCACTTATCGGTCTCGGAGTGGTGTTATTTATTGTCACTATTTTAGTGAATGTCTCCGCTCGAACAATTGTGACGCGATTCGATCGACGAAGTCAGGGGGCATGAGATGAGTGATCTCTCGTTGTTGAGCGAGTCGAACCGGCTGCTGTTAGAAGCGACAACTTCGCGCTCGCGTCGTGTTCGGAATCGTTTGGCCTCGGTCTGGATGACCGGTTCTCTTTTTGTGGCTCTTGTTCCTCTGACATTGGTTATCGGTTACGTCGTTTACAAGGGCATTAGTTCGTTATCAGCGTCTTGGTTTACTGAAGACATACCGACGATCACCCGAAAAGCCGGTGGCGGCATGGGGCCGGCCATTGTCGGCACACTCCTCATCACCGCCGGAGCAGCAATTATGGCTATTCCACTCGGAATTCTTGGGGCAGTGTATCTGCACGAGTATGGCGATAAGAGCAAGACGTCCCGCCTAGTTCGTTTCATGGCTGACGTCATGACGGGTGTTCCTTCCATCGTCATGGGCTTGTTCGTGTACACCGTGTGGACGCTGCGTATGGGGCTGAACGGCTTTGGCGGATCACTTGCATATGGATGTCTGATGTTGCCCATCATCATTCGTTCGACCGAAGAGATGTTGCGGCTGGTGCCTGACGAATTACGTCAGGCCAGTTATGCACTCGGCAATCGGAAATGGCGCACGATAGTGACGGTTGTTTTGCCAGCCGCTCTAGGAGGTATCACCTCGGGTGTGATGATCGCTATTGCCCGCGCCGCTGGTGAAACCGCTCCTTTAGTTTTTACAATTGGTGCAGCGCGAAGTCTCAATCTCAACCTCTTTGAAGGCCCGATGACCTCTCTTTCGGTGCAGATCTTTGTAAATGCTCAGACTCCGTTTGAAGCGGCGCAGTCCCGGGCCTGGGGCGCAGCATTGACTCTTGTTGGCATCGTCTTCTTTTTCACAGTTCTCGCCCGTGTCGTTTCCGCCCGAGTGGCTCGCCGCCACAACGCCTAAGCGATCTAGCCTTCATTCCGTGAGTGACTCACCTGATTCAAATGAGGTATCAAAAATGGCCGCCAGCATGAGCCAACCACTTACAGATAGTTCCGCCGAGCGATCGGTGATGTCGGATGCCCAATCGGCAGTCGTGTTTGACGTGCGCCACTTGAATGTGTTTTACGGAGCATTCAAGGCCGTGCGAGATGTCAATCTTGATGTTCGGCAGAATGAGATCACCTCGTTTATTGGTCCATCGGGTTGCGGTAAGTCAACGGTGCTTCGCTGCTTCGACCGTATGAACGACCTTATTGAAGGTGCCCGAGTTGAAGGCCAAGTGCTCTACCACGGTGTCGATCTTTATGATGAACGCATCGATCCCGTTGAAGTGCGCAAGCGCATTGGCATGGTGTTCCAGCGTCCCAACCCGTTTCCGAAGTCGATCTACGACAATATTTCGTTTGGTCCGAAGTTGGCCGGCATGAAAGGCAATCTCGACGAGGTAGTCGAAAAAGCTCTGCGTCAGGCTGCGCTCTGGGACGAGGTGAAGGATCGTTTGAAGAAATCGGCCATGAGTTTGTCCGGTGGTCAGCAGCAGCGTCTGTGTATCGCTCGAGCGATTGCTGTCGAGCCCGAGGTCATCTTGATGGATGAGCCGTGTTCAGCGCTTGATCCAATTGCTACCGCTCGCATCGAAGACCTTATGCAGGAACTGAAGTCCGAGTACACGATTCTCATTGTGACTCATAACATGCAACAGGCGGCGCGTGTTAGCAACCGCACTGCATTTTTCACTACTGAGGTAAACCCAGCGAGTGATACCCGCACCGGTGTGCTGGTCGAGTTCGATACCACCGACAAGATTTTCTCTGCACCCGCCGATGAGCGTACAGAAAACTATGTGACCGGCCGTTTCGGCTGATCTTTCAATCGTTGTACAAAAAAATTCAAACGTACGTAGAAAAGGTCAAGGCATGCCCGAACAGCGCAAGTCATTTCATCAGGAACTCGACGAAATCGGCGACGACATCGTTCGTCTTGGCGCCTTAGTGGGCGAGTTCATTCCACGTGGCACCGAGGTGCTGCTTTCCAACGATATGAAGGGTGCACAAGCGCTGATCGAGGCCGACGACGAACTCGATGCACTTTCATTACGTATCGAAGAGCAGTGCTATCACGTGCTTGCGCTACAGCAGCCGGTGGCCTCTGATCTTCGTGCGATTGTTACGGCCGTCTGGTTGACCGGTGAACTCGAGCGTTCCGGAGATCTCATGGTCAACGTGGCCAAGGGTGCTCGGCGTATTTATGGCGTGAGTCTCGACCCGCGTCTACGTGGGCTCATTGAACGTATGAGCGAAGAGTCTGCTCGGCTCGTGAAGTTGGCCCTTGATGCCTATTCCGAGCGCAATGCCAGTCTTGGTGCCGCTATCGACGATATCGACGATGCCCTTGATGCGCTTCATGGTGACTACATCGAAGCAATCTTCGAGTCGCATGCAACCCACGATATTGGGCTGCAGGCATCGGTTCAGCTTGCCCTCGTTGGTCGCTACTACGAACGAATTGGTGATCATGCTGTGAATATCGGCCAGCGCGTTCAGTACATGGTCACGGGATGGCTACCTGAACAAACAGGAGCCGCCCGCCTCAAAGCCCGCGCGATGTTCGAAACTGGCGAGCAAGCGGCGATTGGGTTCGTGCCGGTGGTTGTTCCTCCACCGGAGGATGATTCCCACTCATGACATCTGCTCTGCCTGTCGCCATCGTGGTCGCTCTTGCGACGGCGATCGTGACCGCAGCCGTCACACGACTGGTTGCTAATCGGCGCCTGCGTGGGCTTAGCGTTTGGCTTGGAGATCGTCTAGATGTCGTACTTCCGCCGAAGAATTCGGATCTTGAATCAACGATTGCGGTACTTGATCGTCGGCTTCGAGCAATCGATACGGCTGCGGAAAGTGGTCGCTCTGAGATTCTCCGTTTACAGGGAGCAATGGACAGTCTTGAACAAGCGGTTTTGGTGATCGATGGCGACGGTACCGTCATCAATCGGAATCGGGCGGCGGAGCCCTTTCTCGAAGCTCGTCACGCAGATGCATTGGTTGGTGCAGCCGTGGCGGAGATGGTCGACGCAGCGCTGCAGAGCGGGGGAGCGACTCGGACTCTTGAACTCTTCGGGCCGCCGCGTCGCACTGTCGTCGTGGCCACAGCTCCAATGCCAACTGAGGGCGGCCAAGTTGTAGTCGCCGTGGTCGAGGACATCACCGAGCTTCGTTACTTGGAGTCAGTACGTACCGACTTTGTAGCCAATGTTTCGCACGAACTTCGAACGCCTGTCGGCGCCATGTCTCTTCTTGCTGAAACACTCCAAGACGCCAATGATCCGGAGATAGTTGCCCGTCTTTCTGGCCGGATTCAGGCTGAAGCCATGCGGGTCAGTGCGACCATTGAAGATCTTCTCGAACTCTCGAGCCTTGAAGGTGCAGTAGCGACTGGCATCGCCGACATTGTCGTTGCCGACCTCGTCGCAGAGGCCGTAGACCGTATTCGTCCGGCGGCGGAGCTAGCCGAGTGTGTACTCGTGGTTGACAGTGGCTCCGCAGGGTTGACTGTCGAGGGGAATCATCGCCAGCTTCTTTCGGCCCTCACTAATCTCGTCGACAACGCGGTGAAGTACTCAGATCCAGGCCAGTCGATTGAAGTCAGTGCATCGACTGGGCCGGGAATCGTCGTGCTTGCGGTGACTGACCACGGTATTGGTATCCCAGCCCGAGATACCGATCGCGTCTTCGAGCGCTTTTATCGGGTGGATCAAGCGCGAAGCCGCACCACTGGTGGAACCGGACTTGGCCTGTCAATCGTTCGCAATGTCGTAACTAATCACAATGGTCGGGTCGAGATTGACTCACGTTTAGGTGAGGGCTCTACGTTTCGTCTGTTCTTGCCGCAACACGGCGGTAGTAGTGCGTTCCTTGAAGGTGAAACTCAATGAGTACGGTGATCAAAGTTCTCGTGGTTGAAGACGAAGATTCATATGTAGACGCTCTCTCAATCGGTCTGACGAAAGAGGGCTTTGAAGTGGCTATTGCCCGAGATGGGGCTGAAGCCATTGACATCTTTGATTCGGTTGACCCCGACTTGGTTCTACTTGATGTCATGCTTCCTAAGGTTTCTGGCGTTGACGTTTGCCGAGAAATCCGCTCTCGCTCCTCGGTGCCCATCATCATGGTGACTGCCAAAGATGATGAAATTTCTACGGTGGTAGGGCTTGAGGTTGGTGCGGATGACTATGTATCCAAGCCATATCGACTGCGTGAGTTGGTTGCTCGAATGCGGGCGGTACTGCGTCGAAGAACGACAGATGAAATCGTGCTCGGCTCACAAGATATTCTTTCGATCGGCGATGTCTCAATTGACCGGGAGCGCCATGAGGTAATGGTGCGCGGCGAACTCGTAGCGCTTCCGCTAAAGGAATTCGAGCTGCTTTCTTTGCTCCTCGAAAATGCCGGCAGAGTCTTGACTCGTGACATGCTCATCGATCGTGTGTGGGGCAGCGATTATGTGGGTGACACAAAGACCCTTGATGTGCACATCAAACGGCTGCGGTCGAAGGTGGAAAGTGACTCAGCCTCTCCGGTGAAAATCGTGACGATTCGTGGTCTTGGCTACAAGTTCGACGTCCCGAAGCGCTGAGGCATCAGAGGCGAGCGGCGATGTCGCACTTGCCTCCTAGCATGGAAGATGTGACCGCCGAGTCCACCTCCCCCAATTCAAAGCGGCCCCGTGGTCCAGCCCCGATGCACCGCGATCCTCGACGGCCATGGGCGCCTTCCTCTTTCACTCGATTGGCTCGTACCCATGCGGCATCGGTCTCGGGTGACGCGTTGTTCGCTATCGGTCTTGCCGGCTCGGTGTTTTTCTCGCTCGATTTTACCTCGGCTCGTTGGCGAGTTGCCCTGTACCTGCTTCTGACCATCGCACCATTCGCTATTGCTGCACCACTTATTGGTCCCGCTATCGACCGCATAAAAGGAGGCCGTCGATGGATCATTTTTGGTTCGATGCTCCTGCGGGCAGTACTGGCATTTCTTGTCGTGCGGTATATGGACAGCCTTATTTTTTATCCCGCAGCTTTTGGCATGCTGATCATGCAGAAGATCTATTCCATCTCGAAGAGTGCGGTGATTCCAAGCACGGTTCATAGCGACGAGGAATTGGTGCAGGCCAATTCACAACTCACTACGCTCTCTTCGATCGCCGTAGTGATTGCCGCCGTTCCGGGCGGCATCTTGTATGCGATTGGTGGTGGCAGAGCCACCGTGGCTCTTGGTGCTCTCGTTTTTGCTGTCGGAACTGTGTTGGCATTGCAACTACCGCCGACCACTGTTGCCGCTGAGCCCGAAGGCGAACTCGAGCGAGCGGAACTCCGAAGCGCGGGAATTACCCATGCTGCAGTGGCGATGAGCCTCCTGCGCGGCATGGTTGGGTTCCTATCTTTTATGCTGGCCTTTGATTTCAAAAGTGCCGGTTTGCCGCTTTGGCAACTCGGGTTCGTCGCAGCCACGGCACAATTTGGGTTCTTTGCCGGTTCGCTGCTTGTCCCGCGTCTTCGACGAGTCCTGACCGAGGAAAGAATTTTGGTCGGCAGTCTTTTAGTTACAAGTGGTGCCGGCCTTGTTACTGCGTTTATCGGCGGCTTGGGAGGCGCTGCGTTGTTGTCAATGATGCTCGGGGCCACAAGTTGCGCAGGTAAGCAGGCGTTCGACTCAATTGTTCAACGAGACGCTCCGGATGCCAACCGGGGCCGCTCGTTTGCCAAGTTTGAAACTCGATTCCAGCTGATTTGGGTGATCGGTGCCCTTGTCCCGATTCTCATTCCGATACCGGCGTCACTTGGTTTTGGCCTGATTGCAATTGGCGCTTCAATCGCCGTTGCCCTCTACCTCATCGGACTCAGAAATGTTCGTGCAGGCCGGGTGCCAGTGGCAAGAAAAGGAGTTCTTCGCCGGCCGGTGGTTATCGATGATCGACACCCCTCCGCTCATCTCGAAATCGATTCCACTCGAATTGTTGATCGCGGCTTTGCCGGCCCCGAGACGCCACCTGCTTGGGGACCGCCTATTGACTTCACCGACACAACAGCGGTTGATTCTGCACCTCACGATGCGGCTCGTCGGTGGATGCGCCGTCCCGCCGAGGTAACGCGCCCAACGCCAGCGCGCTCCCCGAGCGATCCAACTACGGCCGTAAGGCCTGCCGTCGAAGAACGCACTGAGACGACCCCAATCGCGCCGAAGCCTGACAACAAGGATGCTCATGGGCCAACTTCGCATCACGATGGGCTGCTTTTCGGTGCTGATGCGTGGGATGACCCCGATATGCACGACGGAGCTCCGCCGACCAACTGATTCGACGGCAGCTAGTCCGGCAGTTCGATTCGCGCTAGCCATAATCCGGGCGCTTCGATTTCCGCTGGAGTTGGCAACGTCTTTTCAGATTCCCAAAGTCGCACCAAACCATCGCTGCCTTCGCGCTCCACGATGCCAGCAATGAATGCGGCTCCTCGGTCATAGGTGGCCTGTGTGAGTTCAAGACCAAACAATCTCTCAACAAAACGATCTGAATCATCGGATTCGACTCGGCGACGGCGAACGGCTTCGGAAATCATCGTGGTGTTCGAAAGCAGTGAAGCACCGACTGAATCGACGATGTGATCAACGTAGCCAACGATTGCCGCAATGAGTGCCTCAAATCTCGGAAGCATGTCGCGCTGCGCCTGAGACTGAATTGCGCCGAGCACAATTTCGGGATCTCCGAACATGGACTGCATCCCCGCCATCGCCGAGGGATCAGTCATATCAAATTCCAGAGAACCAAGTCGTTCTTCCAGCGCGTTGGGGTCGGGTTCAAAACCAGCGGCATAAGCAGAGAGGAACGCGTCGACCGTGGCGCGAACATGAGGAATACGAAGCACAGTGTGCATGGCGATTTCCTGGGAACACACCCACAGTCGGAGATCGTCCGCTGGCAGCGACCATTCGGTGGCAAATTTTTCAAAGTTGCTTGGTATGACCATTAATTCATCGTTGGGTGTCCGCGGCACAGGAAGGTCGTACTGGCCAAACGCTCGACGGGAGAGATGACCGATCATTGAACCCGCAGTCACCCCGAGCATCATGGGCGCCATCATTGCCATAAGAGGTGCCATGAATCCCATGGGGTCTGAGGCATCGGGGGTCGGCGGGGAAGCAGGGGGAGCGAGAGAACCGGCAAGACGTTCGAACAGTGGCCGCCAGGAGTCGAGAGTGGCGGCGGCCCATTGGCCGCGCGTTACGGGCAGGATGGAAATACCAGTACCACCAAAACTGGTGGGAAGGCCTGTTGCATTGCCAACGTGCAATTCGGCAATTCGCACAAGTTGTTCGAGTCGGATGCGCTCAAGTGGGTCGACGTTGCCTTCTGCGCTGCCATCAGTAGCCACGGAAAGTGCGAGTTGCCGAGCAGCATCCCAACCAACGGGGCCTTGCTGCGAGAACAATTTCGCGAGGTCGCCGAACAACGGCATTCCTGCGAGTGGGTTCTTACCGAAACCGTTGGGATTGTTTTCATCGTCGTCTTTGGCGCCGAACTCGTCGCCTGAAAATGGGTCAGGAGGAAGGTTGTCCACGGCGCAAGGCTAGGCCCTGAATTGGGCGGACGAGCCTCGGGCGGGTTTGTGAAGGTTGAGTTGTGGTGAACGCGCCATGATTGCGGGGTGGGAGAGATCGTGGTGGTGACGGGTGCCGATCTTCCGATTGGGCGAAGGGTCGTCGTCGCTGCGCTTTCCGAGCCGGGCATTGAGCGCGTGATCGCAGTGGGGGCTCAACCGAATGCCCACGTAGCCCAGTCGCCTTCAGGTGGACCTGAATTAGTCATCGCTCCGTTCGCTCTGGATGACTCTCGATTGAGCTTGCTTATGGTCGGAGCCACACGTGTGTTTCTCACCGGACCGCGTTCTGGTCTTGATATCGATGGAACTGGTGGCGCCAATCTTGATCTTGTGGCGACGAGAAATTTTCTTGCATCGCTGACTCGCGTTGCCGTAGTCAACACTGTTGTGGTGTTGTCATCTGCGCTGGTGTACGGCGCTCGGACAGACAACCCAATACCGCTTACGGAAAATGCACCAGTCCGGCCTAACCCGTCTATAGGGGCGGCAATCGAACGGGCGGAGCTCGAACGGCTCTGCACGACGTGGTCGCGATCGCGCGGTGCAAGCTGTGCTGTAGTTCGTCCAGCCATCGTGGTCGGCCCCGAAAATGAAAAGTGGCTTGCGCGATCTCCATGGGCAACTGCAGGGCTGCAACTCAGCGGTGCCGTTGCCCCGGTACAATTTCTTCATCTCGATGATCTCACGACCGCCCTGGTGGTGGTGTGTCGGGCAGGTTTCGATGGCCCGGTCAATGTTGCACCCGATGGTTGGCTCACGGTTGAACAGGTTCGGGCATTGAAAGGTCCGACGGCGCGAGTCCGAATGTATAAGCCCTTCGCTTATGTGCTTGCCCGTATCGGGAAGTACTTCGGCTTTGCCCCGGGTGACCCCGGAGCGCTTCTCGCCGGATCGGGTCCCTGGGTTGTTGCCAACGATCGCATTCGATCAATGGGCTGGGAGCCGGCTCATTCAAACGAAGAGGCATATGTGGATGCCGATCGGGGCAGCGCGTGGGCTCGGATCACGCCGCGTCAACGTCAGCAACTGGCGCTTGGCGCTGTCGTTGTTGGGATAGCAGGATTACTGGCCGGAGCGGTGGTGTTGCTTCATCGCCATTTCAAATTCGGTCACCGAGCGTTACGGCCACGCTCATAGAGGTTTCCCCTCTCATGCACTCAATCGTCACGGTGTCATTGGCCGAAAAGCGACGAAGAATAACGATAAGTTCCGAGCTGCTGCGAACAGGTTTCCCGGCTAGTGACGTGACGCGATCGCCAACGTCAAGGCCCGCAATCGCTGCTGGCCCCTCGGGGTTCACTGACTCGATAGAAGCGCCGCCCTCGACGGCGTCGGCAGCCATCACGCCAAGAGAAGCATTGTGAACTACACCAGTTGCAATGATGTTTTCGGCAACATGACTCATCCAAGAAACCGGGTGAGCGTAGGCAACATGCACACGTTGGAGCGCCAGTGTTGAAGGTGCTGATGGCAGCTCACTCCGACTGGTCGCAGTAGGAGTGCGCGAAGTAAGCAAACCAATGACTTCTCCCGCTTGGTTACAAAGCACTGCGGATAAGGATGGCGGGGGGGTGTCAAGCGTGGACTGAGTCATGTCGTGCAGCGAGGATCCATCGCTTGTCGTGAGGCGAAGTCCACTTGATTGAATACGAGCAGCGCTAATCCACACGCGAGTATCGCCAGCCGCACGACTGACGACGTATGCGGTGTCCCCATCACGAACAGAAGCAAGTGTTCCTAGTCTGGGCGTCGGAAGTCCGGTGGCTGCGATAGCAATCACGGCGAGATCGTCGGCGGTGTCATTGCCGACAACGGCGGCATTGAAGGCGCGACCGTCGGCGACTGTCACGGTGATTGATCTCGCCCCTTTAATCGGGTCGGCAGAGGTGATGACGTACCCGTCGGATCGAACTATCAAGCCCGTCGCGACGGTTAATCCTGATGGGCCGTCGATAGTGATCTGAACCAATGTTGAAGTGAGTGCGTTGAGATCGGCTTCGGTGATTGCCGTTGCATCCGGTCCGAGACTGAATTGTGTTCCCCCTAGGGGCGTCGAGGATGGGCCCCTGAAACTAAGAGCGGCGACCCCGATGGCGGTGGCCATGAATCCAACGAAGAGAAAGGCAACCAGCCCGGTGTGGGAAGACCGCCGTGGATTCGGAGAGGGAGGAAACGTTTGAGAAGCCGTCATCTCAGATGGATGGCGCCATAAACGGTCATCTTTCGGGAGTGGGGGGATGAATCCGGCGTTCTCTTCCGGGTCATCGGTCATGGACATGGGCCGAATGTAGCGGTGGGCCCCCCAAAGGTGGCCGCGGCCCCCACTACGATGGTCGTCTGTGACTCTCCTACCGCCCACTGCCGACGATTGGGTTGCGCTTTGCGACCACTCGCTTGATGTGGGTGTGGCCAGTGAATGGGTGGCGCTGCCGGGCTGCGGTGCAGTTGTGGTTTTTAGCGGTCTTGTTCGCGACTTCGCCGATGGATCCACCGGAGTCACCCATATCGATTACGAGGCCTGGGCCGAGCAGGTTCTTCCTCGGCTCTCGGCAGTCGCTGAGCAAGCTCGCCAGCGATGGCCCGAAATCGGCCGCATTGTTCTTTGGCATCGCGAAGGACGCGTCGTGTTGAGCGAGTCCTCAGTGGTTGTCGCCGTATCCGCTCCGCACCGAGGGGCGGCGTTTGATGCCTGCGAATTCGCAATCGATACGTTGAAAGCATCGGTGCCGATCTGGAAAAAAGAGTTTTTCGCAGATGGCTCTCAGTGGGCCCGAGGTTCGCAGCACATTGTCGAAGCGACTGATGCTGGAATACTCGCATGAGTAGTGGCGTCGGCTTCCTTCTCATTGCTGTTGTAGTGAGCCTCGTCGGATCGCTCATCGTCTGGCTTCGTTCCCGAAAGCCCACCCATTTCATGTCAAGCGTCGACGATTTCCAGCGCGAGATGGATGCTCTTAGTACTCCACCGGCCCCATCGACCCCACCGCGTCCGGTCCGCAACGTTCAAGACGCTGACAACCGAAGGTTGGGAGGTCGCTGATATGGCTCGCGACATTGCAATCGATCTGGGTACAGCGAACACGCTCGTGTACGTGCGAGGTGAAGGCATCGTCCTCAATGAACCCTCGGTTATTGCGTTGAATAGTCGCACGCAAGACGTGCTGGCAATGGGGCACGAAGCGTGGCAGATGATTGGTCGAACGCCGAGTTATATCGTGGCCGTTCGCCCACTTCGAAAAGGCGCCATCACTGACTTCGAAGTCACTCAGCGAATGATTCGTTTGCTGCTTCAGCGCGTTGGTGTCAACCGGTTTAATCGTCCTCGGGTAGTGATCTGTGTTCCCTCGGCTATCACTGCTGTTGAACAACGCGCAGTTACTGAAGCGGCTCGGCGCGCCGGTGCAGCTGAAGCGCATCTCATCGAGCAGCCGATGGCGGCGGCGATCGGATCCGGTCTTCCGATCAACGAGCCTCTTGGCAATATGGTGATAGATATCGGTGGCGGCACCTCTGAGGTTGCTCTCATTTCCCTCGGGGGAGTTGTTGCGCTTGAGGCAGTTCGGGTCGGAAGTTTCGATATCGACGCTGCAATCCAGACCTATATTCGTCGTGAATATGGGATCGCGATCGGCGAGCGCACTGCAGAAGAAATCAAAGTGACTATCGGTTCAGCGTGGCCGACCGAAAATGAGTTCGGCGCCGAGGTTCGCGGTCGTGAGCTGATGAGTGGACTGCCAAAGACAGTGGTGCTCACTGCCGAAGAAGTTCGCGACGCAATCGACGAGCCGGTTTCGGCAATGGTCGATGCAGTGGTCGCATGTCTTGGCCAGGCTCCACCTGAATTAGCGCAAGACCTCATCGAACAGGGAATTTTCCTAGTTGGTGGTGGGGGCATGCTGCGGGGTCTTGATCTGCGCATCGAAGCTGAAACAAACGTTCCGGTACACCTTGTAGAAGCGCCACTTGAATCCGTCGTGCTTGGTGCCGGTCATTGCATTGAATCCTTCGACGCACTCAAAGTCATGTTCATGGACTGAGGTCCTCGGCGGCTTGGCGAACCTGCCAATCCCGATCGCTGCGCCCTCGTTCAAGAGCAGCGTCTACCTCTGGTCCTTCAAATGGGGCGAGCGCAATGAGGGCTCGCCGGCGCACGGTTGCTTTGTCTTTTGTCGCAACCAGTATGGAATTCAGCCCGGCCGGGTCGCTGAGGGCTCCGAGAGCAGCGACCGCTGATTCTCGGCAGAGAGCATCTTCGTGTGCGGTGGCGATGGAACACAATCTTTCGATTGTCGAACTCGCCGCTGGCGGACGCTCGCCACACGCCCAGGCCGCTATTTCAATGACAGAGTCATCGCTATCGTCAAGCAGCCAAGCGATGGCTGCCGCAACATCGGCGTCGATAGATTCATTGACTGCGCCGTTCCACGATGTTGATTCAGTGCATGCCCGGCGCCGAACGATTGAATTCTCATCATGCGTCGCCGCAATTAACTCACTTTTAGTAAGAGAATTGAGCCGGTTGAGTGCACCTAATGCGGTGGCACGAACTGTTGCATCGGGATCAGAAAGAAACTTGCGAGCGCTAGCGTCATCTCCAGTGTGGCCGGCAAGGGCGGCGGCGCGTTGCCGGGTGACGACCTCGTCGAGGTGACGACTACTCACGGTTAACCGATTGAGGCGCCGAAGAGGCCAAAGAGTGCGACCACGCCGAGGGTGAGGCTGAAGGCAAGTGCAGCACCAAGAAATGCGAGGGTAACGCCAAGTCGTACTCCTGATCGGATGCGTTCGGAGGAGGATGGTCCGATGTCATCGCCGTAGATCGGCTGCCATTGGTTGTTTGCATTCACTGTTCTTATTCTCGCATTTCGACGCAGAACGCGCAGATTCATGGTTTGAGTCGTGGCAGGCTGATCGTTGTGGACGAGAACAGCCCAGAGATCCTCAAACCCATGAGCGGGATGCCGATTGAGACTTTGGCCGATGCTGAGCCTCGACCAGGGGTTCCGAGGTGGAGTCAGCGAAAACGGCGGCTTACGGCGATTGGGTTCTTGGTTGCGCTGGTCGTTGTCATTCTTGGGCTTGTTGTTCGTCTTCCGTACTACGTGTTATCACCGGGCTCATCTCGACCAGCCGAGGATCTTATTTCTGTGATCGGAGCAGAAACCTTTGACAGCGCAGGGTCTGTAGATTTCCTCACGGTGTCGCTGCGCCGGGCTTCGCCCTTCGAGGTGCTTGCAGCATGGGTGAACCCTGATCTTGATCTGGCGTCAGAGGAAGAAATTTTAGGGAAACAAACGGCCAACGAAAATCGCGATCTTAATCTTCGACTGATGTCCGATTCGAAAGATGCTGCGCAGTATCAAGCGTTGTCGCGTCTCGGGTATCCAATTGAGTCCACCGGAACGGGCGCAGTGGTTGCGGCCGTAGTCGAGGGCGGGCCGTCAGTTGACCGACTCGTACCCGGAGACGTGATTACTGCCTTAAACGGCCAACCCATTTTCTACAGCCAAGAATTGATCTCTGCGGTAAGCAGAAGCGAACCGGGAACATTGATCACGTTGGCGGTGGAACCATTCGATTCTGCAATGGTTAACTCTCGACCAGCGCGAGAGGTTGAAGTTATTCTCGGTGAGCGCGAGAGCGATTCCGCAAAAGGTTTCCTCGGGGTATCAACGTTTACTCGGGATCTATCATTCACATTTCCTGTCGAGGTTTCGATCGATTCAGGACGAGTGGGGGGCCCGTCTGCAGGGTTGGCCTTCACTTTGGGGATTCTCGATGTGATGTCACAAGGAAGTCTCACCGGCGGCCGCACTGTTTCGGCTACGGGAACGATGGCGCTTGATGGAACAGTGGGGCCCATTGGCGGAATGCACCAAAAGGTGATGGCCTCTCGTCGGGCAGGGGTCGATCTGATGTTGGTCCCTGCGAGCGAGATAGAAGAGGCACGTAAGTACGCAGGATCAATGCGAATCGATCCGGTCGACACGCTTGATCAAGCGCTTGTGGCACTCACGAGTATTGGCGGCGGCAATTCTGTACTTCCACCGCTCAGCAGTTCGGTAAACGCCAACTAATCAGAAGAGAGTTGAGTGGTACCCGCTTGCGGTATCACCGGTCACTTGGCGTTTCGTCACTAACCTTGACGATGATGGCAGCCGACTCGTCCGGGCCGATCGATCCCGACCGCATCCTCGATAAAACCTTCGCGACCGTGAAGAAGGGCAGTGATCCCGTTGAGGTGCAGCGCTACCTCCTGCAGCTTTCGAACCAACTCAAGTCTGCGCAATCCCAAGTTGCCGATCTTGATCGTGAGCTGGAAGCTAGCCGTCGGCAAAACGCCGAACACGATCCCATCGATCCCTCCAACCTCACGAAGTTGCTCGGGGAAGAAACCACCAGAGTTCTTGATGCCGCGCAATCTGCTGCAGCTGAGATCAGAGCAAAAGCCGAGGAAAATGTTGCTCGACTTCTCCGCGATGCGCGTGAGGAATCAGTTCGATTGCGAGAAGAAGCCGATGCGTTCGCCATCCGCCGCACGCAGGAGGCCGAGCAGGCTTCGACGGAACTTGTTGAGCAACTCGAATCGCAGCGAGCGAGTGCAGAGCTAGAGGCAGCGGCCATTGTTGAGGCCAGCAAGCAACAAGGTCGTGACATGTTGCTTGAAGCGCAGCAGGTCCGTCAGCGAATGCTTGACGACCTAGCACGTCGTCGTCAAAGTCTTCGGCAACAGATTGAGCAGTTACAGGATGGGCGTGATCGCCTCTCCGCGGCCTACGACGTGGTGCGCGAAACACTGGCTATAGCAACTGAGGAATTGCATGTAGCCCTTCCCGAGGCGCGACTTTCTGCTGAGGTGGCATCGTTGCAAAGCCTCGAGGTGGAACTCAATGCGACAATCACTCCAATTGTCACGGCGGAAGAACTCGGAGAGCCCACAATCGATGTGTTTCCGGCATCGCCGACTGGCCCCGTACTACCGCCGGTCTCCTCTGCACCCAAATTACGTGTTGTTCCTCCGGTTGAAGAGCCGTCGGCAAATCAAGCACAGCAATCGAAGACAGAAAATGCAGTCTTTAACGAGGCAGTGGCACAAAAGGTTGAGGTTGTTCCCGACCCCCCTGTTGACACGATTGCGCCACCGGAGGACCCACGCGAGGGACGTCACTCATCCTCGGTTCGCGTGGTTCGCACCTCAAGCGGCAAAGCTTCAGATGTGTTCGCCCGCCTGCGCCAGGAGGGAGAGGATGAAGCGGCTCAAGATGCTGCCGCTCTCGAGGTCGTGGCCGACGTTGTCGTCGAAGGCCCTGACGTTGTGGTGGAAGAACTTGCCATTCTCAAAGATTTAGAGAGTACCGCCGTGCAGGAAAATAATGCGGACCAAGATTTCATCGTTGCCCGAAACGATGCAGTCTCCGCACTTGAAACTTCGCTTTCGCGACGAGTCAAACGTGAACTTTCCGATGAACAGAACGAGTTGCTTTCTACGTTGCGCTCAATAAAGGGCAATCTCTCCGCGATAGCGTTTTTGCCTACCCCAGAATCGCAACTAGAACGCTACGAAGATATTGCGCTTCCAGCATTGGCCGATGCGGCCGAAGCCGGTGCTGCCTTAGCGCCAGTGAAGGGTCGCGGCGGCGCCCGTGCGTCGGTTGGCGATCTTGCCGCTGATGTTGCGGCAGCAATTGTCGGTCCACTGCGCGATCGACTTGAACGAGCCATCTCTGAGTCTGCCGGCGACCATGATGATCTTGCGCAGCGGATTCGGTCGACGTTTCGGGAGTGGAAAAGTCAGCGAGTTGATGATGCAATCTCATTTGCAGTTTTGGCAGCCTGCAACCGAGGCATCGTCGATCGCATCCCAAAGGCCTCGAAGATGCGGTGGGTTATCGCCTCGGGTGATGCTCCATCGCCCGATTGCGAGGACAATGCCTTGGGCGGGGCTATAGGCAGGGGAGAAACCTTTCCAACCGGCCACAAAGTTCCGCCCCTGCATTCGGGGTGTCACTGCGTGGTTCTCCCCGTTTCCTGAGCCATTCCGCCAGAATCGAGGCAATTCGGAGGGCGACCCCGGGACTGTCGCTGATACCCCGTAGGCTCCTCTGCCATGCGCCCCCCCACTGATATGCCCCAGCGCCGCCGCCTTTCTGGCGGTCGCCTTGTTCTCATCATTGCTGTGGCGGTGCTGTTCGTACTCTTTCTGTCATTGCGCGGTGTGGCCGGATTCTGGACCGACTGGATGTGGTTTGATTCCCTAGGCCTGCAGTCAGTGTTCACCGGCGTGTTGGGGGCAAAGATCGCCCTTGCGCTGATCTTCACCGCCGCGTTTTTTGTGATGGTCCTTGTCAACCTCATTATCGCTGACCGCATCGGACCAAAAGTTCGTGAGACGGGCCCAGAAGACGATCTACTCGATCGATACCACGCCACTGTTGGCCAGCGAGCAAAGACAGTCAAAGTGGTTGTTTCGCTTGTATTGGCAATGGTGACTGGTCTCGGTATGTCGAGCCAATGGAATCAATGGATTCTTTTTCGAAATGGCGGAACCTTCGGCGTCAGCGATCAAACCTTCAATACCGATGTCGGGTTCTATGTTTTTGAACTTCCCTTTTATTCATCGATAGTGAACTGGCTATTCGCTGCTGGCGTCATCATTCTCATTGCCACTGTTGTTGCCCACTATCTCAACGGGGGCATTCGCTTTCAGGCCCCCGGTCCCCATGTGTCCCCTCAGGTGAAGGCTCACGTTTCTGTGCTGCTTGGTCTTCTCGCACTAGTGAAGGCTGCCGACTACTGGCTGCAGCGTTACGCGCTCACCTATTCGACTCGTGGAACTGTGGATGGGGCCACCTACACCGATGTGAAGGCGCAACTTCCGGTCATTTATCTCTTGCTCTTTATCGCCTTGCTTTCGTTCGGACTCTTCATTGCGAATATCTGGCGCCGGGGCTGGACACTTCCTGTCGTTGCTGTTGGGCTTTGGGCACTGGTTTCGATTATTGCTGGTGTTGCCTATCCCGCGTTTATTCAGCGATTTGTTGTTGAACCCGAGGAGTCAACTCGTGAACAGCCCTATATCGATCACAACATGACTGCGACACGCGCCGCTCTCGGACTGAGTGACGTTGAAACGAAGCCGTTTCTTTACAGCCAAGACAAAGCCGTTGCGACCCAAAACGTCAACGACAATCCTGGAACAATTCGGAACATTCGTCTTCTTGACCCCACAATTGTTGCTCCAACCTTTCAGCGGCTTCAGAGTCAATATTCGCAATTGCGCTTCAACGAACTTGACGTCGACCGTTATCCGATTCGAACACCGAGCGGTGTCATTGCAAACACGCAGGTCATCGTTGGAACTCGCGACCTCAACGTCAGCCAGATTCCTCAGAGCTCTTGGGAAGGGCGACACCTTGCCTACACCCATGGCTATGGCGTAGCCCTTGCTCCTGCGAATGCAACTACTACTCAGGGTCGTCCAGATTTCTTGATTCGAAATGTTCCTCAGATCATCGAAACATCGCGCATTGAGGCTGAACTATCGACGCCGCAGCTCTATTACGGCGAGAACATTTCGGGCTACGCCATCACGAATTCCTCGCGCGAGGAGATCGATTTTGTCGATGTTGATGGTCAGACGAAGTTCACCGAGTATTCCGGTTCAGGCGGAGTAAAACTTGATTCTTTTCTGAAGAAGGCGGCGTACGGTCTGAGATTTTCTGACTGGAACCTGGTTGTCTCCAATTTCCTTAACTCAGAGTCTCGAATCGTGTACCAGCGGGATATCCGCGACCGCATCAATGCAGTCGCTCCGTTCGTGGACTTCGATGCTGATCCCTATCCCGTTCTCTCTGATGGCCGGGTCGTGTACATCTTCGACGGGTACACCTCCACAGATCGGTACCCGAACGCACAACGGGTTGATGTGAGCGGTCTCCCCGCAGGGAGTGACCTCGGTGGAAGCCGGTTCAACTACGTTCGCAATTCGGTGAAGGCTGTTATTGACACCTACGACGGATCCGTGACGTTGTACGTGGTTGATCCCTCCGATCCGATTGTTTCTGCCTACCAGAAAGCCTTTCCGGCGTTGTTCGCCGATGTCGGCGAAATGCCTGCAGAACTGAGGGCCCATTGGCGCTACCCCGAGGATTTGTTCAGGGTCCAAACCAACATGTTTGGTCGCTACCACATCACCGATGCCAAGGCCTTTTATGAAAGGTCATCGAGTTGGTCAGTGGCTCAAGACCCCGGCTCAACGGTGAATGGAGCGACCCCGATTGTCACTTCGACCCAAACAGCAACTGGCGCCACAGTGCTTCGTACCCGCGAGGCCCGGATCAGTCCGGTGTATTCGCTCATAAGGCTGCCCGGCGACGCGGAAGAATCTTTCGTGATGCTTCGACCGTTTGTTCCTTTTTCCGAGGATGATTCAAAGAAGACACTGACCTCGTTCATGGTTGCGAACAGTGACCCTGCTCAATACGGGAAACTGACGGTGTACCAAATGCCATCAGGATTCAATATCGACGGCCCGGCAATCGTGAATGCCAACATCCTCGCTGACCCCGAAGTGGGTAAGTACACAACCCTTTTGAATCAGCAGGGCTCAAGAACGCAATTCGGAAGCCTCATGCTTACACCGGTGGGGAATTCAATTATCTTCATTCGTCCGCTTTATGTTTCGTCGGATAACACCACACAAATTCCGGAAATCAAGCAGGTAGTCGCTGTCTTCGGTGGCCAAGTTGTTATGAGGCCCACATTGCGCGAAGCGCTTCAGGCTCTTTTCCCAGGGGCCAACCCGCAAACCTTTGAGTCTCTTACTGTTGCGCCGGATGAGTTGAGTGGGCAAAACCCCGGAACAACTGACTCTTCAGGTTCCACGACGACAACAACTGTTCCGTCGACGGGTAACTCGTCGAAGGATCAACTCATTGATCAGGCAGCACGGGCGTTGGCTGATGCCGATACGGCATTACGCAATGGAGATCTAGCGGGGTATCAGACCAAAGTGAAGGAAGCCCAGAGCCTTGTTGCCCAGGCACAGACAATGCCCGACGGAACAACTTCTAGCCCCTCCAGTTCGACAACCACAACGACGCTCTCTCGCGCAGCTGCCCCCGCCTAGCCGTTGAGAGTCTCGGTCTTGGGCCACGTACCGCCCTCAAGTGCAGTGACAAAGAGAGCGACTGCGCTCTGCATCGTGGCATCGCCGATTGATTGTTCGAGGGGCATGCTTGGCTCAACAAGGCCTCGCACGGTGGCGCTAAAGACTCGGTGAACAACGGCAACCTGTTGTTCATTGAGTCCGTACGATTTCAGCACTGTCCGGATCGGCTTCGCTATTCGTTGCGCTTGGTCTCGAAATGCAGGATCATCTGCTCCTAGATAGTCACGCAGAGCCGCCATTCGGCCGGGGTGGGTGCGGGCAAAACCGAGCTCTGCTTTCGCCAGCGCAGCAAGAGCTTCGGCACCGCTACGACCCACAGTTGCCTCCCAAACAACATCGGCAAGTTCGGTAACGGCGAGCAGCGCAATTTCACGACGCAGCGCTTCGAGATTATCCACGTGTGAGTACATCGAGCTGACGTGTCGATCAACTGATTCAGCGATACGAGACAGCGTCAGACCACTCCAACCCTCAGCGTCGGCGAGGTTGGCTGCGGCTACTACAAGAGTTTCGCTATCTAGAGAAGGTCCTTGAGTGCGCGCACTGGATGCGGGACTCACAGGTTCCACACCCGGACTGCGTTATCGCACACGATCTTGCGCTTTTCTTGGTGGGGAATAGCGGCAAAGGCACGGTCAATCAGATCTTGAGAATCGGGCCAACTCGTGACGGGGTGGGGAAAGTCTGTGGACCAAAGAATGTTGTCGACTCCAACGTCGTATCTCAGTACTTCGATCGAGCGTGGCTCATCGATAAATGTGGTCCACATATTTCTGCGAAAGTAGAAACTGGGCAGCTCGGTGAGGTTCTCATAGACGTACCCCTGTCGCTCGACCATATCGTCGATGAGGTTGAGGTAGTAGGCGATCCAGCCGATACCGGGTTCGACAAACACCAGTTTCAGGTCGGGAAACTTTTCCAGCGTTCCCGAGAGGATCCACATGCCTAACGCTTCTGCGGTCGAGAGCGCTGTCATAGTCACCATGATCCCCTTTTGCGGAGTTGGATCACGACGGGTGAGTTCGTCCAAATTCGTATTGATCCCGATATGGCAGCACATGGGAAGTCCCGTTTCCTGAACAGCTGCCCAAAGGGGTTCGTAGCGGGCATCGAAATAGTCAGGCTGACCAAGTTCAGTAGGGAACAGCGGTATCTGTAGCGATTTAGCGCCTATCGATACAACACGATGCACTTCAGCGATTGCGGCATCAATGTCATGAATCGGGATCTGGTAACTCACGACCAGGCGGCGGGGGTCAGCGGCCGCAAACTGAGTAAGCACATCGTTGAAGGCGCGTGTGGCCTCTGCGGCTCCGCGTGTCATATCTCCGATGTAACGAAAGGCACTCACTTCCGAGTAGATAACTTCGATATCGACGCCATCAGCATCCATATCGGCCAGTCGGTCGACAGCGGTGTGATAGCCGGGACGACTGAACGCCGCATGAGGATTGAGTTTCATAGCATCGGCGTTGATTTTTGCCGAGCTCATATTGGCGGCCACTCGATCGGCAAACGCCTTTTGTGCCTTGTCGTAGTCGGGATGAAACTTTGGGTCGAGGTTTGCTTTCACCTGCGCTTGGTTGATCGACACATGTGAGTCGGCGGAGATAATGCGCTCGCCGGTTCGGTTGAGAACAATGTCTGATTCGGTAATGGTCATGAATAGTTCCTTTCGCTCAACGGCCCAAAATGATGCCGCTACGGCCGGCACTGACAAGCACATGCTCAGTCCCGGGTATTTGGTTTGGGGAAATTCCCCGTAATTGACGGACACCTTCAATGATGTTGTTCATTCCGTGGATGTAGCCCTCGCCAAGCAGGCCACCGTTGGTATTGACCGGCAAGGAACCGCCGCGCCCGATATGGCCATCTCTGATGAAGTCGCTGGCCTCACCTCGTCCGCAGAAGCCAAATGCTTCCAGTTGAAGAAACACGATCGGGCTGAAGTTTTCGTAGATCATCGCAACGTCAATATCGTCGGCGGTGATTTCCGCTTGGCGGTAAAGGCGCTGACCAAGCACGCGTCCTTCGGGGTAACTGGCAAGATCATCGTTGTAGTAGGCAAACATTTCATGTCCGCCTTCGATCTGCACAGATGAAGAAGCAAGGATCGGAACGGCATCGGCACCGTGATCTGCAGCGCGTTCTGCCGAGGTGACGAGGAGAGCGACACCACCGTCGGATTCAAGGCAACAGTCGAGTTTGCGCAGTATCGGTTCAACAATCCAACGCGAATCTTGGTGGTCCTGCAACGTAATTGGTCGGTTAAAGAATTGGGCGTTGGGATTAGTTGATGCCCATTCGCGGGCGATGACGGTGTAGCGGCCAAAGTCTTCGTTCGTGAGGCCGAACTCGTACATGTAGCGCTGAAAGGTCAGTGAATACACCTTGGCCGGGGTGTCAAGGCTGAACGGGATGGCCCAATTCCATGCCGGATCGGGATTGGCCTGTACCGGTTGGCCGAAACGATGGGCCGAACGCTCATTGAATGCCCGGTAGATAAGAACCGCATCGGCCTGACCGCTTTCAACGGCTGCTGCAGCAAGTTGAACGGTTGCACTTGCCCCGCCGCCACCACCACGGGTGCGAGCACAGAAGCGAAGCATAGGAACGCCGATAGTGCGGATGAGGGCGAGCTCATCGTTAGTGTCCAAAGAGAATGTGACGGTGCCATCGACTTCGGTGGGAGAGAAGCCTGCATCGCGAATCGCGTCGCGTGAAGCTTCAGCGGCGAGCTGCAATGTCGAACGTCCAGAATTCTGTGAGAACTCGGTGTGACCAATGCCAGCGATGACAGCGCGCGTTCTGCTCATGACTGCACCTCTGCCAAACGGAACTGCGGAAGAACGGTGCCGTCGTAGTCAACGAAGCACAACTCAACTCGCTTGTCATTAAGAATCTGGTCCGGTGTCGGTTCGGTATCAATCAAGTTGGAAACCAGCCGTGTTCCCTCATCGAGTTGAACAAGGATCACAATGCGAGGAGCAGTATCGGGTTCGGTGGGGTGTTGAGAAACAATCCAAGTGAGGATGGTTCCGTTTCCGGCCGACTCGGTAGTTTGGCAATTGGCCGAACCGCAGTTTGCGCACAATGGGGTTGGGGGATGGCGAAGCGTGTCGCAGTCACCACATCGCTGAATGAGTAATTGGTGCTGTTTCGCGCCTTCCCAGAAAAACGCGTCGTCGAAATCAAAAATGGGGGGCCGCACGACTGTCATAACGCTCGTTCCTGTTTAAGGGTTGACTGCATCACGACACCATCAGACAGGAGTTCGTTGATCTCAGTTTCGGCGAATCCCATTTCGGTCATCAGGTCGACTGTGTCATGGCCCACAATAAGAGGAGGGCCGGCAATTCGCGTTGGAGAATCGGAGAATGTCCACATATGAGCGAAGTGATCAAATCTGCCGACCTGTGCTTGTTGCATCGTAGTGACAAGACCGGCCTCGCGAAATTGAGGATCATCGAATAAACGCAGGCAAAACTGGTCATCTTCGATTTCACACGGCAGATGAGCAGCGTCAAGAGCAGAGAACCACTCTGAGGCCGATCTCGTCTTGAACGCCGTGGTGAGGGCCTCAATCGCATCACTATCGCTCATCGACCCAAGTTTTGCTATCCCGGCGATCGTTGCCAGTGCCGACCACTGCTCGTCGTTTTGTACAGCGATGCATATCCAACGGTCAGAGGTTTCATACAAACGCGTACGCGGCCCCGTGCCAAACATGAGGGCATCAACATGAGGACGTTCAACGCCCTCGCCCGAATCTGCGTTAACCCATGCATAGGAAGAGTTGAGTAAACATGCGGCGAGGATTGAGGTAGAAAGAAACTGTCCTTCACCAGTGAGCTCTCGGTGGTACAGCGCCTGAATCATTGCCGTTGCTGCCAAGAAACCGTTGCCGGTATCGCCAAAAGACGTGAGACTCCAGATCGGTTTCCCGCCATTGGCCATTCCGCCATCTTCGTATTCAACACCTGCGAGACAGGCACCGGTCTGGTCATTGCCGGGCAGGTGGGCACGGCTTTTATCGAACCCGGAACTGTGGCAATAAATGAGATCAGGTTTGACCTTGATGAGCGATTCGTAGTCGACGCCCAATCGAATTGCCGCGTCGTAGCGCATGTTGTGCTGCACGATATCGGCCCGTTTGACTAACTCGTGAAGCACATTCAGCCCACGCGGGTCTTTGAGATTGATGGAGATTGATTGTTTGCCACGGTTGGCGGTGAACGCAATATGGGTTGAGTGCCAAAACATGTCATAGGTCGTATTGACCTTGATGACAGTGGCACCAAGATCAGATAACAACTGGGTGCTGAACGGGCCGGCGATGGCCAAGCCCAAGTCGAGAACGAGAACTCCATCGAGTGGCGCACGAAGTGAGCCTGTTGGCGTTGGCGCATCTGGGGTTAGCGGAATGTTGAGCTCAGCGAGAATTTCAGCCGTATGTTGACCAACTGTTGGCGCTGGCCCCTGCACTGCCCCCGGAGTCTTTGACATTCCGTAGACAATGCCAACGTGACGGATGGAGCCAACCTCGGGATCATCAACAGTGACGACCATGCCTTCAGCAATAAGTGCCGTGTCGTTCAGGGCGTCTTCGGGCCGACGCGTTGACTGCATAGGAATGCCGACCTGTGCCGCAGCATCAAGCCAGTCCTGTGCGGGATATTTCGCGTAGGCCTCTTTCATTTGCGGGTGATAGTGAGCAAGTACAACTAGCTCGCTGTAATCCGGTCCGATTCGAGAAGGATCATCGGTGGGCTTGGTGATTCGATCATCAACATTGATTGAATCACCTTGGGAAACTCCGAGAGCGAAGGATGGATTCGGCACCCAGTTTTGAATCCAGTTACCGTCGGCGCATTCAAAGTGTCCCTTACTGCCGCGAGGATCAAAGATCCAACACATGTAACCGTCAGCCTCAGGATGTTCGGGGCGCTGCCAACCCCCCGCCGTACTCACAAGAACGCCCTGTAAGAGTGAGGTCTCAACCCATTGACCCCGACCGCTATGAAGCCGAGCGCGAAGCGCGGCACTGATGCCGGTGATGGCTAGAAAGGCAGCACCAAGGCTGGGCCAGCGTGATTGCGGGTAAAGAGGACCAGCGCGATCGGGACCATCGAAACAGCCATCAGGAATATCGAGGTCTTCGAGTTCGATCGGAAGATCACAAAGTCGTCCGATTGCCGTTCCGACCCAGCCGCGCTGTTCCCAGTGCAGGCCAGTGCGAGCAGCAACCAGCGCGTCGATACCGGGACGATCTTTGAAGTCAAGGTGGCGTCCGTAGGGAGTGATCGAACACATCACGAGTCTTGGGTTGCGAGTCTGAAGCGATTCCCAATCGAGGCCAAGCGCTGCGGTGACGCCGAGATCGAAGTTCTCAACGAGAACATCGGCTCGGTCGATAAGTGCGAGCAGTTGTTCACGCTGAATGTCATCGTGCACGTTGAGTTCGATGCTGCGCTTGCCTCGGGCCCACACCCGGGCACCAGATTCGGTCATCCGAGTCGGGTCGCCGCCGGGTGGCTCGACCTTGACGACGTCTGCGCCGTTATCAGCAAGCAGCATTGTTGCCATGGGGCCAGCGATCCCAGTTGTGAGATCAAGGACCCGGATTCCCCCCAGAACACCGCTCATAGGCAACATCATGACTGCCCAAAACACTTTTGGCAATACCCAACATGGTGTTGGCACAGGCAAACGGGCCTACGCTTCGGTATGGCTCGGGGGGAACGTCTGGAACTCGATGTGGGCGGCCTGGGTCCCGACGGGATCGAGTCGATTGCGGCCGATTTGATCGTTCCTGACATCGTGAGGTCGGCCCCTCTCCTTGTGTGTTTTCCCGGTGGCGGAATGAATCGTCGATATTTCGATCTTCCCGGGGTTGTACCGGGTCAGTGGTCGATGGCCCGGTACCTGGCCGACCATTTTGGAATCGCCGTTGCTGTTGTCGACCACCCAGGTGTCGGTGAGAGTTCCGTACCCGAGGATCCTTACACCTTGAACCCGCGTGTCGTTGCCGACGTTGATCACGGCGCGTTATCGGAACTCGTTGCCCATGCGATGGACCTATTCGAGCCCACGAGGGTGGTTGGTCTCGGACATTCAATGGGAGCGCTTATCGTCGCTCACGCACAATGGCACCACCATTCGTTTGATGCGGTGGCGCTGTTGGGATTTGGCGGAGCCGGCCTACCCGAGTATCTAACTTCGGCCGAACTGTCCTACGCGAACAACTACGAGCGTCTTGAATCTGTGCTCGCTGAGTTGGCCCGAGAGCGCTTTGGAACGGCGTTGGTTCCGAGTTCAACGACGAGTTCGGACATGTTGAACCCCGGCGCAACGGCGAGCGCTCGTCAGCTTCTTGGCGCAGCATCGAGTCCGCTCCTTGCGCTTTGTGGGCTCACGTCGATGATTCCGGGGACCTCGAATCGAGCCCTTGGTTCTATCGAAGTACCCGTATTTATCGGCATAGGAGAAAACGACATCGCAGGCGGCATAGCTTCAGTGGCTGCACTGTTGACCGCCGCACCTTCGGTAGAAACCTTTGTGCTGGCAAATGCCGGTCACAATCATTCGATCTCAAGGAATCGAACTGACCTATGGGACGCGCTCGGCAAATGGGTTGTCGAACTCGACGGAAGCGACAACTAACCGTTATTCCTCGACGAAACCAGCTTCGCTGCCATCGGCAAGAACGTGCTTGAGGATTTTGCCGCTGGGATTGCGGGGAAGACGTTCGGTACGAAGTTCGACATAGGCCGGAATCTTGTAAGCCGAAAGCGACTTCTTGCAGTGCTCGTGCACATCGAGATCGGTGATGTTGGTGTCAGGTGCGATCACGATGATCGCTTTCACTTCTTGACCGAGAATGTCGTGGTCGACACCGATGACAGCGGTCTCAACGACCCCGGCTAGTTCTTCGATGCAGTTTTCAATTTCAAACGGATAGATGTTTTCGCCACCACGGATGATGAGGTCGCGTTTGCGTGATGCGATATAGATGCAACCACCTTCGATACGACCGAAATCGCCGGTGTTGAACCAGCGGCCGGGGAAGAACGCTTCGGCATTTGCGGCCGGATGGCGCCAGTACTCTGTCATAAGGAGTGGGCTGCGAACGCAGATGTTTCCTTCGCCACCTTCGGGGAGCTCATTGCCCTCGTCGTCGGTGATGTTTACTTCGCAGGTGGGAATTGCCGGGCCGATGCATTCCGGTGAGGCCTCGAGCATCCAGTTCGGCGCGAACGAAACGAGCGAACCGGTTTCGGTGGAGCCGTATCCGGTAGACATGGTGTGGTCGAGGTGCGGAAAGCGATTGGCAAGACGACGCATGATTTCCGGAGTTGTTGCTGAGCCACCCATGCCGACCGACATGATCTGTTGCTGGGGAATGTCGGCGCAGCGAGGGCTATCGAGTAATCGGAGGATGTGTGTTCCTGTGCCGCCGACGATGTTGACCTTGTTGTCGATAATGAAATCGATGACCTCGTCGGCTTCAAAGCGCGTGAGAAACCAGGCCCCAGTGGAACCCGTATGGAGGCCATTGACGGTTGCTCCGAGACCCGACACATGGAACAACGGGAACACCACAAGGCGAATGGGGGGCGGACCTTCGGATGGTCCACGACCTGCCATGACCATGCCACGCGCACCAAGGAAGTTTTGCAGCGTGGTGTAGTGAACGACACTGCGATGCGAAAGCACTGCTGCCTTCGGGCGGCCAGTTGTGCCGCTAGTGAAGATGAGGATTGCAGCGTCGTCTTCGTCGATGTGGTTTGCGGGAATCGATGCGTCGGGCGCGTAGGCCAGCATCATCTCGAGGTCTTCGTCGAGATCGAAGCGGGGGATTGAGATGTCGTTCGAAAGTCGCTCGGAGCGCTTCGCGTCAAACAACAGCAATTTGGGTTCTGTGAGATCGATCGCGTGCTGCATCTCTGATTCGGTCCACCAGCCGTTCATGGCGACGGTGATGGCGCCCATGGAGAGGCAGGCCCAGAAGGAGACGATCCAGCCGTAGGAATTCGCGCCGCACAGAGCGACACGGTCGCCGTGGCCAATCCCGTGTTCACGCTGCAGCCAGGCGGCAACCGAAGCGACGTCCTTTTCGAACCCAGCGAAGGTCACGCGCCGACCATCGCTGAAAATCATCGACTCGCGATCGCCGAACTCGAAGGAGTTGATGAGAATCTCGCGCAGTGAACGTGCCCGATTTCGCAGAACTCCCATGGTCTCGCCGCGCACGTCTTCTTGAACGACCTCGAATGGAGCACCCTCGCTGGTGAGCAGCGCTGTGGCCTCGTGAAGGGCAGTCAGTTGCGGCAGGGTGTGGGCGGAGCCGGTCTCGGTCACGTTTCCTCCAGATTGATGGCGTCCTGCGTGACAGGAGCCGTTGCGTGGGCGATGCTAGCGGTTCATGTCAGGGATGCTTGAGGGAAAAGTGGCGCTCATCAGCGGATGCGGCGCTGGTATTGGTGAGGCGTCAGCTCGTCTGTTTGCAGAGCACGGCGCCACGTTGTGGTTGAACGATCTACGAACCACTGAGCTCAACAGAGTCGTTGACGAACTCGCAGCCTCTGGCGCTGTTATCGCAGGTGTTGCTGGCGATATGAGCGATCCAACATTCGTCAACGGGTGGGTGCAAGGAGCGGTTGAGGCCTATGGCGGCGTTGACGTGCTCTACAACAACGTTGGGGTTTCTCGATCGGGCCTGATCGGCGAGCTCAGTGATGAGGACTGGCGCTTCCAGCAATCGGTGACGCTCGACTCAGTGTTCTACGCGACACGAGCAGTGATCCCACGCATGATTGACAATGGCGGCGGCTCAATCGTGAGCATGTCGTCGGGAGCAGGCATCGGTGGCAACTTCAACCTCGGTGGTTACGCAGCCGCCAAAGCGGGCGTCATCAACCTGATGGAAACGGTTGCCACGGAATATGGCGCCAGAGGCATCAGGGCCAATGCCGTGACGCCAGGGCCAACAGCGACTGCACCGCTTCTTGACTACTTGGCAACCCAACCCGGTGGCGCCGAGGCACATGTTGCCGATCTCGACCTCAAGCGATTGAGCCAGCCTGAAGAAGTTGCGCAAACAGTTTTGTGGCTCGCCTCAGACTTTTCGTCGAACATCACCGGCATCTGTGTTCGTAGCAACATTCGTGCCGCAAGCCGTCGTCCCCATGGATCTTGAAGGAACAACAGCTATGGCAGCGAACGAAAGCGTCGAACTGACAGCGTGGCGTGATTTCTGTCGTCGGCTCGAAGTAGTGGGCGAACAACTGATGGCCGAGCCGTTCCCGGCTGATGCGGCAGTACGTGCCGAAGGTTATGACCACATGGCTGAACAAGTGTTGTGTTGGTTGGGATGGTCGATCGGTTATCCGAATGCAGCGCGTCCGTTCTTTATGCGACAGAACGATCTCGTCACGCAATGGGGCGGACCAAATGCCGACAACGCCTATCGTCATGCGCGAATTGATCCCACTAAGCGCTATCGAGTGCGTGGGCGGATGCATTCATGTGAAGAGTTCATCCTGGCAATGCGCGCCGGCTTTATGCATCAGGAAAAGTGGGGGACGCTCGCCGAGCACAACGGTTCCGATCTTGGAATTGGCAAAGGCGACGAGTTCGAGTTCTTCCTCGGTGGCGACGGCACCGAAGCGGGTTGGCTGCCGATTCCTGAAGGGGCCGTCATGTGCTCAATCCGTGAGTACTACTTCGACTGGACCGAAGAAGAACCAGCAACGTTCACGATCGAGTGTTTTGATGGGCCTGACCATCTGCCTCGAGTAACCGCTGAAGACTTTGCCGCAAAGGTTTCCGACGCAGTGGCCGGTGTAGAGCGTTCGATGTCGTACTGGAACCAGTACATGATCGACCAGCGAGCTCTGCGCGTAGACAATACGTTTCACGGTTCGTTTGCCCAAGAAAAAGGTCTGTCCGCAGCCCGCTACGGGTTTTGCTTCTGGGACCTAGGACCGGATGATGCGTTGATCATTGAAAGTGCGGTGCCCGATGCCAAGTACTGGAGCCTGCAGCTTTATCCCGATGGCTGGTTCGAACTTGCCGATCCTGTCGAGCGCATCACGAGTTTGAATGACCGCCAAATGCGATTGTCCGATGACGGCCGGATTCGCGCGGTTGTTTCGCACCGCGATCCGGGTGTTGACAACTGGCTCGATGCTGGCGGTCGCAAGCGCGGGCTGTGCACGTTGCGCTGGTTCTGGCCGCTCAGCGAGGCTGCTCCCGAGCCGACGGGACGACTGGTGAATGTCGACGAGGTGTGGAGCGAACTTCCGGCCGACACCGTTCGAGTTTCAGTCGAGGAACGCGCGGCCTTACTTGAGTCTCGCCGTCGTCATCTGGCTTGGCGTTTCCGAACCTGAGATTCAGGGGCGCATAATGCCGCCACCGTCGACCGAAATGGTCTGACCGGTGACATAGCGACTTCCATCGCTCAACAAGAACGCAACTGCTGGGCCGATGTCATCAACGGCGTCGCCATCACGCCCGACGGGGTTGTCGTCGTACATCGAGGCAAACGCCGCTTCGCGCGCCGGGTCAGATCCGGCGACAGGAGCTCGGTGGCCGGCAGACGCGGGCAGAACGCAATTCACGGTGATGCCGTCGCGTCCCCACTCGCGTGCTGCAGTGCGAGTAAGAGAGCGAATGGCTTCATTTGATGCGGCGTAGGGGCCATAACCGGCGGCACCAGTGAGTCCCATCGAGGTGCCCATCGTGACGATGCGACCCCAGTTGCTTGCGGCCATGTGCGGTTGTGTCGCTTGCATCAGCCACAGTGCACCCTTGGGGCCGGTATCAAACAGCAGATTCATGTCGCTTTCCGTGACATCAACAAGGGGAGTGACCGGCCGGAACGATTGTGCGTTGAGTACGAGGCCATCGATGCGATCGAATCGAGCAAGGGCTTCGTTGACAACCTCGAAGGAACGGTCACGATTCGCGACATCGGCCACGATTCCCAGACAATCGATGCTCTCTGATTCAAGTAGCGCAAGTGCTTCGGCTAGCCGTTCAGGTTTGCGGCCCGTGATGACGATCTTTGTGCCCAGTGCACCGAGGTGGCGAGCAACTCCGAGACCGATGCCCCGCGTGCCGCCGGTGATGATGACAACCCTGCCAGCAAGGTCGTTGAGAGGTGCGCTGGTCATGTGGGCAGCGTAGTTTCCTACCCAATGGCTACGACTTGGAACCCGGGACCGCGCCCTGAATGGGTCGAAGCGGTGAACGCCGGTTTGGTGTTGCCCATTGCGGCCGAGGCAGCGCTGCCATTGGACCGGGAATCTTTGATTGGCGAGGCCCTAGCCGGCCAAGGTCGATCGAATGAAGGTGTCGGCGCGCTTTGCGCTCCTGGTCCGGGAACAGGTGAGGACTTCCTTGAAGGCCTCGATTTCGCACTTGCATCGTTAGAGGAAGAAGCGAATCTGCATTTACTGGGTCGTTGGATGACGCGTCGGTTCTTGGAGCGTTTGCTGGAAGTTCGACTGCAGATTTGCGATTGGGTTCGCAATGATCCAGGCGTGCGCGACGAACAGATTGTGGAACCGCTGTTTGTTGTTGGTGCACCACGAACGGGTACCACGGTGTTGCACGCGTTGCTTTCGGCCGATCACCGTTATCGATCGCCGCAAGGTTGGGAGTTTCTACGCCCGGTGCCGCCGCCAACGCCCGAAACGTACGACAGCGATCCACGTATCGAATTGGCCGATGCCGAACTGCGTGGCCCGCAACTCGTAACTGGCGGGCTTGACGCGATTCACGCTTACGCCGGGCGCATGAATAAGGAATGCCTTTCGGCAATGTCCTTCGCGTTTCGCGGCGAAGAGTTCATCAGTCGCTACAACACTCCTAGTTATGTTTCATGGTTGCAGTCCTGCGATATGACTCCGGCGTACGAAATGCATCGGCTGGTGTTGCAGATCCTTCAGCGAAAGATGCCTACTGAGAAGTGGGTACTCAAATCACCGGTGCACCTTCACAACCTTCCCGTATTGCTCGACACATATCCCGATGCCCAATTAGTGGTTACTCATCGCGATCCGCTAGCAATCCTCGGTTCTGTCACAAGTCTGATTGCGACGCTGCGCTGGGCACATAGCGACGATGTCGATACTGCTGCTATCGGTCGCTATCACGCTGACCTGTATCACGGTGATCTCGACAGACTCGTGGACCTTCAGGATGAGGGTGTGTTGCCGACTGGTCGCGTCGCTCACGGCTCTTTTGCCGATTTCAATGCCGATGGCGTTGGCGTTGTGGCGCGCATCTATGCCGAGCTTGATATCGAGCTTCCTAGCGATATTCGTGATGCCATGGCGGCCGCCCTCGCAGCTTCTCTACGCGAGAAGCCCGGGGAGCACACCTGGTCATTCGATTGGCTCGGTCTTGACGCGGCAGAGCAAAAGGCCAAGTTTGCGCGTTACTGCGCAACATTCGGGGTGGATGACCCGAGTCCGTCATGATCGGGGGTTGATGCGCTTTCGTGACAGGTCGGTGACCGCTGGAGGGGTTGATCCCTCTTATTTGACAATTTCCACTGAATTACTAGACAATGCGGAATGAACGAATACCTTTGGGTTTTTCTTGCCGGCTTCGTTGCCTGCATGGTCGATGGCTCATTAGGAATGGGATTTGGCCCGACATCATCAACAATTTTGTTGGGCACGGGAATGTCGCCAGTTTCGGTATCGGCAACAGTCAATATCGCAAAGGTTGCAACAGGCATCGTTGGCGGACTGTCACATTGGCGTTTCGGCAATGTTGATCGTCGTTTGGCTGTCCGAATGGCTCTGCCGGGAATGGTCGGCGCCGTAGTTGGTGTGACGGTTTTGCGCAGTGTGGATGCGTCGACGTTGCGACCGTTATTGGCGGCGATGCTGGTGGTTGTTGCTTTGCGTATCCTCTACCGATTTCGTCGTTCGAATCAAGCAGTACAGACCCAGTATTCGCCAGAGGAAGTTTCACTGCGAGGAGTGGGTGCGGCTGGTTTTGCTGGCGGCGTGACGAATGGTCTGATCGGAGCCTGGGGTCCCGTCGTGACACCAGTGCTTCTGCACAAAGGCCTCTCTGCCCGATACACCGTTGGCTCGGTCAATGCTGCAGAGGTGGCAGTTGCGGTGATTTCGGTGGGCTCTCTCTTTGGTGCCATTCAGGGTGGAGATGTTGAGGTTGGGATCCTTCTAGCAATGCTGATCGGCGGAGTGGCGGCAGCCCCTATAGCCGCATTGCTTGTGCGTCGTCTTCCACAACAGAAAATGGGAATTGCTGTCGCAGGGTTGTTGCTGTTCACCAACGTTCGAGAACTTGCGGGCTGGTTCGGTCTTGGCTGGTCGAGGTGGGTGGCCTATGGCCTGATCGCCGTTCTGATCGGTCTGGCGGCTTCAACCGGTGAACGAAGTCGAATGGCGATTTCTCGATTCCGCGGAGTAGAGTCGCAGTCACGCCGCGGGGTGGAGCAGTCTGGTAGCTCGTCGGGCTCATAACCCGAAGGTCACGGGTTCAAATCCCGTCCCCGCCACCATCGAAGATGCAGGTCAGGCCCCCTTCTCGGAGGGGGCCGCTTGCATGATTGGCCGGTCGTGGTCACCGGTTTGGCCACAGGAAATTCCCGGACCGTCCAACGCTGCAACAATACCACCAGCCGGGTGACCCTGATTTTCAGGCATCAGGTGGGTGTACTGGCGCAATGTGAAGCCAATGTCGTTGTGTTCCAGTCGGGATGAAACGGCCTTGATGTGTTCGCCCGAGTGGATAGCGATCGACAATGTCTGGCTTTCAAGGTCGATGTCATTCCAGCGAAGGCCAGCGAGTTCGCCGGTGAACGCTGAGTTGAGAAAGATGAAGAAATTGCGGAGCGTCTTTGGCGACAGCAGCGAACCGCTGCGCCCGGGGCGCTTGCGTGCTCGGGAAAGAATCGACTCCACATCAACTGCAGTCACCGCATTCATGGGCAGATTTCCTTGCGGTGTGTTGCAGACGTGATTGTCGATCAACCCTTGATATGAAGCGCGCGTGGAGGGGGCGATTCCATCGAGGCTCTCGATGTAGATCTTGAGGAATTCGCCGAGCGGATCGAGTGATCCAGCTCCGAGAGCGACCCGCTCAGACTCGGTGCGAAGCGCTTGTTCACGGAGAGCCGGCATTGAACAGGTAGCGTTCGGAACTGGTGTGGTCCCCTATGTAACTGCCTCACTCAAGTCCTGATCGGTTCCTCCCTTGGTGAAAGGAGCGTCTCGCCCCATGGCCAACCAGCGCAGTGCGGCGTGGCTGCATCCCACCCGGCTGATCATCATCGCCTATTTGATGATGGCATCGTTAGGGGCATTGTTGCTGCTGTTGCCAGTTGCGGTGTCGGGCCAGTCGGCCGGCGTGGGATTGGACACAGCGGTGTTTACCGCAACCTCGGCACTCACGGTTACTGGATTGGCGGTGGTTGACACCGCCACCGAATGGAGTCGCTTCGGGCAGGTAGTGATTCTGGGGCTGATCCAGATTGGAGGTTTTGGTATCACCACGTTCGCGTCGGTGTTCGCTGTGCTGGTGTTTCGTCGGCTTGGTCTACGGGCTCGACTGGCCACCCAACTCGAACAAAATCAGGCAGATTCCGGCAACCTTCGATCACTGGTGAAGCGCATCGCCATGTTCTACGTGATCGTCGAAGTGCTGGGCGCCATCGTGCTCACTTTCGCGTTCTGGCGCAGCAGTTCCGATGGTTTCGTCTCGGCACTCTGGACGGGCACGTTCCACGCAATCTCGGCGTTCAACAACGCGGGATTCTCAACGTTCACGAACAATCTGATCGGCTACTCCGGAGAGGTGGCCGTGCTGGCTCCAGTCATGCTGCTGGTGATTCTCGGCGGCATCGGTTTTCCCGTGGTCTTGGAGATAGTGAACACTCGCTGGCACTATCGACGCTGGTCGATTCATACCCGTCTCACCCTGTTTACAACTGCCGCGCTGCTGGTAGTTGGAACTCTTAGTTATGCGGTACTCGAGTGGAACAATCCGGGCACCTTCGGGACGATGGGTAGCGGGGCCGAACGGGCACTCAACTCGGCGTTCGCCGCCGTTACGCCCCGCACAGCCGGGTTCAACACTTTCGACTACGGCCAAAGCGGTCCCGGGGGCCAGTTCCTGACCTCGATACTCATGCTCATTGGTGGCGGGAGTGCATCGGCCGCTGGGGGCATCAAGGTGACGACCTTTGCCCTGCTGGGATTCGTGATCATCGCCGAACTGCGCAGCGACCGTGATGTGAACGCCTTTGGCCGCCGGTTGTCGGAGGCCACCCAGCGCCAGGCTCTAGCCGTTGCTCTTTTGGGTGTTGGCTCGGTGGCACTAGGGACGCTGGCCATCGCTGCAACGAGCCCTTCGTTGCCCTTGGGCGACGTGCTCTTCGAAACGGTGTCGGCGGTGGGTACGGTGGGACTGTCTACAGGGATCACTCCCGACCTCGAGCCCGCCAGCCGGTACTTGATGAGTCTCCTCATGTTGCTCGGTCGTCTGGGGACGATCACCTTTGGAGTGGCGCTAGTGTTGAGAAGGCGTCAAATGCTGTTGCGCTATCCGGAAGGGCGGCCCCTCATTGGCTGAGAAGAGGCGGCGTTTCGCACGCCAAGATGAAGACATTCTGGTGATCGGCCTCGGTCGCTTCGGCGGCAGTTTGGCGAGGGAACTCACCGAGCTTGGCCATGACGTGCTGGGGGTCGACTCCAGCGAAGCCGTGGTGGCTCAACTCAGTCCCTATCTGGCCAAAGCCGTGGTGGCCGACACCACGCGTCGTCAAGTGCTGGAGCAACTCGGTGCGAACGATTTCGACCATGTCGTGGTTGGCGTCGGCGACGTTGAGGCCAACATCCTGACCGTGGCCGAGTTGAAGAACATGGGCATCGATGACGTTTGGGCAAAGGCGGCTACCACCGCACACAAACGCATCCTCGAAGCGATCGGGGTTAAAAATGTGGTGCTTCCAGAGCACGAAATGGGTCGACGTATCGCCCATCAGGTCACCGGCAAGATGGTGGACTACATCGAACTTGAAGAGGGTTTCGCCCTCGTGGAATCGCGGGTTCCCGCTGACATGTGGGGCCAGACGCTTGCCACCGCCCAAGTGCGGTCCAAATTCAACGTCACCGTTGTGTGCATAAAGCCCGTCGGCGAGGGGTTTACCTACGCCACGCCTGACACGATTTTGGGCGCAGGAGCCATGGTCTTGGTGGCCGGCGACAAAGAAAGTGTTCAGTCGTTCGCTGAACAAACCTGACCGAAAGGTGCGCTAGGTGTCTGAGTCCAATTCCATCGCAGAACGGTCGCCTTCGGGCGGCCGTTGTGCGATACGCATGCTCTCGGCGGAACCTCTAGTTCCGGGTTCGAAGGTCAATGACAGGCAACGTACGGATCGGCATTTTTTCCATGTAGCCCACCACAAGCGGTCGTAAGGCTCTAGCCAGCCTGGCCAGCCCCCCACCGCGAGTCAGAAACTGTGACTCATCGAGGCGGCTCGAATAAGAGCATGCTGCATCTCTGCGTAATTCGTGTTCGATGCCAAGCTCTTCGAGCGATCGCCTAATGGATCGACACGTAGGCCACGAAAGGTCATCCCAAAAAGCTAAGGAATCAAAATCTTCATTTGCTTTTTTAATTTTTCGACTCATAACAATTGACGTCAGCCGTTTATTGATGAGCGTGGGCATGGCAAAGTGGCCTTCGTAGGGAAATGAATAGTTTGGGAAGACGAAACGCCCGCTTCTTCCTGACCGGAGAACTGAAGTCGCGGAAGCCACAAAATTACCTGGGTTAGCCACGTGCTCAACGACGTTGAATGCGAAGACGAAATCAGCCTGACCAACGAGATCTGCACCATCTACAAATGGTTTTTCGCGTATTTCCAACTCGCCACGATCCGGACCAACCCAGGCTGCTTCGACGATCTGCATCAAATCAGTCATGGTTTCAAAACCAACGGCACTCGGTTCATATCCCACCACGTGCAAACCCCGGGAAGCGATCACTCGAGAAAGGAGCCCGATACCAGAACCGATCTCAACCACTAGTCCGCCATCGGGAAGTGATTGAAAATTTGCATCAAAAATCCGCTCAGCAAGCTTTGTATCTTCAACGTATGCGGCGAAGTTGCTCCTGAGTTGATCGGTCGACTTCGACCACCATGCAGCGACAACATCACTGTCAAGTAGTGCGTGGGAAGGAATCTCCATACCTCAATCAACCCCTACTAGAACGCTGAAAATAAACTTTGATAACAAGCTTTCACTCACTGCTTCACAAAGAGGAGAATAATCTACAATCAAGGACGAAAAAGCCTTGACTGAAAAAAGTTGGTGCCCGACACAGGCTCGTCTGTAGATAACGAAGGGTGTCCACGGGAACAGCATGCGTGGTTGTCGTGAGGAGCACGGGCTCCTTTAAGGACACAGTGAAGGGCACATTTTCACGAAGTGACTGATCCGCCATTGAGCGAGATGGTCTGACCCGTCATCCACGATGCTTCTTCAGAAGCGAGGTACACGCAGGCAAAGCCAACATCAGCACCGGTGCCGAGGCGACCTGTGGGAACCGTCTTGGCAATTTTCGCAGTGACTGTTCGTTGCTCTTCGGTCACCCCCGGGTCGTTCCGTTCCATCAGTCCGAGCGCAAGTGTGTTGGCCGTAACGCCGTCGCCGGCGTTTTCAATGGCCAGGTGACGCATGAATGAAATACCGGCACCTTTGCCTGCTCCGTAGATCGAAACGCCGATGTTGAGACCTTCGGTTCCGGCGCCCGATGAGATGGTGATGATGCGACCCCATTTGCGCTCGCACATTCCGTCGATCGTGGCCTTCACACAATTGAGTACGCCGTAGAGATTGACATCTACATACGGACCCCACTCTTCGCGAGGAAGATCGCGAAACTTCACGGCCCGCATTGATGCCGGAATGCCGGCGTTGTTGATGAGGATGTCAACTGGGTCTGCGGTGGTGATTGCGATCTCGACCTGCGCGAAGTCAGAAACGTCGAAGGGGAGGGGGCGTGCGTTAGGGCCGAGTTTCTCGGCAGCGGTGTTGGCCCGCTCGGCGAGCACATCATTTATGTAGACAACGGCGCCGGCCTGGATCAGGGTTTGGGCAATTCCGAAGCCCACACCCTGACCGGCGCCTGTAACGAGAGCAATTTTTCCACTGAGAGAGAACATTGCGTGAGCCTTTCATTTCTGAGCCTGCCTTGTCCGGTTATCGTCGATACGTGACAGATATTCCGAGCGTTATCTCCTCTATTCCGAGTCGCCTCGGCACCCGCTTGACGATGGATGGCGAGCAACTAGTTGGCCATCTTTCTTCGCCCCCACAAATCGCTACCCGGGGGGCGGTGTCAATGGCGGCTGTTGTATTTTTGATCGACGTGGTCGGGGGCATGACCGTCGATACAGACCCCGACGCGTGGGCCTTCACCTCTGATCTCTCCATTCGACTGCCGTTGGCGATGGCCCCGACTACGGTCGACACTCGGGCTGTGATTTTGCGAAACGGCGCCCGTTCAGCGGTATGCGAGTTGCCCTTGTTTGTTGATGGGAAAGAATGGGGGAGCAGCGCAATCAGTTTTGCCAGAATACCGAGACGTAAGGGCGATCCGGTGAAACCACCCTTCGATGCCCATGCCGCAGTCACCCGTATGCCGTCGGTGCCGCTCGACGAATCACTGCGCCAAGCCGCCGGCTTTGAATCGCGAGATCGCGCCAATGGTGTTGTCGCAGTGACCTTGCAATCTGAACTGCTCAACCCAGCCGGTGCAATGCAAGGAGCGGTTGTTGCCGGTCTGATTGAAGCAGCGGCCGAGGATTTAGCCGATTTTGTTCTGGGCGGCGATGAGGCCCATGTCGTGACAGAAATGGAAGTCAGATACCTTGCGCAAAATCGGCTGTCGCCAATTGTGAGCTCAGCAAGATTTGTTGGCGATCCGATTGACGGCCGTATTCGCGTGAACCTTCACGACGAAAATGGAAGTGGAAAACTCACTACTGCAGCTGTTGTGCGAGTCGCCCCTAGGCCCTAGTCGGGTGGGTTGGCTCATGGTCCGCAATCGTCAGTAGCGTCACTTGAGTCGAAGCGCTTTGTGGGCTTCTCGAGAGGAATCTCCCCCCGAATGTCGAATTTTCTGTATCGAGTTGGGCGCGCGTGTACGCGGCACCGCTGGCGAGTTATTTTTGCGTGGATCGCAGTTGTTATTGCGCTCGTTATCGTTGGTCGTGCCGCCGGCGGTGAGTTTTATGATCGACTCAGCACCCCTGGGTCGGATTCAGATCGGGCGATTGGCTTGCTCGGAGAAACATTTCCTAGCCAGGCCGGCGGATCACTTTCAATCGTCTTTCATTCGCCATCGGGCACGCTGGCCGACTCGCAGGCTGCTGAAGCAATGTCTTTGGCTCTTGAGCAACTCGCGGCAATCGATGGGGTTACCCAGCCATTGCCTGAAGTCATGCTCCAGACCTCTGATGACGGCACAATTGCAACGACCACCGTTCGGTTTATCAAGGAGTCTCGAGAACTTGGTAACGCCGCCTACGTAGAAGTTAGGGAAGCCACCTCAGTTGCTTCTGATGCTGGAGTGCAGGTTGAATTTGGCGGAGAATTACCGCAGTTCGTGGAACAACCGGAACCGTCGGGAAGTGAAGCGATCGGGTTACTAGCTGCCATGGTGATCTTGCTGTTTGCGTTCGGTTCTGTCATCGCGATGGGCTTACCGATTGGAACAGCGCTCTTCGGTCTTGGCGCAGGAACTGCTGCGATCACGGTTGTCTCAGCGTTTGTTGCTATGCCTTCAACGGCTGAAGTTCTTGCCGCCATGGTGGGATTGGGCGTTGGCATTGACTACGCGCTTTTCATCGTTACTCGCCATCGCGCAGGGTTGCATAGGGGTCTCACAGTCGAAGATGCGTCGGGTCGCGCTATTGCAACCGCCGGTCAGGCTGTTCTTATCGCCGGCGGAACCGTTGTCATCGCCATCTGTGGACTGGCCGTTGCCGGAATCCCGATTATTACGTTTATGGGTATCGGCGCGGCGATTGTTGTGGCGATAATGGTCCTTTCCTCATTGACCTTGCTTCCCGCATTGATTGGTTTTGCGGGACACAACATCGACAGATTCGGTATCCCCGGTATGAGGCGGGTGAGTGAAAATACAACTCGCACTTCTGAGGGCCAGTACCACGGTTGGTCGCGTTGGTCGCATCATGTGGTGCGCCATCCAGTCATCTACCTGCTTTTTGGATTGGTAGTGATCGGCGCGTTGGCGTTCCCACTTATTGATTTGAGACTTGGCCAGACCGATGCAAGTCAGAACCCAACTTCGTCAACACTGCGTCGAAGTTTTGATCTGCTGTCGGAAGGCTTTGGCCCCGGCTACAACGGGCCGTTGTTCCTTGCGATTGACGCAAAGAATTCTTCGGTGCCCGCTGGCGAACTAGTTGACCGCGTACGAATTGAGGCGGAAGCCGATCCTGATGTTGCGGCAGTGGCGAATGGGATTGTTGGTCCATCGGGCGACTCAGCTGTGATTCAGATAATCCCAAGGAGTGCTCCTCAGGATGCGGAAACGACTGAACTTGTCAAGCGACTTCGGGAAGATGTGCTCCCTGCGGCAATGGGGGACAGCGGCGGCGAGGTGTATGTCGGCGGTGTGACTGCATTGTTTATTGACCTCGGTAATCGAGTGGGTGAACGACTGCCACTTTTCATCGGTTGTGTCGTTGGGCTTTCGTTCCTTTTGCTGATGGTCGTTTTTCGTTCGATACTTGTTCCGCTTAAAGCAGCGATCATGAATCTGTTGTCAATCGGAGCCGCGTATGGCGTAATCGTGATGGTTTTTCAGTGGGGTTGGGGCGCCGAACTCTTCGGAGTGAACCAGCCATTACCCATTGTGAGTTTCATTCCGATGTTTATGTTCGCAATTCTCTTTGGCTTATCGATGGACTACGAGGTGTTTATCCTCAGTCGAATTCGAGAGGAGTACAACTACTCGGGTGATAACACTGAGTCGGTGGTTGTTGGGCTCACTGCTACTGCGCGAGTGATTACGTCTGCGGCATTGATCATGATTGCCGTCTTCCTCAGTTTTGTTTTTGGTGGTGATCCAACGATCAAGATGATGGGAGTTGGGCTCTGCACGGCGGTCTTTGTGGATGCAACAATTGTGCGGATGGTTCTCGTTCCCGCGTCAATGCGGTTGCTAGGCGATGCAAACTGGTGGTATCCGAAGTGGCTTGATCGACTCACCCCGAATTTGGACATTGAAGGTGAAACCCGTCTTGGGCCGCCTGAGTTGGAAGCCGAGTTAGGTAATTCTCAGCCCACTGCCCTGGTTTAGGGCTCCTACCATGGCACTCGTAGAAAATCTCGACTATTTATTTTAAGGGAGCCTCATGGGTGCACTGTGGCAAGGAAATGTTGACTCCGGATTCAAATTCCCGTTGCTGTTGTGCACCATCGCATTCATCGTGACGTTTGTCGTCACTCGCATCATTGTTCGCCTGATCAGGTCAGGTCGTGGACCGTTCAAAAACAACACTGTCGGCGGCGTTCATATTCATCATGTTGTGCCCGGGATATTTTTGATGATTGCCGGCGGACTGATGGCAATCGGCAGCGTCGGAGTGGGGTGGTCTAGTGCAGCGGGAGTCATCTTTGGCATGGGCCTGGCCCTCGTTCTCGACGAATTCGCGTTGATATTGCATCTGCAAGACGTGTACTGGGAGGAAGAGGGGCGTCTGTCTGTTGACGCCGTTTTTGTGATTGGGGGCCTGATGATGCTTCTGCTCGTGGCTGATATTCCACTTGGCATCAAGATGAATGAGGGTGAATCGAATTTTCGGATCGGACTTTTGTTTCTTATTGCCTTCAATCTCACAATGTCAGCGATCTGCGCGGCAAAGGGAAAATTGGGAACCGCAGCTGTCGGTCTAGTCGTGCCGATGGTTGCTTATATCGGGGCGCTCCGCATTGCTCGACCAACGTCGCCATGGGCCAAGAAGGGCTATTCGAAGCATCCGCATCGCATGGAAAAAGCGACAAAACGAGAAGCTGATTTTGATATCCGGTGGCGCACCAAGATTTCCCGTTTCCAAGACTTCGTTGCCGGAACTTTCGTTGGTGAAAATTCTTGAGTTTGTAAGAACACTCACCCCCTGATGCCGCAGTGACCACCTACGCCTAGGAATGGAGCGATCTCACGATCAACACTTCTGATGATCTACAGTTTTCGAAACTCGAAAGTCGAGAAAGCGTTCTGATCCAGAACGTGCGATGCGTTGGGAGCCCTCCTTGAAGCGCAATATTTTTATCGTCATCCTTCTCGCTTCTGCCGTCTCTCTCCTCGGCGCAGCCTGCGGATCCAGTTCTGATTCGGATTCTGCCACTGCTTCGTCCTCGATGGCCACGACTCCACCTATTCCTGACGAATTATCGGGTTGGGTCGGTTCACTGTGCGATGCCATCACGCCTAGCGCCAATGCATTGGTAGCGGCCTCAAAAGCTGCAGAAGCTTCTGGTTCAACAAGCGATATCACGACGGTCCTCACCAGCACGAGTGCGCTTCTCACTGCCGTCAGTCGCGAGATGGTGAGCCTCGGTGCTCCCCCAATTGATGGTGGCGCAGTGATGGTGGCGGAATATCCAAAGGGAATCGCCCAAGCCGTCGCAACGGTTAATTCGGCTGCTGCAAGTGTGCAGAACGGTTCAATTTCGTCAATGGATCAGATTGGTTCTATCGATGTTGATAGCAGCCTGAGTCCTGAAGCTACGAAGGCATGGTCCGAGATCGAAAGTGCAATGGGTGATGTGCCGAAATGTCAGACCCTCAAAGACACACTTTCCTAAGCACAATTTCCGAGTGTCAGCGGTAGGTCAAAGTTGGTAATCAACAACAACAGGAGCGTGGTCGCTCCAACGTGTGTTGTAGGTCGGGGCTCGATCAACACGCGCTTCTGTGGCCAACTTCGCTAGTTGTGGTGTGACGATCTGATAGTCGATGCGCCACCCGGCGTCGTTGTCGAATGCTTTGCCTCGATAGGACCACCATGAATAAGGTCCCACTTCGTCGATATGGGCCGAGCGAACCACGTCTACCCAGCCGAGTTTGTCGAACCAGTTATCGAAGTACGCCTGTTCCTCGGGAAGGAAACCGGCACATCCGATATTACCTTTCCAATTTTTGAGGTCAGCTTCTTTATGGGCAACGTTGAGATCGCCAGTGAACACGATATGGCGACCATCGGCGCGTAGCTCCGTAAGGCGTTTCGTGGCTGCGTCGAACCACGCGAGTTTTTCGGTCATTTTTTCTGTCGAGGTTTCATCACCTGTATGGGCATAGGCAGAGATGACGGTGAACACTTTTCGCTTACCAGTCTTGACGTCAGCTTCAATCCATCGGCCCTTGTTGGCGAAAGAGACAGAGTGTTCGCCGCTCCGGAAATCAGTGATTGGTAGTTTGCTGGCCACCGCCACACCAGCGCGACCCTTCACAGAACATTCGGCGTGAACAACGTTCCACTCCTCGCCCATGAGGCCGGCAACCAGTTCATCGGGGGCCCTGACTTCTTGGAGGGTGACAATGTCGGGCTTCGTCTCAGCCAGCCAGTCGTACATGCCCTTGCGAGTGGCGGCCCGAAGGCCATTGACATTGACAGTTGCGATTCTGAGCACCCGTTGATCGTGCCACGTTCTCGGTTCGGCCTGGTGCGTCTCGCTCGCTAGTCTCAGATCATGACCTCACGTGGAATCAAGTTCTTCATCGCCACCCTCGCCCTCAGCGGAGTAGTTGTGGCTGGTTGCTCGAGTTCAAAAAAGGATCAGACACCTATTACTGGCACTGTTCCGCCGACCACGGTGGCCTCGACGGCGACCACGGTCGGGGCAACTGGCTCCACCACCACCATCACGAGCACGATGTCAGGCATGGGTAGTTCCACCACCGTCGCGCGATAGCCCAATTGCCGGATGACTTACGTCGATCGGCCCAACCTTCGCTCTTGATTGGAAGTGGCGTCTGTCACCTCATTGGGGCAAAGTGTGACAATGTCGATTGATCGCAATCCCCACGCTGGTACTCCGTTCTCCGAAGATCAAGCGGCGATTTCTGCTGCTCTTGAGGAGGTTTGTATCCCCGCGTTGATGTGCTCGTTGGTGCATATGACGGGTGATCCATCTTGGATTCGCGGCGAAATTCGCCCGCGATTCGCAATGCTGAATAATTATGAAAGCGGTCTTACGCCAGAAGAACAGGCCGAGGTGCGTGCTCGTGCCCTTCCGGTGATTTCCCAGTGGCGTGACGCAGGATTTCCCGAGCCAGAAATGCTGTCGCCGGAACTCGTAAAAGAACTCATGGATTTCATGGCTGCGGCAACAGTTGACCCCGCGGTAGTTCCAATGTTTGCCGATGATCTTCATTTCGATGGTGCCGATAGTGGTGCAATTACATGGAAAGACAAGATCCCTGAAGCTGTTCGCAATGCGTTTCATGTTGTTGTCATCGGCTGTGGTGAGTCAGGTTTGCTAACAGGTATCCGACTCGAACAAGCGGGTATTCCCTACACAATTGTCGAAAAGACAGACGGTCCCGGTGGCACGTGGCGCGACAATCGGTACCCGGGTGCGCGAGTCGATATCGGCAGCCACTTCTATTGCTATTCGTTTGAGCCGTCAGATCATTGGAGCGAGTATTTTTGCCGACAGCCTGAACTGCGTGATTACTTCGAGCGCATCATGCGGAAATACAAAGTTGATGAAAAATGCCGCTTCAACACAGAAGTCCTTAAGGCCCTGTGGAATGAAAACTCGGCAACCTGGTCTGTTGAAGTGCGCACTGCTGACGGCAAAACCGAAGTTATTGAAGCAAATGTAATTGTGAGCGGGGCTGGAGCCTTAAATGCGCCCAAGATGCCCGATATCCCTGGGATGGAAGATTTTCAGGGCCCTTCCTTTCACTCGGCTCGTTGGCCTGAAGGCCTTGAACTCGCGGGAAAGCGCGTTGCACAGGTTGGGGCGGGGGCCAGTGGTTTCCAAATTTCACCGACCATTGCTGATGAAGTTGCGCACCTCGATATCTTTCAGAGAACCGCTCAGTGGATGTTCCCGAATATGAACTATCACCGAGAAGTTCCCATCGGCGACGGGTGGGCGATGCGTCATCTGCCTTTCTACGCTCGCTGGTTTCGCTTCTTGATGTTCTATCCAGCCTCGGGTCTCACTATTGAATTCTCACGAGTCGATCCAAATTGGCATGATCCCGAGGGGCGTTCAATCAGCCAGTCAAGTTTCGAGCGGCGAACGATCTTTGAAGGGTGGATCACATCACATCTTGAGGGTCGGCCAGACCTGATCGAGAAATCAATGCCGCACTATCCGCCGTCGGCAAAACGTATGTTGCAGGACAACGGGTCGTGGCTCAAGTGTCTGACTAAGCCAAATGTTGAACTGATTCGCACGGGAATTGAACGCGTTACCAATGAAGGCGTTATGACTGAAGATGGCATCGTGCACGAGGCCGATATCATTATCTATGCGACTGGCTTTCGTCACAATGACTATCTGTTTCCAATGACGATCATCGGTCGTAATGACGTAGACCTTCGCGAACAATTTGGTGATGAACCAACTGCGTATCTCGGTATCTCAATACCGAATTTCCCTAATCTCTTTTGTCTCTACGGGCCGGGCACCAACTTGGCTCATGGTGCCAGTCTGATTTTTCAATCAGAATGTCAGGTCAATTATGTGATGAGTGCGATCCACGAACTTCTTTCCACTGGCCAACGCGCCATGGAGCCCAAGGCCGCAGTTCATCAAAAGTATGTCGACACTTATGAATCGGAAATCTGTCAGATGGTATGGGCTCATGAGACGGTGAAGTACTCACACTTCAAGAATAAGGACGGCAAAATTTACACACTTTCGCCATGGCCTATTCCCGATTACTGGGCCTGGACCCGAAGTGTAAATGCCGATGAGTATGACTTTGTCTGACCAGATGGTTGTCGCAATCGGCCCCCTCGATTTCTGAACCGCTTTATCGCTTTGCCTGCAGTGTGGGACGATCCTTCAGTCGAAGATCAAGGAGTCAAAGCAATGGCGAAGGCCAGTCAGCGTGATAACACACCCAATCCTGATTTTGTCTTTTTGCGGGGTCCACGATTGCGGCGCCGTGAACTTCGTACGATTATGCGAGTGGCTCGCGAGTTGCTGCGTGGTTTTCGTACTCTTCATTTCGTAGGGCCCTGCGTCACTATTTTTGGTTCGGCGCGACTTGCAGAAACTGAACCGGCCTACATCGCTGCCCGTCTGGTGGCGTCGAAACTTGGTGAACTCGGGTTTACGATCATGACCGGCGGCGGACCCGGCATTATGGAAGCCGGTAATCGAGGAGCAAAAGATATCGGTGCGACAAGCGTGGGCTGCACCATCGAACTGCCAAACGAGCAGTCATCGAACCCCTACCTAGACGTTGAAGTTTCGTTTGAGTATTTTTTCATTCGCAAAGTGATGCTGGTGAAGTACTCCTACGCTTTTGTCGTGATGAAGGGTGGATTTGGGACCGGTGACGAAATGTTCGAGGCATTGACTCTGATTCAAACCGGCAAAATTCAGAAGTTTCCCGTTGTGCTGATGGGGGTTGAGTACTGGGCCGATCTCATGGCGCAGATTGAGGAAATGGTCATTTCCGGGATGATTGCGCGAAGCGATCTCGATTTGTTGATGGTCACCGATGACCCTGAGGAAGCGGCCTCACATATCAAAACTCAGACAATCGACAGATTCGGCTTGGGTGATCGGCTGCGACCACTGCGTTTGCTCGGTGAAAGCTCGGCAGGAAGCCAACGTTAAGTCGGCACCTCCCGCCCAGGAAAAAGACCTCAGGGGAGCGCTGGACCTGGGCGTAGATGGGGCAGACTAGGGATACGACCTCGCGCTCGAGGCGTTCCTCAGACGGGTAGTCATGAACATCCTGGTGATCGGTGCAGGCGGCGTGGGGGCCTCTATGGCTTCTATTGCTGAAGATCGTCCTTTTTTTTCTACATTCACACTTGCCGATATTTCGGTTGAGTCAGCGCGTCGAGCCATTGATGAGCTTGACGACCCCGGGCGGTTTAGAGCTGCAGTAGTAGATGCGCGTAATGAGGCCGATGTCATTGCCCTCATCGTGGAAACGAAAGCCGACATCGTCGTCAATGCGTGTGATCCCCGATTGAATGAACCTATCTTCAACGCGTGCTTTACCGCCGGAACGAACTACATCGATATGGCGATGAATCTAAGTGAGCCCCATGCGACCGATCCTTATAATCAAGTAGGAGTTCCTCTCGGGGCTGCGCAACTTGCGGCAGACGATGCGTGGCGAGAAAAAGACCTTTTGGCGATCGTCGGCATGGGTGTCGAGCCTGGGCTCTCCGATATTTTCGCTCGATACGCAGCTGATCACCTCTTTGACACCATCGATGAGATCGGAATTCGCGATGGGTCGAACCTCTCGATCGATGGGTATGACTTCGCCCCGACATTTTCGATCTGGACCACGATCGAAGAATGTTTGAATCCCCCTCTCATTTGGGAAAAAGATCGCGGATTTTTCACCACGGAATGCTTTAGCGAACCCGAAGTCTTCAACTTTCCTGCCGGCATAGGGCCCATCGAGTGTGTGAACGTGGAACACGAGGAAGTTCTTCTCGTTCCCCGTGAAGTTGATTGTCAACGTGTCACTTTCAAGTACGGATTAGGTGCGGAGTTCATTGATTGGCTGAAGACTTTTGCTTATCTTGGTCTCGATTCCACCGAAAAACTTAAGGTGGGCGATGCGATGGTCGCTCCTCGTGATGTTCTTGCTGCACTGCTTCCAAACCCAGCGGAACTGGGTCACTTAATGCATGGAAAAACCTGTGCAGGCACGTGGGTGCGTGGAACTTTCGACGGTGATCAGCGTGAGGTGTACTTGTATCATGTCGCTGATAACGAGACCACAATGCGCGACTGGGGCTCACAGGCAGTGTTGTGGCAAACCGCGATTTGTCCTGTTGTCGCCATTGAATTACTCGCAAGCGGTGGTTGGGTGGGCACGGGCGTGCGCGGAGCCGAAGCCTTCGATGCTGCGCGCTATCTCAATCTGTTAGGTGAGTACGGTTCGCATCACGGCATTCTCGAAATGGGACCTGGGTTGTGGCCGAGCCCCAAGTCAACCGGCCAGCCCGGCTGGGATCGTCCCGTGAAGCGAGCAATCAAGCCGTAATTGCTTGTTTCTTTACCGAGGAACCACTTCTGGCAACGTTCAAAGAACTCAACGTTGTTTAAAGCCACCGTCGACAAGGTCGTAGATAACGTCAGCTCGAGAGAACGCCTCTTTTTCGTGCGCAAGTATCACTGTGGTTTTGCCCAAACGGGCGGCCAGAACTGAGTCCAATACGGCCGCTCGGCGTTCCTTCTCCAGATGTTCTGTTGCTTCATCCAAGATCAAAATGGGGGTATCGGCGAGAACGGCTCTGGCAATCATCAAGCGCTGACGTTCGCCGCCACTCAACAATTCACCATTGGGGCCAATGGGTGCATCCAGACCCAGTTCCCGATTCTTCAGAAACAAAGAAAGGCCAGCAATCTCGCAAACTGCGAGTAGTTCCGCATCGGTGGCATCGCCTTTACCGACCAGAAGATTATCGCGGAAGGAGGTATCGAAAAGATGGTCGTCCTGCATCACGGCGGCGAGGAGGGGTTCACTTTTGGTTCCAGGCTGAGCGGGCACGGGGCCGCCGATAGCAACATCTCCTGAATCGCTTTGGAGAAATCCGAGCAGCAAATTCAGAAGCGTTGATTTTCCGGATCCAGACGGTGCCGCAATAGCCACTGTGGCTCCATAGGGAATGCTTAGTGATGCATTATGCAGAACTCTGTTGATGTTGTCATAGGAAAAACAAACATCGGAGAGTCGAATTTCGGGCTGCAGGTTGCGCTGCTGTTTGGCATCGAAGTTCGATTCGGGTTGTGAGGCGTGAGCTCGCAAAAGAACCGGAGCAGGCGTAGTCATTTCGAGGAGTCGTGCCGAAGCAGCGTTGGTGCTGGCCCGATATTCGGAAACAGCAAGAAGAGGCCCGAGAGCCTCAAAGGCGGTAAGGGCTATTAGTGGGGTTGCCGCAAGCCACCAGATCTCAGAATTTGCGAGGTCCACAGAGGCAATGACGAGAAGGATGGTGATAGCGCAAAGCCCCGTGAGCAAAATAATTACGAGATCAATGAATGCTTGTGAAGATGTAAGCCGGCGATCAAGAACTGCTTCTTCTTGATTCAGTAGATGGTTGGAATCTAGGGCGATATCAGTCCGGCCCCATAAGGTGAGGGTCGCAAAACCTTCGATGTGCTCGGTAGCGTCAGCCAAGCGATTAGCACGAAGGGCCACAAGTTCGGAAGCGGCTTTGCGAGTTCGTGACCTGAGGAGAGGGGGGAGGAGAAAAGCCTGAACGAGGAATACGGCGACAAGAATCACTGCGGTGACAGCGTTGATCGCAAAAAGAACAGAACCACCAATTATCAGTGCGCCCAGTGCCACAAACGGCGGAGTTGAAACTCGGAGCATGCGGTCTTGAAGGGTTTCAACGTCGTCTACGAGGCCAGTGACGATATCGCCTCGACGCTGGTTTGAACGGAAAATCGCGTCTGACATGAGAAGTGATTTGAATAACCACACTCGAATCTGAGTGAGAACTCTGAATGTGGCGAGGTGGCCGTAGTAGCGCTCGCAGTAGCGTCCGACGACTCTTGTGACGGCAAAGAAGCGAACCCCCAAAATAGCGAGCGATAGTGATGCGGCTGTGCCGAGTAGCGCCGACTTCGTGAGGAGGTAAATCGCCATAGCGATGAGGCCAATGCCGGATCCAACTGTGACGATGCCGAGGAGGGAACTCAGCGCAATCCACCGAGCAGTGCCACCTACCTGACGAAAGAGGCTTCGGCCCGGATTTGATTCAGAATTCATTGGGGCACCTCCTGAAGTCCAGTTTGATTCATGAAGAGAACACGATCGGCGAGCGTGAGCGTGGCTTCTCTGTGGGCAACAATGAGCGCAGTTCGGTCCTCCAAAAATGGGCGTAGTGAACCGACGACCTTCATTTCCGTGACGGGGTCAAGGTGGGCAGTGAATTCGTCGAGTACGACAAGCGGGGCATCGCGAAGGAGGGCACGTGCAATCGCAATTCTCTGGCGCTGACCGCCACTCAAAGTGACCCCGTTTTCGCCGACGGTGGTCTCGCTTCCACCGGGGAGTTCGTTGACGAATTCAGAAGTTTGCGATGCAGAAAGAGCAACATCATATTCCGATTCGGTGGCAAGCGAATTCGAAATTGTGATGTTCTCGCGGATAGAACCGTGAAACAGAAAAGGATCTTGCGTTACCGATGTGATGGTTGCGAGCCAACGGGTGTGATCCAGTTCGTTGAGGGGACGTCCACCGATCGTGATTTTTCCCCCGGTTGGTTGGAGTCGGCCGAGGAGCAATTCAATAACAGTGGACTTTCCGATGCCGCTGGGGCCGACGAGCGCAACAGTTTCACCGGGCTCAATGGTGAACGTCAGGTTGGTTAGTAAGGAGTGTTCAGCGCCTGGGTGTTGGTAACTCACCGCCTCAAATCGAATAGGCCCAATCAGCATCGAAGTCGAGGTATTCGGCTCCGCAAGTGGAGTTACAAGTGGAAATGACTGAGTTGATTCGGGAGTGGATCTCTCCGGCGCAGGGAGAACTTGCGAGATTTGAGCGAGAGCTGCGTTTCCGGTTTGGCCGGCGTGATACTCAACGGCAAGATTTCGTAGCGGAGCAAAAAATTCGGGAGTCAGCATCAGCACGCCTAGGGCCGCAAAGTAAGTGATCTGGCCATCAATCATTCGGAAACTGATCTGTACTGCGACGAGGGCAGTCGCAGCGGTGGCGGCCCATTCAATGACGAGAGAGGTTTGAAAAGCTGTGCGTAGAACGTCCATTGTGGTCCGGCCGAATCGATCGCTGAGCTCTTGGATCGTGAGAGCGCTTTCGTTGGCACGATCAAACACCCTGAGTGTCGGGATACCGCGAACCATGTCAAGGTAGAACGACCGCAGCCATCCGAGCTCACGGAAACGGCGATCGGCAAGAAGTTTGGTTCGACTGCCAATGATGGCAAGAAGCAGGACCATCATCGGGCCGGCGAAGAGCAGTATGAGCAGCGTCCAGGGGTCAAGGAGTCCTATGACGATAAATGTCACAAGGGGAATGACCGCAGCCAGCGAGCGAGCAGGCAGAAACGATGTGATGTAACCATCAAGTGCATCGACTCCAGAGCCGAACAATGTGGCATCTTCGCCAACTGCTGATTGCCTGGAATTGGGCTCTGTTTGAGCGAAGGTTGGTGCGGATCGAGTTCCGGTCTGGATCCATGAACGAATCAGGGTCAAGCGAACATTCGAGCGCAGTAGGGAACTTGAACGTGAAAGCGCCTGGGCACTGAGAAATCTGGCTATCACTCGAAGTACAAGTAGCGCAATGAGCACAGCAACAGGACCCTTAACCGATTGCTTTTCAATGAAGCGGGTGATGCCACTGGCGAGCAGCAGGGTCCATGCGATCAGAGCGAAAGAAGAGAGTGCAGCGAAACAAAGCCCCAAGTTGTAAAAGCGCCGTGCCTGTGGGTCTAACGCAATGAAATCTTTAGGGCCCATAGTCACTCACGGTACTGTGTCGAGTGCCAAAAAGGATTCAATAACTTTCGTCAGTAAGTTCGACTTTGCCCCGAAAGAAGAAATAAACACCAGCGGTGTAAAGAAGTACGAATGGCATTCCGATTAGCGCCATAACGAGCATGACGGTGAGAGTCTCATTCGCCGACGATGCATTGTAAACAGTGAGGTCATACGCGCTATTTGTTGTGGAACGAAGCATGACTGGGTACATCCCACTTGCCACCGCACCCAAAAGTAAAGCAATCGTTGTCGCTGAGGCCAGGAATGCGCTTAGGTATGCGCCGCGACGAATAAAGAGCCAGGCAACAACGGTAGAGATGAATGCCAAGAAAGGAAAGACGATTGTCCAGGGTCGATTTTTGAAATTCTGAGTGAACTGCTCATCGCTCATCACGGTCCAAAGAATGAGGACGGTCATGACAATAAAGAATATGAGAAGCAGTTTTGGTAAAAAGATCTTGATCTTGTCGAGAAGCAGCCCCTCAGTTTTTTGGGTAAGGAATATAGCGCCATGAAGACTGAGTAATGCCACGGCAGTTAAACCAAAAAAAAGGGAATAGGGATTGAGGAGAGCGAAAAGATCAACGCTCATGTTGCCTTGCCCGTCGAGGGGAACGCCGCGAATGACATTGCCGAGGGTGACACCCAAAAGAATCGTGATACCAAAGGATGACAGCGTAAATATCCAGTCCCAGAGAGAACGCCACCAAGCCTCGGGACGCTTCGACCGGAACTCAACGGCGACGGTGCGCATGATGAGCACGAGGAGTATGAGCATTATTGCAAGATAGAAACCGCTGAAAAGCGATGCGTAGACCAATGGGAATGCGGCAAACAACGCACCGGCTCCGAGAACCAGCCACACTTCGTTGCCGTCCCATACAGGACCGATGGCATTCAGGAGGATGCGACGGTCGTGATCATTGCGGGCGATAAACGGAGAGAGCATCCCGACACCGAGATCGAATCCGTCGAGGACGACGTAACCAACGACGATCAGGACGTAGAGAACGAACCATGTTGTTTGCAACCACATCGTTAGTCTCCTCCGCTTGAAATTCGTGAACGGCGCCGAAAAATCTCCCCGAAGGAGTCGGGGAGTGACGAGGTCTCCTCGCTATCGACGGGAGGAGGTGGACCCTCTTTGATATGGCGATCGAGGAGTCGTAAGAAGATGAAAAACACAACGATGTAGAGAACGACGAACATCACTACCGAAAATGCGACTTGCCCGAAGGTGACATTGGGAGAGAATGCCTCGTTGGTGCGTAGGACCTCCCACACGATCCACGGTTGTCGACTGAACTCTGCGGTCCACCAACCGGCCAGTGTGGCAATTTCAGTGAGCACAACCGTCGAGACGAGTACCCGCAACAACCATCGCTGATTCCATATTTTTTTCTTCCAAAACCAAAGCCCACAGGCCACTGCACCTATCAAAATAAATAGCATTCCCAGATTGATCATGAGGTGATACACCTGGAATACAAGGTTGACATTGGGCCAATCCGCCCGTGGTGTTGCTTCGAGGCCAGTGACGGTTGCGTCGGGGCTCTTGGCGGTCAGAATGCTGAGCATGCACGGAATTTTCAAACCTGTTGTCGACTGGGTGTCGGGGTTTGTCCAGCCCAAAAGAAACATCGGAGCACAAGACTCTGATTGGTATAGGCCCTCCATTGCTGCCAGTTTCGCAGGCTGTTCTCGGGCCACCACGGTGGCCTGGTTGGCACCAAACACTGCTACTTGCAGAAGAGCGACAATGGTGAAGACGGGCAGGGCAACCCGAATCATCGTTTTGGCAATCTCCACGTGCCTGTTTTTAAGCAAGTAGTAGGCGCCGACGCTCAGAACGAGCGAGGCTCCTACCATCCAACTCGCAGCCATCACGTGGAGAATGCGCGGAATAAATGTTGGAGTGAATACGACGTCATAGAAACTCGTCATGAATGCTTGTGGGCCCTGTCCGACGTCCTTGATCTCGAAACCCTCGGGAGTCTGCATCCAAGAGTTAGCCATGACGATCCAGACTGCGCTGAATGTTGCACCGAACACAACCATGCTTGTAGCAAAGAGCCACATACGGTTCCCGAGACGGGTTCCTCCAAAGAGCATCAGTCCTAAAAAGCCCCCTTCGAGCATGAAGGCGAAGATCCCCTCTGCAGCAAGGAGGCTTCCAAAAATGTTGCCAACGAATCGCGAATACTCAGACCAGTTTGTACCGAACTGAAATTGCTGCACGATGCCGGTGGCGATTCCCATCGAAAAGATGAGTCCGTAGATTTTCACCCAGAAGGTTGAAAGTTGTCGCCATTTTGGATCTTTTGTTCGTACTGATTTGATCCCAAAAATAATGAGGATAAGACCTACACCGAGTGAAAGTGGTGGGAAAATAAAGTGGAATGAAATAGTCAGGCCGAACTGAATGCGGTGCAGGAGTTCGGTAGTCATCTTGGGTAGATCTCCTGGCGCTGACGATTCGCTTTCACCGATGGTACTGATTTTTCTTTGCTCAAATCAGGCTTCGGGCGACATGGTCTGATCTCACGATCGCATCGGGCCTCCTGCGAGATGCCTTGGCGAGCTTCCGAGGTAGTATCAAAAGCCTCGGATTTAATTTCGGGTACCTGCCATTTTTGGCAAATTGTAAGAGGGGGAGAAAATGACGACCGAAATCACAAATGTCACGGAACTAGGTCTCGATATACGGCCAATGACGGGCTACACCGGGGCGGAGATCTTTGGTGTAGATCTCACTAAGCCTATGAGCGACGAAGTCGTTGCCGAGATCCGTTCCGTTTTGCTCAAGTGGAAAGTCGTCTTCTTTCGTGATCAGTTCCTTGACCGGGACCAACATCTTGCTCTGGCTCGAGCATTTGGTGAGCCCTTGCCCGGTCACCCAACCTTCCCGCCATCCTTTCCGGATTATCCGGAAATCCTGCTTATCGATAATCAGCAGGGCACCGCAAACGTGAAAGAGAAAAAAGGCAGCGGTGGTACCCGTATCGAAAGTCGCTGGCACACCGATGTGAAGTTTGTTGAAGCCCCGCCCATGGCGTCGATTCTGCGAGGTGTAGTTATCCCTCCCTATGGCGGTGATACGCAGTGGTCGAACCTAGCGATGGCCTACAAGTATCTGTCGCCAGAGATTCAGGCATTTATTGATGGTCTCCATGCGGTGAACCACAATGCTCTGCCGGTTGATCGTGGCGAACTTCCTGGTGAGGTCGCAAAGGCGTTCATGTCTCGTCCGTTACGTGCGGTGCACCCTGTTGTTCGAGTTCATCCCGAAACTGGCGAGAAGATTCTTTTTGTTGAGCCAAACTTCACCGACTACATCGTTGAGCTATCGCGTCGCGAAAGTAAACACATTCTTGCAATGCTGTTTGAACATCTTCAGCGGCAGGAGTTCACCGTGCGTTTTCGCTGGGAACCGGGCAGCATCGCATTCTGGGATAACCGTGCGACCGCCCATATGGTTCCCACTGATGTGCCAAAAGGCATGCACCGTTGTCACGAACGGATCACGCTTGCTGGCGATATTCCGGTTGACCCTGCCGGTGTTCCTTCATACACGTTACAAGTTTCTGACTGAGCCGAGAAGTAGTTAGCGGAATGCCTTGAAGAGTAAAAAGGTACCGAAAAGGAACTCAATACTGATACTGATAGTCCGCTGGTGTCGGTCGATCCACGTGCGGAGACGGTTGAGCGGGGGACCAGCCACGTTTGGAAATCCGACCGCAAACCCGTAGACGAAAAGGATCGGTGCGGTGGCGATGAAAAATACGATAAGTACGGCAAGCGTCTTATCGGTATCGGAGATCTCGGATGCGCTAATCGATCGCATTGCAGGTATGTAGAGCAGGATCGTTGAAAAGTTCGTGAACATGATTGCCAGTCCAAGAACGAATGCGGAGAGTAAGCCGGGGTTAGAAGTGTCTTTTGTGTCGCCCTTGATGGGGGGAACTGATTCGTGAACGATCGACCGGAGAATCGTTCCTAGGCCAAGAAGCAAAAGGAAGACACCGGCTGCTGCATCGACAGTTTTGGTGATTGATTCCTGTGCCGGTGAAGCAGATGATGTGTGTGACAGCACCAGCCCAAGCACAGTGATGGCGCCAAAAACCGAAAGAATGCCGAAAAGAAACAAGGTTGCTCGTTGTTTTGAGCGTTTTCCCGAAACAATAAGCAGTTCGAGAGCGATAACTGTCGGACTGAAGGCCGCCCCGATTGCGAGGGGAATAATTTTGGTGAGTAATTCGCCCATGGCTTCGTCGTTAACCGGTGATGTTGTGAAGGGCGGGTTGTGCTCGCCAGCGCTGTCTAGAGATTCCGAGGCATATCATCATGAGGATCGCCGTGACAGTGAACACGATTTCACGGCCCAGTGAGTCATAGACGAGGGCTCCGATAAGTGCTGCTGCTGCTGCTACTGCCAGCCCAGTGGCACCGAGAAGGCCTTGTCCTGCAGCAAGTTGATCTGGCGGACTGGACACTGCGACAGCAACTTGGTTCGCCGGCATTGTGTACGCGTCGGCGATTGCGTGGATACCGGAGACGATGACAAGTAGCCAGAGCGGTAAGAACCCATAAAGACAGGTGGCGATCGCCGCCACGGTGATACTGATGGTGACGATTCGAATTGGCCCTCGCTTTTGTGCGAGAGCTCCGCCTTTCGGGGCAAATACGATCATGGGAATAGTGAACAAGCTGAGGGTGAGGCCGATGAGCCAAGTCGCGGCGCCTTGGTCCCGGAGCAAAATTGCCCAGAGAGCTTCAAACATTCCGATTGTGAGATAGAACGCGATGGCAGAAAAAAGTGCTGATTGCATTGCTGGAAGTCGAAGAAGTGAGAAGCGCTTCGCATCTGAAGGTTCTGACGCTGCAGCATCCTCCTTAGTTGTGACTTTTCCAACAAGGAAGATTGCGAGCACGTAGAGAACTGTCAGCACCACAAACGGCGACCGAAGCCCAAAAAACTGCGCAAGGACGGCAGCAAGTGCTGGTCCAAGAACGAAGCCGGCAATATCGAAGGCCGTTTGTCTTCCGAGGTTGGCACCAACATGATTTGGATCCCGAGCGATGATGACCCTTCGGATCGCCGGTCCAACCATTCCTGAGCCGAGACCCAGGAGAAGCCGGGCCGCAATCCACTGCCAAAGTGAGGTGGAAAACACCATCCACAGCATGCCGAACGAGGCGCAGGCAATTCCGACGCGCATCATCACTACTGCGTAGCCACGATCGGAATAGCGGGCCAAGAAGAGCTGACTCAAGACGCCAGTGAAGAGCCCGGCAAATGCGATGAGCCCGACCTGAGTGTCGGTGAAACCAAAGCGGTCACGGATATCGGCAAGGAGCGTGAAGACACTTCCATAGCCAAGTGACATCAGCGCAGTCAGAAGGAAAAGCAGCACCATGGCCCGAGTGAGCGGGTGGTCAGGCTCGTCTGTTTCGGGCGGCGTTGTGCCGTCATCCATGGTGCTTCCCCTGTCGTTAACTTCAACCTAGCCGTGGGGCAGTCGCCGATACGCTTGTGGCGGAGGAATTTGAAGAATTCATGAGTCTTGCGAACGAAACTCTGCGAGTAGACATTTGGTCCGACGTTGTATGCCCCTGGTGCGCAATCGGTAAAGCGAACCTTGATGTTGCTCTCTGCGGGTTTGAACATGCTGACAATGTCGAAATCGTTTGGCATAGTTACGAACTCGATCCAACAGCTCCGGCAGCTAGACAAGGAAATTACGTCGGGATGCTGGCAAAGAAGTACGGGGTCGGAACAGAAGAGGCTCAAGCGATGATTGATCGCATGACAGAGACCGGCGCCGAATGCGGTGTTGAGTTCCGCTTCGATAGTGTTCAACCCGGTAATACGTTTGATGCTCACCGCATGATTCACCTTGGTGCGATGCACGGTCTGCAAACGGTGGTGAAGGAACGATTTTTGCGCGGGTACCTCTCTGAGGGCGAAGCCATCGGCCTGCCCGAAGTGGTCGAACGATTGGCAGTCGATGCAGGACTTGACGCCGATAAAGTGGCAGCCGTCTTGAAGTCCGATGCTTTTGCCGAAGAGGTTCGCATTGACGAAGCAACGGCTGCATCTATGCAGGTAACCGGCGTGCCGTTCTTTGTTTTTGATCGGCGTCTTGCCGTCGCTGGCGCTCAGCCGCCCGAAGTATTGCTTCAGGTTCTCGAACGCGCCTGGGATGAGCGCGAACCCGCCCTCGAAATTCTGATCGAGGGCGAGGTCTGCGGTCCTGAAGGTTGTGACTGACACACCGGTCAGTGACAACATTTTGTAAAGATCAGATGGATCGCGTCTCGGGAAGACGTACCAGGGGAATCGTCCGGTTGGTCTTCTTTTGGTAGTCGCGGTACCACGCACGATCCTCGCAAAGGAGTTCCCAGATACGAGCGTGTTCCGGGCCTTCTTCGAGGATGTCGGGAACGGAGTAGAACTCACCGTCTTGCACCTTGATGTAGATCTCGGGGTTGGCGTCGCGATCGCGGAGGTTAATGAACCAAGAGGGATGCTTTTCGTGCCCCGCAAAAGAGGCCACGACAACCCGCACACCTTCAGGATCCCGCCAGTAGGGGAGCGCAATTTTGTGTTCCTTGCCTGACTTTCGACCGATTGTCTTGATCATGACGTGATGCATACCGGCCTGCACCCACACCTCATCGATAGCCATGGTTTCCATAGCTTCAACGTGGCTTTTGGTGAGGCCAATAATTTCTTCATGGGTGGGGGTTTCCCACAACATGTCGACATGCTGATCAGTGGGCATCGGTGGTCCTCCTCGATAAATCGTTACGTGGTTATGAATGGTCGATTCTGTCAGATGATCGCCTAGAGCATCATCTCGCCGCCATTGACGTCGAGTTCAGCGCCAGTAATGACGCTGGCGAGGTCGGAGGCGAGAAAGGCAACAGCATTAGCGCAGTCCGCATCATCGGGGATGATGCCAAGGGGGATGTCCTTAGTGATCTCAGCGATGACTGCATCACGGTCTTTTCCGGTGCTGACGGCGTAGTTCACATAGCTTTCGACCGGTGGCCCCCACATCCAGCCCATGAATGTTGAATTGACACGAATGTGGTGAGTGCCGAGTTCCTTGGCCAGCATTCGTGCAGCAACAGTGAGGGCGCCCTTTGAGGTGGCATATCCCGATTGGGTAGCAAGCGGCTTTTTCTGAATCATCGAGTTAACAAAAACAATTGATCCGCCCCCGTTTTGTTTCATATGAGGTACGACCTGTTGTGTGAGTTGCAGTGTTCCAAACACGGTGACGTCGAAAGACTTGCGCCAGTCATCGAAGTTGGCATCTTCAAACATGGTGAAGGGCGGTGGAACGTATGCACTGTTTACTAGACAGTCGATACGACCAAACTCCGCAATGGTGGCGTCGACCATGCTTTGAGTCTGTTTCGCATCGGAAATATCAGTGGGTGATACAAGTACGCGACGATCAGGCCATCGCTCGGCGATCTGCTCAGCGACCTCACGCAGTTTTGATTCGGTGCGGGCCACTAGGACAACATCAGATCCTTCGCGGGCAAACACGTAGGCCAACTCTTGGCCTAGGCCAGGCCCGATGCCGGAAATAATTGAGACTTTATTTTCCAAAATCATGGTTTCCCCTTGATGGCGTTGACGCTCAAAGAGATTGCTACCACGGGCAGATCCAGTTTGCCGATTTGCTCAGACTCTTCAGTGTGGCTTGTAGGGTCGTCACTTCAATGAAAAATGAGAACTCGCTATGACTCGAACATTGGTTATTGGTGGAACAGGTCCAACCGGAATCCATCTCGTTCGCGGGCTGACTGAACGCGGGCACGAGGTTGTTATTCTTCACAGGGGAACGCACGAGCGGCCAGAAACCCCGGTTGACATAGAACACATCCACGCTGACCCCTACGAAATTGAGTCTCTGGCCGAAGCGATTGGTGATCGCACATGGGATCTCACCGTCGTGATGTACGGGCGTCTTCGCCGAATTGCTGAATTTATGGTTGGACGCACCGGGCGTTTTGTCTCTGTTGGTGGTGTTCCGGCAATTAGGGGTTGGATGAACCCATGGCTATTTTCGCCTGAGGGCTTGCCGGTGCCGGCCCGTGAGTCAGACCCCGTGGTTGCGATTCCGGAGGAAGACGAGAAGGGGTATCGGGTTGCCCGCACCGAAGAGTTTGTCTTTGGGAGCCACCCGAAGGCCGCCCACTTCCGCTACCCCTACGCCTATGGACCACTGCAGGTGGTGCCGCGTGAATGGAGCATTGTGCGGAGGATTCTTGATGGTCGAGGTCAGATCGTTGTTGCCGATGATGGTCTCACATTGCACCATCACGGATACACCGAGAACCTTGCGCATGCAGTTTTATGCGGTATCGATCAACCGGCCGAGGCCGCTGGACTGGCGTTTAACTGTGGTGATGATGAAGTGCTCTCCGTGCGTCAGATCATTGAGATCATTGCTGTCGAACTTGGCGCCGAACTTGAAATCGTTTCGATGCCATTTGAGATAGCACTACCAGCGCGTCCGCTTTTGGCCCAGCCATCTCCTACCCACCGCGTGCTCGATACGTCACTGCTGCGCACCCGGCTTGGCTATCGTGATCTCGTTCCCGCTCGGGAGGCGGTCGCCCGAACGGCGCGTTGGTTGATAGAGAACCCGATTGCTCCTGGAGCACCCGAGGAATTCGTACTCACTGATCCGTTTGATTACGCCGCAGAGGACCATCTGATTGAGTCCTGGAAGTCAGCTATCGGTTCCATGAAGCCAGTTGCTTGGCCGGTTATGCCGGGTGTGGGACTGGCCTATAGCGGTCCCGGTGGGCGGCCCCGATCTCAGCCAACCTTCGAGAAGTAGAGAACACGGTGACACGGCAAACTCTTCACCGCTATGGTCCTCGGCCATGACCTATCGAGTTGTTGTTTGGGGAACGGGAAATGTTGGACGACCGGCGATTCGTGCAGTTGCTGCGCACCGAGATCTTGAACTGGTTGGGGTTGTCGTTTCGAATCCGGCCAAGGTCGGAAAGGATGCCGGCGAACTAGCGGGAGTTGCTCCACTCGGGGTCGTGGCCACGGACAATACCGAGATTGCTTTTGCGAACGATGTTGACTGCGTTGTCTACGCAGCAACTGCCGATACGCGTCCGATGGAGGCGTACATGGATCTCGAGCGTCTCCTGCGTTCTGGTCGAAATGTTGTCTCGACAGCCTTCTATCCACTGTTGCACCCGGCGAGCGCTCCGCCGGAACTCATGGGAATGCTCACGCCGGCGATGGAGGCGGGAAATTCATCGGTCTTTGTTTCGGGGATTGATCCCGGTTGGGCCCTTGACATTCTTCCCGGTCTCGTGAGCGGCGTTGGCGCAGGGATCACCGAGATTCGTATCCAGGAAGTCATGAACTACGCGCTGTACGACGCTCCCGACATTGTTCGCAATGTGATTGGTCTTGGCGGCCCAATGAACGTCACTCCGCAAATGCTTGAGCCACTGTCACTCATGATGGTGTGGGCACCCATGGTGCGTGTCTTGGGGGACATTCTCGAGGTGGAGATTGATGACATCACCACAGAGGTTGAACGGCGCCCCCTCGAGCGCACAATTGAAGTACCCGGTATGGGTACGTTCGAAAAAGGAACACTCGGTGCATTTCGATTCCAAGTTACCGGGATAGTGCAGGGACATCCGCTGCTTGTGGTTGAACACATCACCCGGATCGATGATGATTGCGCTCCTGATTGGCAGCAGCCAACTATGCCGGGCGGCGAGCATCGAGTGGTGATGAGCGGTCATCCTCATTTGGAAATCAATATTCATGGGAATGAACCGGGCGAACCAGGAGCTGCCGGTGGCGGTAATGCCAGCGCGGCGAACCGCTGTGTGAACGCTATTCCCGCCGTCTGTACTGCGGCGCGAGGTGCGCTTAGCCCAGTTGATCTGCCGCCAATCACCGGTGGCGCACAACTTAAACTCGGCTGACCAACGCTGACCGAATGACCGCACGTAATGTGCCAGCCACCAAACAGAGGTGTACGAGGTTTTTGTTAAACCGCCAGCAGGCACCGGCACTTCAGCGCGGTTAGCACTTCGACTGGGGAACAATTAGTCGAGATACTTCACTCCAGTGAGGTTCTCGGACAGCGTCCATAATTTAGCGGCCACGGCAGTGTCGCGTGCTCGCTTTGTTGGAGTTTCGAGCTTGGGCGAGCCAAACATAAAAAATCGCGGCCCGTAAAAGTCGCCACCTCTGGCTGCAGGGTCGACGCAAGCTCGCACGAAGGGCAATGCACCCTGTGCGGCTGATTGCCCGAATCCGCCAGTGGGCTTGAGAACCTTGTTCGATAATCCAGACCCTTCACTACCGAGATCAGTCCGACTTCCGCCCGGATGGGCAGTGAGGGCAATTGTGGAAGTTCCCGATGCAGCGAGACGACGTTGTAATTCGAGCGTAAAGAGCAAATTGGCGAGTTTGCTTTGAAAATAGGCAGGCCAACGTGAGTAGCTTCGACGCTCGCACATGAGGTCGTCGAGATGTATTTTGCCGGGGCGATGTCCCGTGCTCGAGTGATTGATAACTCGTGAACCTTGTGTGGCGAGAAGAAGAGGCAGCACTCGGCCGGTCAATGCAAAATGCCCGAGGTGATTCACGCCAATCTGTGTTTCGAATCCATCAACGGTTTTAGATTCATCGACTGCCATCAGGCCTGCGTTATTCCCCAAAATGTCGAGTCGATCAACCGTCGAACTCAGTTGTTCAGCGAAAGACGTGACTGAAGCGAGATCAGCAAGATCAAGTGTCATCGTTTCGACGGTGCCGCGCGGCGATGTCGTACGGATCTTGTTGGCTGCTTCGGTGGCTTTTGTTTCATTGCGGCAAGCCATGATCACGCGAGCGCCGGCCCCAGCAAGGTCGGAGGCAATATGAAAACCCAGCCCGGCGTTTGAGCCGGTGATTACGGCAATTTTGCCGGTCAAATCAGGAATATCTGCCGTAGTCCATGTCATTGCATGCTCCCAGGTAGTAATTGAGTTCGGCGAGGATTAAGTATTGAGGAATGTTTCGAGGGTACGAGCTAACTCGACAGGTTGATCACCTTGAATGCTGTGTCCGGCTTCCGCGAAGTGGATGACTTGGGCATTGGGACGACGGCGCAGGAGTTCGGCTTCGTCGGCATCGTCAACAACTGACTGTGACAGCATGCCGCGAGCGAGCATGAGGGGCATCGTGGTTCTCCCGATGTCATCCCATAGCGAGCCGAAATCCGGGTGGTCGCCACCCGTTTCGGTCATGCGGCGATAGCGCCAGACCCACGACCCATCATCGAGTTGCAGTGCGTTATGGAGGATGCCGCGCCGCAGCGAAGATTCGGTGCGAGTGGGGTTGAACTCGATAGTGCGAGCCAGAAGTTCGTTGAAATTCGAGAACGACTCCGGACCGTTAATAAAGTTGGCGATTTGCTGCGATTTCGGGCCGTCGACGCCAGGGGTGACGTCGACAAGCGCCAGTTTTCGAACGATTTCCGGGGCGTGGGCGGCGAGTGCAACAGAGGTCATACCGCCGAGAGACATACCGACGATTAGCTGAGCATTGGGGGCTCGCTCATTGATGACGACTGCGAGGTCTTCGGCATTCGCTCGGATGTTGAGGCTCCCGTTTTTACCGCCATCGGAGTGGCCATGACCAGGAAGATCAATGGCTAGTAACGGGCGGTTGAGCGCGAGGGCAACGGTGTCCCATGTGTGGGCGTTCTGCGCGCCGCCGTGAAGGAGGACAATCTCAGGAGGTTCGGTACCCCATTGCAGTGCGCTTAGGAAGCGATTGGCGTCAACCTTTGTCGATATGCGTTGTACGGCGGGCGGGCCGTTCCAGAGAATGCCAACTTCGTCTGCATTATCTTGGAAATAAGAAAACTCATCATAGGAAACACGTTCGATTTCTGACATGACGTTCCTTTAGGCGGGTCGCCGGCGAGCACGTGAGCGCAACGATGGCGGATCAATTGATTTGTCTTCTTCAACTACGTCTTCGCCGGGGGCGACAATTTGGTCGATGGCATCGAGCAGATCAGTTTCGAGTCGGAGTTCCGCACAGGTGATGAGGTCATCGAGTTGTTCCATGGTGCGCGGACCGATGATGACCGATGTGATGTTGGGGTGCTCCATCGCCCACGCAGTTGCAAGATGGGCAAGAGGGATGCCGGCGGTATCGGCAAGCGACTGCAATGCAACTGTTGCCTCAAGGCGAGCACGATTTTGCGGTGAATCGAGTTCTTGACCCCATCGCTTTCCCATCATTGCTAAGCGCGATGATTCTGGCACATCACCGATTTCGCGATAGCGGCCCGATAACCAACTGCCGCCAAGCGGACTGTAGGTAATTACACCCATGCCGTAACGGGCGCAGGTGGGGAGCACTTGACGCTCAATCCGACGCTTAAGAACCGAATACGAGGCTTGTTCGCAGCGAAACTTCACAAACCCCATCTTTTCGGCCATCCATTGTGCTTCAACCATTCGCTCTGTGGGCCATGCAGAGTGACCGGCATAAATGATCTTGCCAGCCGATGTGAGATCAGTGAGGCCACCCATGGAATCTTCAAGAGCAACGGACTCATCGAATCGATGAAGCTGAAAAAGATCGATTCGGTCAGTATCAAGCCGACGAAGGCTTCCTTCTATAGCTTGAGCCATCCATCGACGCGAGTTGCCTTTTTGATTTCGATCTGACCCCATCGGGTGATACATCTTCGTGGCGATAACCAATTCATCGCGACGACCAGCGATTGCTTTGGCAACGATCTCTTCACTTGCGCCACCGGAATACGCATCAGCGGTATCAATAAAATTAATACCTGCATCAATCGCTTTGTGGATGATGCGCACGCATTCGCCGTGATCGGTATTGCCCATCGATCCGAACATCATTGCCCCGAGGCAATAGCGGCTCACTGAAACGCCGGTAGTGCCGAGTGTTGCGTACTTCATGCTTCCCCCTGAATTGCTACTTTTAGCGGTGCTCTTGTTGTTAGGAATGCCATGCTTGTCGAACCTTGTCATTCGGATTGTCTTCTACTGAAATTTCTTTCCCGAAGATTGCGGTCGAACGCAAGACCAAGTCGTAGCTGGGCCAATCTTTGGCTCCGAGAGTGGGAACGCCATCACGGCCAGAGCCGGGCCGAACTCGGTCGCGCTGCGAGCCCCGGCCCAAGGTGATGGGGCGACGGGGGAGCCCAACGCAAGGACCCGACAGGAGCTTGGGCAAAGCCGATACCGAGAA
>JBBEAV010000006.1:149111-164303 GCA_040882655.1 Acidimicrobiales bacterium
GGGGGAGCCCAACGCAAGGACCCGACAGGAGCTTGGGCAAAGCCGATACCGAGAAAAGCGGTGCACCCGGGCAGATTGCGTCTTCGAGGAATGCCGCTGGCAACGGGCACGATAGTCATGGCGTAAGGCAACCACATTCGATGGCCGCTCGCATTGGATTGCCATCTAACGTGGAGGGTTGACGTTGACCGGGGGGTTGCACGATGACGCTTGAAGCAGATGACATCGTGTCACTGAGCGCTGCGGATGTTCCTGGCGGAATGGAATTGTCTGGTGGGGGAGCCGCAGCTTGGTCGCCATCGGTCACCCCGCCAATCGGCGTGGAACTCACTGATGAACAAAAATTGGCATGCTCTTTTCGGATTCTTGCTCGTGAAGGATTTAGCGAAAACATTGCCGGACACATCACTTGGGCTACCGCGGATAACAGCTCGATGTTGGTGAACCCATGGGGACTGTGGTGGGAGGAAGTCTCTGCATCAGACGTCTGTCGAGTTGATCCCGACGGAAAAGTGATCGGCGGTAAATGGGATGTCACCCCTGCTGTACAAATCCATACCGAACTCCATCGCCTTCGGCCCGAAGCCCGAGTTGTCGTCCACAATCATCCCTATTACGTCGTGCTGTTAGCAGCTCTGGGTCTTGTGCCCGAGTTTCTTCATCAGCAGTCATCAATGTTCGACGGAGAGCTTGGTTTCGTCAGCGAGTATTCAGGTGAAATTGATTCACCTGAATTGGGTGCGGACCTTGCCGAAAAGATCGGCAAAGCCTCGGTTGTGATCTTGGCGAATCACGGCGCAATTGTCACTGCGCCAACCATTGAAGAGGCGACCTACAAGTCGGCCACTCTCGATCGCCAATGCAAGTTGATGTACGACGTCCTTGTTGCCGGACGTTCAGCCACCACCGTGCCGGAAGCGATTCGCCCGGCAATGAAGGCATCGCTGCTCGAGCGCGGCACTGAGGTCTACTGGGCTGGTGCCGTACGTCGTCTTATCCGCGAAGAACCTGATGTTTTGGAGTGAACCATGTCGATCAGTCTTGATGATCTCGCATCCAACCTGAACTTCACCACCGGTGGAAAGTCCAAATCCGGCGGTGTCACATTTTTGCCCGAACCCGAGCGCCGCAAGCGCGAGTACACGATCATTTCGGCCGATGATCACATTGTCGAGCCGCCTCATACGTTCGAAGGTCGAGTGCCAACGAAGTTTGCTGATCGCGCTCCGAAGGTTGTTGAAAAAGAAGATGGTTCTGAAACCTGGGTCTATGACGGAATGGATATACCCAATGTCGGATTCAACGCTGTGGTGGGTCGACCGGTTTCGGAGTACTCCTTTGAGCCGGCACGATTTGATGAAATGCGTCGCGGGGCCTGGGATATCAATGCCCGTATCGCCGATATGGATCTCAACGGTATTTATGCATCGGTGAATTTCCCATCGTTCCTGCCCGGATTTTGTGGCCAGCGATTGCAGACCACAACAAATGATGCTGATCTGGCGCTAGCAACCACTCGGGCCTGGAACGACTGGCATCTCGAAGAATGGGCAGGCACCCATCCCGGCCGCATCGTGCCGTGTCAGATCCCGTGGCTTCTCGACCCAATTGTTGGCGCCGAGGAAATTCGTCGTAACGCTGAACGCGGCTTCAAAGCGGTGACCTTCTCTGAGGCTCCCCATATGTTGGGGCTTCCTTCACTGCACACCGGTTACTGGGACCCAATGATCCAGGCCTGCGCAGAAACGGGAACGGTGGTGAACCTTCACATTGGGTCCTCGGGCACGTCGCCGGCCACCGCTCCGGATGCGCCACCAGACACCGTCGGAGTGCTGTTCTTTGGCTACGCCATGTTTGCCGCAGTTGACTGGTTGTATTCGATGCTCCCGGTTCGCTTTCCTGACTTAAAATTGTGCATGTCGGAAGGCGGAATCGGATGGGTGGCCGGTTTGATGGATCGCCTCGACCACATGTTGAGTTACCACGACATGTACGGCACGTGGAAAGGCACCGATCTGACTCCGGCAGAGGTGCTGAAGCGGAATTTTTGGTTTTGCGCCGTTGAAGACCCTTCAGCGTTTGTTCAGCGAGATCGGATTGGTGTGGAAAACATTCTGATCGAGAGCGACTATCCGCATTGCGATTCGACTTGGCCAAACACGCAATCAGTGACGAAACATGAAATCGGCGCGCTGCCCGCCGCCGACATTGCCCGGATCACATGGCAGAACGCCTCTGAGCTCTACAACTTTCCGGTGCCGCAGTCGGTCATCGACGATCCCGAGTCCTATTAAGGCTTCGGGGCAGCGGTTTTTAAATGCCTCTACGATTCGATCATGGCCATCCAAGGCAGCCGCATTTATCACTGCAACTCGAACTGCTCTGATCTTGAGCGTTCAGTGCTGTTCTATGAAGCGTTGGGCCTTCGACGAGTGCTTCGCACTATTCCCAGTAAGAATCAATCGGGGGCGGCGTTCGGGTTGGATGACGTGGCCTGGGACGCATGGATCATGCAGTCTGAGGATGGGCTTGATGGACTGTCTCTGGATCTGCTGGAGTGGAAGACACCGCTGCCGGCAGGTCGGGCGCCGGGACTCGATGGTGAACCCGGATTCAACCGGTTAATGATTTCAACGCCAGATCTCGCAGAGACGCTCGAGAGAGGGCTTCAAACCGGTGGAACGCTGGTTGGGGGGCCAATTGAAGTGGACAATGGCGGGTCGAGATCTCGTGTCGCCATGATGCTGGACCCCGATGGCGTTCCCTTGGGGCTTTTCGAAGCAGAGAAAACATCGATTGCTCAGGTGGTCGTGAACTGCGCTGACCTCGATGAGTCTTTGGCCTACTACCAAGATGTGATGGGCCTGACGCCGCTGCAATCCATCCAGGAGATGCAGCGGCCGGGCGAGCTTTACGGCCGCGATGCAAACGTGTCCGTTCGGGCAACGCTGCTCGGCGACGCAGGGTCGGTTTTCACTGTGGCGCTGGTGCAGTGGCTCGATCCCGCACCGGCTGAATCCGTGAGAATTCGCTACGCTAACCAATTAGGGCTTTTTCGGATGGCGTGGTCGACGACCGATTGCGTGGCCGATGAAGCAGTCATCCGTGCTGCGGGTTCCTTACCGTTTACTGCGACCGAGGAACTCTCAGTCGGCGATGATTTTCCGCTCTTGCTTGTGTTGTTTTGGCCAGGACCCAACGGAGAGTGTCTCGAACTCATTGAGACCACATCCCGTTCCGGAATGCTGTAAAAACTTTCTTAGATTCAAGGAGTCACAATGAAACTTAACGAGATCAATCTTTCTGAGGTCGAGTTCTGGGCAAAGCCCTGGGCCGAGCGCGATGCGGCGTTCGCCACGCTCCGGCGAGAGAACCCAATTGCGTACTTTCCTGAATACATCATTGAACCCTTCCCTCAAGGGCCAGGCTATTTTGCCATCACGAAAATGCATGACATCTTGGAGATAAGCCGTCACCCCGAAATTTTCTGTTCAGGGCAGGGATCATTGTCGATTCTCGATATGCCCGCTGAGATGAACGAGTTTTACGGCTCACTCATTTCTATGGATAACCCTCGTCATGCGCGACTGCGCAAGATCGTGGCGGGGACGTTCACGCCCCGGATGCTGGCCCACATACTTGAAGATGTTGAACGAACGGCCCGAGAAGTAGTCGATTCCATTGTTGAAAAGGGTGAGATCGATTTCGCAACCGATGTTTCGATGCCATTTCCGCTTCTAGTCATCTTGGACATGATGGGCATTCCCCACAGCGAGTTCGACACCGTTCTTTCACAATCAAACATCATCCTTTCCGGCGGTGACCCCGATTTTATTCCTGAGGGTGTCGATCCGGTCACTGCGTTTGTCGAGGCTGGTGCAACGCTCGCCGGTCTTCTGGGTGAACTGGCGGTGGTGCGTCGTAGTAATCCAACCGATGACCTTCTTTCAGCACTGGTGAACACCGAAGTCGATGGCGAGCTACTTTCTGGTGACGAACTTGCCTCGTTTTTCATTTTGTTATCGGTGGCGGGGCACGAAACGACACGAACGGCTCTGAGCCACGGAGTGACACACCTCTCGCAAAATCCCGAGCAGCGGGCGCTTTTCCTCGCTGATATTGATCGAGTGATGCCGACGACGGTGGAGGAAATCGTTCGCTACGCAACGCCGGTGGTTTGGATGCGACGGACACTCACGCAGGATTATGTGTTGTCGGGTCACGAGTTTCATGAGGGTGACAAAGCCATTATGTATTACGGATCAGCTAATCGGGATGAAGCGATTTTTGCTGATCCCGATGCATTCAATGTGCTGCGTGACCCAAATCCGCATGTCGGTTTCGGTGGTCCTGGTCCACATTTTTGTTTGGGGGCGCATCTGGCCCGACGCGAGATCACGCTCATGCTCCGTGAGCTCTACACCCGCTTACCTGACCTTGAACTCGCTGGTCCGCCCGTACAATTACGGTCAAGTTTCATCAACGGCGTGAAGCACCTGCCGGTCACATTCACACCCGGGGCGACGCGTTCGTGAGCGATCCGCGGTCAACAGCTGCGCCAGAGGTTCTTGAAGCACTCGCTATCGCTTGCGAGTCAGCCAGAGCAGCCTGCGACCCGACTCTGCTCGAAATGGCCCGTCGTCGAGTGGCAATAATGCTGGGCAATCAGCCGGAACTGGACGCAATGGCCTGGGGCAAACTTTCGCCGGACCAAATTGAGCAGTTGGTTGATTGGCCCTCATCGGATGCGTTCGACGGACGGCAAAAAGCAGCCCTTGCTCTTACTGAGCAGTTCGTGCTCGATGTCACTGGCGTGCTGGTAGGCCCGCTCGCAGCCGCAGCCGAATCACTTGGAACGGAACTCGGGCCGTTCGTGCAGGGTTTGTATCTGCTTGATGTGGGCCAGCGGGTGGGCGTTGTTTTGGGGGCGCTTTCAGGGCAAACGATCACCAGCGATTCATGGGCATGGGGTGTCCAAGGCGAAGTCCCTAACGACCCCATGGTCGCCATCATGAGCATGTTGGCTGCGGTCGGGCGCTTGCAGGTCGTTGATCCGGTGACAAAGGAACTCGTTCGACTCCGCGGAGCTCGATTGCACCAGTGTCGCCGTTGCCAATCGGTACGGAGTGTCGCTGCGCTGAATTCATCAGCCAACACCGATGTCTTTGATGTCGATGACCCCGAGTCGATTCAGGAACTTTCGGTTGGAACTCAAGCAGCCATTGATTTGGTTAATGCCACATTTCTTGGTCCGCCGAACATAGACCAAGGATTAATTGCTCGGCTCACACAGTCTTACAACAGCGAAGAACTGGTTGAACTAGTGAACTACCTAATGCGTAACGCCTGCAACAAAATCCCGGTTGCCTTTGGAGTCGATAACGCGATCGTTGACGAAGGTTTTGAGTACCAAATCATTGATAGCAGTGGTGAAACCCTGACTGTTGACGCTTCTGCGCTTCGCGCTTAAGCCGAGCACCAAGAGTGACGTCGGTAATCGAACCTCAGGCTGCAGCAGCAGGCTGAGCCGTCATCGTCTCGGCTTGGCGATTGGCCGCTTCGCTGTAGGTGTACCAGCGACCCTCATCAAAGTCGTACAAGCGGCACTTGCGGGTATTGCGAACAAAATCCATGAATCGGAGTGGTTCGTCGTGAATGGTGCCGGGAAAGGCTTTCTTCATTGCGTCAGTTGCGAGTTCGAGGTTGTACATCGGAATGCGCATATCGACGTGGTGAGGAACGTGCACCATGATCCAGTGAAGGAAGAAGTTGAGTCCGAATCGGGCCCGGAGCACAGTGGTGCCATCCATCTGGCCGTGCCACTTTGTCCACTCACGACGCTTCCACCAGCGGATATCGGGCTGGATGTGATGCACATGAACGGTTGAAGAGATGACGTAAGTGAAGGCCAAGAATGGGACGACGAGCACCTTGATGATCATCCACGCAACGCCCGGAATCGATCCGAACTGCGCCCAACCAATGAGACCGAGCAGCAATGCCGCAATACCAACGAATGTCCAAACCAAAAATCGATCGCGACGAATGCCTTTGGCCCAGCGCGCCGGCGGGGCACCGATGATCATCTTGTGCCACCACACTTCGCGCAGGTAGTAGGCGCCGGCACCAAGCCAAGACCATTCAAAACGATGCCGCAGGCGCCCGAATGTGGTCATGGCCGTGTACTGCTCGGCGGTGTAAGGGTGCCAGACGAAATCGAAGCCTTCACGCACGGTGTAACCATGGTGAATGCGGTTATGACCAAGTTTCCAGCCCTCATAGACGTGCCATGACGGCAGCATTGAGACCGTGCCGATTACTCGGTTGAGACGCTTTGAGGAGAAGAGCGCGCCGTGAGCAGCATCGTGACCGACGATAAAAAGTCCAGAGATAACAAGCGCTGAAAGGATCCAGAGGGCAAGTACGGCGAATGGGTTGTTGAAGGCGATGAGGCCAGCAACCACGAGGCCATAAATGAGGAGGTCTCGGCCAAAATAGGCGAGGCCTTTCCATGTCGGGTTGTCGTAGGCCTCGGGAGGGATGATGTCGAGAACAGGCTTCAACGAGCCTTTTTCGGATCGAGTAGAGGCACTTTCGGCCCCTTCCTGCTCAACGTCTGCGGTATCGACGGGGGCTTCTCCTATTGACATGAAAAGAGTCTACCGACCGGTCGGTAGGGAGCGGGTATCGGGGGTGAAAATCCTCGAAAGGGACTATTCGTTGGGGTCAGCGGAAAGTTCAGGGAGCGAGACCAAGCGTGTGGTGACGTCGATTGGGGCAACTCCGGACAGGGTCTTATCGGCGGCAACCGCAAGGGTCTCAAACCCCCGGGCGGCGGGCATCACACGGGTTTCGAGGGACGCAACTGCCGAGTTATACGACTCGGTGGCCTTCGTGAGGCTCTTTCCGACTGTCTGCAGATGGTTGGCGAACACTCCTACGCGTTCGTACAACTGTTTGCCAAGGGCAACGACCTGGGCGGCGTTCTCGGCGAGTTGCTCTTGACGCCAGCCGTAAGCAATGGCCCGAAGTAGTGCGATCAGCGTGCCAGGTGAAGCCGGGAAGACGTTCTTTGCGATTGCTTGTTCGAGGAACTGGGGATTGGCGTCGAACGCGGCGGTGAGAAATGTGTCGCCGGGTACGAACATGACGATGAAGTCAAGAGTGCCGTCGACTCGGGCGGCGTAGTTCTTTTTAGCTAACGCATTGACGTGAGCCATGACGTCGGCTGCATGTTTCGAGAGCAGGCGATCGCGCTCAATCTCCGATGGGGCATTGATTGCATCGAGATAGGCCGACATCGGAGCCTTTGCATCAATCACGATCTTTTTCGAATCGGGGAGCCGGATGATCATGTCGGGACGAGCGGCGTCGCTTTCGCCGGCGATGTGCTCTTGTTGTTCGTAGAGAACGTGTTCGGTCATGCCTGCGAGTTCAATGACGCGCTGGAGTTGAAGTTCGCCCCAATTGCCGCGAACTTTTGTATTTTTCATGGCCGATGCGAGCTCTGAAGTTTCTCGCTGCAATGTCGATGTAAGACTTGAAAGTGAACTAATCGAAACATTGAGTCGACCGGAATCTTCGACTCGTTTATTTTCAAGTTCGTTGAGTTTCTGATCGAGTTTTGCAAGTTGGTCTTCGACGGGGCCTACAAGAGCGTGAACTGTTTTTTCTTGTCTCTCGGCATCGGCTGAGGCACGGGACTGGGCATCGGACTGCAGTTGTGTATTCATTGCTACGAGTTGTGCCATAGCTTCGGCGACAGCCGAATTGGCGATATCGCGCGTGTGGTCGACATCGAGGGGTTGCGCGGAAGGGCGCCGAGACCGGAGTGAGAGGCCGAGGAAAAGACCAATGATCAGTCCGATTAGGGCGGCAAGGACGGGGACGAGAGCGTTCATAAGGGCCAACCTACCTAGAGGTTGTGACAGCCGCCCCTGAGGCACTCTGCGGGCCTCGGCGGGGCCGATCCGTCCGTGTCACAATCGGTTGCTCAGAACCCGTGAACCATCAGTGGAGGAAATGTCGTGGCTGGTCTGTGTGAAGGTCGAGTGTGCATTGTTACCGGTGCTGGACGCGGTATTGGGCGTGAGTATGCGCTGATGCTGGCCGCCGAGGGCGCCAAAGTCGTCGTCAATGATTTGGGTGGGTCGCGTGATGGCACCGGAGTAGATCAAGGTCCGGCGCAGGAAGTTGTCGACGAAATTAATGCTGCCGGTGGACAGGCGGTTGTCAATACTGACGACATCAGTGATTGGGCCGGCGCTGAACGTCTTGTTAATCAGGCGATCACCACCTTTGGTGGACTCGACGTACTCATAAATAACGCCGGTATCTTGCGCGATCGCATGCTCACCAACATGAGCGAAGCGGAATGGGATGCGGTGATCAAGGTGCACCTGAAGGGCACTGCTGGGCCATCGCATTTCGCTGCTGCCTATTGGCGTGACCGTTCGAAGGCCGGCGAAACGAACGATGCTCGCATCATCAACACCACATCACCCTCGGGCATCTACGGCAATATCGGCCAGACCAACTACGGCGCTGCCAAGGGTGGCACCGCGTCATTCACGATCATCGCGGCTGACGAACTTGGTCGCTACGGCGTCACCGTGAACGCTGTAGCTCCCGCTGCATTCACCCGGCTGACGGCAGATCTTGGCATCGGTGATGCGCCGGAAGAGGTAAAGGAAGCGATGTCGACAAAGTGGATTGCTCCTATTACCGTTTGGCTTGCTAGCAGTGAATCTGCTGGCGTTACGGGTCGAGTCTTCGATGTGCGTGGTGAGTTGCTTGCGGTAAGCGAGAGCTGGCACCAAGGCCCGAAGGTGACCAATGTTCTTGATCCTTCTGCAGTTGGTCCGCTCGTGGAGGAACTGATGGCTGCTGCCCGCCCCAATGCCGACATGTTCGGCCTCGATCGAAAGTAAAGCGCACCATGCCGATTAATCACGATGTTGTTGGTGCCGAAGGCGCGCCAATTATCCATTCTTGGACAGCCAAGGATGCACTGCTCTACGCCGTTGGCGTGGGTGCTGGCATCGACGAACTCGCATTCACCACCGAGAACAGTCACGAGGTAGTTCAGCGCGTACTTCCAACCATGGCAGCAGTTATTGGAGCCGGCGTTTCGGGTGCAATTAGCGCAATTGGCGCATTCGATTTCGCCATGCTTGTCCATGGCGAACAGTCTTTTGTTCAGCATCGTGAATTGCCCGTTGAAGGTTCACTCACTGCGACCGGAACAATCACAGGGATCTACGACAAGGGTTCAGGTGCGGTGGTTGCCGTTGAAGGTGAATGCATCGATAACGAAACCGGCGAACGACTCCTAACGGTCGGATCGGCAATCTTCATTCGTGGCGAGGGTGGTTGGGGTGGCGATCGCGGACCATCGGGCGATCGCAATGCCGCGCCCGATCGCACGCCCGACGAATCTGTTTCTTATCGGGTGCGTGCCGACCAAGCGCTGACCTATCGCCTCTCAGGTGATCGCAACCCCCTGCACTCCGATCCGTGGTTCGCGGCTTTAGCCGGGTTCGATCGTCCGATTTTGCACGGTTTGTGCACCTACGGATTCACCGGTCGAGCGCTGCTGCACACCATGTGCAGTTCGGACCCTTCGAAGTTCCGCTCGATGGAGGGTCGTTTCGCATCCCCGGTCTTTCCCGGTGAACAACTCACAATCGAAATGTGGAATCAGGGGGCCGGCGACTGTCTGTTTCAGACTCGCGGCGAAGATGGGCGCGTGGTGTTGGTTGGTGGCCGACACACGTTCGATTCGTAACCCGATTTCGTTGAGCCATCAGAACAGCCGCAACTCGTCAGTTTCACCATCTCGAAGTTCCTCGTAATCGACTTCAACGCATTCGATACCCCGAGCCTCAGCCAGCACTCGAGCCTGAGGCTTGATGCTCTGGGCTACAAAGATGCCGCGTACTGGTTGTATGTCAGGGTCGAGGTCCATGCGCTCGAGGTATCGCGCAAGTTGCTCGACACCGTGAATCTCGCCGCGACGTTTAATTTCGATTGCCACCGAACGGCCATCGCCATCGCGACAGAGAAGATCTACGGGCCCGATATCAGTGAAGTATTCGCGTTTGATGAGTCGAAGGTCGGCAGCGATGGCGGTCGGGTTGGCAGCAAGTAATTCCTGTAGATGTGCTTCGACCCCATCTTTCTGAAGACCGGGGTCGTCACCGAGTTCGTGGGCCGAGTCGTGATGCACCTCAACAAGGGTGATGGTGAGAACCTCACCCTTTGGGTTCGTGATGACCCAGCGGCCTTCTTCTTCAGACACTCGATTAGGAGCGTTCATCCAGTTGAGCGGTTTGTAGGCGCCCCCATCGGCATGTATCGCAACACAGCCGTCGGCCTTCACCATGATGAGTCGAGTAGCGAGGGGAAGATGAGCAGCCAGTCGACCGGCGTAGTCGACCGAACAGGTGGCGATGACGAGACGCATGAGATTTCCATCGTAGGCACAGAGCGCTAACTGACCCCGCGCTTTTCGAAACGAGACTTAATGAGTTCTCTTCGTTCTTGCAGGTCGCGATAGGTAAATCGGTCGACAGAATGTTCGAGCCCGATGCTGTCCTTTACGCCGCCAAGGTCTATCTGGAATGCCGCAGCATCGAATCCAACTTCGGCGAACAATTTTTCGCCATGAGTTTGCGCGAAGTACATGGAGATCTGCGTGATCTCGGCAAAAATATCGAGGTCGGGTGCGAGACGGGCAATAGCGCCGTCTAGGAACACGAGGTTCTTCACATAAAGCATGAGTTCCTTGGGCATCCGAGCGCCGTAACCAAGGAGCAACTTCACAATCTTTTGCACCTCTTTGATCATTTCCTCTGGATCGGCGGTGGTCGGATCGATGACAGGGCCACCAAGACCGAGATCGCTAATGACTGCCTCAATATCGGTGTCCATGGGTAGGGCTCCGAGGTCGCAGAGGGCACTAATTTGCATGCGTACATCGTTGAGAGTGCCGCCCAGCATGAGGCGGAGGAAGCCTCGCCGCTGACGTTCGTTCATGCGCCCGGTGATGCCGAAATCGAGCAGCGCAACCTTGCCGTCGGGGAGCACGAAGAGATTTCCACCGTGAAGGTCGCCGTGGAAGATGCCTTCGATCATTGCGCCTTCCATGAAGCCGATCATCCCGGTTCGGACAACCTCATAGGTGTCGACGCCTGCGGCGCGCATGGCATCGACATCATCAAAGTTGAAGCCTGAGAGGCGTTCCATAACCAACACGCGCCGGGTAACCAAGGTGGGGTGTGGTCGCGGAACGATATAGCCGCGCTGACCGAGGGCCACGAATGAGGCCGCGACATCGAGCATGTTCTGCGCTTCGAGTCGGAAATCGAGTTCCTCGCTGATGGTCTCGGCGAAGAGTTCAACCAAGGCGGGTGGGTTGGCGAGAGACGCGAACGGAAGTCGACCAACAAGGAACGGAGCCAGCCACGCCATCACCTGAATATCTTTATTGACGAGTGACGCAACAGTAATGCGCTGCACCTTGACAACGACTGGCTCTCCGGTTCGCAGAACAGCTGCATGGACCTGAGCGATTGATGCTGCCGCTAGTGGTATCTCATCGAAGGATTCGAAGATGTCTTCGAGAGGAGCACCAAAATCTTCCTCGACAATTGCGCGAACGATGTTGAAAGGCTGGGCGGGGACTTGGTCGCGACATTTTTTGAATTCAGAGACCAATTCTTCCGGGAAGAGGCCCTCGCCCGAAGAAATGATTTGCGCCAATTTGATATAGGTGGGGCCAAGGCGCTCTATAGAAAGCCGAAGGCGGCGGGACAGGTCAGCCCGACTTGCGGAACGGTCACCGTCGGTACCTTTTCGTCTGCCCGTGGCCCACCACATTCCGAGTGCAGTGCCAAAGTCGCCGACCACAGTGACTGCCCGGCGAACATCGGGTATACGACGGGCTGAAGTCAGTGCAGGAAGATCGTATTTTGTGAGCCAACGAATTGAGTCGACCACTTCGCGCCATGGCATTGACGCAGGATCAACAATCCAAGGCGCTTCATCAGAAAAAGCACCGATAGCAAGATCAGCCGGACCGCTTCGTGGCGGCTTATTTGAAGTTGAGTCGGAAGCAGCGGGGGGAATCGACACGGGGGGAAGTGTATTGGGACCTGCCGCTGATTCCCCGATCGCTGATTAGAACAAACCCGAAATGATGTTCAGCACTGGTTCGGCGAATTCTTTGCGACAAATGAGAAGATCGGGAAAGTAGGGATCGGCGTTGTTGTACCGCATCGGCGATCCGTCGATTCGCGATGCATGAAGCCCGGCGGCAAGGGCTACAGCGGCGGGAGCGCAGTTATCCCATTCGTATTGGCCGCCAGCATGAACGTAGATATCGGCGATACCGAGAACGACGGCCATTGCTTTTGCGCCGGCAGAACCCATTGGCAAGAACTGCGCGTTGAGTTCCTCAGCCACGGCGTGGGCTACATAAGGCGCTCGTGAGCGGCTGACAACCAGCCGTGGCGGTTGGTCTACTGGTCGATCAGGGACAATCGGCGGGTTCGCAGTGGAGAGAACGCGGTCAAGCGATGGCAGCGAAACTGCCCCGATCGTTGGTTCACCATCGATGGCAAGGGCCACATGGACAGCCCAGTCTTCGCGACCCTCTCCGTATTCACGGGTGCCGTCAAGCGGGTCGACGATCCAGGCGCGAGAGGAGGAAAGTCGGTGGCTGTTATCGCGTCCTTCTTCTGACAGTACGGGGTCCTCGGGCCGCAATCTCGCCAACTGTTCCATTAGCCAGATATGAGATTCGCGATCGCCAGCATTTTTGATAGTGCGCTGATCAGCGCCCTTCACTACGAGGTCAGCGCGAAGAGAGACGAGCAACTTCCCGGCGTCAACCGCAAGTGCTTCAGCGACCGCATGGTCATCAGGTGCGGTCATGGTTGTGCTCCGAATCGGTCTGGAAAGAACGTTGCTGAGGTGATTATTGCTGTCGGCCGAGTTCAATTGCGCGACCGACGAGTTTGCGGAGAGCAGTCTCGTCGGCGCCGTTGGCTACGAGAGTGGAAATACGCGTTTCGAGGTCGGCGGCAAGCTCTTCGTCGACGAAGGGTGGCTCAGGTTTACCGGGCTTGGTTAGCGAACCCGGGGGTGAAACCTGAGTGACAAGCACGAGTGCTAAGGCAGCAATCGCAGTGATGAGGCCAAAGGTGATAGCGAATCCGTTACTGTCAAGGATGGAACCGACGATCATTCCGCCAATGCCTGCAATGAAGATAACGATAACAATTCGACGGATCGCTCGGGGTCCGAGTGTGGAACTCGAGGCACCAGTATTTGAGGAACCTGCTTCCGTGCTCATCGGGCCAAAGGCTTGTATTTGATTCGGTGGGGTTGGTCAGCGTCGGCGCCAAGTTCCTTCTTGCGGAAGGCCTCATATTCGCTGAAGTTTCCTTCAAACCAGCGCACCTGGGAGTCGCCTTCGAATGCCAGAACATGGGTGGCAACTCGGTCGAGGAACCATCGATCATGGCTAATCACAACGGCGCAACCCGCAAAGGCTTCCAGGCCATCTTCGAGTGCGCGCAATGTATCGACATCGAGATCATTCGTGGGCTCATCGAGGAGGAGCACGTTGCCGCCCCGAGCTAACACTTTTGCAAGATGGACTCGATTTCGCTCACCGCCCGAAAGCACGCCGACCTTTTTTTGTTGATCTGAGCCCTTGAAATTGAAGGAGGCCACATAGGCGCGTCCATTCATCTCTCTATTGCCAAGTTTTATTACCTCATTGCCATCAGTGACTTCCTCGTACACGGTTTTTTCCGCATCGAGTGTGTCGCGGCTCTGATCCACGTAGGCAAGATTGACCGTTGGTCCCACGTTGAGCGAGCCACCATTGGGCTGCTCGTCACCGGTAAACATTCGGAACAACGTTGTCTTGCCTGCACCGTTAGGGCCGATCACACCGACTATGCCGGCTCGAGGCAGGGAGAACGAGAGATCCTCCACGAGTAGGCGATCTCCGAAGCCTTTTGTGACTCCTTCGGCTTCGATGACGACATCACCGAGACGATCGCCTGAGGGAATAAAGATTTCGAGTCCATCGCCGCGGCCCTGAGCTTCTTGGGATTCGGCCAGCAATTGTTCGTAGGCCGAAAGTCGAGCCTTACCTTTTGCCTGTCGCGCTTTTGGAGCCATGCGAACCCATTCGAGTTCGCGTAGAAGCGTGCGGGCCCGAGAGGACTCCTGTTTTTCCTCTTGTTTGAGTCGATCTTGCTTTTGCTCCAGCCAACTCGAGTAGTTGCCTTCAAACGGAATGCCGCGCCCATGGTCGAGTTCGAGAATCCACTGGGCCACGTTGTCGAGGAAGTACCGGTCATGAGTGATGGCCACAACGGTGCCGGGGTAGTCGCGTAGGAAGCGTTCAAGCCAAGCCACCGATTCGGCATCGAGATGATTCGTGGGTTCGTCAAGAAGGAGAAGATCGGGTTTGTTGAGGAGTAGCCGACAGAGAGCGACACGGCGACGTTCGCCGCCGGAAAGAGTGGTGACATCACTATCGGACGGGGGAAGACGGAGGGCGTCCATGGCGATCTCGATTGTGCGCTTGAGGTCCCATGCCCCCGAGGCTTCGATTTTTGCTTCGAGTTCGGCCTGCTCCTCGCCAACTTTTTCGAAATCGGCATCGGGATCGCCCCATTTGGCGAGGACGGCGTCGTAGCGCTCAAGCAAGGTTGCGGTCTCGCCGAGTCCATCCATGACGTTGCCCATAACGTCCTTGGACTCATCAAGGTGCGGCTCCTGCTCGAGCAGACCGACAGTGAATCCAGGGGAGAGCCGGGCCTCTCCGGTAAAGCCGTCGTCTAAGCCGGCCATGACCTTGAGGAGTGAGGACTTGCCAGAGCCGTTTGAACCGATGACCCCGATCTTTGCTCCGGGATAGAACGAGAGGCTGATGTCCTTCAGCACTTCACGGTCGGGCGGATAGAACCGGCTCACCTTGTGCATGGTGAAAATGAACTGTGCACTCATGGCGGGAAAGAGTAGTGACCGGGCTGGCCAAAGTGTGAACTGGCGCGACAGTGCCCCGCCGAAGCGGGGCACTGGGCACATCAAATTACAACTGCGGGTCAGCGGCGGGTTGCACGCTTTTTGGTTGCGCGCTTCTTGGCCGGAGCCTTTTTCGCTACGCGC
>JBBEAV010000007.1:0-6173 GCA_040882655.1 Acidimicrobiales bacterium
TTGTCGGTGACTGATCCGCGAAGTGTGTCTTCCACTGGCACGGAGTTCACGACCGGGTTGATACCAGCGAGTTCTCCGATGTAGGCACACCATTCCTGCACGCTTGCTGGTTCGTCGCCGGCCCAGTTCACGATGGTTGCTTCGGTTGACGAGGCACCATCAAGCAGCGCTTCGGCTTGCGATGTGATGTCGTCGGTATGGATAGGCATGTACATGCACGGATCCCAGCGAGTGGTCACGGGGTTGCCAGCCAGAAGAGCGTCCATTTGCATAATGGGAAGACCGCCAGTGCCGTCGGGACCATAGGAGGCGTTCATGCGGGCAATAGTGACGGGAAGATCAAACAGTCGGGCACAGGTGCGAGCCACTGCTTCCTGGGAAATCTTCGACATTGAGTAACTGGGCGCGTGGGCGGCATTGACATCGCCCAATGCGTCGGTCTCTTTGAAGACATGCCATGGGTCGCCGTCGACGGGTGGTTTGTAAACCGAATGGGTTGACATTACGAGTGCAGCCTTGGCCGAGCGGCAGTGGTGCAGTAGCAGTCCAGTACCTTCGGCGTTGGCGCGAATAGCAAAGTCGTAATCAAGGCCGGCTACCTGAACAACCGCAAGATGAAGCACGTAGGTGAAGTCGTCGGGCAGCTCGCTGAAATCAGGCTCAGCGAGGTCGATTGAGAGTGTCTTCACCCCAACGCCTTCTACCTGCTTGCGCGTGGCCGGATCTCCGAAGCGAGCGATGCCCCAGACCTCGTTGTCCTTGGCGAGATCGCGAGCCATCGGGAATGCGATCTGACCTGCGGGACCAGTAATGAGAATCTTTTCGTCACTCAGCATGGTTAGCCCTTAAAAAGATCGGGGAAGCAACTCTGGGCCATCTCGCGAAAACCCTCACGCCATTCGACGGTGGGTGTCCAGCCCAATTCAAGCAGTTTGGATGGATCAACCGGATTCGGTGGAATGCATTGTTCGCTAATAACAAGAGGAATTTCGACCCCTGTCAAACGGGTGAGTTCGGCAGTCCAGTCCTCGATGCTGACTAGTTCCGGAGCGCACCAATTGTAAATAGGTGCAGGGATAGCTGCTTGCTCAAGCAGGTACGGAAGCGAACCGATGAGGTCGCGATCGTGCAAGAAGCAATGCGTATTGGGAGCGTCCGAACTAATGGTGGTGGGAATGCCCATTTGCGCCAGCGTGACCATCATTTGGGGCCAACCATGACCAGGGCCATAGGGGACATCGAGACGAGCGATAACGGCAGGAACGCCGAAGCGCTTCGACGCGTACTTCACGGCAGATTCGGCGGCGATCTTCGAGATTGAGTACGTCGTCATGAAACCCATGGCCCGATGGTTGTCGCCAAGGTCATCAGTTTCCACATGGCTCACATGACCATTTGGCTCATACACGGCACATGAGGAGCAATGGAAGAACGCCTTGACGCCCTTCACGCGCTCGATGAGGAGTGCCACGCCTTCAGCATTTGCCGCGAGATCGCGATCGAAGTTGTTCGACTTCGCAACCGCCATATTGATGACGTAATCGAGTCCGTCGGGAATTTCGTCGAACGACGCAGTTTCAAGATCGATGGCAACCGGGATTACTCCGTCGGTCTCGACCTTGGCGCGCGATTCGGCGTCGGCGAAACGTGATGTGCCGTACACGGTGTTGCCAGCAGCAACGAGGTTGCGAGCCAACGGTCCAGCAACTTGTCCGGTAACGCCAGTAAGCAGAATCCTTGCTCCGGTAAGTGGTTCCGGTGCCATTAGATCTTGTCCGTGAAGTCGTCGGTACCAAAGTTGGTCTGTTGAAATGGGCTCGTCCATACGTGTGTGGCTAGGCCGCTCTCGTCGATGGCCTTTCCGATCTTGGCGTAACCCTTTTCCCATCCTTTTTCGACGTCATGGTCGAGGAAGTGGAGTTGTAGAAATCGGCGAGGGCCAGCGGCTGGTCGCACGACGTCGGCGGGAGCGTCGTCGGCCAGCGGAATAACGGTGCCGCTGCCCACTAAGTCCGGACCCCATTTTTTCTTAAATGCTTTTTGAAGCCAGTTCTCACGGAACCAAGCATCCCATTCATCGTGCGTGACGCCTTCTTTTAGGTCGCCAGCAACAACAACGATGCCGGGATAGCCATGATCAAGCCCAAGTTCGATCGTGCACCCCTTTGGGTCTCGTTGTTCACTCCAACGCAGGTCGTAGAGCAATGTATGGATATGGTCACGCTCAGCGAACATGCGCCCCTGCTGATGCAGCATGTTGACGTTGTCAACATTCCAGCGGTTGCATTCCTCGTTGGTGCCTTTTTGCCACCAATACACCGCAAGGTAGGAACCCATTTTTGAGTCTGGAGTCATGTCGTTTGCAGCTTTGGAGCGCAATTTTTTCAGCCGGCGAGTGGCCACAAACCGATCGCCAGCAAAAACGTTGGGACCGACGAGGCAGCCGGAATAAAAGTGGTCATGCTCGTACCAACGGTTGTACGCAACCTCATAACCCTCGTGAGGCTCGACCATCGTGAACAGGAATGTCCCGACCTTGACCGGGTAATCTTTTTCTGAAATAGCCACGTTTCCCCCTCGGAAGATCTGAGGAAATCACGTTAGTTCCGGTTTACCGGGTGAGAAGCGGGCCCACCTGAGTACCGAAGGCTTCGACCTGTTCGACGTATTCTCCGGCGCTGTCAGTGTCGAACTTCACCTGCAACTGGTTCACCTCGATCGGGGTTTCCGCCATGAGTGCTTCAGCGATCTGTTCGGGCGAACCCGAGTAACAGGGTTGGCGGCGAGCAGAAGTGGGCGTACCGACGTAGACGTACGGAATCACCACATGGCCAATGGCCATGGGATCGCCGGCCTTGCCCAGTTTCTCGCGAGTGGCCAGCAGGAGGTCGAGTCCATCGCGAGTCGCTGGACCTTGGGGGAGCCAGCCTTCGTAGGCCGCAGCGCGTCTGATGGCCGGCTTCGAGGAACCACCGATCCAGATTGGCGGACGAGGTGACTGCACTGGTCGGGGGAGTGCGCCCATGCCATAGACGTACGTGTTGGCGAGCGCTTCAGCGAAATCCACGAGCGTGGAATCGGTGAGCGCACCGCGATCGGCAAAAGAAATACCAAGAGCGTCGAATTCCGCCTCGACATGGCCAGCGCCAATACCGGCGATGGCTCGACCTCCAGAAAGATGGTCGAGCGTTTCGAATCCCTTGGCTGCAGTAAACGCATGGCGATAGGCAATGACATAGACGTGACTGAGCAAGGCAACGTTGCTTGTTGCCGAAGCGAGGAAGCCCAGCGTCGTTAGGCAGTCCTGCCACCAAAGACCGATGGCCGCAGCTTTGTCCTCGGGGATGGCGATGTGATCGCATACCGCAACATAGAAATATCCGCTGCGGTCGGCTGCCTGTGCAATGCGAACAAGATCGGCGGGGGTAGCACTGCTCTCCCACTTTGCGGCAAATCGCGGACTCTGCGACTGAATGGGCAACTGCGTGCCGTAGACGATTGCTCCCTTTGGGATCTCAAGCATGAGCGTGACGATAGTTTGCGGGTTAGAGCCCTAAGAACGAGCCACCGTCACACACGATTGTCTGGCCACTGACATAACCCGAATCAGGCCCGGCGAGGAACGCAACGACGCCGCCGATGTCGTTTGTGGGATCGCCAATGCGGCCGAGGGGTGTGCGGGCTTCGATGGCACCGCGCAACGTTGGAATTTGAGTAAATGCGTTTGCGAGTGCCGGTGTTTCTGCGACAGGAGCAATGCAGTTCACACAGATGCCGTCGGCCCCCCACTCGCGGGCCAACGATTTCGCGATGGCCCGCTGAGCGGCTTTTGATGGCGAGTACAGCGGAATGTTGGCGCTTCCCTCAACGCCGGACGGAGAGGTGACCAGGATCAGTCGACCCTGGTCGCTCTTTCGCAAATAGGGGTAGGCAAGTTGTGCGCACCAGAAACTGGCCCACGCTGAAGTACGTGACATCTGAAACCACGCGTCGGCCGGCGTCTCTTCAAGGCGGCTGGCCTGGCCTCCGGCGAACGCGTTATGCACCATGATGTCAATGCCGCCGCGGTTTGTCACTGTCTGAGTGATGCAGGCAGCAATCGATTCTCGCAACGTCACATCAGTCACGATGCATTCGGCAGAACCGCCATCACGACGAATGGCGTCAGCAACTGGTTCACCAGTTTCGGAACGGCGCGCCGCAACGACAACGTGAGCGCCAAGGAACGCGAGTTTGCGAGCGATGCCTTCGCCCACGCCTTGACCTGCTCCAGTCACGATCGCTATGCGATCTTTGAGAGTGTGAGTTACATCCATAGTCCACCGTCTACAGTAAGAAGTTGGCCGGCGAGGTTGCGTGCATCTTGCGAGCAGAGAAATTCAACAATGGCGGCAGGATCAGCATCTGGAATCGCCGGCGTCGCAATGGATACCGGTCCAGCGATCACCGCATCAGCGAGCACCAATGCGGGTGAGACAGCGATTGCGTTTACGGCGATGCCTTCGGGGCCCCACTGGCGGGCGATTGATTTTGTGAGAATGTGCACACCCTCGGCCGCCGCAGCCCAGTGGGCATAGTGGTCACCGCCGGCCAGTGCGGTTGTAGGTAACGTCAGCACGATCGCCCCGCCCCTACCGGCAAAGGTGCTGCGGGCCTCGGTGCAGGCGGCAATGGCACTGTCCATGGTTTGCTGCCAGGCCTGATCAAACTCGGCGTCGGTTAGTTCGGCCAGTGGCCGGGGGATCATCACGGCGGGATCCCAAGGGGCAAAAATCAGTGCTTCGTAGGGGGCGCTATCGCCGAGCACATGACCCCGGCGCTCAAGTTCAGTGCCAAAGTGAAGAGCCAACGGGCCCGATCCCACAACCTTTATTCTCACAGTTCCTCATTCCCCGGGCCCATCAAAAAACTTGTCTTGAGACGTAAGTAAATCATGCGCTCCGCTTGTGTGACGTTCGTCGCTTAAGGCTAGGTTCTCGGCTATGGAAATCGGATACTCACCAGAACAAGAGGCACTGCGAGCAGAGCTTCGGTCCTATTACGAGAACCTTCTCGATGAAACCACCGTCGAGGCGCTTTCTCACAGCCACGGAATTGGCCAAGCCACAAAAGATGTCTGGAAACAGATGTGCTCCGATGGCTGGGCTGGCGTTGGCTGGCCTAAAGAATACGGCGGTCAGGCCCGTGGCCCGATCGATCAGTTTGTTTTCTTCGACGAGTCGATGCGTGCCGGCGCCCCGGTGCCAATGCTCACGCTCAACACCGTCGGCCCGACCATCATGAACTACGGCACCGATTGGCAAAAAGAGTTTTTCCTCCCGCAAATTCTTGCTGGTGACCTTCATTTCTGTATCGGTTATTCCGAGCCTGGTGCGGGTACCGACCTCGCTGCGCTCCAGACCCGCGCGGTGCGAGACGGCGACGAGTACGTCATCAACGGACAAAAAATGTGGACATCGCTCGCTGGTGGAGCTGACTACTGCTGGCTCGCGGTTCGTACCGATCCCGATGCGAAAAAGCACAAGGGCATCTCCGTGATCATCGTTCCGATGGACACGCCAGGTATCACAATTCAGCCCCTTCGTCTGATGGGTGAGCACGATATCAACGCAACGTATTTCGACGATGTGCGCGTTCCGGCCAAGTTTCTTGTGGGCGAAGAAAATGGCGGATGGGGACTCATCACCAATCAGCTGAACCATGAGCGCGTCACCCTGTGCTCAAGCGGTATGCCCGAACGTCACCTCGACAACGTCCGCGAGTGGGCGCAGAAGACTCTGCTCCCCGATGGTCGTCGGGTGATTGACCAAGAATGGGTACAGATCAACCTTGCGAAGGTGCACGCCAAGCTCGAGTACCTCCGCCTCGCTAACTGGAAGGTTGCTTGGTCAGCAAGTACCGAGAAACTGCATCCAGCCGATGCATCGAGTGTCAAAGTGTTCGGAACCGAGTTTTACCTCGACTCCTATCAACTGCTCATGGAAGTTCTCGGACCTCGTGCCTATCTCGACGCCGATGCCCCCGAATCCATCCTTCGCAGTCAACTCGAGGCCGGTATCCGCGGCACGATCATTCTCACCTTTGGTGGCGGAACCAACGAACTGCAGCGCGATCTCATCGCCATGTTCGGACTTGGTTTCCCTCGCTCGGCACGCTGAGCAGAAAGAACAAAA
>JBBEAV010000008.1:0-6109 GCA_040882655.1 Acidimicrobiales bacterium
CCCAGCACAGTTCGATGAACTCGTCGTCATTGGGCCAGTTGTCAACGAGCCAGTCCCACGTCGGATCAATGACCGGATGGGCGTCACCCTTCATTGCCCAGTTTTTGTAGTTCTGGAAATAGCCGCGACGCTGTTCTGAACCGAGTTTGCCGTGATGGGTTTGATCAAGGTGATCGAAGCCGGCGGCCCTCCAATCAACCTTGGCAACACGAGTAAGTGCTTCCACGCCGTTGTAGGCCCAACGAGCGCGCTGCTCATCGGTCATCTCGACAACAAAACCTTCTTGGGTATAAGGCGGAGCATCACCGGGAACCAGCCCATTCAAACGATCCATCATGAAAAATGGTCCGCCGATGATTGACTCATCGCGCTCGGCCCAACGAGTATTGGGAACAGGCACGTTTGAGTGTTCGCCAAGCAACTTCATCGAGAGGTATTGCTGAGTCACAAGATCGATCTCGGGAAATAACAGACTCATGACGGGCTGACTGCGCAGGACAAGTTCAGCCTCGACGGGCGAACCATTTTCTGACCAAGTCGCGTCAAGCAGAAACGTTTCATTTGAGAATCCACTTGACTGCGGGACCACCAAATTGGTGATGGTCACGTCAGTTGCATCGGGCATTTGCCGTGTCATCCACTCGGTAAGTGCGCCTCGAATTTGGTCTGGATCACGTTGACCGGCAACGGGCATGGTTTCCCCCTAGTCGAACAGGCAAGCGGAGTGCTGCTGCGAACGTGATGCTAGGCCGCGAACTGGTGGCATCGTGTCGCGCCGCTGTTCGTGGCTAGGGGCAACCGATTCCGTTGAGTGTCGCGCAGGGGGGACACAAACGTGCTGGACCATCGGGAGTTTGCCACGTGCGAGCATTGGGCGAACCACAGGATACGCACGGGCCCTCGGAGTCCGTCATGAGGTGGCGCAGATATCGTTGATGGCCTGCGCGTAATACCCGTCAGAGGGTTGTGTTTCAATCAATGTTGCACATAAGGCTTTGAAACTTGTTTCAATATTGGAATCAAGCGTTGGTTGCACCTCTCCGACGTACTCATAAAGACTGAGTGAGGAACTTGAATCGTTCACCCATGCGGTGGCAATCAAAACGATTGCAGCATTCCACTGCTGCCAGGTCATGTAGTGACTTACAGCAAGATCGCGAATCGAGTCGGGAATTGAACCATCGGAGTAGTTACGCGCGGCGTAGTCCGCTTGGATTTGTTTCAGATCATTTTGAAACTGCGTGACTTGTGAATCGATATCGGAAAGCCATTGTCGAATAAGAGCAGTTTTTTGTGTGGGTGTTGACGCCAGAAATTCATCGATAAACATTTCGTAGCTCTCCCAAAATGTGTCGCTAAAAATTAGATTGGTGAGCTCTGAATCCTGAAGATCAGCAAACATAAGCTGATAGTTGAGGTCGTCCGACGAGGCCGTCTTTGAGGAACGATCGGAAACGGCAATGCTCACTCCGGCAATGATCACGATCAGCAGTAGGGCAGCGATGGCGCCGTAGATCCAAGTGTTTCGACGGGCACGGAGTGGTGGGTGTACCGGCGCAAGCGGAGTCGAAGCTGCGCTTGTCGTTGGGTCGTAGGGGTGCGGCGGATGATCAGGCGCCGGCGTGGGCGGGCGCATCGGTGTCTCGTCGGTAAGGCCGGGCGGTGGCGGATACCAACGCCCGTCACCGGCTCTCCACCACCCTGGGCTTTGGGGAAGATCACTCATGAGGCCATAACGTTACGCCCTTTCTGTTTACGGGCGTTCGCCGAGCGCTGCGTTAATCGTCATCGCGACGAAGAGTGGGCATCACGAGTAACTCAGGATCAGCGAGTTGAAATTCTTTGACAGATGAAGCTTTATGGCGGGGGAGTAGCAATACCAGCACTGCCTGAATGGCGGCGAGACCAATGGTGATCCACATCACTGCATTTATGCCATCGATGTAGGCACCGAGTTCCTCCGAGCCGCCGATTTGGCCCCAATAGGCCACACCGATGACGGCAATGCCGATTGCTCCAGCTAGCTGTAGGCCCGTTGCCTGAACGCCTGATGCTGCGCCGGCGTACTCATCGGGAACTTCAGACAGCACAAAAGCAATTGTGACGGCGATAGAAATGCCCAGCGCGAATCCCAGGAGGGCCACCGCTGGTACAAGGTGAACGGCTTCGAATTCTCCGGCACCAACTCGAGTGAAATACAGGACGGCAACGGCAGAGAGTGCGTTGAGTCCGGCACCAATAGCGACCGCGGTTCGCCCATAACGGCGAAGGAGAGGCGCAGCCGCAAGAGAGCCAAACATATTGGCGAAGGGCATAGGGCAGGTGAGGATCGCTGCCTGTAGGGGATCTTTATCAAAACCGAGCTGAATAGTGAGTATGAGATAGATCGGTCCGGCCGCCGATAGGAGGCCAACGAGCAACGTAATGATGTTTCCGATTCGAAAACTGCGGATGGCAAACAAAATCGGATTCACTAGTGGGTCGCCACCTTTGTGAACGAGACGCCGTTCGTAGCGAACAAAGGCAAAAAACAATGGCAATGAACAGACCAGCATCAGCAAGATCCACATTGGCCAACCTGCGTTTCGCCCTTGGATGAGGGGAAACATTAGGAAGAACGCAACCACAGCGAGTACGGCGGCGCCCGTGATGTCGAGTCGACCGGCAGGTCCGGGCTTTGTGGCTGGCAGTACTCGTGCAGCGATCAACCACACCACGAAACCAATTGGAATAAAAGGCAAGTACGCCCAGCGCCAACCCGCATCAAAGGGATTGGCGTTGGTCAGTGCGCCAGAACTGAGCTGACCGATCATAAAACCAGCACCGGCAAACATCAGGAAGATAGAAAATGCTCGCGTACGGGTGTGGCCGCTGAATGTGCGCTGGATCATGGCGGAAAGCTGCGGCGCAGTGACGCCGCCGGCGATCCCCTGAAGGGCACGGGCTAAGAGAAGAAAATAAATATTGGGTGATGCTGCGCTCAGTGCCCAAGAGGCCAAAAGAGCGCCGTACCCGATCATGAGAAGACGCCGGGTACCGAATAGGTCACCTAAACGACCCGAAAGCACAAGTACAAGTGAGAACGTGAGGGCAAACAGAGAGGCGTACCACTGCAGTTCGCTATTGGTGGCCCCGAGTCCATCACGGATAGCAGGTAGGGCCATGGTGGTTGAGCCGTTGACGAGAACCAAAACAAACTGCAGCGCAACCACAACAGCAAATACTGCGTTACGTAGTGATGTCGTCTCTTCCCCCACTGGTTTCACGCGACATCAACAGCAGCGGCCACAAACTGAGCGTTGTAGAGGGTCGAGTACGCCCCACCGGCCGCCAGTAATTCCTCGTGGCTGCCCTGTTCAACGATGTCGCCGTTCTCCATCACCAAAATAATGTCGGCATCGCGAATCGTTGAAAGCCGATGAGCGATCACAAAACTTGTGCGATTCGATCGAAGAGCAGCCATTGCGTGCTGAATGAGTACCTCGGTGCGGGTATCAACCGAACTCGTAGCTTCATCGAGAATCAGAATTGTTGGTTCGGCCAAGAATGCCCGAGCAATAGTTACTAACTGCTTTTCACCGGCGCTGAGGTTGCTGGCTTCATCGTCAAGCAACGTGTCATACCCAAAGGGCATAGATCGAACGAAATGGTCGACATGCGTGGCTTTTGCAGCGGCAATGATTTCTTCCTCGGTGGCGCCAAGTCGGCCATAGGCGATGTTGTCGCGAATGGTGCCACCGAAGAGCCATGTGTCCTGCAGCACCATGCCCATACTTGAGCGAAGATCGGCGCGGCGCATCCGAGAAATATCCACACCGTCAAGGGTGATTGCACCGCCGTCAAGTTCATAGAAGCGCATGAGCAAATTGACCAAAGTAGTTTTGCCAGCTCCGGTGGGACCGACAATGGCAATGGTCTGGCCCGGTTCAGCGATCAGCGAAAGATTGGTAATCAGCGATGTGGTGGGCGAATACGAGAAGTTCACGTTTTCGAATGCCACTCGACCGCGCGCATCAACCACTGTTGCGGCAGGGCTGGGATCGGCGGTTTGCTCTTCAACATCAAGAAACTCGAAGACGCGTTCGGCAGAGGCAATACCTGATTGCAGCATGTTGGCAAGTGAGGCCAACTGGTTGATGGGCTGAGTGAATTGGCGGGAGTACTGAATGAAGGCCTGGATGTCACCAATACTGAGGTTGCCCGATGCCACTCGTAGTCCACCGATGACAGCAATAGCGACATAGTTGAGATTGCTCACCAGCATCATTGCCGGTTGGATCATTCCGGAAATGAACTGAGCGCCGAACGAGGCCTCAAACAGTTTTTGATTTGTTGCTTCAAACCGTTTTTCGGTTGCTTGTTGTTGACCAAAGACTTTGACCAGTGAGTGGCCGGCGAAAGTTTCCTCAACGATCGAATTAAGAGAACCGGTATGAGCCCACTGAGCAATGAATCGCTTTTTTGATTTTCCGGCGATGTACTTAATCGTGAGCAACGTAACCGGCACGGTTGCAACCGCGACAAGCGAAAGCAACGGTGAAATAGTCAGCATCATGATGAGCACACCAACAACGGTGAGCAGCGAAATAAACAGCATGCTCAGGCTCTGCGCAAGGCTCTGAGCGATGTTGTCGATGTCATTGGTAACCCGACTGAGAAGATCACCACGTGGGGTTCGATCAATGTACCCGAGGGGCAATTTGTTGATTTTGTTTTCAATTGCGGAACGAAGTCTGCTCATTGTGCGGTGAATGACACCAGCAAGCAAGAAGCCTTGAAAATATGCGAGAGCCGCTGAACCCAAATAGAGCGCAGCAACGATGAGCAAGGTGCGGTGCAAAGCGGGGAAATCGATGCCATCGGGTGAACGCACGCCATTGATAATGACGTTGGTGGCATTACCCAGAATTTTTGGTCCAACCACGGACATTGCGACGCTGACGACGGCGGAAACAAGAACCAGAATCATCCGAATTCGTTCTGGACGCATCCAAGAGATGAGGCGGAGCGTGGAATTACGGAAATCTTTGGATTTCTCGACGGGCATGGTGGCGCCCATCATCCGGGGACCAACAGTCACCTGGTGTTTCGGCGGAGCATCAGCGGCTTCCTCAGAGTCGTTCACGCTGCCTCCTCAGCCGTCATTTGCGATTCCACAATTTCGGCATACGTCGGGCAGTTCTCAAGGAGGTCGTAATGGGCGCCAAGGCCAACGCATTTACCTTCATCAAGCACAAGGATTTGGTCGGCCTGTTTAATAGTTGAGACGCGTTGGGCCACGATGATCATTGCGGCACTGGCGGCCACAGGAATGAGAGCGGTGCGCAGGCGGGCGTCGGTGGCAAGGTCGAGGGCCGAGAACGAATCATCAAACACGTAAATGTCAGGATTACGTACGAGTGACCGGGCGATGGCCAGTCGTTGGCGCTGGCCCCCAGAAACGTTGGTGCCGCCCTGAGAAATAGGTGCATCAAGTTTTTCGGTCATGGCGTTGACGAAGAGGTCAGCCTGAGCAATTTCGAGAGCAGTCCACAGTTCTGGTTCGGAAGCATTTTCGTCAGCAAAAAGTAGATTCGATCGGATGGTTCCCGAAAACAGGTAGGGGCGTTGAGGAACAACCGATACCCGCTTCCAGAGTGTTTCTGGTTCGAGATCGCGAACATTCACATTGTCGACCAGAATTTCGCCCTCGGTACTGTCAATGAGTCGCGCAATGAGGTTGACCAGCGTGGTTTTGCCCGAACCGGTAGAACCAATGATGGCGGTGGTTTGACCCGGTCGAGTAGTGAAAGAAATATCGGAGAGCACGGGAACCTCCGCTCCCGGATAGCTAAAGCTGACATTGCGGAACTCAAGGGTGCCGTGCCCCGAGAGTTCGGTAATTGGGGTTGGTGACGTGACGATCGAGGAATCGGTAGCAAGTACCTCGTTGATGCGGTCGGCGCAGACCGCAGCTCGCGGCCACATAACTGCCACAAACGTGGCCATCATGACGGCCATAAGTATCTGAACGAGGTAGGTCAGAAAGGCGATGAGTGCACCGATCTGCATTTCGCCCGAGGCAATACGATCAGACGCGAACCAAACAGCTGCTGCGCTTGAGACGTTC
>JBBEAV010000009.1:0-4575 GCA_040882655.1 Acidimicrobiales bacterium
ATGGAAACCCTCGTGCACAAACCTACGTTTCAGAGGGGCTATGCCCATCACCTCGGCATGTGGCGCGCTGCGCGACAACTTGTGGTCGGTACCTATAGCGGCGCCGAGGCGGTGGTTGCCGATGGTGGAGAACTCACCGTCGATATGCGTGCCGATATGCGTATCGCTGCGACGTACGCAACCGAGGCAAGTCGCGAGGTTGCGCAGTGGGCACACCTTGCTGCAGGCACGACGGCAATTCGTGAGGGAAGCCGACTCGAGCGTGCATTCCGCGACATCTACACCGGTACCCAACATGCGTTCATTAGCGAGAAAACCTATATCGACTCAGCCTCGGTCAAGCTTGGCCTCGTTGAAAATAATCGCGGCCTTTAATTCGGTTTGGTTGGGCCTTTGAATGATGCAACCAGAAGCGTTGACGTTGCGATAGTTGGCGGTGGAATAGCCGGTCTGGTTGCCGCCACGCGCTTACTTTCCGCAGGCCTGACATGTGCGGTGTTTGAAAGCCAAGACCGCGTGGGTGGAAGGCTTAAAGCTCATAGAAGCGTTAATGGCAGTTTTGATCTTGGTGCGTCGTGGTTTTGGCCGGGCGAAACTCGTGTGGCAGAGCTGATTCGTGAACTCGGTGTGCCAACCCACGCCCATCACCTTGCCGGCGATGCTCTTTTCCACACGGCTGATGGTGTGCAGCGGATTGACGGAAACCCAATCGATGTTGAGTCCGGTCGGTTTACCGATAGTGCCGAATCACTGGTAGAGCATCTAGCGGAACGCCTAGTCGACATAATTTTTCTGAAAACGACTGTCGTGAAGATCGCACAGCATGGTGAAACATTGACAGTGACGCACACAACGGGATCGTTGAACGCTCGCCACGTCGTGCTGGCGTTGCCGCCCTCGGTGGCGGTGGGCACTATTGAGATAGAACCGGCACTGCCGGATCAACTCGGCGCACTGGCGGCGTCGACACCGGTATGGATGGGAGAGTTCGCCAAGGTTGTCGTTGTCTATGCCGACGCGTTTTGGCGCAATAACGGGCTTTCAGGTTCGGCGATTAGTCACCTCGGCCCTCTTCGTGAAATTCATGACATGAGTGGTGTCGGGTACAGGCCTGCAGCGTTGTTTGGTTTCGTGCCACTTGATCCCGACGTCCCTGCCCCTTCGGTGCAACAGGTGATTGAACAACTCGTTGCACTCTTCGGGCCGGAAGCGGGGCAGCCGCTTGAGGTTGTCGTGAAGGATTGGCGCGCTGAAGCGCATCTGTCTTCGCTGGGCGCCAACCAAGCGACACCGGGCCAGACATACGGACATCGTGCTTTTCAAGAACCGGCCTTTGGCGGACGATTGCATTGGGCCTCAACCGAAACGGCAACGCAGTCGCCTGGCCACATCGAAGGCGCCATTGGTGCAGCCGAACGTGCCGTGCAAACAATTCTCAGCAACAGATGAGAATTGCATGTGCTGTGGTTTTTCCCCAGCTCACTCACAGTTTAAAGAAGTCCAATTTGGATTGGTCCCTTTGCGGTTGACGGGTCAGTGCGTCGGCCAGATTGAGTGATCTCGACTTTGCCTTCGACGGAGAGTCGGCGTGCAGCAGCGCGCCCGGGCTCGATTAACGATTCCCATTGAGAGCCACCCACAAAATGTGCTGCTTCGCTGGCGCAGATCCTTGTACCTCTTGGCTGATTTGCCAGTAAGAACAGAATTGCCGACTCAAGTTCGAGATCAATCGGGCGCAACCCTTGACGGCGACACGCGGCCGAGCAGTAGCGAACTTGTTCCCAAGTTCGTGCCCATTTCTTCCGCCACTGCATCGTGCGGCCGCAGACGACGCAGGATTTGGTGAGCGGCTCGGACATAAGCGGCAAGGTTAATGAAATGAGATTGAAAAAATCGCACTGAACACCTGATCTTTACTCACGACGGGGGCCACCAAATCAGCCAAGACCTTCTTTAATTAGCGTCAGTACCGTTACTAAACCTCTGGTGCGCGAGGGGGGACTTGAACCCCCACACCCTTACGGGCACAGGAACCTGAATCCTGCGCGTCTGCCAATTCCGCCACTCGCGCGAGTGGACTTTGAACTCTACTGCCCAGTCTCAGGCCCCACGAATCGGTTGTGGAGGGGGAAAATTAGGCGCGCGGAGTCTCCTGGCCGGTATCAGTCGGCATCGTGACCGCCCTAACCTGTCCTTGTGGGTCTTAAAGGGTTCGAACGTCGTCTTGAACATGCAGTGGAAGGTATGTTCTCCCGGGTCTTTAAGAGCGGCGTTCGCCCAATTGAGATCGGCCGCAAACTCACTCGCGAGATGGACGACCATCGCACAGTGGATGTTCGCGGTCGCACTGTCTCTCCCAATTCATTCACGATCGTTATCTCGCCTGACGATCACGATGCGTTTGTAGATATTGCCGACTCTCTAGCCCGTGAACTCTGTGATGCTGCCCGCGAACACGCCCGCGACGAGACCTATGGCTTTCTTGGTCCGGTCGAAGTTGAGATGGTCGTTGATGACAATCAACGAACCGGCACCTTTTCAATCGAATCCCGTTTTCGTGAAGGTTCTGGCGGAGCAGGTGCAGGTTCGCTGGTTTTACCTACCGGCGAGCGCTTCGTACTTCAGGAGCAAATGGTCAGTATTGGTCGTCTTCCTGAGTGTGAGATCACTCTGGTCGACCCCAATGTGAGCCGTCGTCATGCTGAAATCCATCCGCGCGGCGTTGGATTTGTCTTAGTTGACCTCGGATCAACCAATGGCAGCACCGTAAATGGCGTTCCTGTGCACGAGCGTGAGCTTCGAGACGGTGACGAACTCGGTTTCGGAAGTATTCGACTCACATTCCAGGCCTCCTAACAATGGTCTCAGACCAATTACTTCTTGTTCTCAAGTTGTGTTTGCTCGCGCTGCTTTATTTATTCTTCTTCCGTGTGGTGCGAGCGGTGTGGGCTGAATTGCGCCCGACCCCCTCACTGCCTCCGGGCCCTCCAGCGGTTCCAGTGACTACGGGTCGCGTGGGAAAATCCCGCAAGGACTCAAAAAATGAATTGCGCTCGCGACAACTCGTGATGCGCGAGCCAATTGAACTGGCGGGCAAATCGTGGGTTCTCGATGGTGAATTATCGATCGGCCGTGCGGCTGGCTGTCAGGTGACAATCGATGACACCTATGCCTCACAGATTCATGCTCGGTTATTTTTTCGTGATAACCAGTGGCAAATCGAAGACTTGGGCTCGACGAATGGCACATGGCTGAATCGCCACCAGGTCTCTGGCCCGATGGTTGTGAAACCCGGTGACGTGGTTCAGATCGGCAATACCGTCATGGAGATGCAGTGACCAGATTTGTTTGGGGCGCTGCCTCCGACACAGGTCGGGTTCGCCAAGCCAACGAGGATGCGTTTCTCGTAGTCGACGGCTTGTTTGCTGTCGCCGATGGTATGGGCGGTCACCAAGCCGGTGAGGTTGCAAGTCGGTTAGCACTTGAGAGCCTTCAGGCTGGGTTCAACGCGGCGGGCACAGATGTTTTGGTTCGTTCGATAGAAGAAGCGAACAGAGTTTTGGTCGAACGTTCTTCCGCCGATCCCGAATTGGCGGGAATGGGAACCACGTTGGTGGCAATGGCACTTGTGGAAGCCGGCGGACGTGACGCAATCGGGGTTGTAAATGTTGGCGATTCGCGCCTGTATTTGTTGACTGAAGGCAATTTGGATCAGATCACCGAAGATCACAGCCTTGTTGCGACAATGCAACGACAAGGCCGCCTCACGGCTTCTGAGGCGGCGGTGCACCCGCAGCGAAACATCTTGACACGGGCGCTTGGCATCGACAGCAGCGTGCTCGTTGACTCATGGGAAATCTTGCCCGTCGTAGGTGATCGCTATCTGATTTGTAGCGATGGATTATTTAACGAGGTCGATGAAAATCGTATTGCCGCGACGCTGCGCCGACTTGCTGATCCAGATGAGGCCTGTCGTGAGCTCATTCGCCTTGCGAATGAGAGTGGCGGTCGCGACAACATCACCTGCGTCATCGTCGACGTCTCTGATGACTCGGGTCGCGATCCCAATGCCGATCCCACAAACCGTGTGCGTAACTCGCACACTGGTGGCGACATCAGTTTTGGTGAAGAAGTTGCTCCGGAACCAAAATCGCTGCGCCAGCCGGGAATTATTCGCAGTTCTTACACTTGGCGGGTCGGAGTGTTCATCGCCGCTTTTGTTTTTGTGATTCTTTCTGGCTTTGCCTTTATCTGGTGGACGGGGACGAAGAGTTGGTACGTCGGTATCGAAGGCGACAACGTGGCGATTTTTCATGGAAAACCAGGAGGGGTCCTGTGGATTGAGCCCACACTCGCCGAAGACTCTGGCCTCCTTGTCGTCGACATTCCGCAATCGGCGCTCCTTGATGTTGAAAATGGTGTCGAGCAGCCCTCGCTGAGTGCTTCTCGTCAGTACATCGAGAACTTAATAGAGCAAAATGCTCAAGCAACAACGACCACAACCTCACCGACAACATCAAGTTCGACAACATCAAGTACGACAACATCAAGTACGACAACATCAAGTACGACAAC
>JBBEAV010000009.1:4675-12555 GCA_040882655.1 Acidimicrobiales bacterium
CGACAACGACGAGTTCGACAACGACGATCGTGCAGTGATGCCATGAACCGTCTTCGCAATACCGAACTCGGACTAATGCTGATGACGGTGGTCATTGTTTGTGCGGCCTACGTGCTAGCTAGTCTGGGTTCTGACTCGCGTATTCCCGCAAATATCATTCCGTTTCTCGTCGCCGTGATCGCTCTGTTCATGGGCGCCCATTTTGCCGTTCGCAAACTCGCGCCGGGTGCTGATCCAATCTTGCTCCCGACCGTGACGTTATTGAATGGTCTGGGGTATGTCGTCATCGCTGGTCTCAATGAAAAGTTGGCCGCTGCGCAAGCCACTTGGACGGCCATCGGCATCTTCGCTTTTGTGCTCACGTTGTGGTTTGTAAAGCGTCCGCGAGATCTTGAGCGGTTTCGCTACACATTTGCTTTGGTAGGCATTGGGCTGTTGCTGCTGCCACTCGTTCCGGGCATCGGCTATGACGCCGGGAGTGGCAGCCAGATCTGGGTGAAGGTTGGGCCGATCAACTTTCAACCTGGCGAAATCGCCAAAGTGGCACTGGCTATTTTCTTTGCTGCGTATCTTGCCGATCAACGGGAACTGATTGCCACCAGCCAGTGGAAGATCGGCCGCCTTCGACTTCCGCATCCGAAATATTTGGGGCCGGTTCTAATTGCGTGGGGCGTCACATTGATTGTGATGTTCTACCAAAAAGACCTCGGTTCTTCATTGCTATTTTTTGCTTTGTTTCTCATCATGATTTGGGTCGCAACTCAGCGAACATCATTCCTTGTCATTGGCGGAGGCCTCTTCACCGCCGGCGCAGTCTTTGCGTGGCGCACGCTTGATCACGTCAAAGTACGTGTCGATATTTGGCTTGATCCGTGGAAAACCCCAAGCGGAAACGGCTACCAAATCATTCAGGGATTATTTGCTATGGCCTTCGGTGGTCTCACCGGTACCGGACTCGGACGCGGTGGGGAGTCACGAATTCCTGCGGCCGAAAACGATTTTATTTTTGCAGTGATCGCTGAAGAACTTGGTCTGCTTGGCGGTGCTTTGATCATCATCGCCTATTTGTTAGTTATCGGCTCGGGTCTGCGTATCGCAACTTCTACCGATCAGGTATTCGACAAATTGTTGGCTACTGGTTTTACGCTGCTTCTCGGGCTACAAGCGTTCATCATCGTTGCCGGCGTACTCCGGCTTCTTCCGCTTACTGGAGTGGCGCTTCCGTTTATTTCCTATGGTGGTTCATCGCTCGTAATGAATTATGTGATCCTTGCATTGTTATTGCGCATTAGTGATCAGACCTCGAAGCGAGTCTTAAATCGTGCTGCAGCGGCGGTATCGGTATGAATCGCAACATAATGAAGCTGGGCATTGCGCTTGTTGTTCTTTATGTCGCACTTTTTGCGAAGTTAAATTGGATCCAGGTTGTTGATAAAGACAGTCTCGATTCGAACCCGCTCAATACCGCTCAGGTGCGTCGCGATTTCAATCGTCCTCGAGGCTCAATTTTCACCGCCGACGGTGCTGTCATCGCTCAGACCATCGCTAATCCTGCGACTGATTCGCAGTTCGAGCGAATGCGCGTCTATCCCGAGGGTGAATTGTTCGCACAGAACTCCGGATATTTTTCGTTCCGTTATGGATCATCCGGTATCGAGAAGCAGTACAACGACGAGCTTTCTGGTTCAACGTTTGATCAACAGGTCAAGTCATTCGGAGATCTTTTTGTTGCCCGAGAAAATGTAGGCAACCTTTCGATCTCTCTTCGCAAAGATGTTCAGGAAACAGCCCGAACGCAGTTGGGCGATCGCGAAGGTTCGGTGGTTGCACTTGATCCACGAACCGGAGCAATTCTCGGTTTGTGGAGTTGGCCTTCCTACGATCCCAACACAGTGAGTTCACTCGACAAGACAATTGCCGAGACATCATGGAAAACTTTGAATGCCGCTGCGGGTGTCCCGCTGCGAGCACACGCGTATCAGGATCGGTATTTTCCCGGCTCCACGTTTAAAGTGGTGACCGCTGGTGTGGGGTTACAAACCGGCAAAGTCACAAACACCGAACCTTCGTATCCGTTTACCAACGGGTATACGCCTGCAGATACGAATAAGGCCATCTCGAATTTTGGTGGCTCAACCTGCGGAGGCACGTTGCCCGAAATTTTGCGGGTTTCGTGCAACTCTTCGTTCGCGGAGATGGGCGCCGAAACCATCGGTCCGGTGGACATGGTGGCCGGCGCCGGTTCATTCGGATTCAACTCCACCGTGCCGATTGATATGCCCGAGCCGGCGAAGTCGGTCTTCCCGACCAACGTGGGTAACAACCAACCGAAGCTGGCCATGTCGGCCATTGGTCAAAATGATGTCCAGGCCACGCCGCTGCAGATGGCGATGGTGGCCGGAGCGGTAGCCAACGGCGGTGTCATCATGAAACCGCATGTACTTTCTCAGATTCGTAACGCTCGCGGCGATGTGGTTTCCACGTATACGCCATCAAAATGGCTGACCCCGCTCTCCACCTCCGCCGCCGCAACCCTTTTTGACGACATGGTCGGGGTTGTCACTAACGGCACGGCTTCGGGTATTGCCCTTCAGGGATGCACCGTAGGGGGCAAGACAGGTACGGCTCAGCTTGGAACTGAGCCGCCGAAAAGTCATACCTGGATCATTGGATTTGCCGGCCCTCCGGGGAAGGCCCCCACCGTTGCGGTCGCTGTTGTGGTGTTGAACCAGTCGGGTGGAAGCGAGGCCACCGGCGGTCGAGTGGCAGCACCGATTGCCAAAGCGGTGTTACAGACGGCACTCGCTGCTCAGGGCGGATGCTGAGGCCGCAATTCTTTGGCCGAGTGCATCACTGCCCCGGTGAAACAGTCGTAGTCTTTGCCGCAATGAGTGACACACCTGCGGGCCCCACAGTTTTTAACGATCGTTACGAATTGCATCGGAAGTTGGCCCGTGGCGGTATGGCCGATGTTTACCTTGCCCGTGATCTACTGCTCGACCGACCGGTTGCGGTCAAGGTCTTGTTCGCTGAGCACGCACGTGATGCCTCGTTTGTCGAACGATTCCGTCGTGAAGCACAAGCAGCAGCCAACCTCAATCAGCCGAATATCGTTGCGGTCTACGACTGGGGTCAGCAGTACGGCACCTATTTCATCGTGATGGAATATGTCGAAGGGCGTCCGCTCTCCGAGATCATTCGTTCCGAAGGTCCTCTTCATCCCAATCGTGCTGCGGAAATTACTGCCGACATCGCCGCAGCACTGGGTTTTGCCCACCGAAATGGTGTCGTGCACCGCGACGTCAAGCCCGGCAATATTCTCATCACGCCCTCGGGTCAGGTGAAGGTTGCTGACTTTGGTATTGCGCAAGCCGCAACTACTGGAGATGCTGCGGTCAACCTCACTCAGGCGGGTTCGGTTATGGGTACGGCCACTTACTTCTCGCCGGAACAAGCGCAGGGCCATGCCGTTGATCCGCGTTCCGACCTTTATTCGCTCGGTTGCGTACTCTACGAAATGCTGGTTGCACGTCCGCCATTCGCAGGCGATTCCCCTGTTGCAGTTGCCTACAAGCACGTACAGGAAGCGCCTCTCGCACCGACCCGCATCAATCCAAATGTTCCTCCGGCACTCGAAGCAATTGATCTCAAGTTGCTCGCAAAGGATCCAGCACAGCGTTACGCCTCGGCCGAAGATCTTCGATCTGACCTTCGTCGTTTTCTTGAGGGCCAACCTGTTCTCGCTGCCGGAGCCGCCGCTGCTGGTGGTGTTGTTATTGGTGCCGGCCTCGCTGGCGCTGCGCCCGCCGATGCCACAACCATGGTGCCGGCTGCATCTGGCGCGGGTGGTGGTTTTGGTGGACCGCCAACAACCGGTGGCGCTTACGGGTCACCGCCTGAGAAAAATCGCACGGGTTTGTACGTTGGCCTCACCATTGGCGCACTCATTCTCATCGGGCTCATCCTTTTCTTTGTTGGTTCATCAATGGGCAAATCCACTGAACAAGTGGCTGTTCCCGATGTGACCACGAAAGCGGTCACTGATGCCACAAATACCCTGAGCGCTGCCGGTTTCAAGGTGTCAGTCAAGAACGTTGCCAATGACACCGTTCCGGCCAATCAGGTGTTCGAACAAACCCCGAAGGGCAACACCAACGCCGATAAGGGTTCGACGGTTGAGATCACCGTCAGCTCCGGTATCGGCGATGGCAGTGTTCCTGATGTTGTCGGACGCACACAGGCTGCCGCCGAATCGTTACTGAAGACAAACAATTTCATCCCTGAGATCAAGGAAGCGGCCAGCGATACCATCGCCAAGGGCACTGTTATTTCCCAAACGCCTACGGCCAACGCAAAGGCTACGAAAAACTCAGTAGTCACAATCACTGTATCGAGCGGTGCTGGCGAAGTGTCGATTCCAAATGTTGTCAACCTCAATGCGGCTACGGCATCGAATCAACTTGGTCAAGCGGGCTTCGAGGTGACAACGAAGTCGCAGTCAAGCCCCACAGTCCCGATAGGTAACGTCGTCAGTACAAGTCCAACTGCAGGTTCGAAGGCAGCAAAGGGCTCGTCGGTAGAGATTGTGGTCTCGACGGGCCCGCCGGCTTCTTCGACAACAACCGTAACAACCGTTGCGCCGACTACAACAACAACGACATGACCGTAGTTACGCGGTTTTCATTGCATTACCGAGTGGGTTAGTGGCCGCAGCGTTCCAGGAAGTTACTCACGATCTGATGACCGCCCGCCGTCAAAATTGATTCGGGATGAAACTGCACCCCTTCAACATCAAACTCGCGATGGCGAAGGCCCATCACTAGTCCATCTTCGGTTTGTGCCGTGATTTCCAAACATTCCGGAACGGTGTCGCGCTGCACCACGAGCGAGTGATAGCGCGTGGCTTCGAAGGGGTCGGGAAGTCCGGCGAACACACCCGTGCCCTTGTGGGAAATGAGCGAGGTCTTCCCGTGCATGAGTTGAGGGGCACGAACAACATCGCCGCCGTACACCTGTCCGATGCACTGATGGCCGAGACACACTCCAAAAACGGGAACGCGACCAGCAAACGTGGTGATGACCTCGTTGGAAAGGCCAGCATCTTCTGGGCGACCGGGCCCGGGGCTGATGAGAACGCCTTGAGGGGAAAGGTCTTCAATCTGTTCGATGGTTAGAGCATCGCTGCGATACACAAGGGGTTCGGCGCCCAACTCGCCCAGATACTGGACGAGGTTGAATACGAACGAGTCATAGTTATCGAGAACGAGAATTCGAGCGGCCATCGCCGCAGGACCCTATCGGCCATCGTTGGTCGCGCCTGACGAGTTTGGCCGCGACCGCTACGCTCGCCTCATTATGGCTACTGACAAGCGCCCTGCCCCCTCCCGCCGAACTGGTGGTCGTGTCACCCCGAAGGGCGGCCCGACCAAAAAGTCGGCAGAGCAGTCTCACGGCGGCCCCGAAGCTTCGACTCGCTACACGCCCCGGGCCGAATCGATTCAGATGCCCAGCCCAGTGTGGTTACCCTTCGTGATGTTCGGCTTGTTTCTTCTAGGCTTAGTGGTGATTTTCTTGCACTATGTCGACGTGATCCTGCCCGGTGCATCAAGCAATTGGTGGCTCTTGGGCGGACTTGGATTCATTCTCGGGGGCATCATCACCGCCACGCAGTATCGCTAGCGAAGAAGAAAAGTTGCTTTTGTTGAACTTGCGGTAAACGCAGAGCAACGACTCCCAACATTTTCCCCATCTGTGGAGAACTCGTTAGAGGTCGTCAATCGGAGTCATCATGGTCATATCGTCCTGACAATGCCGAGGGGCTTCCGGATCTTGGTCAGGAGCGACTGTCATACGAACCTCGGTACCGCAGATCTCGCAGCGGTACACGATCTTCACTTTGCGTAGTTCACCCACGGGGGGTGGTTCGGGGATTGGTCGGGCCATTCCACCCAGCATCATCACACCGATTCGTAGAATGAGCCACGCTGCAGCTCCTGCCACGATCACCTTGAACGGCGAGTAACCAGTGACAATTCCAGCAACGATGCCGACGACAACGAGTCCGTTGATAACGATGTGCTGGGGGCGCCAACCGCCGGTTGGTTCGGTGTTATTTCGGGCCATAGAGAGAGGTTAGAGGCGTTCGATGATCGTGGCGTTGGCAAGGCCACCGCCCTCGCACATTGTCTGCAATCCGTAGCGACCGCCGGTCCGTTCGAGTTCACATAAAAGAGTTCCAAGCAGGCGAGTTCCTGATGCACCAAGCGGATGACCAAGCGCAATGGCCCCACCGTTCACATTTACCTTGCTCATATCAGCGCCGAACTCGCGCTGCCATGCCAGAACTACGGGGGCGAATGCTTCGTTGATCTCCACAAGATCAATATCGTCGAGCGACAGGCCTGACTTTTCGAGGATCTTTTGGGTCGCAGGAATGGGACCGGTGAGCATGATGCGGGGGTCGACGCCAGCAAGCGAAAACGAATGGAAACGTGCGCGTGGAGTGAGCCCCAGTCGTGATGCTGCCGCTTCGCTCATGATGAGCGCTGCTGATGCACCGTCGGTGATTTGCGAGGAGTTGCCGGCGGTAATTACTCCGTCGGGAGTAAAAGCGGGCTTGAGAGCGGAAAGAGATTCCGCAGTAGTGCTATCGCGAATACCTTCATCACTGCGCAACATTCCGTCAGTGGCAATGAGCTCACCGGAATCCTTATCGCGACGGCGCGCTTCGACTGGATGAATCTCGCGATCGAAACGTCCTTCATCTCGTGCCCGAGCGGCTCGTTGCTGCGACTCGGCCGAGAACGCATCAAGATCTTCACGGCTTAAGTTCCATTGCTCGGCAATTAATTCAGCAGACAGACCCTGAGGGATAAGCCCACCAGCCTCTTTGTAACGTGCTTCGACACGAGGGCCAAACGGAAAGCCGACGCCTTGGCCGAACGATGCGCCCATCGGTACCAAACTCATCACTTCTACGCCGGCGGCAATCACGATGTCGTGTACGCCCGCCATAACACCTTGGGCGGCAAAGGCAGTCGCCTGTTGCGAAGAGCCGCACTGCCGGTCAATAGTTGTCGCCGGAACAGTTTCAGGAAAGCCAGCTGCCAACGCTGCATTGCGGCCGATATTGAGCGCTTGCGCACCAACCTGTGAGACGCAACCCATAAGGACATCTTCGACAAGTGCCGGGTCAAGGTCGTTGCGTTCCACCAGAGTGGCGAGGATTTCGCCGGCCAAATCGGCCGGATGCCAACCCGAAAGTGAACCGTTGCGTTTACCTCCGGGGCTACGAACAACATCAACAATGACTGCATCGGGCACGGTGGTCTCCCAGGTAGTGATGGGCCGGTCGAATGACTCGGTGGCTATAGCGTGCCAGCGTCTCGCTGACTCTGCACGGGGTCTTTATCTTCCCAGATTTCTTGGATCTCCTCGAGAGATCGACCCTTGGTTTCAGGGACGGTCTTCCAGATCCAGATGTACGCAACGACAGCAAAGAATCCGAAGAGGTAAAAGGTCGCCGAATTACCAATGGACTCGATCAGGGTCAAGAAGAATTGGCTCACAAGCCAGGCGGAACCCCAGTTGACTGCGGTAGCGACCGCAACGGCGCGTCCGCGTACCCGGTTGGGGAAGATCTCATTGATGACTGTCCAGACAACAGGTCCAAGCGAAAATGCGAAGGATGCGATGAAAACAACGAGGGCGACAAGGGTGACGATTCCGGCGGTCGTCGGGCCACCAGAGCCAGCACCACTTGTATCGGCGTTATCCATGAAGTGAAACGCAATACCAACAGTGGTGAGAGCGGTTGCCATCCCGATAAGTCCGGCGAGAAGTAAAGGACGACGACCGAAACGGTCGACATAGACAACGGC
>JBBEAV010000009.1:12655-35165 GCA_040882655.1 Acidimicrobiales bacterium
CCTTTTCAATCTCGTTGACCTCTGCAGTCGCATCGACGTCAGGTCGTACTTTGGAAAGCGCCTTTATGGCGTCATCGCGACGACCCACTTTCACAAACCACCGAGGTGAATCAGGCATCGGAAACATGACGATGAAGAGCAACACTGCCGGAACGGCAGAAACGCCGAGCATCACTCGCCACATATCGTTGTTGATCAATGCTTGATCAACCAAATAGGCGATGAAGATACCGATAGTGATGGCCAATTGATAGGTGGAAACAAAACGACCACGCAGATGAGTGGGTGCCTGTTCGGCGGCGTAGAGCGGCGCGGCAACTGAGGCAACGCCAACACCAAAGCCCACGATGAGTCGGCCGATGACGAGTACTGCAGTCCCGGGAGCAAGTGCTTCGAACAACGCCCCGATTGTGAAAAGGACAGCCGCAAGAAGAATGGTGACGCGTCGTCCGAGTTTGTCGGCCAAGACACCGGCGGCAAGTGCCCCAACGAGAGCCCCCAGCGTTACCCACGACGTGATGATTTGAATCATCGTCGTGCCTGCGCTGAATTCCTTCTGTATACCGCCGAGTGCGCCAGCGATTACACCCTGGTCATAACCAAACAGAAGACCTGAAAGCATGATGACTGCGCCGACGAGCAGCAGCCAGACACCTATTTTCGGCTTCTTCACTGCGCTACTCTCCGTCACGGCCGTGTCATCTGACATGGTTCTCCTTCGATCGAATAAACAACGCTAGGCGCACATCTAGTTGGTATGTCGGACGTATGACGGCACACGGGCACTTGCTCAGCGGGCGTTCCATCGCTGTACCGCTGGGGTGTCGCGTTCCCAGCCAAGGATGCTGAGCGTTGCCGGATCAAGCACGAAGCGCCGACCTTCAACTGGTTCAAGCTCACACCAGCGAGCGGCGAGGATTCGAAGGAAGTGCCCATGAGCGAAAACGATTGCATGGCCCGGCGTTGTCCGGACCCGTTCAATGATTCGGTCTGCCCGGTGTGCAACTTGGTTGATGGTCTCGCCATTTGGGCAGATCCCGTTCCAGACTGTCCAGCCGGGCATTGATTCGCGAATGGTGGCTGTTGTAACGCCCTCATAGTCGCCGTAGTCCCATTCGTGGAGATCGGCATCAATGAGGGCGTGTTCACGAAGACCAGCCAATTCGCAGGTGCGCTGAGCTCGCTGCATTGGGCTGCAAAGCACTAATGAAAAATCGAGGCCTTGGAGGAGCTTGCCGGTTTCACGTGCCTGGTCTTCACCGATTGGCAAAAGGGGGATATCGGTACGGCCGGTGTGCTGTCCGCTGGTACTCCATTCGGTTGCTCCATGGCGAACCACATACAGCAGCGGGTGATGGAACTCGGGGGTCATTGGCGCCGGATCACGAGCAGACGACGGACGGAGGTTCGACCGGCCAGCCCCCGTGATCGTGTAGGAGAGTGCTTGCTGACGCCGGCCCCCATGAACCTCGCTCGTATCGCTCGACCGGTGGGTAATTGTCCAAAATTTTCTCCACGATTCGCCAAGACTGCAGGACAGAATCCTCTCGGGCGAACAATGTGGGGTCGCCTTTCATGGCCTCTTCGATAAGAAGCTCATACGGTTCTGGGCCGGTCTCGCATCGTTCATCGGGGGAGGGAGCCAGGGTGATCGCCTCGGGCATCATCGTTTCGCCCGGCTCTTTATGAAGCCACGTGATCGCTGCGAAGTTTTGGGGCTTTGCTTCTATTCGAATCGAATTATTTGGGACGTGATCGTGATGATCAATCCAAAGTGGGCGAGGCGGACTCTTGAACTCGATGGTCATTTCCGTGATGGTGTCTTTGAGTGCTTTGCCAGCGCGCAGATAAAACGGAACGCCCGACCATCGCGGTGAATCAATGTCAAGTCTGAATGCTGCGAACGTTTCGGTATCAGAATCGGGCTTGACTCCCGGGACGTTCAGATAGCCGCTGTATTGCCCGCGTACAAAATGTTTGGGCTCAACGACTCGGCATGCCTCAAGCACTTTGCCCTTCTCGTCTCGCAATGCTTTCGAGTGCTCGTTAACTGGTTGTTCCATTGCCAGTAACGCAACCATTTGCAGCAAATGGTTCTGCATTACATCGCGCATTGCTCCAACCGAGTCGTAGAACGAGCCGCGGTCTTCCACCCCAAACGCTTCAGCCATCGTGATCTTTACCGACGACACAACGTTTCGGTTCCAAAGCGGTTCAACAATTGCATTCGCAAACCGAGTGACGAGAAGGCTGCGCAGCGCTTCCTTGCCGACGAAATGGTCAATCCGGAAAATTGCCGACTCCGAGAAATATTCGTGAAGCGTGGCGTTGAGATTGACGGCGGATTGGTAGTCGCGTCCAAACGGTTTTTCGATGATGAGCCGAGCTCCGTTGGCCATTCCTGCTTTGGCTATGCCGGTGGCCACTGTTGCAAACATCGAAGGTGGAATTGCCAGATGAAAAATGGGATGGAGGGCCCCGCCGGCTTGACGTGAGAGTTCAGCGAAGGTTGCCGGATCGGCGTAGTCACCGCTTACGTAGGTCATTTTTGACGCCAGACGATCGAAAGCGGCCTGGTCCCACTCTTCGCCGGTCTCGACAATGGAATCACGACAGTGATTGCGGAGGTCCTCGTCGGTCCATGCGTCAAGGGCAACCCCGATGACGGGTATGCCGAGATGGCCCCGGCACTCGAGTCGGTAGATCGCTGGGAAAAGCTTCTTCTTGGCTAAATCTCCTGAGGCTCCGAACATCACGAGAAGGTCAGATCGAGGTTTATCGGTTGGGGACTTCAGCGGCATTGGGTCTCCCTAAACAAGCTGCGGACAGAGTTCAAACTACTCAGTCTTCGCCACACAGTCATAGGATCGAATGCGGCTTCCACCCGGGCGCCTGGAGGTGAGGCAAAGTGCACGTTGTCGTTGTTGGATGCGGTCGAGTCGGTTCTGGTCTCGCCGTTACATTGGTTGAACAGGGTCACACCGTTTCGGTGATCGACCGAAAGCCAACTGCATTCCGCCGCCTTCCCGAGAACTTCAGTGGCGACACGATCGTTGGGGTGGGGTTCGACCGGGCTCGTCTTCGTGCCGCTGGCATTGAGCGGGCCGACGCACTCGCCGCTGTCACGAACGGCGATAACTCCAATATCCTTATCGCCCGCACCGCCCGAGATTTTTTCCATGTCGAACGAGTCGTCGCCCGTATTTATGATCAGCGGCGTGCTGCGATTTACGAGCGCCTTGGTATCTCTACCGTGGCCACTGTGCAGTGGGCGATTGAGCGAGTTCTTCGGCGCATTCAGCCCGATACTGATGGGGTCGAGTGGGTTGATCCGAGTGCTCGAGTGTGCCTGGTGGAACGAGTTGTACCCCTTGCTTGGGCTGGCCGACCGCTGATCACTATTGAATCTGACGGACGATCACGTGTTGTTGCTCTTGTCCGACTCGGTGTTGCGCAAGTGATCAGCCCCGCCCTGCTCGCCCAAGAAGGCGACACCATTTTCGTAGCTGTTGACGGAGATCACATCGGAGAATTTGATCGTCATCTTGCGGCAGCACCAATTCAAGGAGGACTTCACTAATGCGCGTAGTCATCGCCGGTGGCGGAAACGTTGGTACCTACATTGCTACCGAACTCCAACAGGCCGGACACGAAGTTCTTATCGTCGAAGTCGATCCCGCTCGTGTTGCGCAAGCGCAGGCCGATGGTGAACCAGCGGGCGTGAAGTGGCTTGCGGTAGATGGCTGCGAGGTTTCTGAATTCGCGAAGGCGGAGCCCGATCGCGCCGATGTGGTTGTAGCTGTTACGGGTGATGATGAGGACAATCTTGTGATCTCGCTGCTCGCCAAGCAGGAATTCAGCGTTCCCCGAGTAGTAGCTCGCGTAAATAATCCATCGAACGAATGGATGTTTAACGCGAGTTGGGGCGTCGATGTTTCCGTCTCAACCCCGCATATGCTCACTGCCCTTGTTGAAGAAGCCGTAGTCGTTGGTTCTTTAGTCCGCATCATGACTTTCGAAAATGACTCGGCACGACTTTCTGAGATTCGTCTTGCTGAAAGCTCGCCAGCAAATGCGGTGGCCATCGCCAATCTGGGTCTTCCGCGTGAATCAACCATCGTCGCTGTCATACGCGAAGGGAAACTCATTTTCCCCCGAGGCGATGTTGTTCTCGGGGCCGGCGATGAGGTCATGGTTCTCGCGGTGGTCGAATGCGAGGACGCAGTTCGCAAGGTGCTCGTGGGGTAATCGCCGGTCAGGTTTAGTCGGGCTGTCCTGACTATGGACCTGGCCCGTTTTGCGGTACTAATGTGTGAAGTGAGGGGAGTATCCCATCGCAGCGGTGTCGTCATCACGGCGCAAGGGCCTACGGTCCAAGCTCCCGGTGCCGCTGGTTCACTCGGATTCTATTTTTCGGCTGGGTTCCCCGGTGCCGAGAAACTGGAACAAGGTGAGCGGGAGAGACCTCCGGTCGGCGAGCCATTCCCGGTTCTCCAATCGTCCGAGTGACTAGACCGGAGTTTTTATGATCCCTGAATCGACGCAAACGCAACTCACTGACTGGTCATCGCTAGATGGCTCCGAGGTCGCCGATCGTCTCATAGTCGACCCGTTGGTGGGTCTATCGACGGCAGAAGTGCAGGAGCGTCAGGAAATTCATGGCCTGAATCGTCTGGCCGAACCTCCGCGCCGCTCACGTGTGAGCGTTTTTCTCGACCAGTTTCGAGCCGGCATCGTTTATGTCCTCGCCGGTGCTGGGATCATCGCGGGCCTACTAGGTGACATCAAAGATCTCGTTATTATTTTTATTGTTCTTCTTCTAAACGCCATTCTTGGTTATCTCCAAGAAGCCAAGGCGTCGAATGCACTTGCAGCTTTGGAACGCATGCTAGTTACGCGAGTGCGTGTTCGTCGTAATGGCGATACCGATGAGGTTTCGATCGACCAACTTGTACCGGGCGATGTGGTTTTGCTTGGCGCCGGAGATCGAGTACCGGCTGACGGTCGGTTGCTTCTGGCTGCCAATCTGTCTGTCGATGAGTCCTCTCTTACTGGGGAATCAGTCCCAGTTGAAAAGCAGTCCGATGCAGTGACCACATTTGATGCACCTATCGGCGATCGAATTGGCATGGTGTTCATGAACACCACTGTGAGTCGAGGCCGCGCCGAAGTTGTCGTGACTGGAACCGGCATGTCCACCGAAATGGGCAAGGTCGCTGAACTCCTCGTCTCTGCGAAAACTTCGAAGACGCCGCTCGAGCGGCAACTCGACGAACTAAGCAAGGTTTTGGCGGTCATTGCGGGCGTTGCTGCCACTCTTGTCTTCTTTGTTCAGTTTTATTTGGAGCGAGACTTCACTACCGCAATTCTTGGCGCCGTAGCGCTTGCGGTTGCCGCTATTCCCGAAGGTCTCCCGGCGGTGGTCACCGTCACTCTCGCCATTGGTATTTCAAAAATGGCGAAGGAAAATGCAATCGTCAAACGACTGCACTCCGTTGAGACGCTCGGTTCCACATCAGTTATTTGCTCTGATAAAACGGGCACGCTCACTCTGAATCAAATGACAGCCCACCAAGCGTTTCGGGGCGGTGAACTTTGGATGGTGAGCGGTGGTGGCTACGGCACTGCAGGCTCAATTACCTCTGCAGGCAGCGACCCGGTCGCTAATGAGATCGCATCGAGAGCGTTGCTCTCGGCGGCACTGTGCTCTGACGTCGTTTTAGTCCCAGATGCCCAAGATGGTCCCGGCATTATCGGTGACCCCACCGAAGCAGCGTTAGTTGTCCTCGCCGCCAAGGCTGGTCTCGATGCCACTAATGAACGCATCCGACGACCCCGCTTGGCTGAAATTCCATTTGAGTCAGCCACCAAGTACATGGCCACATTCCATCGCTTCGATCCAGATGATGCTCAGAGCGATGTGCTGCTCTGCGTAAAGGGTGCCCCGGATGTTGTCATCGCACTGTGCGACACCTTTATGGCCAACGACGGCAGTGTCTGCCAGCTCGATAGCGCCGAGCGCGGTTTTCGTAGCGCGGAAAATGAGCGTCTTGCCGAGCAAGGAATGAGAGTCTTGGCACTGGCTACTCGTCGGTTATCAGCGGCGGAAGTGACAGATACTGACGAAATAATCGTCGATCCGGAACAATGGATCTCTGGTCTACAACTTGAACTTTTGGTCGGCATTGTTGACCCCGCGCGTACTGAAGCAAAGAATGCCATTGCGTTGTGTCACCGAGCAGGCATTGACGTCAAGATGATCACGGGCGATCACGCCATAACCGCCGCTACGATTGCGTCGCAACTAGGCATCGAAGGCGAGGTTGTCACTGGCGACGATCTTGATGTGATGTCTGACGAAGAGTTGGCCGAACGAATCGGTGCGATAGCAGTGTGTGCTCGTGTTTCACCCGAGCACAAAGTGCGTGTTATCGAGGCGCTTCGGTCTAACGGTGAGATCGTTGCCATGACGGGCGACGGTGTTAACGATGCGGCTGCACTCCGACGGGCCGATATTGGTGTCGCCATGGGAATCACCGGTACTGAGGTCACCAAGGAAGCCGGCGACATGGTGCTTACCGATGACAACTTCGCCACCATCGTCGCGGCTGTGCGTGGTGGTCGGGCGGTATTCGACAACATTTTGAAGTTTGTTCGGTTTCAGGTTGCGACTGCAGTCGGAGCTATTGCCACTATTTTGGGAGCGTCAATCGCAGGACAGCCCACCCCATTCACTCCGCTGCAGGTGCTGTGGGTCAACCTCATTGCCGATGGTCCCACTGCGGTGACACTCGGTGTCGATAAGCCGGCCCCTGACCTCATGCAGCGCAGTCCTGTTGCCGCTGACTCGCCCATTCTGAATCGCAAGCGCATTTCTCAGGTCGCCTATCAAGGCATCGTGACCGCAGTGGGTGTGTTGGCGCTGTATCTCTATGCAATCAACGAGTACGAACAAGGACTTCCTGATGGCGAGACACCAAAAATTGCAATGACAATGGCCTTCACTGCGTTCGTTATCGCCCAATTAGTGAATGTGTACAACGCCCGTTCAGAAACGGCATCACTTTTTTCTCGGTACACCTTCACAAACTGGAAACTAGGGCTTTCTGTCGTTGTGGTGTTTCTTCTTCAGATTCTCATAACTGAGTTCACTCCAATGTTGAACTTGTTTGATACGGCACAGTTGTCAGTTTCGCAGTGGGGCCTTTGTTTGATCCCGCCCTTTGGGCTGTTGATCATGGTTGAACTCTGGAAGGTGTTTGCCCGTAGGAGTGCAAATAGTGCCGTTCAAACGAAGTTAGAACATGGCTGAGAAGGCTCGTCGCGGGGCGCGAAAGCGGTTCGATGAACTTGAACAGGCAGCGATTGAAGCGGAATTCGCCACAGGCCGGCTCGAAGAAACCGAAGCAGAGGCAAAGCGCCACATCCTGATACGTATCGGGCGGGTGCTGCTGGGCGTTGTGGTCCTCATTGCCGGGCTAGTGATGCTTCCGCTCCCTGGTCCTGGTCTGCTCACGATTGCTGCTGGTCTTGCTCTTTTGGCCTCCGATGTTCCTTTTGCCAGAAACCTTCTAGAGCAAGTTCGCAAACGGTTACCCGCTGATGCTGATGGGAACGTTTCGCGCCCAGTTGTTATCGGTGGACTCGTGGTCAGCTTTGTGACCGTCTGCTTCAGCTTGTGGTGGACGTTTCTACGCTGACGGAAACGCCGAGAGATTTGCTAAGGAACGATGGTCGCCCATGTGTGAAGCAGCGAGTCATCTCCTGCGGTTGTGAGTTCCTTTCCTGCAGACGAGCGATTCCAGGCCCATGCATATAACGGCGAAGCTGGTCCACGAACGGCCAAATCTCCCTTGGCGTGCTCACGGATTGTGGTGGGGACACCATCAGTAAATTTGGTGAGCCATTCGCCGGAAACGTCAGTGCAATGAAGATGAAAACTAGCGGAGAGCGATGGATTCTTTTCTGCAGAAAGAATCGGTACGAGCACGGTGAGGAGTTCGTCGATCCCGTCCACGGCTGAGTCCTGATCAAAAAAATCAAGACTGATCCCGGCAGCTAACTGCATGTCATAACGATGAATCTCAACCTCGTGGGCCATACGCCGCAGCCAAAATGCATTCGTGAGGTTCTCGCCGCTGAAATTCCATGATGGGCCATCAGGGTCGCAACTTTCGAATGTTTCACACAGCGTTGCCAGCTCATTGTCGAACGCATCAAAGAGGGTTTGGTCACGGGGAAGGCTCGTGAATAACTCATCGGCTGGGGAAGTAAGCAAACCATCGGCCACACACCGGTTGGTTCGTTGCAGCACCTTGGCGGTATGGCCGAGCAAGCGGCCAACGCTCCAACCCGGGCAATGCTGAACCGGAGCATCAAGACCGGCAGAGCGGGCGGCCGCGGAAAGGCGTTGGCCTTCAGTGCGGAGGATGGCAACATGGTTCACCGGCTTGTTCTACACGCAAATCATGGCTCAGACCTTGCGATTCCCCGTGATCCCGATACCGTCAAGGAATGACGTTTAGCAATTTGCAACAACAAGGCAACGCTCTTGACCCGCTTTGCCCGCATACCATCTCTCGTCCGGTTATGACCCAAACCTGGCGTGACGTGACCTTTGCCCACTGGCCCGTGGATGCGGAAGATGTGCGGAAGTTGCTGCCCGCAGGATTGGAACCAGATCTCTTTGAAGGTTCTGCATGGGTATCGCTGGTTGGGTTCGAAATGGACGATCTGCGTCTTCGCGGACTTCCGCGTATTCCAACCACGCATCGATTTGAAGAATTCAATGTGCGCACGTACGTGCGTGGTTCCGAGGGCCCCGGGGTTTGGTTTTGCTCACTCGATGTTGCGCACTGGTTACCAACTCTTGTTGCCCGAATTGGCTTTGCCCTTCCTTACGATAAGGGGCGCGTATCGTTTACTCGTGTTGGTTCCTCGGTCGACTGGTTTGTAGATCGAACCTGGCCCACCCGAGCAACTGGTCGACTGACAGCAACAATCGACGAAGGGTCCGTAGTCGATGGGGAGCTCTCGACCTTCCTTACCGCCCGCTGGCGTTTGTACGCCGCAACTCGCTCAGGTCGTCTTGTCACCGCCCCGGTTGAGCATCCGCCATGGAAACTCCATTCAGCGACACTTGAAGCAGTTGATGCTGGTGTTGCTGCGACTGCGGGATTTGATCTTCAAGGTGATGCGCTTGTGCACCATGGGATGGATGTTCCCGTGCGGGTTGGGCGGCCGCGCCTTCTTCGTCGAGTGAAGCCAACGACAACCGTTGTGGTGTGGTTCGACGAGGACTGTGGCGTCTGCAGCGCATCGGTGCGCTTTCTTTCCCAGCACTCGAACGATTCAGTGCAGTGGCGTCCGAATCGGGAACTCACCGATCCTGAACTCCGCCGTCGATCCGACGAGGCATTACTGGTAACCGGTCAAGGTCGGGTATCGGTGGGAGTTGATGGGGTGGCGGCGATCTTGGAGCGATCGGGGTGGCTTGGCCGCTTGGGCGCGGTTGGGTTGCGTTTGCCTGGAATTTACGGGTTGGCAGGGCTGGTCTATCGGTGGGTAGCGGCAAACCGAACTCGGATTTCAGCTCGGCTGGGTTTGGCCACGGGGTGTGAACTCCCAAAGCGGTAGCACTTGACAAAGTAACTTTTATGAAAGCAATATGGTGTTTTCACGAAGTGCCGGAAGGCACCGCAGGAGGAACATCATGACCCCAACACAGCAGGCCGCCGCCAACGCCGGTGTCACCCCGGCTGAGAACGATCTACCGAACATGATCTCGGTCGACGATCACGTGATGGAGCCAAAAAACCTTTGGCAGGAGCAACTACCGGCTTCATTACGCAAGCGCGGTCCCCGCACGGTGCGCGAAAAAGTCAAGCTCTCTTTCAAGGGTGGGCACTACGGCTTTGAGCGCGACGTCGAAGATGGGGCCTGGTGTGATGTGTGGGTGTTTGATGATCTCGTCATGCCCACGGGTTTGTTGCATGCACCCGCTGGAATTCCTCGTGACGAGCAGCGCAATGTTCCTGCGGTCTATGAGGATTTCCGCGAAGGAACCTGGGATCAATCGGCGCGACTTTCCGATATGAATCTCAATCACGTCGATGCTGCAATTAACTATCCAAACATTTTCCCGCGCTTCGCCGGTCAAGGGTTTCTTGAACGTGGCGACAAAGAACTCGCCCTTCATTGTCTGCGCATCTATAACGACTGGATGATTGATGACTGGTGTAACGGGGCAGGAAAGGGAAGGCTGATTCCCCTCACACTCGTTCCACTCTGGGACCCTGCTCTTGCTGCTGAGGAAGTTCGACGTTGTGCCGCAAAGGGAAGTTATGCGATTGCGTTTAGCGAGAACGTTGCAAAACTTGGACAGCCTTCGCTGTACACCGGTGCCTGGGATGTGCTGTGGGATGCATGTCAAGAAACTGATACGAGTGTGTCGATGCACATCGGCTCTTCTTCTTCGATGCCTACGACTTCGGATGATGCACCTTTAGCGACATCAATGTCGATGTATGCCCAAAATGCGCAGGGCTCTCTCTGTGACTGGGTCTTCTCAGGTTCGCTTGAGCGATTTCCTGATCTCACTATTGCCTACGCCGAAAGCCAGGTTGGATGGATGCCATTTCAACTTGAACGTATGGATGCAGTCTGGAGCGACGGTCGTGGCGATGTTGAGAATGTAAAGACGCTTCCCAGTGAACTGGTCAAGGGTCGGGTCTATGGCTGCGTTTTCGACGATCTGCACGGGCTCATCAATCGCGATGCTGTTGGCATCGATCACATTCTCTGGGAAACCGACTACCCGCATTCTGACGGAACCTTCCCGCACTCTCGCAAAATCGCCCACGAACTGTTCACCGCAGCGGGAATGAATGCCGAGGAATGTCGCATGGTGTTGCGTTCGAACGCAGTGAAGGCATACGGCCTAGACCGCTTCGGCGTGAAGCCATAATGACCGAACAGATCGCCGGAACCGATGGGTTGCTCGGCCATGTCGTTCGCCTGAACGTTGCTGTCGATCGTGTCCTCACCCAACTGACCGGAGCCTCGGGGATTTCTGTCGCCGATTATCTGGTGCTCGGTGTTGTGCGGCGTGCCCCAGATCATCGAAGTGCGCCGACGGCTATTTGTGAGGTTCTTGGCCGTACAACCGGTGGGATGTCGTTGACACTTGATCGGCTTGAAACAGCCGGACTCATTCGACGACTGCCGGACCCCACCGACCGCCGTCGGGTTGTGGTTGAAGCAACTGACCTCGGTATCGATTTGGCTAAGGCCGTGAATGCCAATCTTCATAAATGGGAAGATTCTCTGGCGCTGGGCGATGCAGAGCGCTTCGACCTTGGCTGCGCCCTCGGCCTCCTCACTGCAGCGATCGATGCCGCCCCTGATCTGACGGCCGCGCCGCTTCCGTGACGGGCATTCGGGTCTGCGGGGTTCGTCCTGCTAGAAAAATAGGTCTACCGCCCCGGAGAGTGCCGGTTATAGCGGAAGATTCATTGCCTACTCGGGCGATGACCTGATCAACTACGAAGGAACGCTTTCAATGGGCATGCTTGACGGCAAAATCGCCATCGTTACTGGCTCGGGTCACGGCATTGGCCGCGGTCACGCCATGGAACTCGCAAAACACGGCGCCAAGGTCGTTGTGAACGATCTTGGTGGCAGCGTCACGGGTGAAGGTGCTGGCCGTGCCGCCGATGAAACGGTTGCCCTCATTGAAGGTCGTGGTGGTATCGCAGTGCCGAACTACGGCAATGTGACTGATCACGAAGCCTGTGGCGACATGGTGAAGCAAGCGATCGAGACCTTCGGAGGACTCGACATCATCGTGAACAACGCTGGCATCGTTCGCGACGCAGCAATCTGGAACATGCCGGTTGAGGATTGGGATGCCGTCATGGCTGTTCACGTCCGCGGAACCTGGTCGCTCAGCCACTTCGCGGCGAAGTATTTCCGGGAGCAGTCAAAAGCAGGCACACCTCGTGCCGGCCGCATCATCAACACCACCTCAGGTGCTGGCCTTGGCGGCAACTTTGGACAAACCAATTACGCAACCGCCAAGGCAGCCATCGCCGGGCTAACCCTGACTCTGGCCCAAGAACTCGCCGCAATTGGCACGACCGTCAACTGCATCGGCCCCGCTGGCCTTACCCGCATCACTGCCACAATGCCGGGCGCAGGTGAAGCGTTCGAGCCTGACGCTATTGCCGATGATGACTTTCATCCGATGGACCCAGGCAATTCTTCACCACTCGTGGCTTGGTTGGCTAGCGACCAAGCGGCGTACGTCAACGGTCAGGTCATCCGTGCGCTCTACGACAAGATCATTTGGATGCAGGGCTGGCGCGAGCGCATCACCATTGACAACAACAACAAAAAGTGGGACGCAACCAAACTTGGTGGCCGTTTTGCTTCTGAGGTATTCCAGGTTGCTCCAACCGGAATCAATTTCTTGCAGGCGTAATTTTTCCTACAAAGCGCGTACTGAAGGGCGGCCCCGGGGGCCGCTCTTCATCGTTTTCGACTCGAAATAGTTCGTGGGTTCAAAGCAGCGAGAACGGATCAAGATCGCGTAGTGCGGCACAACTGCGAGTGATCATGGCCGCAAACATTGCATCTGATTCCGCACTTGGCTCAGCGGTGGCGTACACCGCACCGAGGATGGTGATGAGCGGCCCTTGGGCAACACCAAGGCGATAGTCCTCGAAACACTCATCAAGTGAGAACCCCTGGACGCCGAGTTCGATCAGGGTTTTGTAGTACGCGCCAACGAGTTCACGTTCGTGAATGCGCCGTGCCTCGGGCTCGAGGCTTGTAGCCAAGAAGTAGCCAATGTCTCGGCCAGCTAGGCCAAGGCCCAGAGTCTGCCAATCAAGAGTGGTGACTGTGGAACCGTCGGGAGCAAACATGAGGTTGTCTGGTCGATAGTCGCCATGAATCAGTGTGAAACGATCAAGCCGAGCGGTAATCCAATCGGCGAGATTTCCAGGAACAGTTGCGATTGTTTCTAAATCTTCAGGGGCGAGGAAGGTCTGGAATTGTTCGATAAACGTGGGAATAGCCCCTTCCATAACTTGAGCGAGAAACTCCGTTCCTTCACGGGTGGGTAATTCCAGCCCTTTCGTGGCGAGTAGGGACGGGTCGGCCCAACGCGGCGCATGAAGACCGGCGAGATTTGCCACGGAGAGCAATGCTTCGTCAACCGAGACGCCCTTGGCTTGGATACCGGGCAACGACGGTGCCAAATTGTCGAGAAGGAGAACAAACGAGGTGTTGTCTTCAGTGATGGTGGCGTACCAACACTTTGGTGAGTTGATTGCGACAGTGGATTGGATCTCGGTGTAAAAGAGAAATTCGTTTCGGTACCCATCGGCGATCAGTGTTCTCGTGGCAGGATCGCCTCCGGCCATCTTCGCCACGAGCGATGTTGGAGCCGTGGAGTCTGCGTCAGACCAAGTAATAGTGAGGCACCAAGACTGACCCATCTGCCCAGTCCCTACTCGTTTGGCCGTGACCGACGAGGCGTGCTCACCAAGGGCAGCGCTCAGCCAGGTTGGGTCAATCTCGGCTACTTCATCGGTTGGGGGAGCAGCAGGAAAATTGGTCGGAACAGTCACGGCACACCTCGGGTAGGAGAGTCGATGGAGTTTGGCTACCGTAGAGCAATAGCTCCGAGAGATTCGGGGGTCTGTCACTCCAGGGGGAATCATGGCTGAGATCACTTCGGTATTCGATGCTGATAATCACTACTACGAAGCGCTCGATGCGTTTACGCGTTACATCGAACCGGAATACAAGCATCGCTGCATGCAATGGGCTGAAGTTAATGGGCGCCAGATGCTTCTTGTCGGCGGAAAGATCAATCGCTTCATCCCCAACCCAACCTTCGACATGCTTTCCGCACCTGGCAGTCTTGAGCAGTACTTCCGCGGTCGAAACCCAAAGGGCGACAGCGTCAAGGACCTCTTCGGCGAACTTTTGCCATGCGATCCTGCTTACCGCGATCGCGATATTCGTTTGAAGGCAATGGATAGTCTCGCTGTTGATGGAGCATTATTTTTTCCGACCCTTGCTGTCGGAATGGAACAGGCACTGAGCGGTGACGTGCCTGCTGCACAAGCAGCATTCCGTGCTTTTAATCGTTGGCTGGAAGAAGACTGGGGCTTTGCGTACGAAGATCGCATTTTCGCAACGCCGTACATCGTGCTCTCCGATGTCAATAATGCCGTTGCCGAACTTGAATGGGCACTTGCGCGCGATGCTCGTGTAGTGCTCGTTGGGACGGGCCCGGTGCGGACCGACGAAGGGCTGAAGTCGCCTGGTGATCCGCGATTCGACCCATTTTGGGCCCGAGTTGAAGAAGCCGGCGTGACAATCGTTTACCACGGTGGGGCAAATGCCTATTACGACCTCATCACTATGTGGGGCGAGAAATCAGAGATGGAAGCGCACAAGTTCGAACCGCTTCGTCAAGCTCTTTCGCACGACGCTGTTGCCGATACGTTCGCAGCGTTGATTCTTCATGGGCTCATGGATCGATTCCCCAGGATCCGATTTGCCACGGTTGAGACTGGTGCAAATTGGGTTCGACCGTTACTGAAGCGCTTCGGGAAGATCTACGGGCAGACACCGTCAATGTTCAAGAATAATCCCGTGGAGCAGTTCAAGAACAATGTTTGGGTGTCACCGTTCTACGAAGATGATCTTGATTTACTTCGCGACACGCTTGGAGCCGATCGATTGATGCTGGGCTCTGATTGGCCCCATACCGAAGGCATGGCAGATCCGTTTACATTCATAACTGATCTCACTGAAGCTGGGTTCACTTCAGATGAGCAGCAATTGATCATGTACGACAACTGCAAGTCACTTACAGAGCGCCGACCTCGCTGACTTTCAGCACTGAAGGTAGGAACACTGCAGCACGGTGATATCGTGCTTCAGTGCATTTCCGTCAGTTTTTGCTCGTCCTCGGCGGTACAGCACTTTTGACTCTCGCCGCCTGTGGCTCTTCCACTTCATCTTCAAGTCAGTTTTCCGCCTGTTCAGCGCTTTCGGCTGCACAGATTGAAACGATAACTTCGGTTGCAGTCGGGGTCGGTGTTCCCGATCTCATCAATCAAGAGTCCTCATGTGTCTGGCGAGCCGATCCTGGTCCCGGCGAACTCTTAGTCCTTGTCGGAGGCGAGAACTCCGCATCCGAGTTTGAAGCGCGTGTTGCCGATGGCGTTCTATCGCTAGGTGCAGCAGCACCGGTAGAAATTGCTGGAGCGTCGAAGGCTATCGAATTCGGAGATTTCGGACTTGTCGTGATGGTTGTAGACGATCGGCTCGAACAGGTGCATCAATCGCTTAGTACAACATCAGTATCGGCGCACCGAGAACTTGCTGCTGCGGTAGCAGAACATTCGAAGTGAACTATCTCCGTCGGACTTCATCCATGGTTTTTGCTGCTTTCCTGGTCGTAGTTGTTGCTGTTCTCGTACCAATTTCATCTGCCTCCGCCGTCGATGAGGCCACTACCACCACTACTTTAAAACCTGTAACAACAACCACATCGAAGGCGACGACAACATCAACGACGGTTCGTGAGGCAACGACAACAACGACGATCAGATCAGAGACATCGACCTACCTCGATCGCTCCACGCCCGGTATCTATGTCAATGAGCTCGCGGCTTTTGGTGAGTCGATGGTGCAAGTCGCAACTGGGGTGCCGCTCATTGTTGGAGTTGGTCCCGAGGTTGCCGCAGCTGCTGTGAATGTCTCGTCAGTCGGAGAATTCAACGAAAAGGTGCCTTCAGCATCGTCCTCACTCCAGTCTGCTGTGCAACAGTTTTTCTCGAACGGCGGAACCACTGCGTTCGTTGCCGGTGCAACTGGCACGTCAGCGGCGTCGATTACTACAGCATTTGCTTCGCCTGTCCCGGCAGGAGTTGATCTTCTTATTTCTGCTGACCTTGGCGCGCTCTCCTCATCTGATTGGCTAAGTGTGGCAACGACCATGGGTCGAGTTGCATCGAAAAGTCTGGCAATCGCTCTCGTTGATCCGTCCCAACAAGCCGTCCTCGCAGCAACGGGCCCCGCTCCTTCGATTGAGCAACTCACGACTCTTGGTACTTCTTTGCGTGAGGCAACTGGTGAAGATGCCGGTTCCGTTTTTCTGTTTGCTTCAGGGGTGACTGCGAGCTCGGGCGATGTCCTGCAAAGTTCGTCGATCTTTGCAGGGATTATCGCCTCTACTGACGCCCAAGATGGTTTTTGGAATTCACCGGTGGGATTTTGGAGTCCAATCGCAAATATTCGGCCGCAGTTTGCCGCACCGCTTGCTGAGGCGAGTTCGTTAGTGATCTCTGGCCTTGCCCCGGTGACGTACTACCCAGGACGAGGAACTGTTGTGATGTCCGACCGACTTCTCATTGGCGGAGCCAATGGACCGATTACGGTGAAGAGAACACTGGACACAATCCACCGCACAGTTATCGCTGGTCTTACGTCGTATGTCTTCGACGCCAATGACGCTGTGACATGGCAAGCCGTTGTGGCGTCAACCTCTGGCTATCTAAGTGGGTTGTTTTCGAATGGCGCGCTCGTCGGCGCTTCGGCAGCTGATTCGTACACTGTCTTGTGTGGGATTGGGTCAACCATGACCGCTGACGACGTTCTGAATGGATACATGATTCTTTCCCTCTCTGTTGCGGTGGAAAATCCGGGCCGATACGACATAATTTCGATCACTGAGCAGATGGGAAACTGAATCTCGGTCCGAGATCGCATAGGGTCAGGACCAAAGCAGACCTATGAGAATCGAAGATCCCGGGGGAATTGTGATCAAAGGCAAGGCAGCAATGTTGTGGGGTCCCGAGGACACCGCTTGGTCAGTTGAAGATGTTGAGATTGACGAACCCAAGGGCGCGGAAATGCTCGTGCGTAATGTGGCCTCTGGGCTCTGCCACTCCGACGAGCATTTCATTACCGGTGATATGCCTCACGGCGGTTACCCATGGATTGCTGGCCATGAAGGTGCTGGCATCGTTGAAGCGGTAGGGCCCGATGTTCGCGGCGTTGTTCCCGGCGATCACGTTGTGTATTCGTTTGTAGCAGTGTGCGGACAGTGCCCTTCTTGTGCTGATGGTCATTCCAATCTTTGTGACAACGGCGCACAGGTCATGAGCGGGCGCATGCTCGACGGAACGTCTCGTATCCACGTCAAGGGTCAAGATGCGCTCATCATGGCTGGTCTCGGCACCTTCGCGACCCACTCAGTGGTGCACGAGTGGTCTGCAGTGAAGGTATTGCCTGACCTGCCGCTCGACAAAGTGGTTCTTCTTGGTTGCGGAGCCACCACCGGTTGGGGTTCTTCGGTCTACGCCGCTGAAGTGAAGCCTGGCGACAACGTCGCCGTTATCGGTGTCGGTGGACTTGGTTCTGCTGCAGTGATGGGTGCAAAACTTGCCGGTGCCGAGCGGATCTTCGCTATTGATCCAGTGGAGTTCAAGCGTGAGTCGGCGCAGAAGTTTGGTGCCACGCACACGTCGGCATCGGTGGAAGAAGCTCTTGAGCTGATTATGGCCGAGACCTGGGGCCGTGGTTGTAACAAAGTCATCTGCACGATGGGTGTTGGTAGCGGCGACATGATGGCTTCAATCATGGCGCTTACATCCAAGCGCGGCCGAGTGGTGGTAACGAATATTCACCCTTGGATGGAAGCCAGCAACAACATCCCAATGATCGATCTCACTCTCAGCGAAAAGCAGGTTGTGGGCTCGCTCTTCGGTTCAGCTAATCCGCGAGCTGACATTCCTCGGTTAGCCGAACTGTACCGAAAGGGTCAGCTCGACCTCGACGGAATGATCACCCGCACCTACACCCTTGATCAGATCAACGAGGGCTATCAGGACATGCGCGATGGCAAAAACATTCGAGGGGTCATCGTTCACTAGCCGCTTCGTTGGCTTTTTCGGCTTCCAATAGCTCAGGTGAACCTTCGATATTGAGTTTTGGTAGCCACTCAAGCCACTTCGGGAACCACCATGCGGCCTTGCCGAACAATTCCATAATTGCGGGCACAAGAACCATACGCACGATGGTGGAGTCAAGAAGCACGGCTACTGCCATACCGAAGCCCAACACTTGCACAGTTGGATTTTGGATCGTGACGAATGAAAAGAACACGGCAATCATGATGAGTGCTGCGGTAGTGATGACGCGCGCAGTATTGGCGACGCCAAGTACTACTGACTTGCGAGGCTCGTGGTAGGTGTCCCACTCTTCGCGGATTCGAGACATAAGGAACACCTCGTAGTCCATTGAGAGCCCGAACAAGATCACAAACATAATGAGTGGAACAAACGAAACAATTGGAATTGTCGTATGGAGCCCCACCAGATCCTTTGCCCAGCCCCACTGGAAAACCGCAACAACGATGCCGTACGCAGCAGAAATAGAGATGAGGTTCATGAGGGCGGCCTTGAGTGGAACCAAGATTGAACGGAACACCATGACAAGCAAAATGAAGGCGCCCAGCACAACAGCACCAACGACATAAGGCAGATACTTCACAACAAGCGCTGTGAGGTCAATGAGGGTGGCAGTTGATCCGCCGATATAGGCCTCAACATTTGTTCCTGCGGTTGCAGTAGCTAAATCTTCACGTAGCGTCGAAACAAGAGTTTGCGTTTGGCTGGAATTCGGTCCGCTCGAGGGGATGACTTGATAGATGGCGGCGTCGCCATCCGCATTTGCTATGGGACCAACTGCGTACTGAACGCCATCAACAGTCCCCGGAGGTTTTCCGACGCCGAGTTTGTCGGTCAATGGTTGCAAGGTAGTGGGAAGTGATGCCGCAGTAGCCCCCGGTACCGAAGCAACAACCACAAGCGGTGCATTGACGCCTTCGCCAAAGCCTTCATTCATCAATACGAATGCCTGTTGCTGAGAAAGATCTGTGGGCATTGATGAGTCATCGGGCATTCCGAAATCAATGCTGAGAAATGGAATGGCGCAGATGAGTAAAATTGCGGTTCCAATGACGAGCATTGTCCATGGGCGCTTCGACATCCGGGTTGCAAATTTGCCCCAAAAACTCGATTCGGGGTCAGCGCTTGTGTCCTTAAACGCAAACGGAAAGCGAAAACTATCGATTTTGTGTCCCGCTAAACCCAGGAGTGCGGGTAAAAGTGTGAGAGCCGCAAGGATCATGACAGCAACGCCTATGGCTGCAGAAACGCCGAGTGTACGTACCAGCGGTATTGGCACCAGCAAGAGCCCAAGCAAAGCGATGGCAACGGTGATACCAGCAAACATGGCTGCTTTGCCAGCAGTTGCCAGTGCCATTCCCACGGCATCGTTTATTTCGTAGCCATCCTTGAGAAACTGCCGATACCGGGTGACGATAAGTAACGAGTAATCAAGACCAACGCCGATAGCGATCATCAAGGTCACTTTTGGTGCTGCTGACGACACCGTGACGAAATCGGCGAGGAGCAAAACAAATCCACCTGCAGTAATCGCTCCAAAAAGTGCTGTTGAGATCGGAATCGCCATTCCGAAAACTGATCCGAAGGCAACGAGCAACAAAATGGCGCCCAGTCCAAGACCCACTTCGTCAGCATGAGAACCCCACCACGAAACGGGCTGGTTCCAGGTATCGGCGAGAACGCCACCAATCTTTACCTGTACATCTCCAGCTGAGACTCCGTTGATCGCCGTCTGCAGAGAGTTGTAAGGATTGGGGTATTCGGTAGCAACCTTTTCGCCGCTCGGTGCGTACCGCTCCATCAATTGAAGAAGCGTGTCGGAGTAGGTGACGCTTGTGTAGGCAATCTGACTATTGGCGGAGAGAAATGAGGGAATGTTTGCCAGGCCAAGGTTGGCGGCTTGGGCGCTAGCCACAACCGGGTCGAGAATCCCATTAGGGGCAACGCCATCGGTGTCCTGCACTGCCTTTACGGTGGCTGCGATTGCTGCTGCATTCTGCGGTGTCGTCAGGGTTTGGCCCTCTGGAACGTAAAACACAAGATTTGCGGTCGCAGCATTTTGCGAAGGAAATTTCTCATTGAGAAGGTCGTAGGCGGCCTGTGAGTTTGTTCCAGGAACGCTGAAACTATCGGAGGTCTTTCCGGCGAAGGCAACATTGAGATAGCCGGCGCTCACAATGATGGCGAGCCAGACAAGAGCCACCAGTCGGTGGTGCTTTGCCACGAAACGGCCGATGCGCCCAAGCCCACCCAATTGTTTGCCGGTGGGCGGTGTAGGGGTCGGACGCAGGATTTCGACTGGGGCCTTCGGTCGGCGATGGATCTTCATGGCCGCGAACGTTAGTGGTGGGCAGGCTAGGGCGCAGTTTGGGGCGTTTTCTGGCAAATTTTCCTGCAAAAGCAGGCAATGAGAATAATTCTCAGATCAGAGATCCATTACTTTCGAACTGAGATGCTGTCGGCGATAAACGTTCGGACAGAATCCGCCACCGGAGTGCAACCCCGACTAACGTGGCCGACGTCACATTAAAGATTTTGGCAAAGGAGCAACCAAGCGTGGACGCAACATCGATAAGCGAAATAATGACGGTTACGAGTTCCAGTGGAGTTGAAACGGCTTTCACTCGCAATCAATATTACTTAATTTACAACCTGTTTTCCTTGGTTGTTGCAGGCATGTTCGGTGCATTCGTGTACTTCCTGCTGAACGTCAATCAGGTCGCGAAGCAGTATCGCAACGCCGTTGTGGTTTCCGCCGTAGTGGTGGGCATCGCCGGCTATCACTATCTCCGTATCTTCACGGGATGGTCCGATTTTGAGTTCAACGAGGGGTACCGATATGCGGACTGGTTAATCACCGTTCCGTTGCTCCTTGTTGAATTGGTCATCGTTCTGGGTATTGCTACCAATAAGCGCCGCCCGCTCATGATTCAGCTCACAGTGGCGGCAATCTTGATGATCGCCCTTGGTTACCCGGGTGAGAACTCGACTTCAAACTCAACGAAATGGATTTTCTTCGCTCTTTCGATGATTCCGTTCCTGTTCATTCTTTTCAAGGTCGTGAACGAGGTCAAGTCGGCTCTTCCGAGCCAGTCCCCACGGGCGGCTGCAGCGCTGAAAATTGCGCTTGGTCTTCTTTTGGTGACCTGGTTCGTGTACCCGATCGCTTACCTCTTCCCAGTAATTTGGCCAGACAGCACGGTGTCGGAAGTTGTTCGACAGGCTGGCTATTCAATTGCCGATTTGTTGGCCAAGCCGGTCTACGGTCTCGCCATTTTGGCAGTAGCAAAAGTGAAGTCAGATTCGAGCGCTAACGCCTGAGTTAGTTCAGCACTTAATGAAGTAAAGGTCCGGCAGAGCGAACGTTCGCTCTGCCGGACCTTTTTCGTTTCTGAAGACACATCAAAGAGGTAAACGTTCTTGAGGGATTCTTACCCTGATGTACTAGCAAATGGTCTCAATCGAAAAATTAGGGAGATCTCATGTTCGAACATCACGACGATTTTGGTGGCATTGATCGGGACTTTCCCAAAATTATTGACCGGCGACGGGCGTTGTGGTTGGTGGGCGGCGGCCTTGGTGCAGTGGTGCTCGCCAGTTGCGGATCCTCTACCTCAAAAACAGCGCAGGCGGCCTCATCGACTTCGGCGAGTAACTCCTCCTCTGCAACGACCGTTTTGGGCTCGGAAGCAGTTTCGGGGGCGAACTGTTCCAAGATCCCAAGTGAAACCGCCGGGCCCTATCCGGGCGACGGAACAAATGGACCCGACGTGCTTATCCAGTCGGGAGTCGTTCGCAAGGACATCACGAACAGTTTTGGGTCAATGTCAGGGACAGCAGGAGGCGTTCCCCTCACGATGAAGTTCAAGGTTCTCGACATTGCCAAAGGTTGCACGCCCTATGCCGGTGCTGCTTTGTACGTCTGGCACGCCACCCGTGAAGGTGGATATTCGCTGTACTCATCGGGAATAACGAATCAAAACTTTTTGCGGGGCGTTCAATCGGCCGATGCCGACGGCTGGGTAACTTTCGAAACGATTTTTCCTGGGTGCTACGACGGTCGGTGGCCACATGTGCACTTTGAGGTGTACTCAGCGCTCGACAAAGCCACAAGTTCGAAGAACAAAATTGCGACCTCGCAACTCGCCCTACCTCAAGACGCTTGTGCATCTGTTTTTGCTTCACCTGGTTATGGCAACAGTGCGGGAAACCTCGCGGCTTCCTCGCTGCAAGGTGACATGGTGTTCCGTGACGGCTGGACAACGCAGTTGGGCACGGTCACTGGTAACCCCTCGACCGGAATGACCGTCACCCTGAACGTCCCGGTTTGAGGATTGCAATCTGCACCGACTTCTGAAAAATGCAGGTCGGAAAGGGGGTGAGGGGCCAGATCGAGCCCCTCACCCGTTTAAGACCCTCGCCCCCAGACCTGAATCCTCTGGGATGCGTTGGTGGAGCTGATGGGAATCGAACCCACGACCCCCTGCTTGCAAAGCAGGTGCTCTAGCCAACTG
>JBBEAV010000010.1:0-25110 GCA_040882655.1 Acidimicrobiales bacterium
GAAGGTGCCGTTTTCGATTGGGTGGTCCATCAGATGATCTCCTCGACCGGATTGGCCGACCTCTACGATCCCATGTCTGGAGCCACACTACGAATCGATGACCATTCGCCGGTGTGGGACGCCTTCACAATCACAGATCCTCGATGAAACTGCAGACGAAGCCTTCATCGTGAAATGATCAGAAGATGGAACTTCACCCTTTTGCAACGTTGAGTCTTTCGGTGGCCTCTGATGGTCTGTTCATGCTGGGAGCCACTCCGGCGGGTACGAGGATTGTGCAGGAAATCTCTGAGGCCCGCATCGAAGGGGAGCGTTTGAATGCGAGTCTTGCGGGCTCGGCAGCAGCCGACTGGTTGTCGATCGATGCACAGGGAGTTGGCACTTTTGATATCCGAATGACTCTGATGACTGATGATGGAGCGCCGGTCTACCTCTCCTATAAGGGTCGTGCTGATTGGTCTGCAGGGATGGGCAAGGCTCCGGTGTACGTGGGTATGGAGTTTGAAGCAGGTGACGAACGCTACCGATGGCTCAATACGTTGCATCTTTTCGGTCGAGGAACAGTGGGAGACGGAGGTAAGTTGATTTATGAGATTTACCAACCGAACTAGTCAGGTCCGGAGCACCTCTCGACAGTGAAGACCGGTTTGTTCCACAATCTTGTAAAGAAGTGATCATGTTTAACAACCGAATCACCAATCTGCTGGGTATCGAAATCCCAATTCTGCAGGCACCGATGGGTTTCATCGCTCGTGCACAACTCGCATCTGCAGTTTCGAATGCCGGAGCAATGGGAATTATAGAAACTTCATCGGGAGATCTACCCACAATTTGCGAAGAGATTGCGAAGATGGCTGATCTCACAGATCGACCATTTGGAGTCAACATTGCTCAGGCTTTTGTGCGCGATTCCGCGATCATTGAATTCGTTGTCGAACAAGGCATCAGGTTCGTGATCACGTCCGCAGGCGACCCCCGGACGTACACCTCACAACTCAAAGAGGCTGGCTTAACTGTGTTTCATGTCGTACCAACATTGCGGTCGGCGTTAAAAGCCCTCGCCGCTGGGGTTGATGGGCTTGTGGTTGAGGGTTCGGAAGGCGGCGGGTTCAAGAGTCCGAGCGACGTCTCAACAATGGTGCTGCTTCCACTTGTCGCATCAAAGGTCAACGTGCCCATTATCGCTGCTGGTGGATTCGTTGACGGTCACTCTATGGCAGCGGCGTTCGCTCTTGGTGCCGAGGCGATACAGATGGGGACCCGAATGGTGGCAACCGTCGAGTCGCCGATTCACGATAATTGGAAACAGGCAATTGTTGCTGCGAGCGAGACAGATACGGTGTTGCTCAATCGACATGCTGCGCCTGCATTGCGGGTACTCAGAACCGAGCGCAGCAACGCCCTTGAGTTCGATCATTCGAGTAACGCAATGGATGACATGGCTCGTTATAGCGAGTTGTATTTTGGCGGTGATATGAGTGCTGCCCTCGCGTTGGGCGGAGCAGTTGTGGGACGCATTACTTCGGTTGAACCGGTAGCCGACGTCATAAATAGCTGCGCAAAAGAATGCCTTGCGGTGCTGGAGTCATTGAGAGCACAGTATTTGTGAAGAGTCAGTCGATCGGGAGGCGTGCCAAGAGATCGGCCTTCCGTTCCTCAAACTCATCAAAGTCGATGACCTTGTCATCTAGTTGTTTGTGAATGAGTTCGATCTGCGCAAGAAGTTCCGGCGCCGACAATTCACCCTCGGTGGTGAGTTCGACTGTGTCTTCTTCACTCTCGGCCCCTTCACGGCCTTCGCCGGTTTGACGGCGCTCTCGCTTGAGGGCCTGCTTCGCTTTTTTATCGCGATCCCGCTGGAGTTTTTCGAAACTTGTTCTTTGGGCACCCATGAGGGGCCTCCTTTGTCGGCGCCGACGGACCGAACTGGCGGTGTTGAACTGGAGTGTCGCGCCAAAACTGGTAGAAGTGGCAGCGCCGTAAAGGGCTCAGCTTCCGCTGTAACCCTTTTTGACCTTACCGGGTAACCGGAGGCCGGCCGCGCACCCTGATTGGTCATGGGCCACAGAAGGGCCGGTTCGGTTACAGAAGCGCAGCAGAGAGACGGCAGTCGTCTACGCCGAGGTCAAAATATCGTGGACCCACGACGGCATCCGAGTGGCACGGCCGTCATGATCAACGATTCCGTGGACTGTTGCAGCAAGAGCGCACACCTCATCGCCCACCAAGAGCAGGTACTGCATTTGAAATGTTGCTCCTTTCACAAACCCCACCCGAGTGTGAACTACTACGAGGTCATCGAACCGAGCACTCGCTCGGTAGTTTGCGAAGAGCTCCAAAACTGCGAAGTCGTATCCCTTGGCACGAATATCAGGATAAGGGGTTCCAAGAGAACGAAGAAACTCCACCCGTGCGGCTTCCAGCCACGCAACGTACGACGAGTGGTGAGCAACACCCATGGCGTCAGTCTCGACGAACCGAACTCGCAACGAATGGGTGAAGGGATAGGCGTCTGTGTGATTCGGAATATCGAGAGAAATTCTCATTTTTTCTAGTTCCTCGGAACATCGTTCCAAGGCAGTTCCTTGTCGACTCGCGGTTCACCGGGAAGACCCAGAACCCGCTCCCCGAGAATATTGCGTTGAATTTCTGAGGTTCCACCTTCGATTGAATTGGCCCGTGAGCGAAGAAACATCTTTCGCGAAGTCCCTGGTGGGCCGGTAAGGCCAATGTGATCTGAACGCTGCATCGTGTAGTCGTAGTCGATAAGGGCTTGAGCGCCGAGCAAGTCGACACAGAACTCGTAAATATCCTTGTTCACTTCGGCAAATTGCAGTTTGGCGATGGAACCTTCAGGGCCGGGATTTCCAATACGCCGGTTCTGCGATGCCCGGATATTTGTAAGGCGCAGCACCTCAGCATTAATCCAAAGATGCATAAGGCGATCACGAGCAATTGCGGTGTGTCGTGAAGGGTCTTCGGTCCAGAGACGTATTGCTTCAGCGATTGCTCCTGATCCGCGATGAGGTGTGCCGCCACCCCCACCTCCGATGGTCGTCCGTTCATTTGCGAGTGTGGTCATTGAGACGCGCCAACCCTCGCCTACCTCACCTATTCGGTCAGCATCAGAAACGCGAACCTCGGTGAGGTACACCTCATTGAACTCGGCCTCGCCAGTCATCTGTCGAAGGGGACGGACCTCAACGCCAGGAGCATGCATATCGAGCGCGAAGTAGGTCAGGCCCTTATGTTTGGGAGTGTTGGGGTCAGTTCTTGCGACGAGCATGCCTCGGCCAGCGATATGGGCGAGGGTGTTCCAAACCTTTTGGCCGGTGATGACCCATTCGTCGCCATCGCGCACAGCGCGACAGCCGAGTCCGGCGAGATCTGACCCGGCGCCGGGTTCTGAAAAAAGTTGGCACCATGCGTCTTCACCGGTGAAAATTCGGCGCAGCAGCGTTGCGCACTGATCGTCAGTTCCGTGGGTGGCGATGGTTGGTCCAGCCATGGTGATCCCGAAGAAAAATCGAGTATCGATTGGGGATGCCCCGGCTTCGCGCAGCCTGAGATCCACCGCCCGCTGAGCGGTGGGGGCCAGTTCGAGGCCGCCTCGACCAACGGGAAAATGAACCCAGGCAAGACCTAAGTCATATTGGCGACCACGGAAGGTCACCTCGTCGGTGGTGCGGGGGTCGAGTTCTGCCAGGAGAGTCGAAACTCGATCGTCAACGGAAGTGGAGACGTCAGAAATGGTCATTAGCGAGAGGCTACGCAGTCAAGGGTGCTCATGCGGCCCTGAGAGAAGAGTCGAGGTTGACCCGTTACAATTTCGCTCCGCAGGCCGGGATTCTCCGGTGGGCGCTTGAGCGAGAGGACGGTCCATGGCCGAGGTGCAATTCGACGATATCGACGGAATCAATGCGCTTGCCAGCGAAGAGTTTGGTGAGTGGGGCAATTCTCTTGAAGTGTCGCAAAAAATGATCAACGATTTCGCCGAATTGACGGGCGATCGGCAGTGGATCCACATAGACGTTGAGCGCTCACTGAAGGAGAGCCCATTTGGTGGGCCGGTTGCTCATGGTTTTCTCACGCTTAGCCTTATGCCGAAGTTGGCGACGTTCCCGGTGACCATCAAAGGGAACGGAAGCGCAGTGAATTACGGAGCCGAAGGGCTTCGCTTCATCTCTCCTGTGCCCGCTGGCGCAAGGGTGCATGCCCGCTCCCGAGTAGTGAGGGCGGAAGCAAAACCCAAAGGAACTCTCATCACCACTGAAGCTGAGATCGCCGCGGAAGGCTCAGAGCGGCCAGCACTGCTTTACAAAATGCAGGTTCTCTACACCCCGCCACGCTGAGAAGCACAAAATTTTTGGGTGATAAACCGATGCTGCGAGAATCTTTCGCAGTGAAATCTCGAACTCTGAAGTGAGTCCCGTCGCCTTTTGGGGCGGGGCTTACTTCTTTGGAGTGCCCTTTGCGGCGATGAGTTGCGGTGCAAGCCAGTTGGCCACAGTTTGTAACTGATCCTCACGAATATGAACGCCATCGGCCCTCGTCGCTTTGTCCTGTTCTCCGCCCGTGGGTCCCAAATATGCCTGATAGTCCAAGATGACTGAGCGGGGGAGGCCCTCGACCATGGGCAGAACAATCTCGTTGACTCGATCGATTCGGTCGGGGCTATTAAAGGGGCTGGTTCGGTTCAGTCTCGGAGAAACCAGCCACGCCACAGTTGTGTTATCGGCTGACAGCGTTGCTAGGGCTTCTCCGTATTCAGAGGAAAGAAAGGTGTCGTATGTAGGATCGCCGGGGCGGAGCCACTGATCTCCAAGTCCGGGGACTTTACGGTCGATTGAGTCCCATGGGCTGGCATATCCCAAGACAACATCAGGACGATAGAGATCGATAGCCGAAACCCAGGAAACAACACTTGGATCGGGAACGAGGCGTGGATCAACGGGATTGGCCCACGTGCCACACACCTCACCCATTGAGCCAGGCCCTTCCTCGTAGAGCTTTTCACCCCCACGCGTTGTACCGCAGCCCAAATGGGCTTCGTTAAAGACCATGATTTCTCCAGGATTATCGGCGCACCAGTCGGAAAGCGCGAGTCCAAGCTGATACATCACGGAATCGCCGACGACCAGCACTCGTGTGGGATCACTGCCTGCTGGAGCAATGCACTCTTTGCCTTCGCCGAGGGCGATTGGTGTCGCTCCTTCTTGTTGTAGCGCAAGAGGATTGTTGGCCGCGGAAGCTTTCGGAGAGCGAACGGTATTGGCGTAGAGCAACAGAGTGAGAGTGAGTACTAACGCCCCGCCCATTCCGGCAGCGAACTTCCAGCCCGGCCAACGACCTTTCATAAATGGTTTCTCGATGTACTTGTAACTCAACCACGCAATGAGAAACGTCAGACCGAATGCGAGAAAAAGATCTCGGAAGGAGTTAAGTCCTGGTTTGTCGGGTGATTTATCGCTATCAACAACGATGTAGACGAGCCAGTGATAAAGGTATAAGCCAAATCCAAGACGCCCTGCCCACATGAGGAAACGATTCTTGTAGAACCAGTGCAGCCATCCAGTTTGCGCAGAAACCGCACGAGTCATGAAAACAGCCATCATGGAAACCAAAAAGAAGCCCCCATACTCAAACATCCACGCAGTTTTTTCACTCTGTGTGAACATCAAAATGATGAAGGCTGCTGTTGAGATCACACCCATGAATTGTGTGACCCAATGACCCCAGCTTGATTTTGGTTGGCCCCAGCGATGACAAATTGAGGCCAGGGCAATACCGAGAAGTAGAGCGAATGCTCTGGTATCGGTTCCGTAATACACCCGCGTAATCGACGCAGGATTGTTCGGATCGAAGAGCACCGACATCCAGATGGCAGAGGCGATCGCTCCGCCAATTGAGAGAATCGCCAGCCACTTCTGACCAATCCATCGCATACAGAGAATGAGAAAAAATGGTGCGAAAAGGTAAAACTGCTCCTCAACTGCAAACGACCAAACATGGCGAAAGGGCTGGGGGTTCGAATACTGGCCGCCGTCAAAGTAGTTGTTCTGAGAAAAAATTTTTTTCCAATTGGCGACCCAGCCCATCGCCGCAACAGTGCCTCCCGTCCATTTCGAAATTTTCGAAGCATCAATGAGAAACGCAGTTGCAAAAGCAACCAGAACGAAGCACACCGTGAGTGCGGGCATCAAACGACGCACGCGCCGAGAGGCGTACCCTCCGACGGAAAAGCCCCCAGTACGATCCCACTCGTTCAATGCAAGTGAGACGATGAGAAAACTCGAAAGCACAAAGAAGATATCGAGAGAGAACATGCCACCGGGAAGGAAGTACGGAGCGAAGTGGTAAGTGAGCGGTCCGAGGATTACAAAGAGGCCTCGCATGCCATCAAGGGCGGGCATGTGGTCAAGCTTCCGAACAGCGTCAACAGTGGCGCCATCAACAGGTCCATCCTCGACGATCGCAGCGGCGAAGGCGGCTGCAATGGGGTCAGAGCCGGGGTTGTCGGCCTGATCTCCCTGTTCGTCGGTCTTGACTGTCATTAGATGGCGAAGCCTCTCCAGAATGCGTAAGCACTACCTTTCCAATTCTGTCACAGGGCCCGCGTTCACCTCTGTCGAGCGAATGACTACTCCCGGGACATGCCCAAAACTTCACGCGATGAAGCGGGAAGATTCGCTATCACCCAGTTTGCTGCGACCTTTGCCCCATCGACCGAAAAGTGCACTCCATCGGGGCGCCAGGACACACCGTCTCGTTGGCTTGTGAATCCGTCAGCGCATGTAACGGACTGGAGGTCGACAACAGAGACGTCGGCCGATCCCGAGGCGGCATTGAGCGAGGAGGCCCTCTCGCGTTGAAGTTCGCCGAGCCGCTCAACTCTTCGGACGTCGTGCTGGGGGCCCGCTGATTGACCGGGGGATGGAGCGAAACATGGAGTTGTGAGCAAAATCACCTCAGCTCCTTCGGCTGAGAGAACGGCGAGTGTCTTGTCAAGCGCATCGCGATAGCGATTGTCGAACTCCTCGTCGCCTGGAACCACTGCTCCGTTTCCCCAGTCGCGCGCATAAAGATCCCACGCTCCCCAAAGTACAAGGATGACCTCTGGACGTTGTGCCGCAATGAGTTGAGTCCAGTAATCGTCGTGATCAGGACACTCATTGCCCTCCTCAGTCCAAGATCCATCGAAGGTGAGCACTTTGGGGGAGCTAAGCAGGCCACAACCGAGCTCCGACCCGCCCACAACGTTGATAGTTGGGGCGATGACCTGACGAATGCCGTTGTCGAGGGTCAGAGCAACTGAGTCGCCCACAATTAAGAGGGTCGGCTGATTTGAGTTTGTGGGGGTTTCGAGTACGCGAATTCTGTTGAGCGATTTATTGGTGTCTAAAGCGTTGGGAATGGTCGAGCCGATGGAGGGCTGCGCAAGCAGAGCCAGAGACACCACAACCGCGCCGACTCCCAACCACGAAATGCCGAATCGAATCGCACCGAATTGGGAATTCCTAAACCATTTCTCGATTAACTCCATTGAGAGCCAAGCCACTGCGAATGTAAGAGTGAGGCGAAGAAGAATTCCGGCAAGGCGCCCAGCAGTTGAGTTCGGCAGACTCATCCATGAGTCAGTTATGAGCACTCGGATTGGCCAGTGCCAGAGATAGAGGGCATAGGAAAGAAAGCCGACCCTGCGCAGGATCGGATGCGACATGGCTTTTGAAACGATGGTGTCGCCCGAGGCGAGGATGATCAGGCCGAGAGAGATGAAGTAGAAGAAGACAAAACCGCCTTGATACATCCACCGATCACTGTCATCAACGAACAGGAAAGCTGCGGCAAGCACACCTAGGCAAAAAAGACCAAGAGCGAATGTCCTTTGTCCGGTTACGCGAAGACGCCAAGCAAAGAGTGCACCGAGTGCACCGATCAGGAGTGAGAATGCGCGTGTATCGGTTCCAAAGTAACTACGTGATGGATCACCCTCTCCTAAAAAGAAAAACATGAGTCCGATGCTGGTGACCGTCGCCAAGACAGTCACGCCGATGAGCAAACGTCGACTGTGAGCGAGGCACGCGAGCACGACCAGTGGCCAGATCAGATAAAACTGTTCTTCGATCGCGAGGCTCCAAAGGTGCTCGAGCGGCGATGGAGAGGTGAACTGATCGAAGTAACTCTGCTGGCTAGCAATCAGATTCCAGTTCGAGACGTAGAAGATTGCCGAGAGGACACCGCTTGGGAGATCTCGGCGCTGAGCAACGTCGCCGATGAGCGTGGTAGCGACGACGACGGCGAGGAGGAACGCGGCTAATGCAGGCAGGAGTCTTCGTGCTCGACGATTCCAAAATGAGCGCAGAGAGACAGTTCCAGAGCGCAAACGCTCATCAAGCAGCAGCCCGGTAATGAGAAAACCAGAGAGAACAAAAAAGAGGTCAACCCCAAGAAAACCTCCTGAGAGCTCGAAATTCGGCTCGTGATAGGCCATGACGCCGAGAACCGCCACGGCGCGCAGCCCATCAAGACCTGGCCGCCAACTCGCAGCGTGGGTCGTCACGGGTGTTCCAGAGATCTCGGGTGCGATAGGAGCATCCTGTGTCGCCATTGGTCTCCTATCGGGTGCACTCGTACGAATCGCATCTTGTCATGAGTTTCCGGGGTGTGGTCGGCAGTCACGACGGGGCGGGGGTAGGAACCTAGGATGACCACCATGGATCGACCAGTGAGTTTCACTCTCGATTTTGAGGATCTTCGGACCAACCCGGCCGTCCAAGAGGAGCGAGTCGGAGCGGTGACCGAGCGGATTCTTGATCGCCTGCGGGTTCTTGGAATCCGGGGAACGTTCTTTTGTGTCGGCGAGCTCGCCTCGCGCCATCCTGACCTGATTCGCCGGGTGGTAGCTGACGGTCATGAACTTGGTGTTCATGGGCTGAATCACATTCCGAATGATCTTCTCGGACCCGAACGGTTTCGGTCGGAGAACGAGGAAGCGAAGGCGATCCTCTCGGAACTTGGAGGTTCTGAGGTAACGCTTTATAGGGCGCCGCAGTACTCCTTAATCCCCAGTACTCCTTGGGTCCCAGAGATACTCTCAGAACTGGGTTTCATCGCCTCGTCGAGCGTTCTTCCCGCAAAGAGTCCGCTCTACGGGTGGCCCGGAGCGCCGGTGACGCCATTTCGGTGGCCCTCCGGTCTTATTGAGTTGCCCAGTCCAGTGATGAGACTTGGTCCGGTAACCATTCCTTTCCTCGGCGGGACGTACTTGCGGCTTCTGCCTTCGGCGGTTCGTCGGCGAGGTGTTCGGAAGGCCGATCCCAAAACGGTGCTCTGGAGTTATTGCCATCCGTGGGAATTTGATCCCGATGAAACGTTTTACGTTTACGAACATGGGGGTTGGCTCGTGAGCCGGGTTGGATGGTTGAACCGCAAGGGCATGCTTAAACGTGTGGAGTCAACCCTTCAGCCGGTAGCCGGCCCAACGTTGGGAGAGATCGTTGCCGGGTTGGGGGAACTCCCGGTTTTCAATCCAGAGAATCATGCTCATCCCCCGACAAACGGGTCACAATGACAAGACGTATTTCAAAGTTTTGGCTTGGGCTCTGCGCAATTGTGCTTGTGGGAGTGGGGATTCGTTTCGTCAGCCTTGAACTGTGGTCTCCGAGCAAAGTCCCAGAAACCGTGCTCCTGAATTGCACGAGTTACAAGGTGTATATCTGCGGTGATGCCGTGTACTACCACGAAGCAGCGAACTTGCTCGCCGATGGTAAAGGGTTCATGGATCCGTACCGGTACCTTTATGGCGGAAATGAAGCGGTGACGCTAGATAACGGAACGGCAACCGTCATCGTTACGCCGGTTGGCCATGAAGAACCTACGGCCGGACATCCGCCTATGTACGTTTTGTACCTAGGGGCATTTTCAGCGCTAGGGCTGCAGTCACTGGTCGCCCATCAAATCGCATCGATAGTGCTTGGGTCAGCTTCGGTATTGCTTGCCGGGTTGGTGGGTCGATCGTTACGTAACGGTCGAACCGGATTGATCGCTGCATTTCTTACGGCCGTGTACGCCAATATTTGGTTAAACGACACTGCGCTGATGTCAGAGACCGCTGCGGTCTTTTTCGTTTTCGTTTCCACTTTTTTTGGGTTGAGATTTGTACGAGAGTCAAGCCGGAGCAATGCCGCTCTCTTTGGCATCGCCGGAGCATTGGCTGCGCTTTCACGGGCGGAACTCCTGTTATTCCTCCCAATCGTTGCCGCAGTTGCGTTGTGGAAGACACCGATAGCATGGCGCGAAAGATTCCTGCGCTATGCCATAGCTGGAGTGGTGTGCTGCGCTGTGCTCGCCCCTTGGGTCATTCGCAACAATCTGGTTATGGAGGAGCCGATCACGCTGTCTGATGGGACGGGCACCGTTTTGGTGCAGGCGAACTGCGATGACACCTATTACGGCAGACACATCGGGTATTGGAGTTTTCCATGTGGCGGTACGCAGCCCTACGGCCCCAACGGGGAACTCCTCGACGAGTCACAGCGTGACGTCGTCGTCCGCCAAAGGGCAACTGAGTACATTTCAAACCACACGACGCGACTTCTAACGGTCGTTATCCCGGCGCGAATCGGGCGTATGTGGGGACTTTACGAACCGCTAGAGCAGGTGCGACTCGATATCAATGAGGGGCGCCCTTCTTTTCCCTCGAAGTTGGGGTTCCTTCAGTATCTGCTGCTGGCTCCCTCGGCTTTGGCTGGTGCAGTCATACAGTGGCGTCGACGCCAACCACTCTTGGTTATCGGGTTATGGGCAGTTTTAGCAACAGTCACTGCTGCCATCGCTTTTGGAAACACTCGCTATCGCATCGCTGCCGAGGTATCGATTGTGCTCCTTGCCTCGATTGCTTTCGAGGCCCTTTGGAGTTGGAGCGAGCGGAAGCGTTCGTCTAACCGTCAGCCGGATCCCGAGACAGTGAATGCGGCGTGATACGCGGACGAGCCTTGAGAGCGATTGTGTATCGATCGGAATTCGATGACTGCGGATTCTGAGCTTGAGCGTGTAGCGACATTGTTGAATCAGGTGTTCGGACATGAAGATCCCTTGACTGTCGAAACGCTCCGCTGGTACTACGACGAGAATCCCGCTGGTGATGCGGCGGTCGGACGTGTCGAGGGCGAGGGAAATCGAATCGGAAATTATGCACTGATACCGAACATATATCGATCGAGCAGCGGGGAGGAACGACGACTAGGTGTCGGAGTTGATCTCGCCGTCGATCCCAATGCCCGCGGATCTGGGGTCTTCCGCAGCACCGTTGAGGATTCCTATGCACGGGGAATGGCACAAGGCTTTGACGGCATTCTCGGCGTGGCAAACGCAAACTCTGCACCAAGAATGATTGCGGCTCTTGGATGGCGGTCTCTTGCTTCGCTTCCAGTCACACTCATTCCAGCAGTCGGTCGTACGTCGGGATTTCGTTCCACGACTATTACTGAATCGTCGGTCGACGTTGTCCACGAATTGGTTGATGGTGAATTCGTGAGAGCTTCACGCACGGGGTTTGCGCCCGTATGGACACCGGAGCTGCTGCATTGGCGCCTTCGCCGTCCGGGCCATTCCTACAGCATTCATGTCTCCGATGAGCTCGTTGTTGTTTCTACTCGTACACACGTCGCAAAAATTCCGTTCGGAATTATCCTCGCGGTTCTTCAACGTCGGTCAAGTAGACCCTTGTCGGGCGGGCGCGTGGCCGCGGTTGTTGGGCGTCATCACAAGGCCCCGTTTGTCATTCACTGGGGTCGGTCGCCGGCGCTGCTGGTACACGGATTACCGCTGCCGCAGAAGATGATGCCTTCGCCACTGTCACTTGTTCTTCACTCATTCTCTAAGTCCTTTAACCGCGAGACGTTTGAACTTGGAGAATTTTGCTTTCTTGATTTCGATGCCTACTGAGCAAGATCAGTCAATTCCTGCGAGCTGCCGGGCATAGGCAATGACTCGGGTGGGGTCATAGGCCCGAGCGATCATCATTTTCTCCGCCTCGAGGGACCCTTCTGCGTGTATCGCCAGGACCGCGTGGTACCCCCCAAATTCGCGAGTGGTGAGATCACTGACCATATTCATCGCACGAATCCGCTCTTCACCCCCGACGCCAACGCGACCACCAAGTAGCGAGGCAAGCATCGGACCGGTGTCCGGATTTGAGAAATCAGCGGCACCGGGAGCGGTGACCAGAAGGCCCCCAGCAAGATCTTGGACCTGTTGGAGCGCATGGTGGTAGCCGTGAGCAAAATGAGATTTTGCAATATTGACGATGAGAGGATCGGGCACATAAACGCCGGCATCATCGGGGGTGCCCCGGAGAGCGCTTGACTCAACCAGTGCGCGTAACGTTTCTGCGTAGGAAATAAGCGAAGTCAATTTGTCACGGACATGGGCAGCTTTGCTTATGCCGTTCATATCTGCCATCAACGCAGCGCTTCCAACCAGTGCATCTACGAGCGGCAACTTGTACGCGATTGCAGTGAACCGGTGGTAGTCAACAAAGGCAAGCGCCAGAGGGCCGGCAAATTCGTGCTGCCCGTCAAGGAACACCCGCTCGTTTGGAACAAAGACATTGTCGAAGAGGGTGGTGGTCTCCATCATGAGACGCTGAGAGCTGATTGGCGAGTCAAACTCGTCGCCCGCATGCGAACCGTACGGACTGGCGACGAGTTTCAGACCGGGTGTGTTGACGGGCACAGCAAAGCTCACAGCCCAATCAGTATCGGCCGCGCTCATGGCTCGGGTGGGAAGGACAATGAGTTCATTCGTGTTGGGCGTGCAACTTGTATGCACTTTTGCTCCGCGTACCACGATTCCATCGCTACGGCGCTCAACAATTCGAAGGTAGGAGTCTGGGTTGGGCTGGGTCGAAGGGCCGAGACTTCGGTCGCCCTTCACGTCGGTTTGAGCAACTGACATTGCGAGATCGTTGAGCCGGCAGTGATCAAAGAATGCGGCCACACGGGCTGATCGTTCGGATGTGCCAAGACTGGCGTCGAGGGCCCGGGAGATTCGGCGAAGAGCAAACAGTGCGTCTGTGCCAATCTCCTTGATAAGAGGTACCAGTGTGTGGCAACGCGCAGTCGCTGTCTCGATGAGCCGAGCGCGATCAGAAAGGTCGGAGGTGGATCTTGGTTCGAGGAAGTAACGGCTGAAAGGAGACTCCGCCTCGACCACAGCGAGTGGACGCACAGCCGGGTCCTCGGCGAGTTCGAAGTCGACTGATGCATGTTGGATTGCCCGGGCGATAACGGGGTGCTCGGTCACGTCGGGGACCAATGCCCCACCGAAATAGACCGTGCGCTCATCGCGAAGCGACTGGACGTACTGATTAGGGCTACGAAGAGCCAATGGTCCTCCTTGAACTGTTCTGCAATGACGATTGGCGCCCTCTCGACGGTAGCAGTCACTCGTCCTCGGGAGATGCATTCAGAACTCGATTTGGTAGGTACGCCTCCAACTGAGGTCCTAAGTTATGAAACGTGATTTCTAATCGCCGATACCGTCCAGCAGCATCAATGTCGGCAAAACGTTTCTTTATCTTTCTGGCGCTTGCGGGTGCCCTTGGATTTGGAGTGCGGTTCGGAACGTTCCTTTGGGAGGGCAGGACAGCGCCCTTATCCGGTGACGCGGTTTTTTATCATGAGACGGCAAATCTTCTTGCCGACGGAAAGGGTTATATCAACCCCGTATTTTTCTATGCGGGTTATTGCTACGACGCTGGAGTAGTTGGTGAAACTCGCTATTCCTTTCTTCCGGGAATGGAGAATTGTCCAAAGGTTGATGTAGTCCAACCCGACGGCACGGTACGCACCGAGATGGTGAGCTTGCCACCAGGGACACAGGAACCAACTGCTGCGCATCCTCCGTTGTGGTCCCTTGTACTTTCTTTGTTCTCCCGATTCGGTTTTGACAGCGTGAATGAACATCGAATGGTCGGCGTGATTTTTGGTTCCCTCGGTGTCGTTCTGATTGGGCTAGCGGGACGTGAGTTATTTGGGGAACGAGTTGGGGTGGTCTCAGCATTCATAGCGGCCGGTTATGGATTTCTTTGGCTCAATGATTGGTCGCTCATGAGCGAGTCGCTCGTGACGGTGTTTGTACCGATAATCACAATTTTTGCTGTGCGCTGGTGGAGATGTCCCTCCTGGCAACTTGCAGTACTGCTTGGGTTGCTCTCTGGGGTGGGGGGCTTGTTGCGCACCGAGTTGCTTCTTTATGGGCCTGTCCTGATAGCGATCGCTGTAGTTCTTCGACGTGCGCAGTGGAGAACATTGACTCGCGATTTGGGAATCGTGAGCGTTCTTTGCCTCGCGATTTTGTCTCCCTGGTTGCTACGAAACCTAACTACTTTTTCCAGACCAATTTTTCTCTCGCCGACAGGTACGTTGTTAGCCCAAACGAATTGCGATGCGGCCTACTACGGCGAGAAAACGGCTTACTGGGAGCGTTACTGCGCCGAACCGGAACCAGTTAGTGAAGATGGGACGATGCTCGATGAGTCTGAGCGTGACGCTGTGAAACGTTCATGGGCAACTGACTACATTTCGACACACAAAACTCGACTCTTGGTGGTCGCCCCATTGCGAACGTTGCGAATGTTCAACCTTTACGAACCGGTCGGCACAGCGCGCTTCGATATCGTGGTCGAGAACAGAGAGTTTCGGCAGTCAATGTTGTCGCTAGTGCAGTACTACGTTGTGGCCGCATTAGCGGTCGTCGGAGTACTAATCGCAAAGAACCGCCGACTGTCGTTTGCACCGATCCTTTTGTGGTTGGTCTTGATTGCGATAGTGGCTATGGCAAGTTTCGGAAACAACCGCTATCGAGTTAGCGGAGAACCATCATTGATCTGGCTTGCTTCTCTTACTCTGATTGTTTCGTTTGACCGTACCCGCAGAGATCGGCGGATCACGGTCTCAGCGACAACAACGAGTACAGCGATTAATCCGAGCTGATGGGCAATCAAAAAACCTGAGGGCCACTCGACTCCCGTCGTGTAGGCGCGGCGCAGTTGGAGGCCGGTGTACAGCAGGACGATTCCACCGATTGATCCCATTACGGTCAGCGCAGCGATAGCGACCCGTCTGCGAGTCCACAGCAGCAATGAGCTGATTGCTGCCATGGAGACGGCGACGCCCAGTCCACCTAGCAATGCCGAAGATGCGACGATTCCTAGAAGCAATCCAACACGAATGAGATGATTCGGTTTAGTAATTCCGTGGGACTTCGCTAAAACCGGATCATTGCGAAGAGCGTTAGGCCGTGAACCTTTTCGTCGACGAAAAGAAATGATGATCACGGCCAAACAGAGACCAGCGAACCAAAGTATGGAAATGGCTAAGCCGGCCCATACGAATTTTTGAGGGGTCCAATCGAGGTCAACTGTGAGGGTAGAACCATGCAAAGCCGGGTCTACGAGCCATCCGTTCGCAAAACCATCGATGAGCAGTGGTTCTCCTAGCGATGCACCCCCTCGAACTGTTGCTTTCCAGCCGGGGGAAAGGGATTGGCCGAGAACGAGCCAAAAAGGACTGGAAGCATCGGTGATGCCGATGCTGTACGAATTGCCACCATTGTCGACAGTTTCGGTTTTTGGTGTATCAAATGGCGGTGTCGCCGCCACCATTGGTATCGATTGCAACTGCAAAGAGTTCACGTCGATACCAGTCTCTGTGCCTGGTGACGTCTCCACCCTGTGATCTCCCGCGTCTAACGGCGCCGGAACAGTGGAATCCCCGCATGGAAGCAGTTCCAATTCTTTTCCACCGAGCGCATCCAGAACCGTGCCACTGACAACGAATGTTCGGGGGTTTGAATCAAGACGAAGAAGATCGTTCCTGCAGGTACTTGGTAAACGGTCCGGAAGTGGAGCAACCTGCGTTGGTAGCCCAAACTCGGCTATGGCTATTGGTAGCGCATGTTGCTGACCACTGAAGTACTCCTTTGTTGTCACATCGCGTGTGCTGGCGATAGCAATACGGACCACCTTCGAAACTAAAGGACCAGTCGGGATTACAACTGCTGTTTGAGAGCCGAGTGTCTCAGAGGTTTGGATCTCCGGAACATTCACCAATCGAGTCGTGCCATCGTCGAGGGTCAACTCGAGAGATGTCGGGACAGAGTGTTCTTTGTCGTTCACTACAACGAGATCAAGATGATCAAAACTCAAATCCTCAGGTGAGATTATGGTCGCCGAAGCGCCCACTTGATTCCCGAATTTAGTAGTCCAAGCGGTGGCGGAATTGCCATCGAGAGCTGAGGATGGTCGCGCCGCAAAGGCACCATCAAGAAAGTCGGTCCCTTCAACAATGGGGAAGCCATCAGAGGTGCCCGGTCGCCCAACGATTGAGTCGATTGCTGACCCGTCAACGCCCGAATTCAATCGGGCTCGACCGCTGATAAGGAACTGGCGGAGAGATCCAACATGAAAAATTCTACGTATCTGCAGTTCAGAGTCCTGTCGAAAACTTTCGATGGGGTTCGATCGAATACGCGAAAAGAGATACGAGACGTTGGCTGATTCGGGTGCTAATTCGTCAATTCCATTTTTCGGAGTGACAATCCACTCCTGACTGCTCACTCCGGGAACAGTTATTTCTCTAAAGCCAACATTTGAAAAACCCAGCCATGTTGTGCGGTCCATGACATTGGTCTCATCGATTCGTATGCTGAGCGAAGTAAAAGACTTGCTCTCAGGTATTTCAACTCGCTGACCAACGCCTGAAAAAGATGTGTCATTCATTGCAATTGTTGTAGTTGGAACCCCATCGAGGAGAATCGTTGCTTTGGTTATCCAGCGATTGCCCTGCGGTTGCAGGAGATCAATGTGATCTGCGGTTATCGGGCGGGTGTAGTCGATGACAATTCGGTCACCGGTTGCGTCACTGAACCCACCTGTTGTCCAGGCCGTTCGAGGGTTGCCATCGATTGCGTTGGCGGGTCGGACCTCAGTGGAATAGGCAACGATATTCCCATAGGACGTTGCCCGAACATTAGCGACGTCTTCACCGAACCATGCCACGGATTGGTCTCCAGAATTCTCTCCCGGAAAAAGTTCAAGTCTCGTATCTTTTGGATCCTTGACCAAAGGTTTCGATGCCGCAGTCTCAGTTGCGCCGTTGTTCTCCCTCGTTGTTCCCCAGCGTTGTGCACGCTTTCTATTCGTATCGGTAATGACAAGGTTGGGCTGAGAGGCTCGTATCCCAGCGAGAAACTTGGGGGACTGACTCGCAGTGGCTGCGTAAATGAGGGCACGCTCAGTCGGTAATTGATTCCATGATGCGGCAGAGACAATTCCGTCGCCATCACCAAAAAGAATAGTTGGAGTGCTTGTTGATTCGGCCCGAAGAATCGGTCGCACGCCTTCCACCGGATAAACCGCGAGCGGTGGCGTCAGAGTCTGAGAACCCGACATCGCTAAGCGCTGTTCATCGATCATTGGTTGACGCAAATCAGGCGTATTAACCACAGGGGCACCAAATGTCGTGGGAGCACCGAGACCGTTGCTTGGATTCATCTCGCCAAATTGTGTCCAAAGTTCCGTTGGGCGTGGTCCTCGATACCGTTCATACTGGCTGTCGAGTCTCAATAAAACGTCAGAAGCTGAAAGCAATTGAGCGATTCCCTTAACCGCCGAAATCTCACCGACGCCCTCTTGCAAGGTTCGATCAAGGGCACGCAATAGATCCACGCTGGGTGGGGTTCCATAGGCGGTGATTTCGCGACCAATCCAAGGGCGGTCGATAAGTCCGGGCGTTACTGGATCCTGAGTCTCGCCCCATCGGTAGGCGGCGAAATCTGCGCCGGGAAGTTCGAGTACTCGAAGATCGGTGCTTTGGGAATCAAGCCACGTTGCTGCTTCAGTCCAGTAAGAGGGAATAGTTTCTGGAAATTTGAGATCAGGCTGCACCAACTTTCCCGTCCAAAGGGGAGGTAAGTTAAGGATCGCTATGCAGATCAGACCGATCGGCAGAGCTGCGGCAAGTCTTCGATTGATTGGTGATCGGTACCTACTGAGTAGTTCCGGCACCAATGCATTGACGAACGATGCAATCATTGCTGCGAGTCCGAGGGCGAGAAGTGGAATGATCCGAGGAGAGTTGCGCAGGGCAAAACCAGCCTCAAGCGAGGTCGTGAACTTGATGACCGAACCCAGGGGTGATGGGTCCATGTACGGGTATGTGCCGATGGCGCCGACTAACCCCACGAGAATGAGGCCAACGAAGTAGGAGCGATACTTCCATCGAGTTAGGACAGCGCCGAGAAGGCCGAGGAGGGGCAGTATGAACGAAAGGGGGAGCATGACGATTGTCGTCGTGAAAAGTCTGCTCGATTCAGTCCAACTTGCGAGTCCATCCTTGCCGTAGAAGTACCAATAGCCGAGGCCTCGCAAAGCCTCGGGAGCAGTGGATGTTTGCGCGACGGTTTCAACTGTCTCTGTAAGTTGAAGGATGGGTAATCCGAACTTGCCTTGAACGTAGAGGCCGGAGAGCCACCAAACCTGAGCCGGAGCGGTTGCGATCGCAATCCGAAGGAGTGAACGAAGTGCGTCCCGTCCATCGGTTTCACGGGTAATCCAAATGGCACAAGGAACAAAAAGAAGGGGGCCCAGCAGAACAAAAATTACAGAACTGGCGTTCGTGCCTGCTACCGCAGTGACGATGAGGGCGAAAAATAGTGGTGCACGCCAGGTTCGTTCTCGTAACGCACAGGCCATGAGTCCGATAAGCCAAGGAAGCGCGCACCAAGGAGTGAGAATTACTGAAGTTCGGCCCATATACGACAGGAGATAGGGGCTCAACATGTAGGCGAAGGCGGCCACCGCAGGACCTGGTCCCCGGAGACCAAGTTTGCGAAGCATCCAAAGCGTTCCGGCCCCAGCGGCTAGCAGCAATGTCCCAAACCACAGGCGTTCTGCTATCCACGTTGGAACACCAATGGTGTCGAACATCCAATACCACGGTCCGAGCGGGAACAGATAGCCGATGTTTTGATGAGTGACTGTTCCCGCGTCGATATGTGAGTCCCAAAGAAATGGGGCTCGCTCTAACAGTTTCGTTGGATTGAGCAGAAGATAGGCCTTGGTGTCGGCCGAAATCTCGCGGGGAGAACTCAGAAGAAGGGGGACGTAGGCGATCAGAGCAAGAAGTGCGAGGCAGAACTTTTCGCCTGCGGTGAGTCGGGAGCGTTGGTCGTCACTCGGGAGAGTCATTTCCTGGGAGACTTCGAATTACCCGAAAGCGGAAGGTCACAGGCGCCGGCGGGATCATCATAAACAGGGGACTCGCGCCATGGCCCCGTTAACCATTCGCTGACCATTGGTGATGACCACCCACGACGAACAACTTGCTCTACAAGAATAGTGGCCAGTCGAGCGGCACCGTCTTGGCAGAGATGCCACCCGTCTGGCTTTCTGAGCAGCAAGGTTGAATCATCGGCAAGATTGATTGACCGAGGAAAGGATCCATTGGGTCCCGCTAGAGCAGAGTCGATCTGCGGGACCATTACCGAATCTGGGTAGCGCTTGTCGAGGGAACGTATCAACTCATTGAGGGCCGTCATGTCGCCTTTTCCTCCGGGCAGGATTGGCACCCAAACAATACGAGCACCTTTTGCTGTCAGGATTGAGACAGCTTCATCAAGGATCTGGCTGTAGGCGCCGATGCCGTTGTTCTTGATGAAATCGATATCCCAACCACCGAGCATTGCGAAGACAAGATCAGGACTCTCTTCGGCGACGATCGTAGAGAACATCGAACGCCATGGAATCGTGCCTGCCAGTCCAAATCCGGGGCCCGCTCCGTCAATTATTTTGGTGGTTCCGGTGGAAATAACCGCTGCTCCAAGAGCCGGCTGAAGATCGAGCGCTCCAGAATCCCCGAAGATGTACACCGTGCGAGCAGTTTCATCAGAGTTCGGGACTTGTCCCGGAACCTGCCGAATGGTTGTCAGGTCGTCGCCCACTTCAAGAGAGGCAAAGGGAATCGTTGACGTGGGAATCGCAAGCGTAATGAGAAAAGCGAGAGCCGTTACCGAGACTGCACCTCCTACCGCTGCAGCGATAGCGGCACGAGTGGAATGCAGAAGCGTGGCTTTTCGGATCGGCATTTCCAACAGCCGATAGGAGACGACAGCAAGAGCGAGTGTCACCGCCATACGGACTGCGAAGAGTGGCAAGGTCGAAAGGCCCGTTCGATCAGGGCTGAGGAAGAGAAAGATTGGCCAGTGATAGAGGTAAAGGCCATAAGAAAGAAGGCCGGCCCACCGGAGTGTCCGATTTGAGAAGACTTTCGCAACAAGTCCCGCCCTCGTTGCCGTGTAGATGAGCAAAGTGGATGCAGCCGCGTAAAGCGGAAAGCCGCCGAGGGCTAAGAGCGACGAACCTTCTCCAACAGTGACCCATGAGAAAAGGATTGACATGGTGGCGATCAAACCCACTGCGGTAAAGGCAGTTTCGCTCGTTTTGGAGGTCGAAGTAACGCGCTGGCGTGAAGACCACCAGAGGGCGAGAAGAACACCAAAGAGCAGTTCAGCAACTCGGGTATCGGTCCCGTAATAAATTCGGTCGAAGTCGGATCGCTGCAGCCACATGAGGAAAATAGAGGAGGCGGTGGCTACAGCGCATGTGGTGAAAAGAAGTTTTCGGCCTCCGAGTCTTGTGACTCCTAGGACGATGAGAGGGAACAAGACATAGAACTGCTCTTCGATTGCTAGAGACCAGAAGTGTTGGAATGGTGATGGATCAGAGAAAAGAGATCCGTAACTCACTCCAGCGGACCACAGCCGCCAGTTCGCAACGTAGGCGAGCGAGGAAATCATGTCGCCACGCAGTGACGACAATTGTTCCGCAGTACCGACCCTCCACCAGACCAGTCCAATAAGGGCAATTGTTACGACTGCAGCGGGAAGGAGTCGGCGCAGTCGTCTCCCCCAAAACCTCAGGAGATCGACGGTTCCAGTGCGTTCCCACTCACGAACAAGAATGTTTGTAATCAGGAATCCTGAGAGAGTAAAAAAGGTGGAAACGCCAAGGAATCCGCCTTTGGCCCACGAAAACCCGCCGTGAAATAAAAGCACACCGATGACGGCGAGTCCACGAACGCCGTCAAGAGCAGGGAGGTGGGGCAGTGGAGCGCTACGAACTTCCTTCAATGATTCATCGGAGGCAGTCTGGGCTTCGGTAGGAACGTGAGTAGTCACTTTGAAGCCTCGTTTCTCTTCAGGAAACGCAGAAAAAAGTAGGAACTCACTAGCGAAACGGTAGCAGGGGTGGTTGAGCGTTCACGGGCAGGATTCGGCCCGAAATGGTGACTCAGGGCTGCTCGTTCAGGCTCATCTTGTGGCAGTCGGTGGCCTAGTTCCGGCGCCAGCGAGCACTGTTGGGAGCAACCCCCCGCCGTTGTGAGTTCCAGACTTTTCCCTTAGGACAAGAGTCAATATGAGCCGACAGTGGTTTGGGGAGAGTTTGGTGAGAAGGCGCCCCTACACTCAAGAAACCAAAAAATACTGGGGGACCAATGACGGATCTCGTCGACAATCCGATGCTTCTGCCTGATCCTGATCCGGCCGAGGTTCGGTACACAATCATTTCCGTCGACGACCACTTGGTGGAGCCGCCAGGAATGTTCGAGGGGCGGCTCCCTGCCAAATTTCAAGCTCGCGCGCCCAAGGTTGTGACCAATGAGGTCGGACACGAGGTGTGGGAATTCGAAGGCCAACGATTTACCCAAGTCGGAATGAACGCCGTGGCTGGTCGTCAGAAAAGTATGAAGAACCTTGAGCCGACCAAGTTCTCTGACATGCGCAAGGGATGCTGGGATATCAGCGAACGGATTCGCGATATGGACATCAACGGTGTGTGGGCTTCGATGAATTTTCCATCGATGATTACTGGTTTCTGTGGGAGGGTATTTGCCCAAATCGACGATCGCGATTTGGGACTGGCTACAACGCAGGCATGGAATGACTGGTTGCACGATGAATGGTGGCAGCCGGCCACCGATCGGATCATTCCATTGGGTCTTACGTTTTTGGCCGACCCGCAAAAAGGGGCGGAGGAGATTCGACGTAATGCTGAACGAGGATTTGTTGCCGTTACTTTGCCCGAGCGGCCTCAAAACATCGGATTTCCATCCCTTTTCACCGGATACTGGGATCCAATCGTCAAAGCCTGTGCTGAAACCGACACGGTAATTGCTTTACATGTGGGCTCATCGGGCGGCTACCCGGCTCCTGAAGCCTCTCCAGCACTGCAACTCGGAGCAACGATGTTCGGGCAACTCTCCTTGGCGGCCTGCGCCGAATGGCTGTGGTCGGGCTACCCACTGAAGTATCCGAATCTCAAAATAGCGATGTCTGAGGGTGGTATCGGATGGGTGGCGATGTTGCTCGATCGGCTTGACAACATCGTCGATCGATCCGGCTATGGGCTTGGTTGGGAAGTGCGCCCCGCTGACGTTCTGCTTAGAAATTTTTGGTTTTGCACCCTGGATGATCCCTCGACCATCGTCACCCGGCATCGGATCGGCGTAGAAAACATCATGTTTGAAACCGATTATCCCCATGGCGACGGCACTTGGCCCGAAACGCAACAAGTCGTTGCCGATACGTACGGCAATCTCCCTAACGAAGAGTTACGAGCAATCTTGTGCGAGAACGCTGCCCGAGTATTTCGGCATCCGCTTCCGAACGTGGTGCTACCGCGATAAGTATGCACAAACCACGGAGGATTGAACATTGAACAACCAGGTCTACATTCACGAAATCATCGACATCGTCGGTTCGAATCGTGCCAATTACATGCACCACATGACGGCTAACTGGTGCCCGATGGCGCGTGAGGATCGAGAACAACTCTGTTTCGGGGTATGGGGAGTGGTCGGCACGACGGATCGTTGGCCGAGAGTTGTAAATATGTGGGAGGAATCGGGTCTTGTTGGACTGGCAAAATCCTTTAGTCATGAGTTTCAGCGTCCATCGCTCCAAGACAAAAAACTTGAAACATGGTGGAATGAGGCTGCCAACTTCAGATCCGGCGGCTATGACCGGATTCTTGTTCCCGCGCCGTGGACTCGCACGGTTGAGGAACTTTGTCTCGATAACTGCAAGGGGGTTGCTTACGCCCATGACACGATCCGACTCGCTCCTGGTCAGGCAGACACGTTTCTGTCTCAGGTGAGAGATGTTGCGGTTGATGCTTTGGAGAAATTTGGGTGGCAACTTGTAGGAGCATTGAAGACAGCTATGCGCCGTGACAACGAATGCATCATCATCTGGGCGATTCCTGATTGGCAGCAATGGGCCGAAGTGGAGGAGGCCCAAAGTACCGATCCGGCTCTGCGCCTTTGGAGAGATGTGCTTTGGTCCAACGAGGGTTTTGAGCGCTTTTTAATGTGTGACGCACCTCTTTCTCCCATGAAGATTGGACGACAGCCAGAACGTTCAGATCAAACGCAGGATTGGGAAGAGCCCAAGTGATCTGTTGCCGATATCCGCTATCAGGATGTCGATAGTGCACCTTCGAGATTCTGAATCCGAATCACGGTTTCGCTCAGAACTGCGGGCTTGGTTGCGCGAGGCCGTTGCTTCTGTGCCCTCGCCACCGTCAACTAGCGACTGGGCAGGGCGACGTGAGTTCGACGAGCGATGGCAAAAGGTTTTATTTGATGCGAGTTACGCCGGTATCAACTGGCCTGCGGACTACGGAGGCAGGGGGGCGACTCCCACCGAGCATCTTATTTTTCTCGAAGAGTCTGCAAAGGCAAAATCTCCCGACGTAGGAGTCGGATTTGTTGGTCAGATGCACGCAGGTCCGACGCTGATCGCCGAAGGGACAGAGGCTCAGAAATCCCACCACCTAACTGGCATCTTGAATGGGACTCACGCATGGTGCCAAGGATTCTCTGAACCTGGGTCAGGAAGCGATCTCGCCTCGCTTCGGACGAGAGCGTTTCGTGACGGAGACGACTACGTGATCACCGGACAAAAGATCTGGACCTCCCACGCGATGACGGCAGATTACTGCGAATTACTTGTTCGCACTGACCCCAACGAAGAGCGCCACAGAGGAATCAGCTGGCTTATTCTGCCAATGGATCTAGAGGGCATCGAGGTTCGTCCTCTTGTCACGATTCACGGGTCCACAGAGTTCGCAGAGTTATTTCTCGACGAGGTTCGCGTCCCGGTCGCCAACCTCGTAGGTGCTGAGAACGATGGTTGGCGCGTTGCAAACGTGACATTAAGTTTTGAACGAGGGACTGGTTTCGTTGGTGAGTTACTTGATACGAAAACTGTTTTCCTTGATTTGATCCGCATAGCAAAGATTCGCAAACGTAAAGGCGTCAGCCTTTGGGACGATGACGCGATTCAGTCGGAGATTGGTGTCATCGGTGCAGAAATTGATGCCCTTTGGGCGTTCACGAAACGCAATGTTTCGCAGGGGGCACGTGGCCCGATGGCTATGGGTTCAGGATCAGCATTTAAAGTTGCGTTTGCCTCTCTCCAACATCGTCTTGGTGACCTCGTGTTGCGCGTTTTAGATCGATCATCGCTTGCTCTTGATGACCTCGCTGACAACCACTCGAATGGATTAGTGCATAGCAAATTACATGCTTTCGCAATTTCGCTCGGCGGAGGAACGACGCAGATCCAACAAAATATAATTGCCGAACGCGTTCTCGGATTGCCGAGGGAGCGCTGACATGGATCTCTATCCAACTGAAGATCAGTTATTGCTTATCGAATTAGTGACTGCCTTCGCTGCCGACCGTTACCCTATTGAAACTCTTCGATCGTATAGCGATCTCGGTATCGTTGACCGAAGTCGATGGAGAGAACTTGCGGCACTTGGCACCTTTGGGCTCTCGGTCGGCGAGTCCCACGGAGGTCTCGGATCGGGTTTCATCGACAGTGTTCTCGTGCATGAGGTTCTTGGAGAGGCGCTCGTACCAGGGCCTTTGATCCCGGCGACACTCAGTGCGGGACTGGTTGATGGGGTGCTCGACGGTTCGGTTATCCCCTCATTGCTTGACGCAACGTTGGGCGAGCCCTTTGTTATCGAGTATTTCCGTA
>JBBEAV010000010.1:25210-34384 GCA_040882655.1 Acidimicrobiales bacterium
CCCTCATTGCTTGACGCAACGTTGGGCGAGCCCTTTGTTATCGAGTATTTCCGTAGTTCAGATGTCCTCTTGGTCCTTACTGATGGGGGCATTGGCATTGTTTCAGCGGCCGAAGTCGATGGCTTCGATAGCTCTGTCCCGACTGATCCGACGACGCCAGTAACCGTTTTGACCTCACTACCCAAGACCGAGCCTCTAGCGGGTGCAGCCGATTCGCGTGAGTGGCGCCGGAGAGGTTCACTTTTGGCATCGGCACAATTGGTCGGTAACTCGGCCGGTAGTACCGCCCTTGCGGTTGCCTACGCAAAAGAACGACAGCAATTTGGTCGTCCAATTGGTTCGTTCCAGGGTTTGAAACATCTGTTAGCTGATTCTTGGATTCGAACTGAGGTGGCACGCTCGTCGGTTTGGTCGGCTGGCGTTTCCCTTGATGAAGGATCGAACAGTTTTGTGGAACGCGCGCTTTCTGGTGGGCGAGTGACAGCAGCCCGGGCAGCGACTGAGAATGCCAAAACCTGTATTCAGGTGCACGGAGGCATGGGATTTACGTGGGAGATCAATGCCCACTTGTTTCTGAAACGTGCATGGATTCTCGAAACGCAGTTTGGCTCTGTTGACGATGCAGTGCGTGCAGTTGCGATTGATTTTGCGACAGAGGCCTCGGAATGACTGACTGGAACTTTGCCGATGTCTGGGAATTAATAGCTGAGTTCCAACCGGAGGCTCCGGCGCTCATCCGAAGTGACCTCGTCCGCACCTGGTCAGAGTTCGATGACCGATCAGATGCTGTCGCTCAGAAGCTGTTGAGCGCAGGGCTCGGCCCTCAAGCCCGTGTTGCTCAGTACCTGACGAACTCGATGGAATACCTCGAGTCGGTATTTGCATCTTTTAAAGCTGCAATGTGCCCGGTCAATACGAATTATCGCTACGTCGCTCGTGAACTTGCCTATCTTTGGAACGACGCTGGTGTTGAGGCCGTGATATTTCACGGTTCGTTTTCCAAATCTGCATTTGAGGTTCTTGCTCAGGTTCCGCAGATAAAGCTTTGGCTGTGGGTCGATGACGGTGTGGGAACTTGTCCCGATTGGGCTGAGCCTTACGAACTCGTTGCTGCCTCAGGCGATCGACTCAATAGGGAATCTGTACAACGCAGTGGAGACGATCTGTTTTTGCTCTACACCGGAGGAACGACAGGTCAACCAAAAGGCGTGATGTGGCGACAAGACGATTTGTTCTGCGTCCTAAATCGGAATGCGAAGATCAAATATCCCGAGGAAGGCGGACTGGCGTCGGTCGTCGGCAAGTTGGCCGAGGCGGGAGACTGGCGCGGTAGGTCGCTACCGGCCGCACCGCTCATGCATGGAACAGCAGCCTTCTCGACCTTCGCAATTCTTAACTCTGGCGGGGCTGTGGTGTTGTGCGCGAACCCAAAATTTGATCCGGTGGAACTTCTTGACACTGTTGATAAACACTCGGTGAGCGATCTCACGATTGTCGGAGACGCATTCGCCAAGCCGATTCTCGATGCGCTTGACGCAGAACCGAAGCGATGGAATTTGTCGGACCTTAAGGTGATTCTTTCTTCTGGCGTCATGTGGTCTGCACCGGTGAAGGCTGGCCTCCTTCGTCACGGCCCGCAACTCCTTTGCGTTGACACCCTCGGCTCTTCAGAAGCAGTGGGCTTGGCCCGTTCAATCTCCTCAGCACGGGGAACAGCGAAAACTGCCGGTTTCAAGCTTGGACCAGATGCTCAAGTCATTCGAGAGGATGGCTCTGCGGTTGATCCGGGTTCAGGGGAGTCAGGTTTCGTTGCACTCGCTGGGCGGGGGCCGATCGGATACTTCGGAGATCCGGAGAAATCGGCCAAGACGTTTCGAGAGATCAACGGAAAAAGGTGGACAACCCCAGGCGACCTCGCCACTGTCGCTGAGGATGGCACCGTCCAACTACTCGGTCGAGGATCCGGTTGTATCAACACGGGCGGCGAAAAAGTTTTCCCGGAGGAGGTGGAGGAAGCGCTCAAACTTCTCGATGGAGTTCAAGATGCCGTAGTTGTTGGGATGCCACACGATCGCTTCGGTCAGCAGGTGGTCGCATTTGTCGAACCCATGATGGGGACGGCTATCGACGTAGAGGTGCTGATTGCGTCCTTGGTTGAAGGGCTCGCGGTGTACAAGATTCCCCGTCAGATTTCGGTAGTCGCCACAATTGGACGAGCCGCAAATGGGAAAGTTGACCAGGCGCACTGGAGGAATGTGGCCTTAGGTCGTGGAAGTGCGCGGCCCTGACATCATCTGTGAGACTGACCGGGTGAAGAACGTCGCAAGCGAGTCGAGCACTGAAGCAATTGATGACGCTGATCCGCGAGGATCTGAACTCGGAAATGCTCGACTGAATAGTTGGGTCAGACGCACGGCGGTACCACTGGATATTTTCGCATTGTGCACTATTTGGCTCACAGTGGTCCCTTTTGGCCTTCTGCATAAAGCAGCAGGTGAGCCGTACTACTGGTACGTGGGTCGCCTTGTCGTCTCAGGAGTGTACGCAGCGGATCTGCTCGTTCGTCTTTCGATGTCTACTCGTCGCTGGTATTACTTCACTCATCATCCGGTGAGCGTTCTCTCGGTGTTTTTGCCGGTTGTGCGACTGCTCTTCAGCCTCCGGTTACTTCGCGGGATGTTTAAGAAGGGCAACACACTCCATTTCTTGATCGTGGCGGTTGTTTTACTCCTCAATCTCATGGTGATTGTTTGGGGTTTTGAACGAGAAGCTCCCGGCGGAAATATCACTTCGCTGGGTATCGCCCTTTGGTGGGGTTGTGTAACGGTTTTCACTGTCGGCTATGGCGACTATTACCCCATCACTAATGGTGGCCGAATTGCTGCAGTAGCGATCATGGCTGTCGGCCTCACCACGGCGGCTGTAATTACTGCGCAAATCGCATCAAGTTTTATGGACCAGGCACAGTTCCGGCGTGACAGCCAAATGAACGCTTCATCACGAGAGGAAGCGATTCCTGTTCCTGCGGGAGTGACAACCGACGAGCGTTTGACGAGCATCGAACTACTTCTACGTCGCCATTTCGACGATAAGGGCACAGCGGCCGATCAGACGTAATCGCGTTTACGTAACCAGTTGATTGATAGCCAGCCCCAAATTGGGGGCAGATACGCCGTGAACAATCGTGCGGTGAATGTGGCGGCGATTGCTTGCTGCTCTGGTACGCCTGCGGCTGTGAAACCACCAATGAGCCCAGCTTCGATAACACCAATTCCGCCGGGAACAGGAGCGAGACCACCCAGGATCGAGGCCAAACTATTGATGATAATCAATTGCATAAGACCTAAGGATTCCCCATAGGCATGAAGTGCCGCCCAAAGAACCATTGCGTAGAAGAGTTGTGCAATCGCATTTCCAGCGAGCATCTGTGCACCCTTGCGTGGGTTCTTCATAACAGCGGTGAGATTGTCTCTCGCCGCACGAATCTGGGGTATCAGAAAACCTGTAATTCGCATTCGGAGTTTAGGAATTACAAAAACTGTGGCTGCAATGATGGCAAGTCCAATAGCTCCCAAAAGAACAACCCGTGTGATCTCCCCAGTACCCCCAGTTCCTTTCTTCCCCAATGAGAATGATCCGGCACCAAAAAGAAGGGCTACGAGGAGCAGCACAACTTGAGTGAGGCCAGAGGCCACTGAATTTAAAAGACTCGACGTGACTGCCAGTGCCGATTTGAGACCTTGTTTTTGAAAGAACCGAACAATGAGGGCGAATGTTGTGACCCCGCCACCGGCGAGACCGGTGAATTTCGCTCCAATCTCAAGCATGACGACGGGTCGTAGGGGGAGAGGCTTACTCACTGAACCCATTAACGACATCGACACACCCCCAATGGGCACCCATGAGAAAAGAAAAACAACAGGGACCCAAGCCCAAATCGCATCGTTAAACATCGCCGACCATTCAACGTTGGCGAATTGGCCGATGAGAAGGTACATGCCGAGGATTGTGAAAGCGGCTACGAGAATTGTTGTGGGCGCAACGCGGCGTAACTCCTCTAATTTCGGGGCCTCTATTCCGGTTGTCGTGCTTACTTGCTGACGTAATTGAGCACAAAGTTTTTTAAGGCCCTCAGCAGATTGTCGATTTACTCTAGGTAGAGCGGTTGTTTGTAGTAGCGGCAGCAGAGCGGCGAGACCATCTTTGCCGAGTGATCTCTCGGCCGATGCGATGGACCGGTCGTTACCCGCATGGGCTGCCAACGTGACGAGAAGTGCTACCTGATCAGAGTGGTACGCATCTTCGTCTGGAGTCGTATTGGCGGTTCCAAGGTCGGAGAATGCGGCGCCATCGCTTGTGAGCAAAAACTTTTTGGACCAGATTCCACCGTCAGATATGCCCGCAGCATGCAATTTCGAAAGTTGGCTCCAAACATCATCAAGAAATGAATCAGTGAGTTGCGCCTCAGTTAGTTCGTCAAGGGCAGTTCCGGCAGTACCCTTGAGCACCAAGGTCGCATCTCCTCGCGATCCGAGTGTCTCTGCGGTTATGACCCGTGGCACACGCACTCCGGCTCGTTCAGCAAGTAGCAGGGAGAATGCACGATGTTCAACTTGCTGCTGGCGACCGAAGTTAAGGACAGGGCCACTGTCCTTAAACCAGAGAAAGCGGCCTATTTTGGTGAGCAACTGTGCGTCAGTTGCATCACGACCTATAACGATGACTCGGAGCGTGTCGCCATTGCTCATGCCACTGCGATAGGCCTTTTCGCCCCAGTTTTGCACTTCGCTGACAGAAAGCTCGCCGACCTCAATTCCTATTGATTCAAGATCCTCGCAAACCTCAGTCGGATCGGGAGCACCGTCGGGTGATCCGAGCGCCAGATGAATGATTGCCGCAAGCGCCCAACCGAGGGCGAGGGCTCCGAAGACTCCGGCGGGGTACCCGTCGGTTCGGGCAACGGCACTTATCGCAACAATGGTGAGAAGCGAGGACATCAGCCTTCGCGATGGCCGAGTTAACTCGGGCCCTGCGACGAAAAAAACTGCGGCAAGAACAGTCAGGCGAAGCGGTGGGTATTGCGGATAGCTGGTGAGACCCTTCGCAGTGGCGTCAATGATCGCCGGCGCATCAATAAGGCGCTGGAGAGCGAGAGCGATAACCCAGGCGCCACCAATCGCCAGGGTCACACCCGAAATGAATCGAATCCGACGCGAGGAAAGTGCAATTGCAAAAACCACCAAGATGGCAACGACGAGTCCCCCCCCATTGGCAAATCGAGCAATTGATAATAAGGGGTCGGGTAGTGATTCAACCGCTGCATGTACAGATTGCTCAAATCTCGAATACGAGAGTGCTCCAACGGTTCCGAGACCAAACAAAACGCTTCCGGCGATGATCCGAAGAATGTCGCTAGCCCGGCGATGAAGACCTCGATCGGGTACAACGCCAAAGAGCGTCAACCAACCTGCCTTAGTTGCTAGGCGACGAGACCGAACCGGCGTGGTCATTCTTCAGGCGAGGGTGGCAGCGGCAAATGCTCGCATCTCGCGTGCCACGTCTGGTCCGGCCGGAGTGTAAAGAATTTCCGTCACACCCTGGTTTTCAGCCTGTGTGAGCCTTTCCGATATCGAAACTGCATCACCTGTCCAACCAACTCCAGCGAGGGTCGCCTCTTCGGCAAGGTCGAGGACCGCACGATCTCTGCCAACAACCTCGGTGACATGACCATCATGCACGGTGAGATGTCGCTCGCCTTCGGGTCTTGAAGCTTCCACATCGGCGAGCCACTCAGCGCCACCGGGCATCCCGGCGACCCCCTCAGGGAAGGCCTCCCAGAAGCCGTGATAACCGACTACGTACCAAGGACCAATGGCGGCTTTCGCCCGATCGGAGGAGGCAGACTCACCCTTGTCAAGAACTGATCCGGACACCATGAGTACCTGGTGCCCCCATGCGCCTTCAACCGGTTGAACACCGATCAGACCACTGCAAACTCCGCGCTCAACAAGATCCCTTGTGATGTCGAGACCTTTTGGTCCCATTGCTGAAAGCAGCAGCGGCACATTTATAGGGCGGGAAACAGCGAGGTCCGGACGGTGAATCATCTGAACTTTTTCGCCTTCCACTTCAGCGACCTCGCCCTGGAGAAGGGTATGAAGAGTCTCGACGTATCTCTGGGTTGCTGTCCAAGAAAGTGCCTTCTTGCCAAGGACCATCCGCGCTGTGAAACCGGTACCGAACCCGCACATCAGTCGACCTGGTGCCATCCGCTCAATCGTCGCTATTGCCGAAGCGGTTGTCATGACATGCCGCAGATTGGGAACCAAAACGGCCGTTCCAACGCCGATTGTCGTCGTTGCATTGATGGCGTTGGCAATTGTGATCCAAATATCCTCGTAAAGGGCGGCAGAGTCATAAAACCATGCACGCCGAAAACCCAACCGCTCGGCGAGTTGCGCGTTCTGGACAGCCTCGGGTCCGGGGGTAATCCCAATCGAAATTTCCATGGAATCATTCTCGCACGTCACGTGGAGTTGTTCGAGATAAACGCCACCCCTCCGTTCGTGCAAAGATCAAGAGCGAGCAATAGGAGGATGTAATGGGGTCAACAAAAAGTAAAGGCGATCAGGCTGCCGACGAATGGGCGGTGCGCAACGTGATCGTGCGCCTCGCTCACTATGCCGACGGACTTGGCTCCTGCGAGCAGTACGCAGAACTTTTTACCGAAGATGCTGAGTGGCTTATGCCAAACGCTCCTCGACATGGTCGGGCCGACATTCTGGCTGGAAGCTTGGCTCGTAGGGCCGAAGGAGGAGTCGGACCGGGTAGTAACACACGTCACGTTGTGGCCTCCACCGCCGTTGAATTCGCGAGCGATGATGTCGCCGTTGCTGAGTCCTATTGGGTGTATTACGTTGAAACAAATGTGGCTCCTCGGGCCACATTATTTGGCCACTATCGCGACACCCTTCACCTCACCCCTGATGGTTGGAAGATGGCGCGAAGAGAAATCACATTCGGTTGAGGCTTTGTGGCGGATTTCGTGATACCGACCGAGTCCCGGAACCTTCGATTCTTGTGATGTCTCGATGACCACTGCCATCGAGGCCAGCAACCTCTCGAAGAGGTTCGGTAAAGATGTCAGAGCGCTTGATGATGTCAGTTTCTCTGTAGAGAGGGGAACTGTGCTCGGTCTGCTCGGTCCGAATGGGGCAGGAAAGACGACAACAGTCCGAGTGCTGACCACCACCCTCGTCCCCGATACGGGTTGGGCAAAAGTTAATGGTCTTGATGTGGTGAAAGAGGCCAATAAAGTCCGATCGAGCATCGGTCTTGCCGGACAGTACGCCGCGGTTGATGAGAATTTATCAGGTCGTGAAAACCTGCGGATGGTCGGGCAGCTTTTTCAGCTTTCCCGAAACGATGCTTCTCGTGTTGCTGACGAACTCCTTGAACATTTCAATCTGAGCGAAGCAGCGAATCGTCCATCAAAGACCTATTCCGGTGGAATGCGTCGTCGCCTTGACATCGCCGCAGCACTCGTCGTTCGCCCCCCGGTTCTCTTTCTTGACGAGCCGACAACGGGCCTTGACCCAAATAGCCGCAATGCAGTTTGGCAAGTGATCGAAGATCTTGTAGCCCATGGGACAACAGTGCTTCTCACGACGCAGTATTTAGAAGAGGCGGATCGCTTGGCCGATAACATCGTCGTAGTCGATCGGGGAGCGGTAATTGCCGAGGGCACACCTGCGAAGTTGAAATCGACACTTGGCGAAACCGTTCTTGACCTTGGTTTCACCGATTCGGCTGAAGCGGTCGCAGCATCGAAGCACTTTGTTGGCTCTTGGCCGGGCCTCCCGGTCATCGACGGTTCGATGTTGGAACTTCCGATTGATGCTGGTCCCTCGCAGGTGATGGACGCTCTGCGATTGCTAGATGAAGCTGGATTAGTGCCGTCAAGCATGGTTCTTCGCGAGCCAAGTCTTGACGATGTTTTTCTGAGTCTCACCGGGCGACGCGCCGAACTCGAGGCCGAGGAAGGTGACCAATCATGACCGCCGCTGTCTTGCCAAATGCAGCGACACCGCTTCGGCGATCGAAGGTTCGCCGGGCAGTTAGCGATAGTTTTGTTGTCGCCGAGCGGAATCTTGTTTCTTACACCCGCATCCCTGATCAACTCTTCTTTTCCACTGTCCAGCCGATCATGTTTGTGCTGCTCTTCCGTTATGTGTTCGGTGGCGCAATTGCGACTCCCGGAATGTCCTATGTGGATTACCTCATGGCCGGTATTTTTGTGCAGACAGTTCTGTTTGGTTCGGTAAGCACAAGTGTGGGGTTAGCTGAAGATCTTCAAAAGGGACTCATCGAACGCTTTCGTTCCCTGCCGATGGCGCGTTCTGCGGTACTTTTCGGGCGAACTTTGGCTGACTCTGTACGCAATATCTGTGTGATGGTCCTCATAACGATTGTCGGTTTTGCTGTTGGCTTTCGAATCGGAACATCGTTCTTCTTCTATCTCGCTGCGTTTGCATTATTGATTCTTTTCGCATTTTCATTCTCGTGGATATTTGCGTACATCGGACTCTCCGCTTCAAACAGCGAAACTGCCGGTCTTATGGCCTTTCCGATTTTGTTCCCTCTGACGTTTGCCTCAACCGCCTTCGTCCCCGCATCTACGATGCCGACTTGGTTGCGATGGTTTGCCGAGCATCAGCCGGTGAGCATTACCGTGAATGCAACTCGGGGATTGATGCAGGGTGGTCCGGGTGCAGACACCGCTCACTGGGTGATCCTTACGCTCGTCTGGTCGGCGATCTTCATGGTGGTTTTCATCCCGCTGGCTGTGTGGCGATACCGCCGGGTCGGTTGACCAACAATTCACCCACGAGAAGAGATCATTAGGAAGAGGTAACTCAATGGCTGGACCGCTCGAAGGTATAAGGATTCTCGACATCTCAACTGCCCTCACCGGTCCCTATCCGGCGGCACTATTGGCCGATCAGGGGGCTGACGTAATCAAAATCGAACGTCCGGGTCTTGGAGACCTTGCTCGTTGGGTAGGTGTTGCCGTCAACGGGGTGTCTGCGCTTTTTCAATCCTGTAACCGTGGCAAACGATCGATCGCCCTCTATATGGCCACAACAGAAGGTCTGGCGATTGTGCGTGACCTTG
>JBBEAV010000011.1:0-29188 GCA_040882655.1 Acidimicrobiales bacterium
CCAAACGGAGCGATTCGCAAGTTCTTTTGAGCCTCGCTCGAATAAAACTAAACGGCGTATCGCAACGGCCAAAAGCAAAGATGCGAGATTGGCAAGGAGAATCAGAGCCACATCCGTGCGACCAAAAGTAAAAACAGAGAGCGCCTTACCTAGCAACGGGAATAAAGGGAAGAAGCGTAAGCCTGACTGGTCAATGGCTTGATACCCGAAAGAGGCAATATCTCGATACCAAGTACCGTCCCAGGCAATGAGCCCTTCCGAGAGGGTCGTTGGTTTGGCCGCTGGAACAAGGTGCTCTGAGGCTGCATAAGCAATAACAAAGCCGACTGCAATCAATACTCTCGCGGTCAGCCACGGGACCATGACCTCGCGCAGGTCGGCCAAGAGCGCTTTCAACTGAAAGCGAATCGCACCTGTCATGAGGAGGCTGCGAATCGAAGCAGCGAAACATGCTCGAAGTACTCGGACCCATCGGCGCTCAGAAGAACCTCAGGATTTCTCTGCGAGGCAAGGGCATCAATGAGCCCGGCGCACTTACCTTCAAAAGTTTTGTACGTATCGTTTACAACCAGGAAGATTGAGCGGGAAGTACCAGCATCAGAGAGGACTCTGCCCGCAAAAGCAACCGGATCAGAGTTTCGATTTCTTTCCTCGTAGTCCACCCAGTCAACGAATTTCCCGTCTCCATAGGTCGGATAGGAGACAAAGATGAGATCGTTCGCCATCACACGGACACCAGCGGGCCCCAGTTGGTCGGGGCAGAAAATGACGATATCGCCGGCCTTTGCTTGAGCGTTGACGATTTCGGCTGCAGATTTCTGTTGGGTTCGCTGGTATGTCACATTCCAAAAGGCCCCCAAAGAAAGGAACCCGCAGAATCCGGCGACCACACCAAACCGGACCCATCGCAACTGAAAGCACACCAGCCCGGCAGATGCGACCACAGCCACTAAAGGAAACACAACTGCGGAGTAGCGACTGGCATATGCACTTTGTGCTGCGTAGGAAACGGCGCAACCAACAGCAAAAGTTAGAGAGGCAACCCACGCTGCCCCCCGAAAAGCCGGCCGGGTCCGAAGGTCAATTCCCGAGGTTCGACGATCGATGACGAAGCCGAAGGCGCCGAGAAGGAGTGCACTGAAAAACAGGGCCGTTACAAGTGCCTGTTCCCCGTAATTACCTCCGGAGTAATCGGCCAACGTCTCAGAAAGAGCAGCAGTAGGACGAGAGGGCGAGGCCCAAGGAGTGCCTGTGTTTGCCGATTGGTACAACATCGTCGGAAGCCAAGGAAGGTAAAGAAGGCCGCTCAGTACAAGGCTAAGGAGGAGTACCAGCCATGGCTTCCGATCACTTGAATTTGAGCAGCGCCAAACCTTCCAAAGACTGGTGATGCCGAGAGCTATAAGTAGCCAAAGGCTCCAGTAGTGGGTGTAGAGCAAAGCCGTGCCCACAATGACGAGGCCCATGCAACGACCGAGACTGACTTTGTTTCGCGCAACTACGTCATCTACGAGGAGCCAGCCGATGACTACAAGCAGAATGACAAGCGAGTACATCCTCGCCTCATTCGAATATCTCACGGCAAAAGGCGAGACCGAGACCACCGCAACGGCAACCCACCCCAAGGTTGGGCCGCCCTTGCGGCGCCCCAGAAACCAAATGAGTGGAAGGGTCAGAACTCCAAAGAATGCCGGGAGTCCCCGTACGGCGATATCGCTGGTGCCGAAGAGGTCAATCCAGCCGTGGAGAAGGAAGTAAAAAAGAGGCGGGTGTCCGTCTTGTTTGAGGGCTCCGGCTATTTCACCTAACGGGAGCGAAGCGATGTTGACCGAAAGCGCCTCATCGAGCCAAAGCGAAGACCGGGTAAAGAACCGGGTTATGACCCCAATCCCAAGAGCAACGAGGGCCACAGCCAGGATTTCGGGGCGGGTGCCCGCCTCCATCTGCTCAACCGAATCTTCTTGAATGTTCTCATGCATGGAACCGCAGAGTATCGCTGCTGCCGATCGTCGAATGTGACCTGAATCATCAAAGGGTCGGGCCGCCTTCACTACACTGAGATGGTTCCGAACCTCGAAAGTGACCTAATGGCTCCCCCTCCCGAAACAAGCACATTGCAAACCCCAGAGGTAGTCATCATCGGCGCTGGACCAGCTGGCCTCACCGCCGCTTTTGAACTCTCAAAAGCGGGTCGAGTCAGCACCGTGCTGGAAGCTACCGACATGGTGGGCGGTATCTCTCGCACCGTAGAACGCGATGGTTGGCGCTTCGACCTTGGCGGCCATCGCTTCTTCACTAAAGTGCAGCCGGTTGAGGATCTTTGGCACGAGATCTTGCCCGAAGAGGATTTCCTTATGCGCCCGCGTATGAGCCGAATCTTTTATGACGGTAAGTACTTTGATTATCCCCTCAAAGCGTCCAATGCCCTAAAGAATCTTGGTATTTGGGAGGCAGTGCTTTGCGTTTCCTCCTATTTCTGGGCTCGGATCAAGGTCAGTGTTGGCAAACTTTTCGGTCGGAATACACCCGAAACCAGCCTTCAGGACTGGATCACCAATCGTTTCGGCAAGCGGCTGTTCGACCATTTTTTCAAGACTTACAACGAGAAGGTTTGGGGAGTCCCGGCGAGCAAACTCCAAGCGGATTGGGCGGCGCAGCGAATTAAAAATATGTCGCTTTGGAACGCCGGGATGAACGCGGTCCTTGAGACAATCCCGAGTTGGGTACCATTTGTTCACGCCGGTAAATCCACTGACATCACCTCATTGATTGAGGAGTTCCAGTACCCGAAATATGGTCCCGGAATGATGTGGGAGACCGCTCGGGACAAAGTAGAGGCCGCTGGATCTACCGTTCTCATGCAGCAAAAGGTCGCCCGCATCAGCCACGCAAATGGTCGAGCAGTTTCTGTGACATCAAAGAGTTCTTCAGGCGAGACAACATTCACCTGCGATGAAGTGATTTCCTCAATGCCGATGTCCTCCCTGCTGAAGGCAATGGATCCTCCTCCCCCGGCCAACGTCTTGGCCGCAGCCAATGATCTTCGATATCGCGACTTTTTGACCGTCGCTTTGGTAGTTCCAGAAAGCGCTGGTTTTCCCGATAACTGGATCTACATTCACTCTCCTGCGGTCGTTGTCGGCAGAATCCAGAATTTCGGCTCTTGGTCGCCCTACATGGTCAAAGAAGGTAGAACCTGCCTTGGCCTCGAATACTTCGTTTTCGAAGGCGACAAAGTGTGGAACACTAGTGACGAGGACCTTGTGGCCCTTGCCAGCAAGGAACTGCAGGAGATTGGTTTGATTGAAGGTGGTCAGATCGAAGCCGGTTACGTGGTGCGGGTACCGAAGGCGTATCCATTTTACGACGAGCGATACAAGGCAAATGTTGACGTTCTTCGCGAATGGGTCTCGACCTACACCCCTAACGTCCATCCGGTCGGCCGTAATGGAATGCATCGATATAACAATCAAGATCACTCGATGTACACCGCCATGCTCACCGTTGAGAACATAGTGAACGGGTCGACTTACGATGTTTGGGATGTCAACGTGGACGAGGAATACCACGAGGAAAAGAGCCCATCGACACGTTCTGGTACTGGTCGCGATGCTCCCGTGATTGAGCGTGAGGCCTACGGCGCCGACCACCCCGTACAACAGCAACCCTCCTAGTCCAATGAGCTCCCCCGCGGAGATTGAAGATATTTCCGCTCTCGCCGAAGAGGCGGGTATTAAGAGAGTTCATGTTCTCGCCTGGCGTGACTCAGTTGACATCGAGGCAGGTGGCTCAGAGTTGCACGCTTCTCGAGTCCTCTCCCTGTGGGCTGAGGCGGGACTCGAGGTCACTATGCGTACCTCTTACGCGCAGGGCCACCCCTACGAAGGCTCTCGCGATGGCTACAAGATTGTCCGCAAACATGGCCGATTCATGGTCTTCCCCACAACCGTTATCAGCGAGTTGCTCGGAGGTCTTGGACCCCGCGACGCGATCATCGAGATTTGGAATGGGGTGCCCTTCCTTACTCCCATCTGGGCTCGAGGTCCTCGTTCAACATGGATTCACCATGTTCATCGAGATATGTGGGAAATGGTCTTAGAGCCAAAATTAGCAAAAGCTGGAAAATTTTTCGAACAGCACATTGCCCCGCCGCTTTATCGGCGCACTCCGATCGTGACACTTTCCGAGTCCAGCCGGAATGAAATCATCGACTATCTCGGTCTTCCGGCCTCACAAGTACGCGTTGTCCCGCCCGGAATCGACGAGTCTTTTCATCCCCATGGAGAGAAATCGCCAACCCCTCTTGTTGTATCAGTTGGTCGCCTAATGCCATCAAAACGCTTCGATGATCTCATTGAAGCAATGGTCGAAGTACGTCGCACAGTTCCTGATGTAGAACTCGTCATCGTCGGAGAAGGATATGAACGACCGAATCTTGAGGCACTCATCACCGCTCGAAACGCTCACTCTTGGATCCGGTTAACCGGGCGCGTCTCAGATGAAGAATTGCTTTCGCTTTACCGTCGAGCGTGGCTCGTAGCCAGCGCGTCTGTCGCCGAAGGTTGGGGAATGACGCTGACCGAGGCTGCAGGTTGTGGAACGCCATCGGTGGCTACGGACATCGCCGGCCACCGCGATTCCGTTGCTGCCAATGTTTCCGGGCTCTTAACCCAATCGAATCGATCCCTTACTACATCTATAGCTTCACTGCTCACTGATCATGCGTTGAGAGAACAGCTCTCTGCTGGGGCCCTTTCCCATGCTGCCAGTCTCACTTGGAAGGCCACGGCACTCGGAACCTTTCTTCCGCTGGTCGATAGCGCCCGAAGACGTTCGAAATTCCACAACTAATGGCGCCCCCTGTCGTTCTCGTTCCTGGTTTCGCAACCTCTGCGGCTCGTACCTGGGTTGACAATGGTTGGGTCGACCTTCTCTCCGATATCGGTCGGACGCCGCTACCACTTGACCTAATGGGTTCTGGATCATGTGAGAAGCCCCATGATCCGAATGCCTATGCATTGTTTGAGCAGCATCTCCTTGACCGATTGCCCGAAGCGCCAGTCGATGCCATTGGTTTTTCGCTTGGGGCCCGAACTCTCCTAATCCTCGCAGCCACCCAACCTCAACGTTTTTCCTCGCTTATCGTCGCCGGGGTTGGCGGCAACCTCTTTGAAAGAGGCCCAGCCAGTAGCGCAATCGCCTCTGCAATTGATGGCACGGGCGATGCCACTGATCCGATGGTTCGCTACTTTGTGCAACTGGCGCAGGCCCCCGATCAGGATCCCCTCGCACTCGCGGCGTTTCTACGCCGCCCTCCCTCGTTAGCGGTAACGCCTGAGCTACTCGGGAACATCAGTTGCCCCGTGTTAGTCGTACTGGGAGATAAGGATTTTGCTGGGCCAGCCGAACCTTTGCTTGCTGCTCTGCCAAATGCCCGACTCGTAACGTTGAGAAATGTTGACCATTTTGCGACCCCGAAAGACTTCGGCTTTCTCGACGCAGCCCTCGAGTTTCTCTCATGAACCGCTTGACCTTCGATTGGTAAGTCGAGAGTCGCCCTCCCATTCGGCTTTACCGGCTTCTGGCTAAGAATACGGTGTACCGTCTCGACACGATTGATAAGTCGTGCTGAAGGTCATGTAAACGAGCGAGACAAGGATCACTAATGAGCGATACCTCCCAAGGTCCAGGCTGGTGGCAAGCCTCTGATGGTAAGTGGTACCCACCCGAACAAGCACCGGGCGCAACACCGCCCTCCGGTCAACCATCAGGAGGAACTCGACTTGATGTCGGGGTTGCCCTCTCCTACGGCTGGCAAAAATTCGTCGCTAACTTAAAAGCGATGATTGTGATTGTTATCATTTTCTTTGGTGTGCAGATCGTGTTCAACATGGTGGTTCAGTTCGTGAGGCCTGACGGACTCTTTGCCGGATTGTTCGTTGGCGGCATCATTGTTGCAGTCGGCGTTTTTCTTGGCTTCATGATTGAAGCTGGCCTGATCCGTGCAGCCCTCGCCATTACTGATGGCCGACCACCTGAAGCCAGCATGATGTTTTCGACGCAGCGACTCGCTCCGTTCGCCATAGGAGCGATCATTGTTGCGCTCCTCTCGTTTGTCGGATTCTTGGCCTGTTGTATTGGCTTTGTCATCGTCCGTCTCTTTCTCCTTTTCTGGGGCTTCTTCATCCTCGACTCTCAGCGCAATGATGAGCCAATAGACGCCATCAAGAATTCCTTTAACCTTGTAAGTAAAAATGCTGGCGATGTGATTGTTTTCGCCATAGTGATCGTCCTCATCAATCTCGTCACTTGTGGACTCGCCATCGGGGTCACTGAGATCGCCATCGGTTATGCCTACAGAAAGCTCAACGGCGATCAAGTAGCAGCCTGAAAATTTCACCGTTAATCCTGATGAGGCCCCCGTCAATACACGGGGGCCTCATCGCGTTTCGAATACTGCTATTTCTTGAATCTAATGAAGCTTCTTGAATTTAACGAAGCGAAGTTTCCGCTGGTCTGATCGGCGATGGCAGGGCAGTCTCACCCATCAGCCATGCGTCGACGGCTGCGGCTACCGACCGACCCTCGGCGATCGCCCAAACGATGAGGCTTTGACCTCGACCCATATCGCCAGCAACAAAAACCCCATCGACGTTGGTTGCCCATGAGTCGCTACGAGCGACATTCCCGCGGGAATCGAGTGCCACCCCGAGTTGATCAAGGACTCCACCTTGCTCCGGGCCAACGAAACCCATGGCAAGAAAAACGAGATCGCAAGGGAGTTCAAACTCCGAGCCTTCAACCGGAACAAACGATTGACGACCATCAACCTCCTGGGAAACAACTTCAACCGCCCTCAAGGACCGAAGGTTGCCGTCGCTGTCGCCCAGGAACTCCAAAGTGTTGACGGCGTACACGCGATCGCCTCCCTCTTCATGTGCAGATGAGGTTCGGTAGACAATGGGCCACGTGGGCCAGGGGTTTTCCGACGGTCGAGTTTCTGATGGACGAGGCATGATTTCAAACTGATGTACCGACAGTGCCCCTTGTCGATGTGAGGTTCCAAGGCAATCTGCCCCGGTGTCTCCGCCGCCAATAATGACGACCCGCTTTCCTTCGGCATGCAACGGACTGCGGACAAGATCGCCTTGTTGCACTTTGTTCGCTAGTGGCAAGAAATCCATGGCCTGATGAATTCCATTGAAATGTCGACCCTCAATCGCCAATTCACGGGCTGCAGTCGCCCCCCCGGCAAGAATCACAACGTCGAACTGTTCACGGAGTTGATCGCCCGTGATGTCGACTCCAACGTTGACGTTGCAACGGAACTCCACACCCTCGGCCTCAATCTGCGCAAGCCGCCTATCGAGGTGATGTTTCTCCATTTTGAACTCGGGGATTCCGTAACGAAGTAATCCCCCGGCGCGATCGGCACGCTCAAACACAACTACGTCATGACCGGCGCGGGCCAACTGTTGTGCCGTTGCTAGCCCCGCTGGGCCTGAACCAATAACTGCGGCTCTGCGTCCAGTGCGAACCGAGGCGATCTGCGGTTCGATCCAGCCCTCGGACCATGCTCGGTCGATGATCTCGACCTCCACCTGCTTGATAGTGACTGGGTCTTGATTGATCCCCACAACACAGGCAGCCTCACATGGCGCAGGGCAAAGCCGACCGGTGAACTCAGGAAAATTGTTTGTCGCATGGAGACGATCAATAGCGTCACGCCAGCGGTCGCGAAAAACCAGGTCATTCCAATCGGGAATGAGATTGCCCAGCGGGCAACCGTTGTTGCAGAAGGGAATTCCACAATCCATGCACCTGCTTGCTTGTTCGCGAACTTTGGCGATAGGAAAATCTTCGTACACCTCTCGCCAATCGCGCAAGCGAACAGGGACTTCCCGTCGAGTCGGGAGTTGACGGTCGTATTTTAAGAAACCGGTTGAATCACCCATGTTTGACTCCTGTCATCCTCGGGCAGCGGCCATGACCGCATCGATGGGATCTGTGCCTTCGGCCAGTGCTTTCTGCTCCGCTGCTAGCACCCGCTTGAAATCCTTCGGCATTACCTTCACAAAACTTGCCTTGGCGTCTGACCATGACTCGAGGATCGAGGCAGCGACATCCGAACCTGTTTCTTCACGGTGGCGCTGTATCCGATCACGTAGCCATTCAAGGTCATTACCGTCAGGCGCATCGAGGTCGACCATCTCGGGGTTGACCCGGAGAAGGAACGTACTGTCCGGGTCATAAACAAAGGCAAGACCACCCGACATACCGGCTCCAAAGTTTCGACCCGTGGGCCCCAAGACAACAACCCGTCCACCAGTCATGTACTCACACCCATGGTCGCCCACACCCTCGACGACGGCGATGGCCCCACTGTTGCGAACACAGAAACGTTCGCCAACGATTCCGCGAAGATACATCTCCCCCTTCGTGGCACCATAGAGAATCACATTTCCCGCAATAATGTTGTCTTCGGCGGCAAAGGTTGCCATCTTCGAGGGTCGAATAATGATTCGACCCCCGGATAATCCCTTTCCGGCGTAATCGTTGGCATCGCCTTCAAGGCGAAGAGTGATTCCGTTGGGCAAAAATGCTCCAAAGCTTTGACCGGCTGATCCTTCAAATCCAATAGTGATTGTGTTGTCCGGCAGACCTTCGCCACCAAAGGTTCGGGTCAACTCAGCTCCAAGCATCGTTCCGACTGTTCGATTGACGTTTCGAATTGGTGATGCGATCTCAACGCGCTCACGGCGCTCAAGTGCCGGGGCTGCCTGCCGAATCAATTCGTTGTCAAGAGCATGATCAAGGCCATGGTCCTGGGTCGAAACACAGTAACGGCTTGCTCCATCGGCAAGCTCGGGAAGGTAAAGAATCGGCGTGAGATCGAGGCCCGATGCTTTCCAATGATCAACAGCGCTTGAGGAATCAATCACCTCAACCTGACCAATCGCCTCATTGAGCGTCCGGAAACCTAGTTCCGCCAAAAGTTCGCGAACTTCTTCCGCAATGAATTCGAAAAAGTTAACGACGAATTCCGGTTTCCCTGAGAAACGAGCCCGTAATTCCGGTTTTTGCGAGGCGACGCCAACGGGGCAGGTATCAAGATGGCAAACGCGCATCATGATGCAACCGGAGACGATCAAGGGTGCAGTGGCAAAACCAAACTCTTCGGCGCCGAGTAGGGCGGCTATGACGACATCACGACCAGTTTTTAATTGACCATCAACCTGCACAACAATGCGATCGCGAAGTTTGTTCAACAACAACGTTTGTTGCGTCTCTGCGAGCCCGAGTTCCCATGGTGCTCCGGCATGTTTGAGCGAAGTGAGTGGCGATGCTCCGGTACCGCCATCATGGCCCGAAATAAGGACCACGTCAGCGTGAGCCTTCGACACTCCGGCAGCCACAGTGCCGACACCCACTTCCGATACCAACTTCACATGAATGCGGGCCTTGTTGTTTGCATTCTTCAAATCGTGGATGAGTTGGGCAAGATCCTCGATCGAGTAGATATCGTGATGCGGAGGAGGAGAGATCAGACCAACACCCGGTGTCGAATGACGGGTCTTTGCCACCCACGGATACACCTTGTGCCCCGGAAGTTGTCCACCTTCACCGGGCTTGGCCCCCTGAGCCATCTTGATCTGGATATCGTCGGCGTTCACGAGATACTCGCTGGTCACCCCAAAACGACCCGATGCCACTTGCTTTATGGCCGAGCGACGGGAATCACCATTTGGAAGGGGGATGAACCGCTCGGCGTCTTCGCCACCCTCTCCTGTGTTTGACTTGCCGCCGATTCGGTTCATAGCGATTGCGAGATTCTCGTGTGCCTCAGCGGAGATTGAACCGTAGGACATAGCTCCGGTAGAGAACCGCTTCACGATTGCAGATACTGGTTCGACCTCCTCGATTGAAATAGGAGTTCGGAGATCGGAACGGAATTCAAAGAGACCACGCAAGGTTGCGAGGTTTTTTGCTTGATCATTCACCCCGGCGGTGTATTCCTTGAAAACGTCATAGCGACCAGAACGCGTTGAATGCTGCAACTTGTAGACGGTCTCCGGGTTGAAGAGGTGATACTCACCGTCACGGCGCCACTGATATTCACCACCCACTTCAAGTGTGCGGTGAGCACGCTCGGCGGGGTTGGTGGGATGAGCCAAACGATGGCGCATCGCAACCTCCGAAGCAATCTCTTCGAGACCAATTCCACCAAGGCGACTCACTGTGCCAACGAAATAGTCGTCGATTACGTCTCGAGCTAGACCGATGGCCTCAAAAATCTGGGCGCCGGTATAGGAGGCAACAGTTGAGATGCCCATTTTCGACATTACTTTCAAGACACCCTTGCTTGAGGACTTGATGTAATTCGAGATCGCCTTGTTGGGGTCGTGCATTTCGCTGCGGTCTTCGGCAATCAGATCCTCAATCGTCTCAAAGGCAAGATACGGGTTGACTGCGGCTGCGCCGTACCCGATCAGCAAACACATGTGGTGCACTTCTCTTGCGTCGCCCGCTTCAACAATCAGGCCGACTTGAGTACGCAGCTTCTTCGTAATCAGGTGGTGATGGACCGCACTTGTAAACAGAAGCGATGGGATCGGCGCCATTTCAGCGTCGGCACCACGATCGGAGAGAACCAGCATGGTCGCTCCCGCATCAATTGCGTCAGAGGCGAGTCGTCGAATAGTTGTTAATGCCTTTCTCAGTCCGTCACCGCCGGCAAGTACTGGGTACAAACAAGGGATCACGACAGTACGAAAATCTGACGCGCTGTCATTATCGGCAATATGGATGAGTGCGCGAAGTTCATCGTTGTCAAGGATGGGTCGTTCGATAACGATTTGGCGACACGAGGACGGTTGGGGGTTAAGGAGATTGCCCTCGGGCCCTATTGTGCTGCTAATTGCTGTGACCAGTTCCTCTCGGATTGCATCGAGCGGAGGGTTTGTTACCTGAGCAAAGAGTTGGGCGAAGTAATCGAAAAGCAGGCGCGAGCGTGAGGACAGAATGGCGATTGGTGTGTCGGTTCCCATCGAACCAATCGGCTCCAGACCAGTCCTTGCCATTGGTTCAAGAATCAGTTTCAACTCTTCGTTGGTGTAACCAAAAAGTTGTTGACGCTTAACGACTGCGTCGTGCGGGATGAGGTTGTGGGTCTGGGAACCAAGCGACTGGAGTTCGATCTGATGAGCGCCGAGCCAATCGCCATAGGGATGCTGAGATGCAAGATGAGTTTTAATTTCTTCGTCATCAATGATGCGCCCTTGGGCTGTGTCGACCAGGAACATCCGACCCGGTCGAAGGCGACCCTTCTGAACAACTCGGGCAGGATCGATATCGATGACACCGACCTCCGACGCCATAATCACAAGGTCATCGTTTGTCACCCAATAGCGCGACGGTCGCAAGCCATTACGGTCAAGTACGGCTCCGATAACTGTTCCGTCCGTAAAGGCAATCGACGCCGGACCGTCCCATGGCTCCATAAGCGAAGCGTGATAACGATAAAAGTCCCGCTTCGCTTTGGGCATCGAGGGCTGGTGCTCCCATGCTTCAGGAACCATCATCAATACCGCATGGGGCAATTCGTAGCCGCCCATATGGAGAAGTTCGAGCACCTCATCAAAGGTTGCCGAATCGGACGCACCCGGTGTGCAGATGGGGAAAATCCGATTGAGATCGCCGGGCAGCAACTCTGAGGAGAGCAACGCCTCGCGGGCGCTCATCCAATTGCGATTGCCCTGGACAGTATTGATTTCGCCGTTGTGCGCGATGTAGCGGAAGGGATGAGCAAGCGGCCAAGACGGAAATGTGTTTGTCGAAAAACGCGAATGTACGAGAGCGAGGGCTGTTTCAACACGAGGATCGGACAGATCAAGAAAGAACTCACCGAGTTGCGATGTAGTCAACATTCCTTTGTAGATGAAGGTCCGACAAGAAAGCGAAGGGAAGTAAACGCCTCCCTCGCCGATCATTCCGATATCTCTCTCCACTCGTTTGCGGGCGAGGTACACACGGCGGTCGAGCAAAAGCCCGCTCAATCCTTCGCCCACGACAAAAGGTTGGTGGAAAGAGGGCTCGACGCTTTTCGCCTGAGAACCAATCATTGAATCGTCTACTGGAACCTCTCGCCAACCAAGAATGCTCAGTCCCTCATCAACGAAGATCGCTTCAATTGCCGAACGAGCAAGGAGTGCATCGGCAGCAAGAGACGGAAGAAAAGCAAGGCCAGTTGCGTAGTGGCCTTCTTCAGGAAGGTCGAACGGCACGACGGCCCGAAAGAACGAATCAGGCAACTGGATCAGAATGCCGGCGCCATCACCGGTATTGACCTCGGCGCCAGCAGCACCTCGATGGTCCATGTTGCAAAGGGCCCCCAGACCGTGTCGCAAGATCCTGTGGCTGCGTTCACCTTTCAAGTGGACTACAAAATTTACGCCACAGGCGTCGTGCTCAAAGCGGGGGTCGTAGAGGCCCTGGGCTTTCGGTAGCCCTGACGGGCGAAAAGTAGACATGCGTCGTCCTGCGATAAGAGAAGCGGCAGCCTTGGCTTGGACCAAGCACTGATGGAAACTGCCCAATGTGGGGACGACGTTGGCCTCAGATCAGAAGGCAAATGATACACGGTCAAAGCCCCACGCCCTCTGCTGGAAGGATCGACAGGCTCCCGCTGGCGAGACGCCGTTTCCCACCCACCGATAGGGTCAAGGATTGTGGATCAACCGGATGCAAAAATCAGCCCTTTTCTTGATGATCTTGCTGGCTTCATCTCAGCCTCACCCTCGCCTTTTCACGCCTCGGCCCTTGGTACAGAACTCCTTCTGAACGCTGGCTTTACCGTTGTCCACCGAGACGATGCTTGGCCTTCGGCGCCGGGCCGCTATGTGTTGGCCGACGGTGGCGCCCTAGTGGCTTGGTCTACCGCTGACGGCGCCTCGGTCGCTCATGGCTTTCGTATCTTGGGGGCTCACACAGACTCTCCCAATCTTCGGATCCGACCGCAGCCGGATCATTCCTCGGTCGGGATGGGGCAAATCGGAGTTGAGATTTACGGCGGAGTCCTCCTCAATTCTTGGCTTGATCGAGATCTTGGTCTCTCAGGCCGAGTGTCAATTCGAACGTCTCGTGGCACCGCACAATCGGTGTTACTGCAGGTTGACGAACCACTTCTACGGGTTCCTCAATTAGCTATCCACCTCGACCGATCGATTAGTGCAGAAGGGTTGCGACTCGACCCTCAACGCCATATGCAGCCAATCTGGAGTGCCGCAGCTGACACTGCGCCCCGATTCCGCTCTTGGCTTGCGGACCGACTCTCAGTCTCACCTTCATCAATTGAGGCGTGGGACTTCATGGCTCACGATCTCACTCCGCCGGCGCTCATCGGGGTTGACCAATCGATGTTCGCTGCGTCACGAATCGACAATCTTCTTTCATGCCACGCCAGTTTGCGTGCCCTCCTTGAATCTCTCGATCATCCGTCACTTTCGGTTCCCGTTGTCTGTTTATTCGATCATGAAGAAGTGGGCAGTCAAAGCGCAACCGGGGCGGCTGGTCCCCTGTTAGAGATCACACTCGAGCGAATTGCACTGTCTGCTGGGCTCGACCGAGAACAATGGTTTGCTGCGCTTGCGCGTTCTCGTTGCATTTCTGCCGATGGAGCTCACGCGACCCATCCAAACTGGCCCGAACGCCACGAACCCGACCATTTGGTTCAAATCGATGGCGGTCCGGTCATTAAGTGGAACGCCAATGCGCGGTACGCAACTGATTCGCCGGTAGCAGCATCGGTGATCGCGCTGGCACAATCCTTAGACATACCGCTGCAAGTTTTCGTTTCTCGAAATGATATTGCGTGCGGATCAACCATCGGTCCCGTGACGGCCACTCGGCTGGGGATCGCCACAGTGGACATTGGGGTTGCGCAACTCTCGATGCACTCTGCTCGCGAGGTTACGGGCGTTGCTGACCCAGCTCGTTTTGCCGCGCTGCTCTCTGCGTTCTTGACCGACGATTCACCGCTGGGTTGACAACAGACATTACCGCTTTGGGCCACCGTTAGCCGGCTCTACCGCATGCGAAACTTCGTGTCAGGAAGCCAACTCAGAAATGAGTATTTTCGACTCAGGCTGCAAATCTAAGACTTCAGCGCCACCCGAGGTTCGTCGGGGGCTCACCGCCAAAGCAACGGGCTGCGGGGATGCGTCCTTCATAGACCAAGCAAGCCCAAGCGCATCAAGGAATGTAAACGTTGAACCACGTTTCATCCCAGAGCCAAGCGATCCTGGCATTGAAATCAGTTGAAACGGATTGCGCTCGTTGCTCACTTTCGTCATGAGCGCCGTGAAGAACACTCGTTGACGTTCAGCACGACCGATATCGGCTGTGCCGTCAATGCGCCATTTCCCATCAATAAGTTCGGTGTAATACCTACTCCGGACATAGGCCAACGCTTCAGCGCCGTCAAGGAGCTGTGGACCAGAACTGGGGACGGCTAGTCCAGAGTTTTCGTCCTTTGCTGGGTGCGGAAAATCAATAGTGATGCCCCCAACTGAATCCACAAGTTTTCCAAAACTGACGAAATTGATCTCGAGGTACTGATCTACGGGAATACCAATCGATTCGACCGCTCGAATGAGATTGGATTGTCCCCCGGCGTACGTCGCGTTGATTCGGCCCATCTGTCCGGTTGCAGGATCAGAGATCCACAGATCACGAGGAATCGATACAAGTTGCGTGCGTGCACCATCGACATGGAGGACCATGATCGTGTCCGTCCTCGCCCCAGAGGATTCACCGGTAAGAAATGCTCCCGCATTGGGGTCCTCAGAATTGATCCCGGCCCTTGAATCTGTCCCCACAATGAGGTAATTCATCCCTTGTCGTGACCCGCGCTCACTAAGCGCAGCCGAGACATCCACTGTTGGCAGTCGAGAAAATCTCCACCAGCCAATCAGTAACGTTCCTGCGGGAATGAGTACGAGGAGCGCTATCAAAGTGACGACGAGCAACCTCAGAGAGAAGCGAAACCTCGTTTTGCGTTTGAGCCGATCGCTTCCCTCGAGTTGCTGGTTGCTCGCAACTTCGGGAAGCCCGTTCTGAAAAAAAGCATTCGCACTGTTCCCAAGAACCGGACGCCCAACCGAGTGCGCAGAACCTGGCGCCAATACAGGTCCATCCGAGGAGGAACGGCCCAAAACCCGCCGGCCAACGGCATCCTGTTCAGCCATAGTCGACTGCTTCCGGTTGTTTCGGCATGTACATAGGTTAGAGCGCCTTCTCCGATCGACGATGGCGGCGTTCAACACCGAACACCACTGCCCTCTCGGTAGTCTCAAGATCGTGAACGAAAGAGTCGTAGTCATCGGTGCTGGTATTGCCGGCTTGACATGTGCCCGCACACTCACCGCTGCCGGCGTCGAGGTCACCGTCCTTGAGAGTTCTGATGGTGTCGGTGGTCGAGTTCGATCCGACTTCGTCGATGGGTTCACCCTTGATCGGGGATTTCAAATACTTCTCACTGCATATCCAGAGCTCACTCGTTGGTACGACTTCGATGACCTCAACCTCAAAAAGTTTCACCCTGGCGCCACAATTTGGACTGGTTCGAAATTCACATCGATCGGGGACCCTCTGCGACGGCCGAGTGATTTTCCGGCGACAGTTTTTTCCTCCGTTGGATCGGTCACCGACAAGTTGCGTCTTCTCAAACTCATCGTCTCTGTTCGGCGAGGGACTGTTCCCGATCTTCTACGTCGTAATGAAATGTCAACAATCTCAAGACTAAGGCAATGTGGATTCTCATCGCGATTCATCGACCGATTTTTCACCCCACTCTTCAGCGGCATTCAACTTGACCCGAATCTTGAAGTTTCATCTCGAAGGTTCGAGGTGATCTTTCGGATGCTTGCCGTTGGTAGTAGCGCAGTGCCCGCTGGCGGTATGGGGAGGTTGTCTGGCCTTCTTGCCGCTGGTCTGCCACCAGAGGTTGTTCGCTTGAACAGTAAAGTCACTCAAATTGAACGGAGCACTGTTTACCTAGAATCCGGAGAACGTGTTCAAGCGAAAGCGATCGTGGTAGCCACACAAGGCCCTGCATCGGCAGAACTTCTCGATATTCCCGATCCTGGGTCGCGTCCCGTAGCCGCGATTTGGTTCGATGCAACCTCAGATCCCCTGCCGGGCAAAAAGATTTTTCTAGATGGCGCAGCCACTGGCCCGATGAAGAATCTCGCTACGGTGAGCGATGTCGCACCAAGTTATGCACCCGCTGGTCGCACACTCTGCGTTGCCGCAATACCTGGGCCTTCGGCACTCGGTCCGGACCTTGAAGCGCTAGTACGAAAGCAACTGAGAGGTTGGCACGGAGGATCCCAGCACTGGGAAACCATTCGCGTCGATGTGATTCCCCATGGCCAACCGCTGCAACTGCCTCCTCTCAACCCAAGACAAGCGGTACGCCTCGGAGACTCCCGTTATGTCTGTGGAGATCACCGTGATACTGCCTCGCTACAAGGTGCTCTTTTTTCTGGACGCCGAGCGGCAGAGGCTGTACTTCTTGATCTTGCTCGATCCGACGTCTAGCGACCCAACGTTACCGACCTTCGAGGGCTTCTAATTTCCCGGAGTCGATTGCCGCGCGAAGAATGGCATGATCAAGTTCGGTCTGGTCGGCGTAGTCCTTCGCAAAAGACACAATGGCCTTGTCGAAAACATCGCTCTCGCCGAGGTACGCACTGATGGCAATCGGATCTCCGGTTCGAGCATGGGCTCTCGCGAGAGTAAGCCCACAGATAGCGGCATAGCCATTAAGGACATCTGGCGTCATCGATGAAACGTCAGCAGAGCCCTTCATGTCACGCAACTGACGGATGTAATACGTCCGCTCTCGATATTTCGTCCAGCCCAAGAACATGTCGCTCGCCGCCTGCATCAAACGTTGGCCCACCACCACTCTTTCACCGTGAGTCGAGTATTTGCTTGCACCTATCCAAGGCTCGAGCACCGAACGGTTTGCCTCCTTTATCTGGAGAAATAATGGATCATCGTCTTCCCGGTCGGCGGTACATAGAGCGATCCAACAATGAGTACCAACGCTGCCTACGCCGACGACTTTCCGGGCGATATCGACGATCTCGAATCGCTCGAGTAGGAGCCGCTTGTCCTCTTGGAGTGTCTCTCGATAACGCTCAAGGATTGTCTGCACTGCGTGAAGGGTGGTGAGTTCCGGTAGGTGCTCAACAATCGGTGGATTGTCGGTGATACGCCGATGGCCGTCAACGACTTGGGTCAATTTGTCGAGCGCCTGCATGGTCGTATGAGTGCGCGCCTTTGTCACCAATTTTGCTGACCGTTTCTGTGCCTCGGCGGAAAGCATCGAAGTGATCTCCTCAACATCGACTTTCGCATACCAGACATCGAGTTGTGAAAGTTCTGCGAGAGATTTCATCCAGCGGCGATAGGAAGCAACACATCCAAGAGTTGCGAACCCGGCCTGCTCCGGAGTGAACCCATTATCTCTCGCTGCAAGTTCCACACTGGCAGCCAATCTCTTGATGTCCCACTCCCACGGACCGGGGAGTGTCTCGTCGAAATCGTTGACATCGAAAAGAAGATGGCGTTCCGGTGAAGCGAAGAGCCCAAAATTCTGCAGGTGAGCGTCGCCACACACCTGAACATCGAAACCAGTAGATGGGGTAGTTGCTAGATCAGCGGCCATTACGGCCGCCGCCCCGCGATAAAAGGTGAATGGGCTCGCCACCATGCGACCCCATCGGAGCGGCACCAGATCGGGGAACCGCCGTTTGTTTTGATCTTCAAGAACTGCGATCGGATCGCGTCGGCTTGGTAGCGCTTGCCATCCGCTGTGGGCAGAGCGCGGCACGGCCTTTCGCTTTTCCCTGCCTGATTGCCGACGTTCGGATCTGGTAAGGAGCGCTCCTCCGGTGTGCATGAGGGGTTGTAGTTCAGATGAACTTGAGGCGCGAAACGATTCATTAGAGGACATAAGCAAAGATAACTCTTCGGATGATCTTTTGTTCTCACTTCCTACGTAGGCAACCGTCTGCGAATCAACAAACGCAGGGCCCATGCGAAGGGGGTGACAATGGCAATGACGATTGCCTTTGCGATACCGAGTTGCCACCAGCCCGACCAGTCATCAAACGCAATGCGAAGAAAGAGCGCTGAATCGAGAAAACCGGCGCAATACCCTGAAATAGTGACAGCAAGAAGAAACCTTCCACGGTTGGCGATTGGCGTAAAGATTGCGGCATCGATTGATTCACTGGCCAAGAAAGCCACTCCGCTTGCGAGCGCAAGTGACGGAGATGCAAGCCAAAAAGACAGCACGGTGCCCGCCAAAATTGCGAGCCATGCCCACCGCCTCCCAATCGTTAGTTGTATCAAGTCTCGAAGAACGAACGTGATTCCCACCACCCACAACGCCGAAGGCAATGGGCCCAAAACAGGGGCTATCCATAGACCGTTTTCCCGAAGCCACCAATTTGCAAAGGGAACAGCAACGAGGAACGCAACAAAACAGCCCACGCCCACGGCGAGCGTGAGAGGGTTGATTTTCGACTGGCGTAATTGGTCCATTGCGTGTCACCTCTTTTGCGAAGCCATGAAACTAGACCCCCTTTGAGTGCAACAATCGCGCTCCGTCGCAAGTTTTACTCAGAACTTGAGTCATCTTTGAAGGACCGAGCACCGGGCAACTCCACTATCGTCCCACCGTGCCCAACTGGTTGTTCGAACTTGTCAATCCGTGGACAACCCCACTCGCGGTTCTTAGTGGTGTCGTAGCCATTGCTTGGCTTTGCCGCATTCGAGGAAAATCTCTTGCGTACACCGCACTTGGGGCTGCCGTCGGCATCGCCCTTTGGCAAGCATGGAAATCTGGGCCTCCAAATGGACTCCTCGATCTCCAGATTTACACCAACTCAGCAAGGTCGTGGCTCGACGGTCGCTCTCTCTACGACTACCGCGATCCCACATTCAACCTTTCCGCTGCGTATCCCCCCTTCGGCCCCCTACTCTTCAGTGTCCTCACGCCCTTCACTGCTGATGGTCGCGAGGTGGTATTCACCGGCGTCAATCTTGCCGCTCTTTTCGGATGTGCTTGGTCGGTATCTGGTCTTGCTCGAATCGATCCCCAACGCCGACTCACGTGGAGTGTATGGGCCTTCTCCGCAAGTCTCGTTACGATCCCTGTATGGCTCACGCTGCGACAGGGTCAGATCAATGTCATCATCTGGTTACTTGTGCTTGCGGATCTCAATGCGATGCGCAGTTCTCGGCGGTGGTCGGGCCTCGGTATAGGTCTTGCCACCTCACTCAAACTCCTTCCCGGGCTTTTCGTCGTGTGGCTAGCGATCACTCAACGGTGGCGCACGCTGATCCAAGCAATTGCTGCATTCGCTGCAGCCACAGCGCTGGGCTGGTTCCTAGCCCCCGCCGACTCAAAACAGTACTGGACCGAACTTCTTTGGCAGTCAGACAGAGTGGGCTCTATTGGCGACGCACGGAACAACTCCCTACTCGGTGTGATCTCGCGATTCTTTGATCAAGGCACAGCTCAAACCGCTCTCTGGATAGTTTCGGCCTGCGCCATTTTGGCCGTGACGCTTCTTCGCTCAATGCGAGCATCAAGAGCTAACGATTATCTCGCTGTTGCCGCAATTGTTGGATGCGCAACCGCTGCGGTGAGCCCTATTTCCTGGACCCACCACCTAGGTTTCCTCCTCGTGGCTTTAGCCGCATTTGTTATTCAGGCAAAAACGACCCGAGCAAAAGCACTATGCGTCGTGGCGTGGCTCGTCCTTGTGGATCCCGGTGGCCACGGAGATGATCCGGTTTACTCTTCGGTTCGGGCACTGCTCGTTGTCGGGGCAATTTGTTTCACGCCGATTCGATACGAGAAGAGCAAAATAGGAGAAACTCCGAGTTCGTCAGTCTCCACCTTTAGATCTCCTGCCGCTTGATAGACCGTAGAATCCGTGGGACGGAAAATTCTGGGTTCGCTCGTGTCGAGAGGTTCATAGGGGTACCGTTTCTTTATGAATGAATTTTTGCATCAAGACCTCTTACCTCTCGGACCGGACACAACTGAGTACCGACTCCTCACCACCGACGGAGTCGAAACAGTCGAGACTTCGGTCGGACAGTTCCTGCGCATCTCGCCCGAAGCAATTACGTATTTATCCGCTACTGCAATGTTCGAAATCAATCATTATCTGCGCACCGCTCATCTCGCTCAACTCGCCAGCATCCTCGATGATCCAGAGGCATCGGGCAATGATCGCTTTGTTGCCCTCGATCTGCTCCGCAATGCCAACATCGCTGCCGGTGGCATTCTTCCGGGTTGCCAGGACACCGGAACAGCAATCGTGAAGGCGAAGAAGGGCCAGTTCGTTCTTACACAGGGAAACGATGAAGCTGCAATCTCGCAGGGAATTTTCGATACGTACAAGAGTGACAATCTTCGCTATTCACAGATGGCGCCGCTCGACATGTACCGGGAAATAAACACCGGTACAAATCTCCCAGCCGAAATCGAGATCAGTGCAATCGATGGCAACACATACAAGTTTTTCTTCATGGCGAAAGGCGGCGGCTCGGCCAACAAGAGTTACCTTTTCCAGGAAACCAAAGCCGTCCTAAACCCACAGTCGCTTCTTAGATTCATCGCCGAGAAGATGGACCTCTTGGGTACATCGGCGTGCCCGCCCTACCACCTTGCGGTTGTTGTGGGCGGCACTTCTGCGGAGTTCGCCCTGAAGACTGCCAAGATGGCGTCGGCAAAATACCTCGACACCCTCCCTTTCGAGGGCAATGAGTTCGGACAGGGTTTTCGAGATCTTGAACTTGAGGCCGAGTTCCTAAAAGTTTCACAGCAATCAGGGATTGGAGCTCAATTTGGGGGCAAGTACTTCTGTCACGATGTTCGAGTTGTTCGCCTGCCGCGTCATGGGGCTTCCTGCCCTGTCGCCATCGCTGTCTCATGTGCCGCTGACCGACAAGCCCTCGGCAAGATCACGACCGAGGGAATCTTTCTCGAACAACTCGACCATGAACCTGCCAAGTTCCTCCCAGAGGTCACCGATACGATCTTGGGGGGCAATGTAGTGAAAATTGATCTCAATCTCCCAATGACCGAAATTCGCGAGACTCTTTCCAAACTCCCGATCAAAACTCGTCTTAGCCTCAGCGGCCCAATGGTTGTCGCTCGCGATATCGCCCATGCAAAATTGAAAGAACGCATCGACGCTGGAGAAGGTCTCCCCCAGTACCTCAAGGATCACTGCGTGTACTACGCCGGGCCGGCCAAGACCCCTGAGGGCTTTGCCTCAGGCTCTTTCGGACCCACAACCGCCGGACGTATGGATTCCTATGTAGACCTTTTTCAGGAAAACGGTGGCAGTTTCGTGATGCTGGCGAAGGGTAACCGCTCGAAGGCTGTTACCGATGCCTGTGAACGTCACGGCGGCTTCTATCTTGGCTCAATCGGCGGTCCAGCAGCTCGCCTTGCGCAAGATTGCATTCGATCGGTTGAAGTACTTGAGTACCCCGAACTTGGGATGGAAGCAGTTTGGAAAATTGAAGTGGAAGACTTTCCTGCCTTTGTTGTGGTTGACGACAAAGGCAACGACTTCTTCGAAGAAGTCATTAAGAGTCGACCAGTCACACTAGGGAAATAGTGGGCGAAACAACTCTCAAGATCGCGGGGCGGGGCTCCATGGTTTCTCTCGGTACTCATCGCGCAGGTCCTGCTTAAGCACCTTGCGGAGCGTTTGATTCCTGGGCAACTCATCAACGACCTCAAGTTGTTCAGGAATCTTTTGCACCATGAGATCTGCTCCTTTGAGATAGGCAACCATCTCGCCGAACTCAAGATCGGCGATGCCGGGTGCCCGCTCAACGACGGCACAAACGCGCTCACCTCGATCACGATCAGGTAATCCGATCACTGCAACATCTCCGACTTTTGGATGTTGATAGAGAAGGTCTTCCACCTCCTTTGCTGAAATGTTCTCACCCTTACGAATGATCACGTCTTTCAACCGGCCCGTAAGAACAACATGTCCGTCGGCGTCCAGGTGGCCGATATCGCCCGTGCGGAACCATCCGTCAGCGTCGAAGGCATCGGCGTCAAGGGAAGGGTCGGTATAGCCCTTGAACACCATGGGCCCCTTCAGTCGTACTTCGCCATTTTCCCCAGTTGCACCGATTGATTCGTCGGCTTTCACGATTCGGATCTCGCACGCAGTTACCGGTTTGCCATCGGTGTACATCAACTGCGCTTCGGTATCGTTTGGTCCACCTTGGGCAATCATCGGGCACTCAGTCATGCCGTAACCATGACAAACCGGAATCCCCATCTCGGCCATTACCTCGACATACATCTCGGGCGGTTTTGGCGCTCCGCCACCGGAGAGTAACCGCAGCGAGGGAATAATTTTTACACCCGGTTGTGTGCGTTGTTTCGCTAAATACATTTGATAAAAGGCAGGCCCACCACCCGCCATGGTGGCCCCTTTGCGAGCAAACAATTCCACGGCCTGATCAAGCACAAAGGCCTCAACGAGAATGGCCCCACATCCGCGATAGAGAAGCATCATCAGATAGTCCGGTCCCGCTATGTGAGCGTAGGGAAAGGCGATTGAGCCAATGTCGCTCACCGTAAGAGCAGCGGCGTTCGCCAGGCCGAGACCACCCGCCAAAAGCGTGCCATCACTATGACGTACCCCCTTTGGGGCTGAGGTTGTGCCTGAGGTGTAATAAATCCAACGCACTTCGTCGCCGTCGATAGGCGCAGGCGGCAATGTGTAGGGCTCAGCCTGAGGAAGTTCGTCATAGGCGATCATGACAGTTGGCTCAATTCCAAGGTCATCGATAATTCGACCGGCCATAGCGTTAAAATCAAAGCCATTCCAATCGCCAGGAATCAAGAAATATTCTGCATCGGTCTGTTGAAGGACAAATCCCACTTCGCGGTCGCGGTAAATCGGGATGATCGGATTCTGAATCGCTCCGATCCGGGCAAGTGCTAAAGATGTGATCACGGTTTCTATTCGGGTAGGAAGTTGCCACGTCACTCGTGACCCATGACGCATTCCAAATTGATGGAAGCCGGCAGCAACCCGCTCGGAGACATCACGAAGTTCCTTAAACGTGATCTCTCGATCGTTTTCAATGAGAGCAACGACATCAGGGGAAGCTGCGGCACGCGCTTCCACCAGACCCCACATGGTGGTTGCTTCCTCGATCGACTTCACTACAGACATGAGACCCTCCGGTGTATGAACGCTCCATCTTGGCTCGCCGGATGACGGAGTGATGGCACCGGGCGAGATTTCCATGTTCATGACAGGATGAGCCAATGACGGAGATGATGAAGGCGTACCGCATTGTCGAATGGGAACATCCCCCTGAGCTCACAGAGGCCCCCATCCTCGAACCGGGGCCGGGCGAGGTCCTCGTTGAAGTCGCCGGCAATGGCCTGTGTCATTCCGATATCGGCATGGCGCTTGCTCCGGCGGCATTCATGGAGCCGCTTGGGTGGCGAGTTCCGTTCACCCTTGGGCACGAGGTGGGCGGGCACATCGCCGCTTTGGGAGAAGGCGCTCGAGGGTTCGATGTCGGTGACGCAGTCGCTGTGATCAGTCCACATTCCTGCGGACACTGCATCTGGTGTGCTCGTGGCCAAGACAACAACTGTGACGATTCGATTGTGGGTCGCGGTTACGGAATTGACGGTGGCCTCGCGCGGTATGTGCTGGTCTCCTCCACCCGTGAGTTAGTGAAACTTCGCAATCTTGACCCTGTTCTCGCCGGACCTCTTACCGATGCCGGAGCCACGTCGTACCACGCGGTGAAACGCTCCCTCGCTCGAATTCCGCCTGGCGGGAGCGCAGTGGTGATAGGAGCTGGAGGACTGGGGGCCTATGCCATTCAACATCTTCTCGCTCTCACCAGCGCTCGAGTCGTTGCCATCGATGTGTCAGATGATCGTCTGGCTTATGCGAAGGAACTTGGCGCAAATGACACCCTGCTCGGAGTCAACGAGGACACCAGCGCTGAACTACGCCGAATACTGAGCGGAGGAGCAAACGCAGTGTTCGATTTTGTGGGCATTGATGAAACAATTACCCACGGCTTGCAGTGCACAGAGAAGGGCGGAGCCTTCGCCCTTGTTGGTGCCGGCAATGGATCGCTACGGGGAACACTCTTCGACAAACTGCCAAGAGACGGCGAAATTTTTAGTTTTCAAGCGCCAACAATTGCTGACACGTTAGAGGTGATTGCCTTGGCCGAAAGCGGAAAACTTCGAATCGACGTCGATGTGTTTCCGCTTGATCAAGTGGCTGAGGCCTATGAAAAGATGGAGAGAGGTGAGTTGAGAGGACGCGCCGTGATTGTTCCCGATTAGTCAAATTATCCGGAATCTCCGTCTGCCTGCAGATACGGTGTTGACTGCAAATCATCCACCAAACGCACCATCAGTCGGCCCAACTGCTGCCGTTCTTCCGGAGTCCACTCCAGCAGCGCTCTCGACAGTTGCGCGCTACGAACACGTTCGAAACGCTGCGCCAGAGTCTTGCCCTCATCAGTTGCAACTACGAGAACAATGCTTCCGTGCTGGGGGCTTGACCGGCGTTCTACCAGCCCCTCTTCTTCAAGAACCCGAATCTGACGGCTCACTGCTCCTGCGTCCATCCGGGCAGCCCGAGCCACATCGCCGACCGGGAGGGGCTCCTGATCTCCGAGGGCTCGAAGTACATTCATGGCCTGCTGGGGCAGCACAACTCTCGCTGCTCCTGCCATACCCGCATGCACGCGGCGGCTGGAAAGCAGTCGCTGCAACCTGGTGAGTCCCAGACGCACCTCCTGCAACTGTTCCTCGATCCGATCCAGGTCATCACTCTGGTCCGGATCAGACATGAGACGCGTTTTCTAAACGGCAAAGGAACAACGACCGAGTTTGAGGAGCTTCGGGATACGCGCCCCCTGCTCCGTTCGACGCCATCAGATGCACCTCAACAGCCACCGAAGCGCTGTAACGATCAGAAGTTTTGGAAATTGATACGACTGTAAACGGTAGGCGTCGGCGTTAATCGAGTCAAAACTTTTCGATATCAACGTCCTGCCCTCAGGTTCGCGACCGTTGCTCGGGTGCTAACTGAAAATAGGGAAGCCATAGGTCATCGGCACCACCGACAGGGTGAAAGACCACGCTGACCTCTGCTCCAATCGTGACGGCATCGTGATCACAGCCGATGAGGCTCGAAAGGATGAACCAACCTTCCTCGACGGCAACGATGACCGGCACATAGGGGGTAACGAACGCAGGGGTAACCGGCCGCCATACGCGGGTCCAGCTGTAAATTTCCCCCCTCCCGCTGCTGTCTTCCCATTTGAGCGTTCTTGATGCGCAAACAGCACAAAGCAACGCAGGCGTATGGGTTGCGCTTCCACAAGCCTCACATCGCTGAAAACGCAAGACTCCCCGACGACAACCGTCCCAATAGGGCTCGGAGAGCACACTGGGAATCGGAATCGGAATCTCGCCACCTTGGGCAATCAGTTCACTCATGAGTGTGCCTTTCCCAGGAGGAGCACATCGGTAAAGAGGGCCCCCGATCCTCCGCCGGTACACATCGCCACTTCTGCTCCGGCAACTTGGGCGGTAACGCACTCTCCACGAATCTGTTGCACACCGCGCACCACCCGTTGGAAAAGTTGCACCGAAGCTCCACCGTGGCTGAATGACATCGTTCCGCCATCTGTTGTTATCGGATGCCGTCCGCCAGGCTCGATCACGCCCGAAAGCACATAATCGCCGCCCTCACCCTCGTCGCAGAATCCAAAAGTTTCGAACTGACGAATCAGTTCAAAAGAGAACGGGTCATAAAACTCACAAACGTCCACGTCCACTGGCCGGAGTCCGGCGAAGGCGAACGCATCTTCGGCGGCTCGCCTTCCCACATTGCCTGCGATGAGATCGGGCCTCCGAATGCCACCAAGGTCCCATACCGGAGGGTGCTGGTAGGAAGGCCCGTAGTGATCGGTTCCACCACCTAGGACACACACCGGCAATTTGGCAGCATCCTTTGCCCGCTCAAGCGTGGTGAGGACAAGCGCCGTTCCTCCTTCCGAGGTCATGGCACATTCAAGGAGGTGGAACGGATCAGCCACCATGCGACTCTGGAGCACGTCTTCCGCAGTGAACGGGCCTCTGCCGAAATACACCGCTTCAGGGTTTCTATGGCCATTGTTGCGAATCGTCGCAGCAACATGGGCCATTGCTTCGGGGGTTGTGCCGTACATATGCATGTGCCGACGAGCCATGAGCGCAAATTCGGCGGCGGTAAACATTCCATAAGCGGCAACAAACTCGTTCGTGGGCCGAGTCCACGGCGCAGTTGATGAACGCTGACGATGACTACCGGCTTCGCCAGTCGCAATCAACACGGTGGTGGCTAGTCCACACGCAATGGCCATTGCCGCCTCGATAACTGCAGGAATGCCGAGTGGCGACATTGAACGCCATGCTGGCCCAATCCGACTCTGAAAGAGGAAATTGCTTGCTACCGATCCGACAACGCCGTCGATGTCACGTGGTTCCAATCCAGCATCAGCGATGGCCCCAAGTGCGGCTTCGAGAGCGATGCTCTGCGAGTCGTGTTCCTCTAAAACGCGAGCTTGTTTGGTATTAAAGACGCCAACGATCGCCACGTCATGAAACGGACCCACGATGTTTCCTCACTCCCCCAGCAGACCCACCCCAACGGCGACAATCATGCTTCAACCTTCCGAGCATCGCACCCATGACGACCGACCCAGAAAACGGAGATCATTGATCAACTCCGCCCACTCCGAGTGCCCGAACCTAAGACAATGGTTAAGACTATTGACAAGTTTTGTGATGGCAACCGAGTGCCAGTTAACCCACAACCACGTTGGGGCGGGGAATTCCCTGCATTTCGCAAAGGGCGTAATAACCAGCAAGAGATCCTGCCCCGTCGGAAACCGATTCCACATTGCCCTCGGCGTCAAGGTTGAGATTTGAGCCGTACATGTGGAACCACACCTGCGTGTTGTCTTCGACACAGTGCAATGTGTGAACCGAACCTGCTGGTTCGTACAAAAACGAACCGGCTCGATTGTAGTAGTCGTATTCTTTATAGCCCCAAGCACCGCTTACGGTATATCCCCAAACTGGGCCTGTGTGTCGATGCGTTTGCACCTCGAAACCTTTTTGAAAAATATTTTCAACTACCCACAAACCCTCTTCAATTTTGACTTGAAGAATACGCATTTTGTTTCCATTGCCGATCTCCACCCAAGGGAGATCGCTCGCTCCGATGTGAACGGCTTCTGGTGCAGACGAATCGATCAAAGTCATAGTGGGGCCTCCGACGAGAAGTGGTTTTTTAAATAATAGGCCCCAGGAGGGCACCGTGACGAGCCCAACATGGTTTTTCAATCTCTACTGACTACCAATCTGAGCGATTACACCCGGCCCTGCTCCCAGCGGCATCTGCTGCTCGTTGAGTCGAATAGGGGTGCCGTTCACCAAAACGTGACGGACTCCTGAGGGCTGGTCGGCCGTGAGACGCTCGGAACCGGCAGGAAAGTCAGCAATCCTTCGGACCGGGCCAGGAGCGACGGTTCTGGGATCAAAGACAACGATGTCAGCCCAAGCTCCTATGCGAATTTCTCCTCGGTCGATCAATTTGAACAAATCGGCCTGCGATTTGGTGAGGCGATAAACGGCCTGCTCGAGGGTCATCACACCTCGATCTCGAACCCAATTGCCAAGTAAGTCGGTGGCTTGGGGCGCGTCGCAAAGTTGACCTACGTGCGCTCCGGCATCAGAAAGCCCTAGAGCACAATGTTCTTCAGTGATGAGCAATGCAACTTCATCGGGGTCATCGTTCGCAACAATGCAACGAACACGCAACATAAGCCCCTCTTGTTCGAGAGCAAGATCTAGTAAAAAATCGAATGGGTCACAGTGCTGAGCGGCAGCTAAATCTGCAATGCGCATGCCCTCCAACGTTGGTGCAGATGGACATTCGCTAATCTCGAATGTTTCCCATCGGGGAACCATGAATGTGCCTGTGGACCAAACATCACGCGCCCGATCCCGCCAATCGCGATCGGCATAGGCAACCTCTCGTTCAGCCAACGTGCCTGACAGAAGTTCGGCGAATACAGAGTTGACGTTGAAAGTGAATGGCTCCGCTAATGACATTGCGAAAGAAAGTGGCCGAGGAGAAACCTGTGGCCATACCCGTGCGCCTCGTTGCCACCCGGAGCGGTTGAGTTCAACAAAGTTTCTGTGACTCATCGACGGAGTACTGAGTAACGCTGTGATCGTGAACGGTGCACCGCTCTCAAGTTGTAGATCATAAATATCGGCGAGGGGAAGGATCTCGCCTGGAGTCACCTCAACCACTCCCTTACCAACTTCACCTACGCAAGAAAAGAGTGCTTCAAGTTCTTTCCGATCGGCGAAGCGCGACGGAATGGGCTTACCGTCTACACCCCGATGGGTGGGGGCAACGCTCGTCGCAAAGCCAGCGGCACCGCTATTGAGCGCATCAGTGAGCACTTCAACCATGCGGGCAATTTCCTCATCTGTGGCAGTTCGCTCGTACGCAGCATCACCCATGACGAACAGCCGCAGCGCTGTATGTCCTATGTATGCAGTGAAGTTCAGCCCTAAAGGAAGATTACGAACCGCATCGAGGTATTCGGGGAAGGTTGTAAAATTCCATGGAACGCCTGCTCTCAGTGCAGCAACATCCATATCTTCAACATTTTCGAGGGTGCGTGCGATTAACTCTCGGTGTTCTGGCCTAGTGGGAGCAATAGAAAAACCGCAGTTGCCTGCAATGACTGTTGTGACGCCGTGGAAACTTGATGGGGTGAGGCCTGAATCCCAAAAAACCTGCGCATCGTAATGGGTGTGGATGTCGATGAAGCCAGGAGCCACGACACAACCGCTTGCCTCAAGTTCTGTGTCGCCCTGCAGGTTGGCTCCGATCGCACTGATTCGGCCTTCTTCTACCAAGACGTCGGCGAGAAAACCTGGGCTCCCAGAACCGTCAATAACTGTGCCATTTTTGATAACGATCGATTTCATAGTTAAAACTTTCGTTCG
>JBBEAV010000011.1:29288-33329 GCA_040882655.1 Acidimicrobiales bacterium
GCCTGCGTCAGAAAATACTTTCTCATCGCGATTAGCTGATGTGTAGTACATCGCGACCTTTTCGCCTGTCGCAATCGGCTGGCCTGCGATTTCAGTATCTGAGGTTGCAGTGCGGCGGAAGTAGTGGAGAGGCGTAAACCAGCGTAAAATTTCTTCGATCGCACCAGGTAACAACGCTCGGTCTTGACGAAGTGCATCGAGTTGATCGGGGTGTTCGAGGAGCGCCCAGAGCCCACCTGCCATCATCGTCACCGTGGTGTCGTTACCTGCGGTAATCATTTGGACAAGCATGCTGCCGATATCACTATCGCTGAGTCGACGGCCGCCAAACTCCTGACCAAGGATGACATCCATCAGATCGCCCTGAGGTTCCATGGCCCGGCGACTTTTGGCAAAGTCCATTCCGTACAGAGCCATCTGAATCGATGAATCCGCGCTTCCGACCTCTTGTAAGTCACCGTCGGGATTGAACTCTGGGTCTTGGCCACTTGTATTCATCTGCGCAAGACGATGAAGCAGTGCCCAATCCGCTTCGGGAAGACCGAAGAGTTGACCGATCACCTGTGTCGGGAGTGGTCCGACCACGTCATGCACAAACTCCACGTCACCAATTTCGGCGGCCCCTGCCAAAATCTCACGTGTGATCGCTCGTACCTGAGCATCCATCGATCCGATGATTCGCTGTGAAAATTCTGGGGCCAGTGGCTTGCGGTATGCGATGTGGCGCGGTGGATCCATTGAAAGCAGCATGTCCCTCATGCGAGCAAGACGCTCTGGTTCCATATCCTCAAGCACCACACCGCCGGGTTCACAAGCAAAGAGAAGCGGATTCCGAGAGACATGAACGACGTCGGCATGGCGCAAGATGGCCCAATACCCAGGCTGACCCGGTATTTCCTGCCAAGAAACAGGATTCTCCCGCCGTAGCCGTTCAAACTCTGCGAACGGTGGGCCATCGCTGTATGTATCGGGACTGTAGAGATTGATCGTCATTGCGCTCCTCATCCGCTCGCCCCCCGGCGCCGCATTTCTCAGTCTTCCCCAAGAATCTCGCTTCCGCACGACGATGCCCCACTCTCAGGACAGAATGAGAGTTATGGACATTGCGATGACACTGCCGACGATGATTCCCCATGGCCGATCTGAAACGTTGGAGTGGTGCCGGGCTATTGATGAAGGGCCGTGGTCCAGCCTCGCCGTGCCCGAACGGGTCACCTATCCAAGCCATTCATGGATCGTGGAACTTGCTGCGGCGGCCGCCCTTACGGAGAGGGTTCGTCTATGGACGACAATTATCGTATTACCGGCACACGATGCAGTTGATGTAGCGAAACAACTTGCATCGGTTGATCAACTCTCGAATGGGCGCCTCACCGTCGGCATCGGCGTGGGTGGTCGAGAACATGACTACCGAGCGATTTCGGGATCCTTTGAACGTCGATGGTCGCGGATGGACGAGCAGGTGAGGACTATGAGGCGGATCTGGAATGGCGAGCCACCCTTCGAAGGGGCCGATCCCGTTGGACCGCCGCCTTTTCAAACAGGAGGCCCGCCGTTTATCGCTGGCGCCATGGGGCCAAAAGCAATCGCCAGGGCCGCTCATTGGGCAAACGGAGTGGATGATGGTTCGACGGTGTTTGGAATCGACCCCATCGCCACCGACGCCGCTTTCACGCGCATCAGGGATGTCTGGGCACAAGAGGGTCGAGCAGATGCACCTCATATTTCGGCCAGCCTCTGGTACGCCCTCGGAGATGGAGCTCAAGAACGCCTCTACGACTACGGGTACGCGTATATGAAAATTTTCGGCGAAGAGGTTGGCACGATGATGGCATCGATGTTGTCAACCTCAACCGCCGCCTCGCTGAAGCAAGCAGTCGACACACTCGAAGGACTCGGTTGTGATGAACTTTTCTTGGTTCCGACCACGACCGAGGTTCTCGAGTTGCAACGCACCCGCGAAGCACTCGGAATCTAAGGCCTACCAGTGACTGCAACTCGTGAGATGACTTTTCGGCATTTGGGTAAGAGTGGACTCGTTGTTTCAACCGTTGGTCTTGGTTGTAACAATTTTGGAATGCGCATTGACGAGGCAGCAACGAAAAGGGTTGTTGATGCCGCCTTGGACAATGGCATCACAATGTTTGATACCTCTGACTCCTATTCCGACTCTGAACTATTTCTCGGTAAGGCTTTGGGGGCCAGACGCAGCGATGTCGTTCTTGCGACCAAGTTTGGCAGCGACCTCAAGGGTGCGAACGGTCCGGATTGGAACGCTCGAGGCTCACGTCGTTACATACGGAAAGCCGTAGAGCGCTCGCTCTCTCGACTCGGAACCGATTACATCGATTTGTATCAGCTCCATAAACCTGATTCTTCTACGCCCATAGAGGAAACCCTGTCGGCACTGTCTGAGCTGGTGGCCGAGGGCAAGATTCGCTATATCGGCAATTCAAACTTCACTGGTTGGCAAATTGCTGAGGCAGATTGGATCTCACGATCCAATGGCTTCTCAAGATTCATAAGTGCTCAAAATCACTACAACCTCATTGATCGCGAAGCGGAGGCTGAAGTTTTACCGGCTTGCGAACATTTTGGGCTGGGGCAACTCCCCTATTTCCCCCTTGCTAGCGGGCTCCTCTCCGGAAAATATCAGAGAGGCAACCCCGCGCCACCCGGAGGACGCATCGCCGCATGGGGGATGGAGGCGATGCTCTCCGAGGCCAACTTCGACAAAATCGAGGCTCTAGATGCGTTTGCAGTTGAGCGGGAAATCACCTTGCTCGATGTAGCTCTTGGCGGACTGGCATCACGTTCGTCAATTGCGTCAGTAATCGCCGGGGCAACAACCCCAGAGCAGATCGTTGCCAACGTTCATGCCGGTTTGTGGTCGCCGACCAGCGAGGACCGCGACGCGCTTGAGGCGATGCTCTCCTAGAAAACCACGTTCTCTGAGCGCAGTGTCGTAATCGCATCAGCTTTACCGATTTCGGTAAGAATCTGATCGGTGTGCTCGCCGAGTCCGGGTGAGACGGTCTGCAACGTTGCCGGTGTCCCGAGGAATCGAGCGGGGTGACGCGGCTGTCGGACTCGACCCGCAACTGGATGATCAAATTCCTCGAAGAGACCAATCGCAATTACATGCGGATCATTCGGAAGGTCTTTTGGGGCGACAACGAGAGCAAAGGGAACTTTTAGATTCTCCATTCGTTGTGAGATCTCAGCGCAATTGAATGAGCGCGCTGCGATATGGCATCTCGACATAATTTCCCCGGTAAGGACAGGGTTTTGTCGCCGTTCGCCAATGGTCGCAACCCGCGGGTCATCATGCCCATCTACGCCAAGCGCCTCACACATGCCATGGAAATCAGCATCGGAGGTTGGAGTAGCAACACCGTAGCCATCAATAAAATGAAATGGTTTGGAGCCCTGTACGAAGCTTGAACTCATTGAGCCATCGGAATCCAACATGACTTCGTTACCCGCTGAATCGGCCCAGAGAAATGAAACTACTGAGTCGAGCATTGACAGTTCGACGTGCTGGCCTCCCCTGCCTCGCTCGCGGGCAAACAACGCAGCGGTGATGGCCTGAACCGCGTAAAGAGCAGTGACCTTGTCCGCTGCGGTTTGTCGAAGAAATACCGGAACCCCATTATCCGGGTCGGCTTGATTCGATCCGAGACCGGCATAGGCCTGAATCACGGTGTCATAGGCACCTCGGGTGGCATAGGGACCGTCTTGGCCGAATCCCGATAGCGAGATGTACACGAGATCGTCTCGGTCTTTTGATAGATCACTCCAACCGATACCGAGGCGATCGGCGACCCCAGGCCTCATATTCTGAATGACAACATCGCTACGCGCGGCAAGGTCACGCACAATCGCCAGACCTTCTGTTGTGGCCATATCGAGGGCGATCGATCGTTTGCCACGGTTACAGGATTGAAAAAGTGCAGACACCCCGTTGACGGCAACACCTACCAAACGCCCTGACGGCCGCATATCGTGGGCGACCAACACCGATGACGCGCCGGCAGAGTC